>DASYXT010000077.1:0-95398 GCA_035934555.1 Verrucomicrobiia bacterium | reverse complement strand
TGCCTTGGAAATGGGATCGCAACACCGAATACATCATCTCCATTGAGCGCGGAAAGCAGGTTCATCTTCCGGCTGGAACCCATGATCATTTCAACGTTGTTGTTCCTGAAAGGGTGATGTGGCAATGGAATTTGACCATTAATCCAGTTGATTCCGGACACGAAACCTTCAGCTCGTTTCTTTATGATTCAGCCGATCATATCAGCAGCTTTTATGTGTGGAATGAATCCGGCTATGGTTCAACCAGCAAGCAGCAGCATGCAAAATGGTCACTACCAACTTATCGCATCGAAGGCAGCGCCGAGGACAAAATTCCGACCGGATGGAAATACTTTTGAACGCGGGCAAAAGATTTGCGGGAGCAAGTAAAGCGGTCCATTTCTTAGGAAAAAGTGGTGCGCATAAGAGGACTTGAACCTCTACGCCTTACGGCACTACCACCTCAAAGTAGCGTGTCTGCCAATTCCACCATATGCGCAGGACCAGGATAATGAAGCAGGCCGGGCGGCGGGGTGCAAGCCAATTTCACTGATTTCACTGAACGCTCTGCAGCTCCGGCACAGTCCACGGCTGGGTGCGGCTGCCCACTTGTGCGCGGACAGCTTTGACCTGCTCCGGGGTGATCTCGGAAGCTTTGTTGCCGAAGCTTTGGCGGATGTAAGTCAGCACGGCGGCCAGTTGCTCGTCGGTCATCGCCGCGCCCATCGCCGGCATGGAGGTCAGGTTGTATTCCTGGCCATGCACGGTGATCGGGCCGGTCAACCCGGCGAGGGGAATGCGAATCATGCGGGCGGGCGGCCCTTCAGCCCACTCGGAGCCAATGAAGGGCGGGGCCTGGCCGGGCTTGCCGGAGCCGTCGGTATTGTGGCAGAGAGCGCAGACGTTATCGAAGAACTGCTTGCCCAGGGCGTTGCCGCCGCCAGCGCCGGCTTGGAAGGTCTCAAGCTGAGCGTACGAGTGATAAGGGGCATAGACGTACTGGTTGCCCCACGCGCTGCGTTGGTCGAAGTAAAACATCGCCCAATACAAAAGAATGAAAAAGAGCACGAAGAGCCAAACCGGGACAGGCCGGCGCTCAGCAGTGGGGCGCGGCGGCTCCGGTGCTGCGGGCTGAGGCTGGGTCGGCTCCGGGTTCATTTGGGGGGTGAATTGGTGCTCGCGCTCGCCGCCGAGTTTGTCGAGGCTGCCGGCTGGTTTGTAGCCGCCGGCGTCGCCACGCTGTAGGGCGCGACGAACAGCGATGCATCCACGCGCAGGCTGGCCAGGTAGGCCACCAGCGCCTTGGCCGCCGGTCGCGGCACGATTTCATAACCGGGTTTGGCCGCAAGCTGCGGCGGCAGACTCAGCGCGTCGGGAGACGGCGCCTGATCGATGCGGCGCGTCTCGAACAGAAAGCGATACGGCGGCATGACCGAGCCCTTTACCTCGATTTGCGGCGCATACAGATGGCGCAGATGCCAGTTCGGGTCCGGCCGGCGGGTGCCGACGTCCGCGAGGTCCGGGCCAATGCGCACCTCCCCAAGCATCACCGGGTAATCAAACAGAAAATCCTCCGCGACCGTACGGCGTTTGCCCCAGCCGCGCGCCAGGTCCGGCCCCTGGGGAACGATCCGGATTCGGGCTTTAGCACCGCCCACCCCAAGGTCCTTGGCAACCGCATCGGCGTCCTCGCGGTTTGTGGCGACCAGAACGGTTTGCGGCAGTTCGGTGAGCATCGTTTTTGCAGTGGCTTCGCCCAACTCGGGTTTAACCTTCAGCAGCGCCGACAGCAGCGCGCTTTGGTTGGTGCCCACCGCCGCCAGGACGACTTCGCAGGTGGTGGAAGTTTGGCCGAGCTGCTCGGTGTGGCACGAGGCGCAACCATTGGCGCGATAGACCTGCAGCCCTTCGCTGGCCAGACCCGGGCGCGCCAGCGGGTAAGTAGCGTTCTCCGGGACGGTGTTGGTCTGCACCAACTCGCCGACCTGGAGCTGCGGCACCAGCACCAGGCCCATCCAGGACCCGGCCATCGCCAACAAAGCTGCCAGGAAAATCAGCGGGCCGTATTTCATACCTTGGCCCCCGCTGGTTTAAACAGGTCCGCGGTGACCAGCAGGTAAGCGGCCTTGGTGCGCACCCGGTAGAATTGCGCAACTAAAGCCAATACGTTGCCCAGGAACAAAAATTGGCTGGCGGCGAGGAGCAGGTCGCCAATAGTGCTGACGCGCAGGAACGCCAGGCTGGTGCGGCTGATGTCCAGGAAGGGCACGCTTGGGTTAAGCAGTTGAAAATCCTGCACCACGCCGGCAATCCCCAATGGAACCACCAGCAAGACGATGCCGGCCGCCGCGAGCCCAAAATGCAGCCGCACCAGGCGCGGCCAGGGAAATGCAAGGCCCATAATACGCGGCAGAATCTCGTAAACCGCGCCGAACATCACCATGGCAAAGAAGCCATATGCGTGCAGTTGGCGCGTGGCGACCGTGAACCAGGTGAAATGCAGCTCCTGGCCGGAGTCGGCCAGCGTACCGCACACCCGCATCAAGTTCGCCGCAACGAAAGCCGCCACGCCAAACAGGACGAACTGCAAGGGCGCGTTGCCGCGCAGCACCGCATAGTTGCCCGCGAGCGTGCCGTGCACGTTGAGCGCGAGGGCGATGATGGGAATGACTAAAAGCACTGTCGCAATTGTGCTGGCGGTGGGCATCCAGACGGGCACGGGCGCCGAGTTCGGGATGCCCGCCCAACTAACAAACAACAGCATCAGCCAAAAAACCATCAGCGCCAGGTAATGGCTATGCAGCGGCCGGCGCGCATGGCGCGCGACCATGTAAAACACAGCCGCGAAACCGGCCAATGTCAACCAGACTACCGACAGGTTATTCGAGTACCACCAGTCAATCACGGCCTGGGCCACGCCACGCACCGGGTAGGCAACCAATAGCAACTCCGCGGTGGAATAAATCCAGGGAAACCAAAACAACGCCGCCAATAACAACCATTGAGAAGGAAAGGCCACCGGGTCACGCCGACGATGAAACAGCAGCACGCTAAAAACCCCAAGCAACACATACCCGACAAACAACGGCACCGCTGAATACGAGGGCATCTCCAGGCCGACAAAACCGGTGCTGTCGCCGGCCAGAACCCCAAGAAAGCCAATCGTCACAGCAAAGTTCCAGAAAGCGGCGCCCCAGGTCAGTGCGAGCCTGGGCGCAAGCGTCCGGCCCAAATCGGCGAGCAGCCAAATGCCCACGCCCAATCCCGCCTGCAAACACCCGCCGTAGAGAAAAGCATCGAATCCCGCCGGCCGCAGCCGGCCGTAGGTGAGCCAGGCCGGTTCGGCGAGGAAAGCAGGCGCATGAAACTTAATCGAAACCAGCAACGCGCATAACGAGCCGATAAAAAACCAAACGGCAGCGCTGATAAACAACACCAGCAACGGCAGGCGACAGGACAGCTCCAAGTCCGAAACCGTCGGAGGAGCAACCAGGTTTGTGCCGGGCGATAGTGACGGGCGCTCGTTCATGGTTCCGGCCAACACGGACTATTCGAAGGGGCTGGGTTTCTCAGGCGCTTTTGGGGGCGGAACGGTCGCCTTCTCGACGCGCGCAATCAAGTCCTTCCGGCCGGCGGCCGGATTCTGGCCCCACTCGCGCAGCACCATATCCATTGCGACCGAGATGGGCAGGCGCACGATGCCTTTGGTCGGGTCCACCCAACCGGGATGTTCGAGCGCCTCGGCTTCGCTGGCGTGCAATTCGGCGAGCGCTTTGGCGCGCTCGGCGGCCCGCGCTTCACCCAGCGGCGCAGGCCGCGTGAAGGCCCGCATGGCCCACACCATCCCGCCGATGATGAGGAACGAGCCTAGTATGGCGAAGATATAGACAATCGCCGTACGCCCGGGGGTGCGTTCGGGGTTCATCGGTTGGTGCCTCCAAATTGCGGCGGCGCGTCACGCAGTTCATCGGTTTCGCCCAACTCGCCGCCGGAAATCTGGGTCGGAACCGGATGATAAAAGCCCATCGCCTCGATCAGGCGCGGATCCTTAATAGGATAAGGCGCGTACTTCCCGTATTCGCGCAGGAACAACATGGTGAGCAAGCCGCCCATGAAAGCCCAGCAGCCAAAACCGAGCCAGAGCCATTGCCAGGGGTAACCTTCGGGGCGGACCACCGGCAGGATGTTAAAGGCCATATCAGTCCAGCGCATGAGCCAGGCCCAAACCGCCATGGCGGTCATGTAAGTGAAGTTGCTCTTCACATCGATGCGCAGCAGGCCAAGGAAAGGCACAAAGAAATGGCCGAAGATAATAATCAACCCTATATCCCACCAGGTGCCTCTTTCGCGCAGCACATACCAAAAGGTCTCCTCCGGCATGTTGCCATTCCAGATGATGAAGTACTGAGCAAAGGCGACATAGGCGTAAAAGACGGTGAAAGCGAACAGCAACGAGCCGATGAAGTAGTATTGGTGCTCGTGCAACACCTCGGTGAGGATGCCGCGCTGGTCCAGCACCATCGTAATGACGTAAACTGTGGCCAGCGTCACAAAGGTGCTGCCGGCGAAGTAATAAACGCCATACATGGTCGAGAACCATTGGTGCTGCAACGCCATCACCCAGAGAAGCGCCGCCGCCGTCACGCTCAGCGCAAAGAGCACCACCCCGAGTGCCGAGTAGAACCGCATCCGGTAGGTGCAGCGAGCCTCCCCGGTTTGATCCTGCCGCAACGACCAGCGCCGCAGTGCCCGCGACAAAAACCACCACACCAGAAAACAGGCCGCCGAGGTAATGTAAAAACCGGCGCGGGTAAAGATCGGCAGCTTAACGCGCAGCGAGCGGTCGATAAGCGGGTTCTCGTCCATCCATTTATAAAGCGTGGGCGCCATCAACGCGATGGGGATGAACAGCACCGCCATCGCCGGAAACATCAGCGTTGCGATGTGCTCGCAGAATCTTCGGATGGGGACAGACCAGCCGGCGTCAAACAAGTGATGCGCGATCACCAGAAACATCGCCCCCACGCCGAAGCTGAGGAAAAACATGAACGCCGTCAGCCAATGAAACGCAAACTCGTGGCGATTCAGAAAAAACCCGAGCAACGAAATGGCGCCGCCCACTACCATCAGCAGCAATGGCACATTCCGCCATTTGCCAAGGTCCAGCGGCGCGGGTGCGGGTGGGTTGTTCATAGCTACTTCTTCAAACTCGAGCGCAGTTGCGGCGGCAGGTCATCGGCCGTCCCCAGTTGCGCCAGTTGCAGGGCCCGCAGGTAAGCGATAATCGCCCAGCGGTCCGGGACCGTCACACTCGGGCCATAGGGACCCATATTGTTGCGGCCATTGGTGATCACGTAAAAAATCTCGCCATCGGGCATTTCCACGATGCGTTTGTCATGCAGGTTGGCCACCACCAACATCGCGCCGATCTTCTTGGTGATGCCGTTGCCATCGGCCAGGCGGCCGTGGCACGGTGAGCAATTGATATTGAACCGCTGCTGGCCGCGCTCGAGCAACTCGGCGGTAATCGGCAGCGGGTTCAGTTCGACGAAATTCGTGGCGCCGGTGACCCGGCCCGTGTTCACCGGCACCTCCTCGTAAGGATAGACCAACCCGGCGGGAGTCTGGATGGGGATCCCGCGCGGAATCGTGCCCGGCACATGCGGCTGCGAGGTCCGGCCATTGGCAAAAAAGGGATCGGGCTGTTGCGGCCGCAACTTTAGCTGCCATTCCATATCGGGGAAAATATAGAGCGAAGTCTTATGGAAATGCGTGCCGCGGAAGCCCAATACGCCAATGACTACAGCGATGCACAACACGTATAGAGCTAGAAAATAGCGCATCGTTATTCCTCCACCAATTCGATGTGCCGGCTGCCGACCTCTTCGAGCAGCTTGCGCGTTTCCGTTTCCGAATATTTCGGGTCATCGCATTCGACCACCACGAAGAAGCGGTCGTGGGTGACCAGAGAAAACCGCTTGTTCTTGAGCAGCGGATGGTGCAGACGCGGCAAACGATTCAGGAACAGCATCCCCAAAAGCGAACCAAACGAGCCGAAAAGAATCGTCAATTCGTAGGAAGGCGGGAAAGCCGAGAACGGGCTGAACATCGGTTTGCCGCCAATCACGATCGGGTAGTCCAATGTGTTCATGAACCAAATCATCAGCATCCCCGACGCGTACCCGGCCACACCGCCCAAAAACGCGAACCAACCCACCTTCGAATTCCGCAAGCCCATCGCGCGGTCCATCCCGTGCACCGGGAAGGGGGTAAAGACATCCCACTTGCGGTAGCCGGCTTCACGCACTTTCTCGGCGGCGTGCAGCACGGCCGCGGCGTTTGTGTACTCAGCCACAATGCCGTAAGTCCGGGTGGCGCCAAACTCAGTCATGCTCCACCTCCAGTACTTTGGCGCCGCCCAGCGGATGGTGCGGGTCGGATTGCGGCGTGACACCCTTGACCTCGGAAATGGCAATCATCGGCAGAAAGCGGATGAACAACAGGAAACACGTAAAGAACAGGCCGAACGTGCCGATGTAGGTGCAAATATCGACCCAGGTGGGATGGTAATAGCTCCAGCTCGACGGGAGAAAATCGCGGTACAGGGAGATGACGATAATCACGAACCGCTCGAACCACATCCCGACATTGACGAGAATCGAGACGATGAAAATCAGCAATAGGTTCTGACGGACCTTCTTAAACCAGAACACTTGCGGCACCAGCGCGTTGCAGCCGATCATGAAGAACCACGCCCACTGGTATGGACCCAGCGCACGGTTGATGAAGTGGAAACGCTCGTTGGGATTGCCGCTATACCAGGCAATCAAAAACTCCATCAGGTAGGAGTAGCCTACGATTGAGCCGGTCGCCAGCGTCACTTTGCACATCACATCGATGTGCCGCATCGTGATAAGGTCCTGCAGCTTGAACATCGACCGCAATGGAATCAGCAGCGACAGCACCATCCCGAAGCCCGAGAACACCGCGCCGGCAACGAAATAAGGCGGGAAGATCGTCGTATGCCAGCCCGGCAACTGGGAGACCGAGAAATCCAGGGACACGATCGAGTGCACCGACAGCACCAGCGGCGTCGAGAGCCCGGCCAGGATGAGGTAGGCCTTTTCGTAATTGCTCCAGTGCCGGTTTGAGCCGGTCCAGCCCAGCGCGAACAGGCCGTAGAGGAACTGCCGCGCGCGGGTCTTGGCCCGATCACGCATCACGGCCAAATCGGGTATCAGGCCCATATACCAGAACAGCACCGAGACAGTGAAATAGGTGGAGACGGCGAAGACGTCCCACATGAGCGGCGAACGGAACTGAGGCCAGATCGAGTTGGAATTGGGAATCGGGAACAGCCACCAATCGTACCAGGCGCGGCCGACGTGCAGGGCGGGATAAATGCCGGCGCACATAACGGCGAAGATGGTCATGGCTTCCGCCGCGCGGTTGACGCCGGTACGCCACCGCTGGCGCAACAGGAAAAGAATCGCGGAGATCAGTGTGCCGGCGTGGCCGATGCCGATCCACCACACAAAGTTGACGATGTCCCACGCCCACATCACCGGGCGCATATTGCCCCAGACACCCACACCGGTGGACACCTGGTAACTAATCATGAACATCAGCATGCCCAGCATCAGCACGCTCGGCACAAACAACACCCACCACCAGATCGGCGCCCGGTCTTCGCACAACGACGCAATCCGGTTGGAAATCCAACCGAAGCTGCGCTGGTTGGCCACCAGCGGGATCCGCTCCAGCTCTTTGGGCGGCTGCGGCACATCCACCGGCGCACCATGAGACGCCGGCATCGTTGAGGCCCCCGCCGCCATTATTCGGCTCCTTTCCTGCCCTCAACCGGGTGCTCGATAAACGGATTGCCCATTTTCTTCTCGTAATTTTGGAAAGTGAACGGCCCGGCCTTGTCATAATCCGGCATCGCCGGATTGGGATTACGCACTTTGGCAAGGTAAGTCGTGCGCGGTTTGGTCAGCAGCGTCTGCAACACCGGATAGTTGCGGTCCAGGCTCTTCAATTTGGAGACGCGGCTGTTCGGGTCCTTGAGATTGCCGAACACAATTGCTCCGGCCGGACAGGCCTGCGCGCACGCCGTGGTGAAGGTCCCTTCGGGCACTACGACATCCCCCGAGTCCCGCGCCTTGACCTTTTGCGCGATCTTCGCCTGCTCGATGCGTTGCAGACAATAAGTGCACTTCTCCATCACCCCGCGCATGCGCACGGTGACCTGTGGGTTCTTCACCATCTTCGCCAACTCGATTTCTTCGGGCGGGCGCTTGGCCAGCGGACCCAGGTACAGATGATTCAACGGCCGCTTATTGTAATCGAAGAAGTTAAAACGCCGGACCTTATACGGGCAGTTGTTGCTGCAATAGCGGGTGCCCACGCAACGATTGTAGGTCATCACGTTGAGCCCCTCCGCGTCATGTGACGTCGCATTCACCGGGCACACATTCTCGCAGGGCGCGGCTTCGCAATGCTGGCAGAGCATTGGCTGGGTCACCACTTGCGGATTGGCCAGCCAGGGCTCGTACTGCTGGTCCTCATCGGCCTTGTAAGTAAAGCTGCCGCTTTGGTTTGGCGGGCCGGAATAATAGCGGTCGATGCGCAACCAATGCATTTCGCGACTGCGGGCGACCTGGTCTTTACCGACAATCGGCACGTTGTTCTCGCTTTGGCAGGCCATCATGCACGCCGAGCAACCCACGCACCGGTTGAGGTCAATCGCCATGCCCCACTGGTGAATGCCGTGCTTCTTGAGCTCGTTAAACGGATTCGGATACAGCGGGGACTCCACCGGCAAATGCTCCTCCTGCTCCATTTCCTCTTTGGCGAACTCCGGGTGCTCGCGGTATTGGTCGAGATTGACCTCACGAACAATCGGCCGGCCCTCCATCGACCAGTGATGTTGCGTGCAGGAAAGCGGGTAGGTGGCTGCGGTCTTGGTTAAAGTAGCGCCTGAAGCAATGGACGGCGCCTGGCTGGTGCGCAACGGATAAACGTCAAAGCCGGTTTGATAACCAACCCGGCCCGGCTTGGGTTTGCCGTAACCCAATGCCAACGCCACCGTGTAATCCGCTTGCCCAGGCTGCACCCACACCGGCCCGCGCACACTGCGACCGCCCAGTTTCACCTCGACCACATCCAGGTTGCTGACGCCGAGCCTTCGCGCCGTTTTATGGCTCAGCAACACCGCGTTGTCCCAGGTCAGCTTCGTCACCGGATCGGGCATCTCCTGCAGCCACCCGTTGTTGTTGTAGCGGCCGTCATCAACGCTGTAATCGCGCTGGAAAACCACTTCCAAACTGTCTCTGCTGGGGGCGCCCGCACTCGGGCCATTCAGCGCCTGGCCCACAACATTCGCGTCGAGCTTGACCTCGATTGCTTTGCTCGCCGAACCGGCCAGGAAACCGTCGTGCAGGAATTTCCGCCAGGCCGCTTCGACGTCTTGGATACCCTTAAGGCCGGCGAAGGTCTCGCGCACGATTTCATACGGCGCGGTCACCGGTGCGGCGGCTAGGCGCGCCAGCACCTCCAACTCGGTCCAACCGCCGAACAACGGCGCGATCAATGGCTGAATCGGGACCCAGGTGCCGTCGGTGGTCTGGGCGTCGCCCCAGGATTCCAGGTAGTGCGTGGCCGGCAGATGCCAGTCGCAAAATTCCGAAGTCTCATCCTCGTAATATCCGAGCCGCACCACGGTGTGAGCCTTCCGCTGCACCTTCGCCCAGTCCAAATCTGCCGGCGCGTTATAGACCGGATTAGCGTGGAGAATCACCAGCGTCTCGACCTGCCCCCCGTTCAGCGCGCCGGCTAACTGCTCGAGGGTGCCTTCGCCACTTTGTGGCGCCGGGATGAACGACACCGTTTTACCGAGGTTGCCCAGCGCTGCGTTCATCGCGTGCGCCAGCAGGTGAACCGCGAGCGGCTGTCGCTGCCCGGCGACGACCAAACTCCGGCCGCGGTTGGCGGCCAAGTCTTTCGCGCATTCGGTGATCCAGCGGGGATCAACTTCGGCGGGAAGTTGTGGCGTGCCTGAATTCACTGTGCTTGGGCTGCCCTTCTGGATTTCCGCCAGCAGAGCTTTAGCCACCTCCACCACCGCACTGCTGGGCACCCGCAACCGATGGTCCGCATTGAACCCGGTCAACGACATCACTCCTTCAACCGTGTACAACCGGTTGAGCGAGCCGGCCGGAGTTTCAATCTGGCGCTTTTCGGCGAACCGGCGAATGTGATTATGAACATCGTCCTCGCTGCCGAGGAAATCACAATCAAGCGCCAAAACGACGTCGGCCTTGTCGAACTCCCAAAGCGGTGTGACGGATTGGCCGAACGCCTGCGAGGCGGCACGGCGATGCACCTCCAGCCCCAGCGGGTCATAACTGAACCAGCGCGCGTTCGGGTATTTGGCGCTAACCACTTCCTGCAGCCGCCTGCGGGAAGGTGAAGTCGAGGCTTCGCTAAGAAAACACAAACCCTGGCCTGACCGCGCGGCCGATTGCCGCGCCAACCCGGCCAGAAAGTCCATGGCCGCCGCGGGCGTCGTGACGAATTGCCCTTGCTTGAAATGCCTCGCGCGGTCCGGATCGTACAGGTCCAGCACCGACGCCTGCGCGTAGCGGTCGGTGCCGCCATTGCTGCCTGGGAAAAGCGCGTTGCCTTCCACCTTCGTCGGCCGACCGTCATTCGAGCGAGCGACCACCGGGATCGCGCCGGTGCGCGTTGGCATGGCCGTCGCGTACATCTCCGGCACTCCATGGACGTAGTTCTCCGGCATTTGCCCGAAAGGCTCGATGCGCTCGACCGGCCTGCGGCAACCGCTGCCGGCCACCCCCAGGCCAGCCAGCAAAAACGACGCCGACATCAGGCGCACAAATTGCCGCCGCGACACCGGGTCCGCCCACTCGCTGGCGCCCTCGGGAAACTCTCGCTCGACAAATTGCCGGAATTCCGGTGTGCCGGCCAATTCGTCCAGCCCGCGCCAATAAGCGCGGCCGTTGCTGGGTTCTACATGCGGTGCAGATTTCATCGGTGACAGGCGGAGCAGGTTTGCAGCGATTCGACTTTCCAGTCCTTCATAGCCTGTTTGCCGAAAGTCTCTTGTTGTTCGGGCGTGGTAGGCTGCCAGGCCAGGTCGGTAATTTTATCCAACCGCCGCAGCTTGGTTTCGGGGTGCCGGTGGCAGTCCAGGCAAAACGTCATGCTCAAGGATTGCACTTGATAGACCTGGTCCATTTGGTCAATGCGCCCATGGCACTCAACGCAACTGATTCCACGGTTGACATGAACCGAGTGGTTGAAATAGACGAAGTCCGGCACGCGATGGATTTGAATCCAGGGGATGGGTTTGCCCGTGGCGGCGCTCTCCCGCACCAACTCCAGGCGCGGGTCATCTTTCAACACCTGGTTATGGCAGTTCATGCACTTGGAACTGGCCGGGATATTCGAGTACCAGGATTTCTCGACGGCGTTGTGGCAGTACCGGCAATCAATGCCGAGCTGGCCCGCGTGGGTCGCATGCGAGAAAGCCACCGGCTGGATCGGTTGATAGCCCACCCGCGCATACTTGGGTGTCAGATAGTACCAAGCGCCAGCCACTAAAGCCGAAACGACCAGCACCACCCCGACAATACCCAGCACCGGCAAGCGGTTGGTCCATTTCGGAAAGATCGCTGACATGTCAATCGTTACACTCCGGCGTTGCGACCCGGCTACTTCCCAGCCCCGCCCGCGCAATTCCGGAATTGCCGGTGCGCCGCGTTGCTGTTGGTCCGTTGTTTCAGTCGCCGCATACGCTCAGAAAGCCGCTGATTATTGTGCATCGGCAGTAAACGTCAATTGGTTTTTTTACAACAATTTTTGCTCACGCACGCCGCATAGGGATCGCCACATCCAGAACGCAACGCCGGGCCGACCGTCATACCTATTCCTACTGCGCCCGGAACGCAAGACCTGCGAATAAGTTTTTTCCTGTTTTAATGTGGGACATAAGGGAATTACATGTCCGTAGGGCGCGGACCTTTGTCCGCAGCAAGGCCCCGAACGCGCAGGCACGCCGCAACTTTTGCCCGCCCACCTTCAATTCGGAGGGTGCTGCGGGCTAAAGCCCGCGCTCCGCCCCAGTTCAGTACCGCAGGAAACCTTCCAGGCTCACCCGCTGCATTTGGTACTTGCTCGGTTTGAGCCGGGCCAGGCGGCACAGCTCATCCATATCCGCCTGCATCTGCGCGCTCGGGCCCGAGGTGGTGCGCCCGCCGTAAAACACCAATTCGCCGGGCAAGGGCAGCAGGTTGGGAGCCCCCGAATCGCCGCCTTTATAGGCTGGAAAGCTAAACCCGGGCAGTCCGGCGCTCACCTTGCCGGTTTGCTCGACGAGGAAGGTTACCCAGGGCGCCTGCGGCACCGGCGGATCATGCGCGAGCAAATCAGCCGGGCTCACCACGCGCAGCGGCTCGAGCGTGGCCGGCAAATCGCGGTCAAAGAGGAAGATCGTATAATCCCGGCCACTGCCGGCCATCGTGCGCACGACCTGCCTCAAAATTTTCACCTGCACCAGCCGATTGGCCCTCGTGACGAACCAAACCTTTTTTCCTGCGTAACGAGTACTAAACCCATCCTCGCCCATCGAGTGGCCGCGGGTGTAGCCATGTCGCCGTGTCAGCAGCGTAACGGGGATTTGGCCTGAGATCAGTTCGCCTTCCCAGCATGGGCTCAGCGCCGTCTCCCCTTTCATGCCCCACATCAGGCCGGAAGTGTCCCATTGCACTTTGGGCGGGGAAGCCGGCCAGTCCGGTGGATGCACTCGCTCGCTCCAGATCACCATCGTTCGGCCGTTGGTATGGGTGAGCAAGTTCGTCCAAACGAGGTTGTTAAGCGACGCCGGGCTGAACCCTTCGAAGGCGGAGGTGTGGAACACCGCAGGCCCGTTGGTAATCCACCCGGCCGAACTGGGCCCGGGTTCTTTGGCCGGAGCCGGTTGAGCCAGGAGTAGGTGCGAGGGCGCGAAGGCCAAACCAAGCACCCGGAAAAGCACCAAAGCGGCAAGGCGGCGCAAGTTCAATTGAAACCTCCGCTAGTACCTGGCCTGAAACGTCGGTATTTCAGCCCGTTACTGGGGCATCGGCGGCCCAGCACCGTAACCCGGCGGGCGAGGGAGTTGCGGCAGACCAGGCGTCGGGGGAATAGTCGCACCCTGGCCTGGCACAGCGCCGGTTCCAGTAGGATTCGGATTCATCGGCGTCGGCGGCAACGGCGGGAAATTCGGGTTGTTCTTGTTGGCCTCGCGTTCGGCTTCCATCATCAGGATCTGCTGCTCCGGCGTTAACGCCGGCTGCTGTTGCTGCTGGGCTAGCGCTTGTTGAGCCCCTGCGCCCGCGTTGCCGTAGCCGAGCGGGGCATTGCCGCCCACACCGTTCATCGCGAGCGGCGCGCCAGCTCCAAAGCCTCCGGCACCTACGGGTGCACCAAATCCGCTGGCAGCGGGCTGATACGCGCTTCCGGCCGAGGCCATGCCGGGGCTGGTGCGCGTCGGTCGGACAGGCATGGGAAAGTGGGCGGGGCCACTAGCCGCTGCGGGTGCAAAGCCGCTCGGGCCGCCCGGAGCGCCAAACCCGGTCGGGGCTGCGCCCGGCAACGGGGCTGGTCCCCCCCCGCCACTGCCGGTTTTTGGTCCGTCCTTTTCCAGTGTAAGGGTAAACTCCTGGCCGCCATTGTTGACTTTGACGGAGCGCGACGCGAAATCAATGTCCAGCACCTCGATATCATCTTTGCGTTGGCCGACTGACAGCATATAAGACTGCTTGGACTTGGCGGTTTCGCCCGCTTTGGCCGGCGGCGGCGGGGTCTCCATCAGCGCGAGCTTCTTGCCCAGAATATCGGTGATGCCGGTGAGGGTGATCTTGGGCGGCGGCGGCTTGGAAAGCTCGGGATCGGGAGGCGGTGGGGCAGGTTTAAGGCCGAAAACATTGCGCTCGATAATCCCGGCGTAGGGCATCGCGTTTTCAGCGGCCGCTGAGGCGGCGAGACACCAAATCAGGCCGGCCGCGGCGCAGCTCACGATCTTTGCGGTCATGGTCACAATATATTGGTTGTCCGGGTAAAACACCACTGCTAAATGATAGTTTCGGTTGAATTCGGGCCGGCTTTGGGTAGCCTATGCCATTACCGGAAGGCGCGTTCGTCTATCGGTTAGGACACGGCCCTCTCAAGGCTGAAAGACGGGTTCGATTCCCGTACGCGCTACCAACTTCGACTGACTCCTCAATTCGGCGTGCTTTTGCGCGCCTTTTTGGCTTAGCCCTTGATGGCCGTCACAACTCAATTTCAGCGGTTTGCCTGGATTTTTTTGCGCAGTGGAGACAAGAACCACCATTGAAAAGGCTTCAGGACCGACTCCTCTGGCCCAATTAAGGCTGGAACTCAGTATGGTACGACGTGTGCTCAGGGAAGAGTCCGAACTGGAACCCCAGAGACGTCTTGGTCAGGCAAGCTGACTGGGAGGACGTGCCATGCAGTTCAAGCAATACGAGATTGGTGAGTTTTTTGACGAAATGTTCGGTGAAGCGGGGCAACCCCGCGCTTCCGCCCGAACGTTGATGCGCAACATTCAAGGTCTGCCCGAAGGCGAATTGCAGAAGCGCCAGCGCGCCGCCGAGCGCGCCCTGCTGCACATGGGCATCACCTTCAATGTCTATGGCGAAAGCGCCGGTGTGGAGAAGATTTTCCCCTTCGACCTGGTCCCGCGGATTGTCACCGCGACTGAATGGAATCGCATCGAGCGCGGGTTGCGCCAGCGGATCACGGCGCTGAACCTGTTCATCGACGACCTGTATCATGACCAGAAGATATTGAAGGACGGCGTTGTGCCGGCGGAGATCGTGCTGGCCTCGAAAGCCTTTCGCCGACAGTGCGTCGGGTTCAATCCGCCGCGGGGGATTTGGTGTCATGTGACGGGGAGCGACCTGGTGCGGCATCGGGACGGGCAGATTTACGTGCTGGAGGACAATTTGCGATGTCCCTCCGGGGTTTCCTACGTGTTGGAAAACCGGGCGGTGATGAAGAGCATGTTTCCGCAAGTGTTTGCGGCGTCGAAGATTCAGCCAGTGTCGAGCTACCCGAGCCGGTTGCGGGATATGCTGGAGTTTCTGGCGCCGGACCAGGAGGCTGAGCCGCGCTGCGTGTTGCTGACGCCCGGCATCTACAACTCAGCCTACTTTGAGCATTCCTTCCTGGCGCAACAGATGGGCATCGAATTGGTGGAAGGCCGCGACCTGGTGATGGAGGACGGGCACGTGTGCATGCGCACCACCAAAGGCTTCGAAAGGGTGGATGTGATCTATCGCCGTATCGACGACGATTTTCTGGATCCGGACTGTTTCCGGCCGGATTCGATGCTCGGGGTGCCGGGGCTGATGGAGGCGTATGAAAAGGGGAACGTGGCGCTGGCGAACGCTCCCGGCGGCGGGGTCGCCGACGACAAGGTCGTTTATGCGTATGTGCCGCGCATCATCAAGTACTACCTCGGGGAGGAGATTATTCTTCCGAACGTGCCGACGTATATCTGCGCGGAGGCGGAGGGTTTGAAGTACGTGTTGGAGCGGTTGGATGAGCTGGTGGTCAAAGCGGCGAATGAATCGGGTGGTTATGGGATGCTGGTAGGGCCGCATTCGACAGCCGCGCAACGGGCGGAGTTTGCGGAGAAGATTAAAGCCAATCCTCGCAACTACATCGGTCAGCCCACACTGGCACTGTCGCGCGTGCCGACATTGATCAACGATCATTTCGAAGGCCGCCATGTCGATCTGCGGCCGTACATTCTTTACGGGAAAGATATCTTCGTCATGCCGGGGGGACTGACGCGCGTCGCGCTGAAGAAGGGCTCATTGGTGGTAAATTCGTCTCAAGGCGGAGGCAGCAAAGACACCTGGGTGCTGGCCGATGCGCCGGTGCCTGAGAGAGAGGACCTGGTCCTGAATCATCATGCTGAGCCGAGTCGCTGATTCCATCTATTGGATGAGCCGCTACGTGGAGCGGGCGGAGAACGTCGCCCGGTTCATCGAAGTGAACCTGCAGCTTATGCTGGATTCTCCTTCGGGCGAAGACCAGCAGTGGGAGGCGCTGGTCAATACCACCGGGGACCACGCCGCCTTTGCCAAGCGCTATGGCAAAGCGACGCAGCAAAACGTCATCCATTTTCTCACCTTCGATCCCGAAAACCCCAACGCGATTGTCTCGTGCATCCGCGCGGCGCGGGAGAATGCGCGCACCATCCGGGAGATCATTTCGTCGGAGATGTGGCTGCAACTCAATACCTTTTACCTAATGGTCACGGCGAGGGCGGCCGATGCCAGTGCGCAGGCCAACCCGCACGAGTTTTTCGACCAAGTCAAAAACGCCAATCATCTTTTCAACGGCATTGCCGAGGCGACGATGACGCACGGCGAGCCGTGGCATTTTTTTGACCTGGGCCGAATGCTCGAACGGGCTGACAAGACCTCGCGCATTCTGGATGTGAAATATTTTATGTTATTGCGCTCGGTGCACGATGTGGGCACGGCATTCGACGATATTCAATGGGCGGCGGTGTTGCGTTCGGCCAGCGCCTTCGAGATGTATCGCAAACGGCATGGGCGCATCTTGCCCAAAGCCATCGTGGAGTTTCTGCTGCTGGATCGGGAGTTCCCCCGGGCGATTCATTATTGCCTGCTGGGGGCGCGTGATTCGCTATACGCGATTTCCGGCACGTCATCCGGAACTTACCGGCACAATTGCGAGAAGCTGCTGGGCCAGCTCTGCTCCGACCTGGCTTTCGCGAGTGTCGAGGAGGTCATCGCTTCCGGCCTGCATGAGTATCTCGACAATCTGCAGACCCGCGTCAACCAGGTTGGCGGCGGCGTGTCGGACACCTTTTTCGCCCTGAAGACACCCAAGCCTGCCAAGTCCTTGCTGGTGCAGCAGGTGCAATAACTCCCACCCTACTGTGGCCATTCACGTCGCTCTCTATCACCAGACCCGCTATAGCTACGAAAAGGCGGTCGCCCATGCGCCGCATGTCGTGCGCCTGCGCCCGGCGCCGCACTGCCGTACGCGAATTCTCAGCTACTCGCAGCGCATCAGCGGCGGGGAGCATTTCCTGAATTGGCAGCAGGACCCTTTCGCGAACTGGAACGCGCGCCTGGTTTTTCCTGAAAAACTCAAAGAATTGTGCGTCGAGGTGGAATTGGTGGCCGAGATGGCAGTCTATAATCCCTTCGATTTTTTTCTCGAAAGCAGCGCCTCGCATTTCCCGTTCACTTACGAACCCGGGTTGAAGAAGGAACTGATGCCGTTCTTGGAGCCGAGCCCACTCACGCCGAAGGTCGAAGGGTTCGTCGAAACCTGCCGCCACCCTGGCAAAGCACCCGTGCCCAATGCCGTCTCATCCGGGCCGCCTCAGGCGGAATCTGGAGACGTCCGCACGATTGATTTTCTCGTCGCGCTAAACCAGCGGGTTCAACACGAAATCAAATACGTTATCCGGCTGGAGCCGGGGGTGCAGTCATCTGAGGATACGCTTGTCAAATCCAGCGGTTCGTGCCGCGACTCGGCGTGGTTGCTGGTCCAAGTGCTGCGTCACCTGGGCCTGGCGGCGCGGTTCGTCAGCGGTTACTTGGTTCAACTGGCTCCGGACGTGAAATCGTTGGATGGGCCGAGCGGGGCAAGTGCCGATTTCACCGATTTGCATGCCTGGGCGGAAGTGTATTTGCCGGGCGCGGGTTGGATTGGGCTGGACCCCACGAGCGGTTTGTTGGCAGGCGAGGGCCATTTGCCGTTGAGTTGCACGCCTGAACCCGGCAGCGCTGCGCCGGTCACCGGCGCAACTGACCCCTGCGAATCGAAGCTGCACCATGAGATGCGCATCTCGCGCATTTATGAATCGCCGCGCGTCACCAAACCCTACACGGAGGAACAATGGAACGGGATTGCGGCATTGGGGCACACCATCGATGCGGAACTCGAGCGGCAGGACGTCCGGCTGACAATGGGCGGCGAACCGACCTTCGTTTCGGTTGACGATCCCGATGGTCCCGAGTGGAACTTCACCGCCGTCTCGCATAAGAAGCGGGTGCTTTCCGGTGAGCTGCTGAGACGGCTGGCAGCGCGGTTTTCACCTGGCGCGTTGCTGCACTATGGCCAAGGCAAATGGTATCCGGGCGAGCCGTTGCCGCGCTGGGCTCTGGCCGCTTATTGGCGCAAAGACGGCGTGCCACTGTGGAATGATCCCTCACTGATCGCCGACGAGGCGAAGGATTATGGGTTCGGCGCCAAGGAAGCGCGGGCGCTGGCGTTGCGCATTGCCAGAGTCATCGGCGTCCATCCACGTTTTCTGCTGCCCGCTTACGAGGATGCGTTTTATTACCTCTGGAAAGAGCGGCGGCTGCCCTCGAACGTCACCCCGTATAATTCCAAACTCAAAGACGAATACGAACGCGAGCGGATTGCGCGGTTATTTCAACAAGGTCTGGGCGAGGTGGTCGGGTATGCGCTGCCCTTGCAGCGGATGACGCCCGCCAGCCAGCCCGCTTGGACCTCTGGGCCCTGGTTTCTGCGCGACGGCGACATTCTTTGGTTGATTCCTGGCGACTCGCCGATGGGGCTGCGTCTGCCGCTGGATTCTATCCCCTGGGTGAGTGAAGCAGATAATCCGCGAATTTTCCCGCCAGACCCGACACAGAAGTTCGTGGATTTACCGGCTGAGTTTCCTTATCGCTCTTCGCCGGAGCTCGCGCAACGGTTCGTGCCCAGTACCGGCACCCCATTACCGGTGGGCGCGCGGCCTGGCCAGCGACGGCAACAACTCGCCGTGGGCGAGGCGAAAACCGCGACCCCAAATTTGGAAACCGCATCCGGGCGCCGACCCGCCCCAGGTCAGAGCGCGGCTTGGATCGTGCGCACCGCCTTATGCGTCGAACCGCGTGAAGGACGTCTGCATGTGTTCATGCCACCGGTCGCCACAACTGAGGATTATCTGGACCTGGTGGCGGGAATCGAAACGGCCGTCGCGCAGCTTGGGCTGCCGGTGGTCATTGAAGGCGAACCCCCGCCCCGCGATCCACGCCTTAACAAGCTTGCCGTAACGCCTGATCCGGGCGTAATCGAAGTCAACCTGCATCCAAGCAAATCCTGGGACGAATTGGTTGAGCGGACGACGGTGCTGTACGAGGAGGCGCGGCAGACGCGCCTGGGCACTGAGAAATTCATGTTGGACGGCCGCCACACGGGCACCGGGGGCGGCAATCACATCATCATCGGCGGGGCGACGCCGGCAGACTCGCCGATTCTGCGCCGGCCGGATTTGCTGCGTTCGCTGCTTGCCTATTGGCAGAACCATCCGTCGCTGAGTTGGTTATTCAGCAGCATGTTCATTGGGCCGACTTCCCAGGCGCCGCGGATCGACGAAGCGCGCCACGACTCACTGTTTGAATTGGAGATCGCTTTCGAGCAATTGGACGGGAACCTGCGCCGCGCAAATTCTGTCGCGCCATGGCTTGCCGATCGGCTCTTTCGCAACCTGCTCATCGATGCGAGCGGCAATACCCATCGCGCCGAGTTTTGCATCGATAAACTGTATGCGCCCGAGACCAGCAATGGCCGTTTGGGCCTCCTCGAAATGCGCGCATTCGAAATGCCGCCTCATGCTCGCATGAGCCTGGCGCAGCATCTCCTGTTGCGTGGCCTCATTGCGAGGTTTTGGAACGAGCCCTATCGCAACGGCCTGGTACGGTGGGGCACCGACATTCACGACCGCTGGATGTTGCCCCACTTTTGCGAGACGGATTTGCGCGACGTGCTGGCTGACTTGCGCGAAGCCGGGTTCCCCTTTCAACTCGAATGGTTCAGGCCGCATCTCGAATTTCGCTTTCCCCGCATCGGCGAATTTGTGCAACGGGAGGTGCAGGTCGAGTTGCGCACGGCCCTCGAGCCGTGGCACGTGCTGGGCGAGCAGGCCGGCCCCGGCGGCACCGTGCGTTACGTGGACAGCTCGCTCGAACGGCTCCAGGTCAAAGCGCGCGGGCTGGTCGGCGACCGGTTCCAGGTCATCGCCAATGGCCGGTGTGTCCCGCTCCATCCCACCGGCACCAACGGCGAAGGTGTCGCTGGCGTGCGCTACCGCGCCTGGCAGCCGCCCGAGTGCCTCCAACCAACCATCGGGGTGCACACGCCTATTACTTTCGATCTATATGACACGTGGAACCAGCGCAGCCTGGGCGGGTGCACCTACCACACCGCCCATCCCGGCGGCCGGCATTATGACACCTTCCCAATCAATGCTTACGAAGCCGAGAGCCGCCGGCTGACGCGATTCTTCACCCAAGGCGCAACCCAGGGCACCTTCGTGCCGCCAGACGAACCGCCGAATGCGGAGTTCCCTTTCACGCTCGACTTGCGCAGAACCTAGCCTGACGTTCAGCAATTAAGTGGGCACGTTTTGAATGGTGATTTGCGCAGGATCGTGCTCAAGGCCGATGCGGTCGTATTGAGCAAGGCGCGGTCCGCAGCATCCAGCCGCGTGAAGAGCAACGAGCAGCCGCCAAGCGCGGTTGTAACGGCTCCAGCGCCGACTTGTTTGCCAGTCGCCCCACCGCGCAGCATTACCGGATGAGTTCGGCGGCGGGGTGTGTGATGCCCGTATCAAGAGTGGCGAGTTTCATGCCCTTGGCGGCGGCCAAATCGGCCAGGTAACAATCCGTTACCTCCTCGGTTCGCCTGGCCTTGGATTTAAGCGCCGGCAGGTCATCGGCAATGGGTTCCACCTTGTGAGCATCCAAAAAGGCTTCCAATGATTGTCGCGCCAGAGCCATGCCGACGTTGTAGGCGCGGGGGTGAGTGCTGATACGAAGAAAACCTAACTCGGAAAGAGGGCAACTCGCAAGCGCCCTCTGGCTTATCCAGGAATCGGTGAGGGCGTGGCTTGGGTGGACGGTCAGAATCGCCGCCAGCAACGCGTTGGTATCGAGCAGGTACTTCATGGAAACTCAGCCAACGCGGTCTTGAGTTCCTGCTCGGTAGGGGCGCGAGTCCCGATCAGCACCGGATGCGTGTCTTTGCGTCGTAGCAATCGCGCTTTCGCGGGCTTCGGCTTCTTGGGTCTTTGCAGACGCACGAGTAGAATTCGGCCATCGCCTTGAATTTCAACGCTCAGGACATCACCCTGGCTCAGCCGGGCTTCTTTCCTCGCCTTGGCCGGAATTACCATCTGGCCTCGATTATACAATGTCGCCGTCATATCGAGAGCATCATGGAAGCATTGCTTCCAGTCAAGGGATTCGGGCAAAAACGCGGCGCCGATGCAAGCGAGCATGAGGGAGTTTTGGGGGTTTTACGTCCAGTTGCATTTAAAAAGACTCTTGCTACGTTGGGCCTCACCGCATGAGTGACACTCAAGAACCGGCCGACCCACACGGGGGCCTGCTCGAGCACTACGCGGCCGCTCCAGGCGTTTTTGACGAGGTCGAGGCGGGCGCCAGTCGCCCACGGCCCCACTGGCGGCCGCTCCTTCACTCTTTCGAGCACCTGGGCCGGCATGAACTTTCCTCCAGATGGGAAAGCGGACGTCGAATTCTGCGCGAGCATGGGGTCACCTACAACATTTACGGGGATCCGCAGGGACGGGATCGGCCGTGGGACCTGGACGTGGTACCGTTGCTGATCACGGCCGGAGAATGGGCGCAGCTCGAGTCTGGCTTAATCCAGCGCAATCGGCTGTTCAATCTGATCCTGTCAGACATTTACGGCGGTCCCCAACGCCTGCTCAGGGACGGTTTTCTGCCTCCGGAACTCCTCTATGGCAATCCGGCCTTTTTGCGAGCGTGCCGCGGCATCCCGGTCCCCTCCGAGGTGTATGTTCACCTGCACGCGTGCGATTTGGGCCGGTCGCCTGACGGCCAATGGTGGGTGCTGGCCGATCGCACGCAGACGCCTGGCGGAACCGGCTATGCCTGGGAAAATCGCACTGTTATTTCTCGCGTGTTGCCGGAGGAAATCCGCAATTGCAAGGTCCAGCGGCTCGGCGGCTTCTTTCGGCAACAGCGGGAGATGCTGTTGCGCCTGGCGCCGGAGGGCCGCGAACACCCCAACGTTGTCCTGCTCACCCCCGGCCCGCACAATGAAACTTATTTCGAGCATGCGTACCTGGCGCGACATCTTGGTTTCGCGCTGGTCGAAGGAGCCGACCTGACAATTCGCGATCGCCGCGTGTTCCTGCGGACCATCGAGGGACTGCAGTCGGTCGATGTCATCCTGCGCCGTGTGGACGATGCGTTCTGCGATCCGCTGGAATTGCGCGGTGATTCCTTTCTTGGTGTCTCGGGGCTGCTGGAGGCTTGTCGCGCCGGAAATGTCACCGTGGCCAACGCGCTCGGTGCGGGCTTGATGGAAAGCCCTGCGTTCCTGCCGTTTTTGCCAGGGCTCTGCCGGAACTTGCTGGCGCAGGAGCTGCGGCTGGCTTCGCTGGCTACCTGGTGGTGTGGCCAACCCGAGGAACATCACTATGTTCTGCAGCACCTCGATGAATTAATCATCAAACCGGCATTCGCCACTTCGCCTGCCACGCCTTTGCCTGGCCATCCGCCCGGGTGCGGCCAGACCGATGAAGAACGGGCAAAGCTCAGCCAGTTGATCAACGCATCGCCCGGCCAATTCGTCGGGCAGGAACGACCGAAGCTTTCCCAGGCTCCCGCGTGGGCCGAGGGACGTTTTACGGCCCGTTCGATTGTCGTGCGCGCGTATGTGGCGAGAGGGGGAGAGCGCTTCGCTGTGCTGCCAGGCGGGTTGACACGGGTGTCGCAGAGCCCCGAGGACCTCCTGGTTTCAATGCAAAGTGGCAGCGGGAGCAAAGACACGTGGATTCTGAGCGATGGCTCGGTGCCGCCGCCCGAGCGGGCGACTGAAGATCGTGAACCGCTCTTAGGCGACCGCGCGCCGGCCGGGGTGCCCAGCCGCGCCGCCGATCATCTGTTTTGGCTGGGCCGCTACGCCGAGCGACTCGCACAACTGCTCCGTGTGCTGAGGTGCATTTTCGGCCGTGTTTCCGGCGAAAACGGCGTCGAGACCCATGGCGATTGGAACGAGTTGGCGCAATTGGCCGCGCAATGGAAACTCGTGCCGGGTGCTGCCAAAGGGACGCTCCCGAGCAGCGAATTATCCGAGCACATGCTGCGGCTGCTTTATCATCAAGAACAAATGGGCGGTGTGCGTGACTTGCTGAGCCGCATCCGCCTGATTGCCGCCGCGGTGCGCGACCGTTTTTCCGGCGATATGTGGCGCATTCTCGGCCGATTGGAAATGGACGGGCGGGCACGGCTGGGGCGTCTCCCATTGACGAGCGCGACGGCCTTGATTCACAAACTGGTGCTCGACCTGGCGGCCTTTGAAGGGATGGAAATGGAGAACATGACAAGGGGTTTCGGGTGGCGCTTTTTGGATTTAGGCCGACGCCTGGAACGCGGCCTGGCGGTGCTCAGGCTGGTCACTGGCGCGGCGGCCGTCCGAGCACGGCCGGCCGCGGTCCTCGAACCGGTGTTAGAGATTGCCGATAGCAGCATGACCTACCGCCGTCGTTATTTTGCCACCCCGGCCTGGAGCGCTGTGCTGGAACTGCTGCTGCGGGACCAAACCAATCCGCGTTCACTGCTGTTTCAGATCGAAGCGTTGCGGGAACACGCGCGGATTATGGCCATTGAACTCAAAACCTCGGGGCTCCAGGCCGAGCACGAGTTTGTGACGGCCCTGGCCCAGAATGTCCGCTCGGCCGAACTCACCGAACTCGCGGCCGCGGTGGCTGAGGGAAAACGCCAGCCCCTGCTCGACCTCCTGGACACCTGGAACCGCAGTCTTTTGGTCCTGTCCGATCAGGTGACCAGCCGGTATTTCAATCTTACGGTGCCACGCGTCAGCTAGCCGACTGCATGTAACTGTGAAAAGACTTCTGTTCGAAATCAGCCACACCAGCACCTACGAGTACCTCGGGGAGGTATCCGTCTCACATCATCTGTTGCGGCTGACCCCACGCGATTCGACAAGGCAGCGTTGCCTCGAACATCATCTCTCCGTCCAACCAGGACCCGAAACCATGCGCATCCGCAGTGATTACTTTGGCAATCTGACGCATTTTGTGGGAGTCGAAACCTCGCACAAGACCTTCGTCATAACTGCTCAGGGCCGGGTGGCGGTCAACCCCGTCTTCATTCCCGACCTGTTGGAAACTCCATCGTGGGAATGGGTGCGGGCGAGTTGCCGCGATGGCCATCCGGAGCAGACCTTGGAAGCGCTTGAATTCACTTACCCTTCTCCGCTGGTGCCGGCCCCGGAGCAGTTCGCCCCATATACGCAACCCTCGTTCGTCCCGCGACGGCCGGTGCTGGAGGCCGTAGCCGATTTAACACGGCGCATCTACGAGGATTTTGTCTTTGACCCGGCAGCAACCACGGTGACCACGCCCGTCGAAGAGGTGCTGCATCGGCGGCGTGGGGTCTGCCAGGACCTCGCGCATCTTGAGGTTGCTTGCTTGCGCTCACACGGTTTGCCGGCGAGATATGTCAGCGGCTACATCGAAACCGAGGCCTCGCCCGGCCAACCCAAGCTTCGCGGTGTCGATGCCTCGCATGCCTGGGTAAGCTTCTTTTGCCCAGGATTTGGCTGGCTCGACGTGGACCCCACCAACAACTGCTTTCCGTCTATGCGCCATATCACGCTGGCTTGGGGACGAGATTATGCTGATATCTGCCCGATTCGCGGTGTGCTGGTTGGCGGCGAGACCCAGACGCTCCGCGTCGCCGTCGATGTGACCGCGCTCGGGCCTACTCAGGCGGAGAGCATTGGGTAGGAGAACAGCCGCACTTCGTCGGGCCTGCGGCCAAGACCGACGTTTTCGAATTGATGAAACTTCTGACGATAGAACCACCCCGTCAATCATAAGACTTGCTAAACATCTCGGGCGGGAATGCGCCAATAACAGGAAGAACCGGACAAATTCATTGACAATTTTCGGCGAGCAGTGCTTACTGAATGCAGGTGATCTTTGTGAACCGCCGCCGCGCTGCACCTCTAATTGAATTGAACTGGCCAATATTCTTCATAGGTTTGTTACTGGTGGGATTGCAGGGCAAGGCGGCAGTGCGCGTTTATGTGCAGGACGCCAACGGGGTGGCGAACATCAACTACCAGTGCACCGCCGGTGAAGTGGTGCGGGCCTTCGCGCTGGATGTGTCGGTGGATCGCGGTGAGATCCTTGGAGTTACTAACTATTTTCGCGGTCCCAGCACAGCCCAGGCCCAGGGCTACGGCTTTTTCCCCGCTTCCTTCCGCGACAATGTCACCGTCAGCTCCGGTACCAATGCGAGTTGGAGCACGCCCGGATACAGTCCGCTGGCGGTCGTGGCGGATAACCCAACCGACACTCTGCCGGGGTTGTACTCGAGTGGCGTGACCCTTGAACTGGGCGCGATTTGGGACCCGACGGTGCCCGCGGCCATCCCGGGTGCGACCGGCACGTTGTGCAGCGTCCAGCTCAGCGTAACGGCCAAGGTAACGATTGCTCCGAACCTGAGCCGCGGCGGGCTAATCGCCTCGCCGCCCGATTTAGCGCTGACACCACAGTTCACCGGCGCTCTGGTTGGTCCTGCCATCGTCGGCACCAGCCTGAATAACGGTGTTTTCACGATCCTGTTTCAGGACGGCGAATTGGAAACTGCCGCCGCGCCCATCGGCCCGTGGGTGGCGACCGGCAACAGCACCGGCACCTACACGGAAAGTCCCACCCTGGCCGCCAGATTTTATCGCGTTCATCACCATTAACCCCGCCCCCCGGGGTTTCCCAAGCCGCCTATGAAGCAGCACCTTTTGATTTGGACCGCCGCATGGTTGCTCGCCGCTCTCGTGGCACGCGCAGATATTACCAACGGCCTGGTTGCCTACTACAATTTTGAAGGGCTGCAGGGAATTGTCGGTGAAACGGTTGTGGACCAAACCGGCAACGGGCACAACGGCATTTGCCGGCAGGACCAGAATACCTTAAGAGCGCCAACGCTTGTGGCCGGACCGACTGGATTAGGAAAAGCGCTCAGTTTTGACGGCAATTTCTACGTCCAAATCCCCAACGCCCCGGATTTCAATGTGACCTCAAACGTCACTCTGGCCGCTTGGGTATCGGTGGATGCGTTTACTCAGGCCTGGCAGACGATTTTCTGCCGCGGCGATTGGTCCTGGCGGTTGCATCGGAACGGCACATCCGACTATGTCGCCTTTCACATGAACGGACTGTCCGGTGGTTATGGCCCGAACGGCGGCACCACGGACATCGCTGTGCCCAAACGCTGGCTGCATCTGGTCGGCACTTATCAAAACGGGGTCGGCGCCAACCTTTACATCAATGGCACTTTGGAAGCCAGCGCGGCTGTCAGCGGCTTGATTAACACCAGTGGCAGCGATCCGGTGACTATTGGCGCCTGGATTAACGGCGGCGTTCTTTCGCGCCAATGGCAGGGACAAATTGATGAAGTGCGTTTTTACAATCGCGCGCTGACGGCCTCAGACGTGGTGGAACTTTATGGGTCCACTTTGGCCGGGTTCAATAACACCCCGAGCCTAACCACGGCCGGTGAGCTGGACTTTTACGCCCCGACTAATGTCCCATTAACGGCCATTGTCAGCGACGACGGCTATCCGCTGCCCGCCAATCCGGCCAGCCCGGCTCCGAACGACCCCAATAAGCTACGCTGGGGTTGGTCGGTGCTGTCGCAGCCCGCCGCCAGCAGTGGCGTTGTCTGGACCGGAAATCCAACCAATGGCGAAGCTTTTACCTACCAGGGTTCACCCAATCCGCCATGGACTTTTTTTACGAACAACCCCACCGCGTCCTTTGATGTTCCCGGCATGTATGTGCTCCAATTCAGCGCCGCGGATGGCCAAAAAACCAACCGCCAGACGGTCATTGTGCGCGTCCAATCAAGAACCGATTATCATCCGCTGGGTTATGCCTATCTGTCGCCCGTGCCGGGCGCCGAATATACCCTGCCTCAAACCAGTTTGATCCTGGTACGCTTCAACTCTGTTTCGCCCGCCGCGCTGACCAATCTTGCCAGCTTCATTCAGGTTACGGGCGCGGTAAGCGGCATTCATACCGGCACAACCAGAATCGCGGCTGATGGCCGGACGGTGATGTTCCGCATGAATGCGGGCTTTTCCGCAAATGAAGCGGTAACCGTCTCGTTGGCACCCGGAGTTCCACCAGCGGGAGGTGGTCCGCTGGCGCCCTACCAGTACCAATTCATGGTGGGCGGCCATTGGCCCGACAGGTTCCCGCAGCTCGCCGTCGCGGCGACTATCCCAGCCCGGGCACGTCAGAACGCCAATCCGGCTCCGCGGGTACAAACCTTGGCCGCCTCCATCGGCATTGCCGGCATCATGTCAAACGGTGTGTCCGTCCCAAGTGATTTCCCCTGGATCGCCATCACGACGAATAATAACCCGGATCCCGACCCTATCTTCATCGATAACCGCGGCGGCGGCGGGGACCCCTTTAATGTCATTTTCGATAACCAAGGCAATCCCATTTGGTATAGCAAATATCCCGACGAGCGGCGCGACATGGTAGTCCAGCACAACGGAGTTATGACGATGCAGGCCCGGGACGGAGGAAACCATTACAACGGGTTTAATACCAATTACCAGCAGATCGCCCAATACTTTGGGGCCAATGGCTATGCTTGTGACGAACACGAGCTACAGGTCCTCCCAGATGGAACCTACCTGCTCCTGGTCGTGGGAACCGGAACTGTCGATATGAGCCGCTATGTCGTGGGCGGAAATACCGCCGCCTCGGTCACCGAATGCGCCATCCAGGAGTTCACACCGGCCGGGGAACTGATTCTTCAGTGGCGGGCGTGGGACCATATCGACATTTTGGACGAGCAGGCCTTCATCGATCTGACGAGCAGCAGCTTCGATTTTCCGCACATGAACGCGATTGATATTGATACTGATGGCAACCTTCTCTT
This sequence comes from Verrucomicrobiia bacterium, assembly GCA_035934555.1. GTDB lineage: Bacteria > Verrucomicrobiota > Verrucomicrobiia > Limisphaerales > UBA8199 > DASYXT01. Next base: position 67,361 of record DASYXT010000077.1, on the reverse strand, counting down.
GTCTTCGCGCAACACGAGTGAAATCACCAAGATTAATCGTGACACCGGCGACGTCATCTGGCGCATGGGCGGCGGCCACGGCCAGTTCACTTTCGTCAATGATCCTTTAAACGGTACGCGCAACCAGCACGCGATCAGAATGGTAACCACCAACGACTACACAATTTTCGACAACGGAAACCTGCATAACCCGCCCATGTCGCGCGGCGTCGAGTATCTGCTGAATACGACCAACATGACCGCGACTCTTATATGGCAATATCCGAATCCGCCGACGTCGAGTATTTACTCTTTTTACATGGGAGACGTTCAACGCCTCACTAACGGCAATACTCTCATTGATTGGGCCATCGGCAGCCTGCCAAAGCTGACGGAGGTGCGGCCAGACGGGAGCAAGGCTTTCGAGATGAACTGGGTGGCGCAATGGGAAGCCTATCGGACATGGCGCTGCCCCTGGCAAGGCTCTGCGCTGTCCCCGTATCTGATTGTGGAACCTTATCCCGACAATATTACTTTGATTTTCAACCAGTTCGGAGATACGAACGTGGCCTATTACAAAATTTATGGCGGCCCGACTTCCCAATCAACCAACCTGCTGGCCACCTCAGGTGTGACTCTTAAACGGCTTACCGGCCTCACCAACGGCCTGACTTATTTCTTCCACGTCACTGCCGTCAACAAACAAGGTGTCGAAGGCCCTGGCTCCAATGAGCAAAGCGCCACTGTCAACATCATCAACCCTGGCCAAAACATGCTCGGCAACGGAGATTTCTCCCAGGGAACCTCGTCCTGGGTCTGGACCGTCACCAACGGCGCCTCCGCCAGTTGGACCACCGCCAGCGGCGTGAGTCAGTTTTACATCACCAACGCAACGACCGCACAGCCTAATATCCAACTCAAGCAAAGCGGCAAACCGCTCATTCAGGGCAAAACCTACGTGCTTCAGTTTGACGCCTGGGCTTCGCAGACCAGATATATCCAGGCGGAAGTGGCGCAAAGCGCGTCGCCAAACCAGTTTTACGGCGGAGCAACCAGCGCCTATTTGACACCGGTTCATAACCACTACCGGTATGTCTTCACCATGGCTGCGCCTTCTGACTTCAACGCCAGCATCATTTTCAACCTCGGCGGCTCGGCCGCGACTGTTTTCCTCGACAATGTTTCGCTCTATTACTGCGCGCCGGGTGACATTAACGCCGATGGCAGTGTGGACTTGCTGGATTTGCAGTTACTCACTCACGACTGGCTCAAGCAACAGAGCGGCTTGTCCACTGATTTGAATGCCGATGGCAAAGTTGACTTCGCGGATTTCGGCATTCTCGGCGAGAACTGGAGCAGCGCGGGACATTGATTCAACCATAACGTAATAGTCAGCCGAAAACCCTCCTAAACTAAAACCTATGAAAACCTATTCGCTTGTAGGGGCATCCCGAACAATCGCGCTGTGCGCAATTGCCATCGGCTTGCCGGCCGTCAGTTCAAATAAAGCATTCGCCCAGCTTCCCACCAATTTCCCAGCACTGACGGTGATCACCAACGACGCTCCTGACGTCGCCAATGGGTACATATTCCTGACCGACAGTTACAAGGCGGCAAGCTACGGATATTACGTCATGATGCTTAACAACGACGGGACGCCGTTCTGGTATAAGCCGCTGACGAACGCCGCTTTTGATTTCAACGAATTGCCCAACGGTTATCTACACTACGCGCAACAGTATTCCGCGCTTACGTGGTCGGGCGGTGGGTACGTGACGCATGAGATTTTGGACGAAAACTTCAACGACGTAGAGTCCATTCATGCCGGAAACGGCTATAATGCCGAATGCCACGATTTCCAAATGCTGCCCAACGGCCATGCTTTAGTAACGAGTTATTACATGACACGTGTAGATATGAGTAAGGTGGTGAGCAATGGCAACCCGGCGGCGCTGGTGGCCGGCGGAATCATCCAGGAATTGGATGCGCAACGCAACGTCGTTTTTCAGTGGCGTTCCTGGGACCACTATCCGTTCACGAGTCGGTGGGTCAACTCCACCGCCGCTGTGATTAGCGGGTTTCACCTGAATTGCGTTTTCGAGGACACGGATGGAAACCTCGTCATTAGCACGCCCAATTGGGTGAAAAAAATCAGCCGGCAAACCGGCCAGATCCTGTGGCATTTGGGTGGAACCGAAAATCAGTTCACCTTTGTCGGCGTCAGCCCGCAGGAAGGCACCAACGATTTTGCCGGGCACGACATCAATCGCCTGCCCAACGGCCACGTGTTGATTTACAACAATAGCACCTTCGGGCCGGGCGCAACCTCAAAAGCACATGAATACGCGCTGGATGAAACGAACCTGATCGCGACCCATATCTGGACCTACACGCCCAACCCGGCGGTTTCAGGGCCGTCTCAAGGCAGCGCCCAACGGCTTCCTAATGGAAATACTTTCGTCGGTTGGGGCGGCACGGTGGGTGTCAGCCCAGCCTGCACCGAAGTTTCCGGCACCAATGTCGTTTTCCAAATGGGATTTACCAATGCGCAGACGACCAGCTATCGGGCTTTTCGCTCTCCGTTTCCCTCCGCATCGCAAGCCAACTCAGACACCGAAATTGATTTGGCAAACAGCGACAGTTACACCTTCGGCAGCACCGGAGTGTCGCTCGATGTTTTGGGCGGCGGGGGCGGTTACAATCAGGTGACGGTCACCAACGAGCCGTATGCGCCCGTTTATCCTTTGTTCCAGGGCAAAGCTCCGCGCGTGTTGCCGGTTCGGGTCAATCTTAGCGAAGGCTCCATTGACAGCCTGAACGCCAACGTCAATTTCGCTGCGGCTAACTTCGGCATAACCGCTCCGACGAATATTACCGTGTATTATCGCGCCACTACCGGACAGGGCGTCTTTCTGCCACAAACCACGAGCTACAATCCCGTTACCGGCAGCTTGAGTGTTACCATGAACCTCACCGCGGCGAACGGAGATTTCGGCGAGTTTATTTTTTGCTACCCCGACTTGCCCGACTTGGCCATTCCTCCGTTGCTCGCCCAAGTCCAGAGTTATCTCGGTGTCCAACCTCACGACGTAATTGCGCCGCCCCTGGCGGTCACAAATGTGACCTACAGCGTCAACCAGGAACGCCCGATTTTGCTTTCGTGGTCGCCGGCCGGCCTCGCCGCTTACTACGAAGTTCAAGTCTCGACCAACCAGGATATCTCCAATCCAATACTGGCGGTTCCTTACCAGACCGACGCATTTTTGGTCTGGAGCAACGCAACCCCCGACACGACTTACTACTACCGCGTGCGGACTTGGAACGATGCTGGTGCCAGTGACTGGGCGACAGGTTCGTTCAACACCGTTTCGCCGTTCCTTGCCGTCACCTCGCCCAACGGTGGGGAATTCTGGCGCCGCGGACTGAAGTATTTCGTGCAGTGGCAGGGGAACATTGGCGAGAACGTGATCATCGATCTTTACAAGGCCGGTGTCTATGTGACCACGATTACCAACACTCCAAGCACCGGCGCGTATCAATGGCAGGTTGGTTTGAGCCTCGTTCCCGGTAATGACTATACCATTCGAGTCACCAGCTCAACCAACTCCGCCTTGTTTGCCACAAGCCAGGCGCCCTTCAGTATTGACATGCCGTACATTGACAGCTCCTCGTTGAAGGTTCTCCCGGGCGGACAGTTCAGTTTCAATCTCGTGGCGCCCGGCGCCGCTCAAGTGTCCGTCTTTGGCTCGACGAATCTCGTCGATTGGCAGCTCCTGCAATCCTTATCTGTCACGAACAGCACTGCTTCTTTCACCGATACCACCGCCAACGGCGGCAATCGCTTTTACCGCTTCCACGTTCCTTGAGCGCAGGGTGCGGACGTGTGGTCATCCTGTAGGGCCGTTGAATGGCAGTTTCGCGATTCGCGGCTTGGTGTCTGAGCCGGAGCGCGAACTTCAGTCCGCCGCACGTTTTTAGGGCAATCAGACTACGGTCAGCGGTTGCTCAGGCGAAAGAACTGCCGTGGGCCGGCAATCGGGTTGGTGACGACCAACTGACTGCCAACCTGCACCGGCGCGATCGGGACGGGAGTCCAGGTTGCACCGGAGACAAGGTCGGTTGTGGACTGGAGAGTCAGACCGGCAGCCTGGTTTGTCTCCCAGGAGATGACCAACTGGTTGCCCATGCGACTCACGGCGAGGCTTGGCGGAATGATTGTCCCGACGGTAATGGAGATGGAATTGGTGGCGGAGGCGCCGCCGTTGTCATTGGCCACGGCAGTCAGGGTGTACGTGCCGGCCGACAAGTTGGTTATGGAAGTGGTGTAGGGAGGGTTGAAGAGGTCGTCGGCCAGCGTAGTGCCGACGTAAAACTGGACATCCATAATGCCATCCGAATCGGGGTCCAGGGCCATGGCTGTAAAATCAAACGTGGCGGGGGCCGGAAACACAGCGTTGTTGGCCGGGGCGGTTATTAGAACTGCAGGCGGCACGTTAGCCGCATTGACATAGATCGTTCCGTAGTTTCCGTTATCGTCATAATAACTATACGTGCCCGCCTGATTAAACTGAATGCCGTAACTATCGGTTTGCGTGCTCCAGCCATCAATGCCGTAAATACCATACGGCCCGCCACCATCGCCATCGGTCCAGAACACCGCCTGGCCCACTGAGATAGTGACCGGGTCGGGAGAGAGCGAAAACATGGTCACATAGACCAGCACGTCGGCGCGGGCCGCTATGGGCACCAGGCAAAGGAGCGTCAAAACGAGAAACCGGCCCCAGGAACGCAGTAGTTGCATAAAATGAGAGTGCCTTTCTTCGAGAGAGCAGTGTGAGGGGATAACGCTAAGAAGTCAAGGCAAATGTGCTTTGGCGGATGCAGCCCGAGTAACAGCGGCTGTGGCGCTGGCGAGACGCGGACACTCCGGTCCCCACAAACGCCCGAACGCCCCCTGGGCATGGCCGCAGGCAAGCGCGGCCACGCGGCTTACCTCTTTCCTTCACGTTTGGAGCGCCCGCCCTGCTCGATAGCTATCCCACGCGGCAAGGCGCTCAAGCCGGCGTACACAGCGTTCTTGCCCAATAGTTGCTCGATCCGCAGCAACTGATTGTACTTCGCCAGGCGGTCGGACCGGCTCAACGAGCCCGTTTTGATCTGGCCGCAGTTGGTCGCCACCGCAAGGTCCGCGATCGTCGCATCCTCCGTCTCACCCGAGCGATGGCTCATCACCGCCGTGTAACGGTTGGTTTGCGCCAATTCGACCGCATCGAGCGTTTCGGTCAGCGACCCGATCTGGTTGACCTTCACCAGAATCGAATTGGCGGTGCCGGTGTCGATCCCGCGTTTGAGGAATTTCACATTGGTAACGAACACGTCATCGCCCACCAGTTGGATTTTGGCGCCGAGCTTGTCGGTGAGGGTTTTCCAGTTGGTCCAATCGCTTTCGGCGCAGCCGTCCTCGATGCTCACGATGGGATATTGGCTGCAGAGCTTGATGTAAAAATCAATCAGCTCATCGCCTGTAACGGTTTTGCCGGTGCTCTTCTTAAAAGTATAAGTCCCGTTGCCGTTGTAGAACTCCGAGGCCGCCACATCCAGCGCGAGAAATATCTCCTTGCCCGCTTTATACCCGGCATCCTTCGTCGCCTGGAGGATGGACTCGAGTGCGTCCTCAACGCTGTTGAGCTTCGGCGCGAAGCCGCCTTCATCGCCGACGGCGGTGCTGAGCCCGCGCTTTTTCAACACGGATTTGAGCGCATGGAAAATCTCGGTCAGTGCACGCAACCCTTCGCTGAACGTGGGCAGGCCGTGGGGCATGATCATGAATTCCTGGAAATCGATCGGCGCGTCGGAATGGGCGCCGCCGTTAATCACGTTGGCCATCGGCACCGGCAGCACTTTCGCATTCGGGCCGCCGATATACTTGAACAACGGCATGCCCAGCGCTTCGGAGGCCGCTTTGGCGTTGGCGAGCGACACCGCCAGAATCGCGTTGGCGCCCAATTTGGATTTGGTTTCCGTGCCGTCCAACTCGAGCATAATGCGGTCAACGCTCAACTGATCGAGCGCATCGAGTCCGCGCACCGCCGGCAGGATTTTGTTCACCACATTGGCCACCGCCTTGCTGACGCCTTTGCCGAGGAACCGTTGCTGGTCGCCGTCGCGCAACTCCAGCGCTTCATGCTCGCCGGTGCTGGCGCCCGAGGGCACTGCCGCTCGACCGACTGCGCCGCCGGCCAGAAAAACGTCCACCTCGACGGTGGGATTGCCACGCGAGTCGAGAACCGTCCGCGCCTGGATATCATGGATCATGCTCATAAGTTCACTTTCAAGTTGCAGAAGGGGAACTGGGTTTCCGGTGATTTGTTCCAGAGGTATGGTTCCCTCTTCCGTTCAAGAATTGGCGCATCATAGAGCGACGCCCCGGTGAGTCAAGCGATGCGTGCATCTTTGAGCGCAGGCGCGCAGGCGAAGCGTTTCAACCAATTCCCCATTTTCAATTCCAATTGCTGACCTAATGCTGATTTACCGATTACTGGATACTGAATACCGGCTACCCTGCCCTTTTCCCCTTGGACAACCGGGCTCTTTTCGCTTTCATTTAGCGCGCAATGGCGACGGACGACACCAATTCACTCATCGAGCAACGCAAGGCCAAGCTGGCCGCCCTGCGCGGCAAAGGCATCGATCCGTACCGCAACAAGTTCGCGCCGGCCGAAACGTGCGCCCACGCGCGGGAAAACTATCTCGAAGGCCGCGAGGTATCGGTCGCGGGACGGATTACGGCTCACCGCGACATGGGCAAGAGCATGTTCATCGATGTGCGTGATCAATCGGGCCGGCTGCAGGTTTATGCGCAGAAAAACGTGCTCGGCGACGAACTATTCGATTCATTCCGGCACCTGGATTTAGGCGATTTCATCGGTGCGACCGGCACGCTGTTTACCACCAAAACCGGCGAAATCTCGGTGCGCCTGACGCAGTTTGTCATTCTGGCCAAAGCGTTGCGCCCGCCGCCCGAGAAATGGCATGGCCTGGCCGACACCGAGATTCGCTATCGGCAACGGTACTTGGACCTGATGGCCAACCCGGAAGTTAAAGAGGTTTTTCTCAAACGCAGCCGAATCCTCCACGAGATTCGGAATTTCATGAATGAGCGCGGGTTTATCGAGGTGGAGACGCCGATGATGCAGGCGATACCCGGCGGGGCGGCGGCGCAGCCCTTCAAGACCCATCACAACGCGTTGGGTTGCGATTTTTACCTGCGCATCGCTCTCGAACTTTATCTCAAGCGGCTCCTGGTGGGCGGCCTGGACCGCGTATTCGAGATCGGGCGCAATTTTCGCAATGAAGGCCTGTCCCGGCGGCACAATCCGGAGTTCACGATGCTCGAAGCATACCAGGCCTACGGCGATTATCTCTCGATGATGGAACTGCTCGAGTCGATGGTTTGCCACGTGGCGCAAACCGTCCTCGGAACGCTGCGCATCGAACACAAAGATGCCGAGGGCAAAGTGACGCGCACGATCGACCTGGCCCGGCCCTGGCGTCGCGCCAAGTACAAGGACCTGGTGCGAGAGCGCGCGGGCAACGATTGGTTTGAGCTGGCGCCCCAGGAGCGGCGAGAGCGCGCGGTGAAACTCGGCGCCGAAATCGGCAGGGAATACGAAGATTTCGAAATCACGCAGGCGGTGTTCGAGAAGCTGATCGAACCGACGCTGCTCAACCCGGTCTTCGTCACGCACGCCCCCAAGGAACTGATCCCGCTGGCCAAGCTGTCATTGGAGGACCCCAGTACGGTCGAGGTGTTCGAGTGTTGCGCTAACGGGCAGGAATTGGCGCCGGCCTACACCGAGCAGAACGATCCGATCGAGCAACGCGAACGGCTCGAGCACCAGGCCGGCGGCGAGCAGCAGAAGCTTGATGAAGATTTTTTGGTGTCTCTCGAACACGGCATGCCGCCGGCCGGCGGTATCGGCATTGGCATCGACCGGCTATGCATGATGTTGCTCGGGCAGGAGAGCATCCGGGACGTGATTCTCTTCCCGCAATTGAAGCCCAAGTGAACCAGGCCCGCTGATCTGTTTATGTCGAATCCCCTTTCCAAAACTGGCGCACCCGCTCCGGCCGAGCCTGCCGCTCCGACGGATTTTATTCGCGACGTGGTCGCCGCGCACGTGCGCGAGGGCAAATACCCGCAAATCCATACCCGGTTTCCGCCCGAACCCAACGGTTACCTGCACATCGGTCATGCCAAATCCATCTGCCTGAATTTCGGCATCGCGCGCGAGTTTGGCGGCGTATGCAACCTGCGGATGGACGACACGAACCCGACGAAGGAAGAGGTCGAGTACGTGGATTCGATCCGAGCGGATGTGAATTGGTTGATCAGCGGCTGGGCCGACGACCGCCTGGGTCTGAAGGCCAAAGGCGAAACTCCGCAATCCGGTGAGGTCAATGGCAAGGCCGACTTTTACCTGCCGCCGGTTACGGGTGCTGCCAGTCCGACAGCAACCCCGGTCGAGCCCTTTTACGCTTCCGATTATTTCGACCAAATCTATGAGTATGCGCTGGAGCTCATCCGCAAGGGCAAGGCTTATGTGGATGATCTGTCCGCCGAAGAAACCGAGCAGTATCGCGGCGCGCCCGACCGGCCCGGCAAAGATAGCCCTTATCGGGAGCGCTCGGGGGAAGAGAATCTGGACCTGTTCGCGCGGATGAAGGCGGGCGAGTTTGCCGACGGCGCGCGGACCCTGCGCGCCCGCATCGACATGAGCTCGCCCAACATCTGGCTGCGGGACCCGGTTTTGTATCGCATCCGGCACGCCGAGCATCACCATACGGGCAACCAATGGTGCATCTACCCCCTGTACGATTTCGCGCATTGCCTGAGCGATTACCTGGAAGGCATCACCCACTCGATCTGCACGCTGGAATTCGAGGTGCATCGGCCGCTTTACGATTGGATTCTCGAGAATCTCGATTTGCCCCGCCCGCTGCCGCATCAATACGAATTTGCGAAGTTGATTCCCAATTACACGATTGTTTCCAAGCGCAAGCTGATCCAGTTAGTTAATGAGCGAATCGTCACCGGCTGGGACGACCCGCGGATGCCCACCATCAGCGGCATCCGGCGGCGGGGGATCACCGCGCAAGCTCTGCGGGATTTTGCCTATAACATCGGCGTCACCAAATACAACAGCATCACCGATATCGCCGTGTTCGAACACGCAGTGCGCGAGGATTTGAATCGGCGCGCCTTGCGGCGCCTGGCCGTGCTGCGCCCGATTAAAGTGGTGCTGACCAATTATCCGGCGCAGCAGGTCGAGCATTTGGACGCCGTGAACAATCCCGAAGACCCCGCGGCTGGCACTCGCAAAGTGCCTTTCGGCCGCACCCTGTTCATCGAGCAGGAGGATTTCATGGAGCAGCCGCCGCCGAAATATTTCCGCCTGCAGCCCGGCGGCGAGGTGCGCTTGAAGTACGCCTACATCATCAAGTGTACCGAGGTCGTGAAGGACGCCGCCGGCCGCATTGTCGAATTGCGCTGCACCGCGGACCTCGACAGCAAGACGGGCGGCGCGACAGCCAATCGCAAGGTGAAAGGCACGATTCATTGGGTCAGCGCCGAGCATGCGGTCGATGCCGAGGTCCGGCTTTATGACCGGCTGTTCACCGTGGCCGAGCCTGATGCCGACGGGGATTTCCGCCGGCACGTTAATCCCCACTCGCTGGAAGTGGCGACCGCGAAATGCGAACCGAGTTTGAAGGAGGCGCGAGCGGAGTTGCGGTACCAGTTCGAGCGGCTGGCCTACGTCACCCTCGATCCGGATAGCGCCCCGGGAAAGCTGGTGTTTAACCGCACCATCACGTTGAAAGATACCTGGGCGAAGGAACGCGGGAAGAAGTAAGACGGCAGAGCGTGGAGCATTTAACCACAAGGATCATCTGGCCTCTTGCTTGTTTGCTCCGCTCGACTCCGCGGGCACCGCGGCGGCATACACATGAAGATTAAATTTTTCACCACCGGCGGCACCATTGATAAAGTCTATTTCGATGCGCGGAGCGAATTCGAAGTCGGCTCGCCCCAGGTGCGGGAAGTCATCGACGAAGCCAACGTCACATTTGCGTACGACGTCGAATCCATCTTGCGCAAGGACAGCTTGGACATGACCGACGCCGACCGTGAATTGATCCGCCAGCGCATCCTGGCTGACCCGTGCCCGCTGATCGTCGTCACCCACGGGACCGATACCATGGTCGAAACCGCGCGCGCGTTGGGCAATATTTCGAACAAGACGGTTGTGCTCACCGGCTCGATGCAACCTGCGCGCTTTCGCAGCACGGACGCGGTGTTCAATATCGGCTGCGCCATCGGCGTCGTGCAAAGCCGCCCGCCCGGCGTCTATATCGCCATGAACGGGCGCGTATTCCGCCCTGACCAGACGCGAAAAAACCGGGAGAAGAATTGTTTCGAGGAGATTTAGGCGCGCGGACTTTAGTCCGCAGCAACGCCCAAACGCCAAGCGCACCTTGGAACTATCCACGCCCACCCTCCATTCGACGCGTGCTGCGGACTAAAGTCCGCGCGCCGCGCAAAAAGCATCTTGATTTTCCTGAGTGAATGCGTAACCTGCCTTCCGTGAGTTTAACTGGTCAGTTTTACGCCTTTATTTTTGCCGGCTGGTATTGGTTTACCAGCGCGGCGGAGTGGCGCGTGGACTGAACCGATATCGCAACACGCCAACCCGCCGCAGGTCCCCACCTGCGGTTTTTTTGTGGAGACCCTCGGCACACCTACTCAAATCCTATGATTATTGTGTTAAAGCCCGGCACCGGCCGACGACAGGAAAAAGCAGTGCTGAAGGAGATTCGCAAACTTGGGTACCGGCCCCATGTGATGCGCGGGGTCTCGCGCACCGTCATCGGCGCCATCGGCGATGAACTGACGCACAAATCGCTCGAAACTCTCGCGATGATCTTCCCGGACGTCGTCGAGAGCGTCACCCCGGTCCAGCGCCGGTTCAAACTTGTTAGCCGCGAAGCGCATCCGGAAAACTCGACCGTGCCGGTGCGCGAACACGTCATTGGCGGAAGCAAGTTTCATGTCATGGCCGGCCCCTGCTCGGTCGAAAGCGAGACGCAGTTGCTCAAGACGGCTCTCGCCGTCAAAGCAGCCGGCGCGACCATGCTCCGCGGCGGCGCCTTCAAGCCGCGCACCTCTCCCTACGAATTTCAGGGCCTGGGCGAGAAGGGCCTTAAGTTATTGGCCAAGGCTCGCCGCGAAACCGGCCTGGCCATCATCACCGAACTGTTGTCCGAAACCCAGGCCGAGCTGGTCGCCGAATACACCGACATTATTCAGATCGGCGCTCGCAACGCGCAGAATTTCCAACTGCTGATCGCCGCCGCCCGGACGGGCAAGCCGATCCTCCTTAAACGCGGCATGGCGATGAAAATCGAGGAATGGATGCTCGCCGGCGAATACGTGCTGGCAAACGAAAACAGCAAACTCATGTTTTGTGAACGCGGTATCCGCACATTCGAAACCTACACGCGTAACACGCTCGACCTGGCCACCATCCCGATCGTGAAAAACGAATCGCATTGTCCCATTGTCATCGATCCCAGCCAGGGCGCCGGCCGGGCCGACCTCGTCAAAGCCCTCTGCAAAGGCGCCGTGGCCATGGGCGCCGACGCGCTGCTGATCGAAGTCCACCCCAACCCGGCCGAGGCCTGGAGCGATGGCGTCCAGCAGTTATCGCTGGAACTGTTTGCCCAACTCATGCAGGAACTCAGGCCCCTGCTTAAAGCGGTCGGGCGCGAGTAGGGTCGAGCTAATCCAATAATTCAGCTTGTCGAATGCTAATCCCGGCTTACCTTCTTTGACACTGGGCGCTCTCTCGTAGGGAACGCTGCCGCAAGGACTTGCTGTCTTGCGGCCGGAAGTACGTGAAATCAACCTGGCATAAACCCCGGCCGGGCCTGTGGCCTGCGCTGTTTCTTTGCGCTGGCCTCACCTCCCTGGAGGGCGCCCAATCGCCAGTCCTCTTCAACCGGGACATCCGCCCCATCCTCTCCGACACCTGTTTGCCCTGCCACGGGTTCGACGCTAACAAGCGTAAAGCCGACCTCCGCCTGGACTCGCTGGAGGGGGCGACGGCGGTGCACAACGGACACCAGGCCATCAAGCCGGGCGACCCGGCGGGCAGCGAGGTTTGGCGCCGCATCACCGCGACCGATCCGAAGATCAAGATGCCGCCGCCCGACGCGCTCAAGAAATTGAACGCCGAACAGATCGCCCTCGTCGGCCATTGGATCGAGCAGGGCGCGATATACCAGAAGCATTGGGCATTTGTCGCGCCGGTGCGACCGCCGCTGCCCGACGTGGTTCGGACCAATTGGGTGCGCAATCCGGTGGACCGCTTCATCCTCGCGACACTGGAGGCAAAGCACCTCCAACCCTCTCCCGAGGCCTCCAAAGAAACTCTGATCCGCCGCGTCACCCTCGATTTAACCGGTCTGCCCCCCACCCTGGCCGAAGTCGATGCGTTCCTGGCCGACCAGGCCCCCGACGCCTATGAACGCCTCGTGGACCGTCTGCTGAAATCCCCCCGGTACGGCGAGCAGATGGCGCGGCATTGGCTGGACCTGGCGCGCTACGGCGATACCCATGGCCTGCACCTCGACAACGAACGCTCGCTCTGGCCCTATCGCGATTGGGTGGTGCGCGCCTACAACGATAACCTTCCCTTTGATCAATTCACCGTCTGGCAATTAGCCGGCGATTTGCTGCCGCATCCCACCCGCGACCAACTGATCGCCTCCGGGTTTAATCGCTGCAATGTTTCGACCAGTGAAGGCGGCGCGATTGATGAAGAATTCCAAGTGCGTTACGCCATTGATCGCGTGGAAACGACCTCGACCACCTGGATGGGGCTGACCATGGGCTGCGCGGTCTGCCACGACCATAAACTCGACCCGATCACCCAAAAGGAGTTTTACCAGGTCTTCGCCATCTTCAATAACATCGCCGAGCATGCGATGGACGGCAACGCTCTGCTCCCGCCACCCAGCATGCCCTTGCCCAGCCCGGAACAGGAGAAACAACTCGCCGACTTCGATAATCAGAAAGCGTCGCTGGAGAACAAAGCACGAGACATTGCCCAAGCCCTGCACTACACCGATCCAGCCACTGTAACCAATGCGCCCAAACCGGAACCCAAAGAGTTCGTATGGATCGATGATGATTTTCCCGCCCAGGCCGAGGTGAAGGCGGACGGCCCGCCAGTGCAATGGGTCACCGCCGCCGACGGCCAGGTCTTTAGCGGCAAACGCGCCCTTCGCCGCTCCGGCAAAGACTTGCACCAGGTATATTTCGCAAGTAGCGCCGAGCCACTGACCGTCCACGCAGGCGACCAATTCTTCGCCTACGTCTATCTGGATCCCCAGGACCTCCCCAAATCAGTCATGTTGCAGTTTCACGTCTCCGATTGGGCCAACCGCGCCAATTGGGGCGATCCTGACGCGATTGTGTATGGAAAAAAGGGAACCACAGAAAAGGTGCAGTCGGGCGAGCTGCCGGCGGCGGGGAAATGGGAGCGGCTCGAAGTCAGTGCGGCCGCGCTGGGTCTTGCGCCCGGCACCCGCATTACCGGCCTGGCTTTCACCCAATTCGGCGGCACGGTCTTTTGGGACAAGGCAGGGGTGGTGTCGGTGGACGACCCGGCACAGGACCCCACGGTGTCTTTGGTTGCCTGGGAAAAGGCCGAGCATGGACTGGGCGACCAGTCGATGGCGCCGCAAGAGATAAAGGAGCTGCTCGACAAAAAACCCGCCAAACTCGACGAGCAGGAGCGCCAAAAGCTGAAGGATTATTTTCTCACCGCGGTTTATCAAGACCCCGGTTCCAATCTGCCCCCTATCCGCGCAGAGCTTAACGCCCTCAAGCAAAAACGTGACGCGCTCGAAGCCGAAATCCCATCGACAATGATCTCGAAGGAATTGCCCAAACCGCGCACCACCTGGATTCTGGTTCGCGGCCAGTACGACAAACACGCGGAGGAAGTCGGCCCGGGCGTGCCTGCAATTCTGCCGCCGCTGCCCCCCTGCGACGTTACCAATCGGCTCACCTTCGCACGTTGGCTGGTCGAGCCCCAACACCCCCTCACCGCCCGCGTCACCGTTAATCGCTTTTGGCAACAATTCTTCGGTGTCGGCCTCGTCAAAACCGCCGAGGATTTCGGCACGCGCGGAGAATGGCCCTCGCATCCCGAGTTGCTGGATTGGCTGGCGACGGAGTTTATGCGGACCGGGTGGGACATGAAGCAAATGGTGCGGTTGCTGGTGACCTCGGCCACTTACCGGCAGGACTCCGCTGTCACACCGGAGCTATACACGCTGGACCCGGAGAATCGGTTATTGGCGCGCGGCCCGCGCTACCGGCTCGATGCCGAGGAACTGCGGGATTACGCGCTCGATGTCAGTGGCCTGCTCAATCTCAAAATGGGCGGCCGCGGCGTGCGCACCTACCAGCCCCCCGGCATTTGGGAAGCCGTCGGCTACACCACCAGCAACACCGCCAAATACACTCAGGACCACGGCGACGCTTTGTATCGCCGGAGCTTGTACTTGTTTTGGAAACGGACTGCCCCGCCTCCGACGATGATCACTTTCGACGCTCCGTCCCGCGAGAAATGCTGGGCCCGGCGCGAACGCACCGACACACCGCTCCAGGCGCTGGTCATGATGAACGATCCGCAGTTCTTCGAAGCTGCGCGCCATTTAGGCTACCGCATGCTCCATGAAGGCGGAGCCGACGATGCCGCGCGCTTGCGCTACGGGTTTCGGCTCGCAACGGACCGTAACATCACCGCGACCGAGTTGGCCATCCTGACCGAATCGCTCAACGCCCAACGCGAACGTTATAATGGTGACGAAGCGGCGGCTAAGAAGGTGATCTCGGTCGGTGAGTCACCGGTGCCGGCGGATGTCGCGGCCCCCGAGCTCGCCGCCTATACGATGGTGGCAAATCTGCTGCTCAATATGGATGAGGTGGTAACAAGAAATTGAGCCGCGCAATTTATGGAACACGAAAAACTCTTTTGGCAGAACACAACCCGGCGCACCTTCTTCAAGACAACCGGCCTCGCCGCCGGCCGCATCGCGCTGGCCTCGCTGATGTTCCCGGATCTATTCGGCTCCGCAAAAGCGCAGACGCCCACGGCCCGCGCCCATCCGGGATTGCCGGGCTTGCCCCATTTCGCCCCGAAGGCCCGCCACCTGATTTACCTGTTCATGAATGGCGCTCCGTCGCAAATCGACCTGTGGGATTATAAGCCGGGTTTGGCGGATATGTTTGATAGTGATCTGCCTGATTCCATCCGCAACGGCCAGCGCCTCACCACGATGACCTCGGGCCAGAAGCGCTTCCCCATCGCCCCCTCCATTTACAAGTTTGCCCGGCATGGCCAGTGCGGCACTTACGTCAGCGAGTTACTCCCCCACACCGCCGAAGTCGTGGACGACCTGGCGGTGATTCGCACCGTTTATACCGAAGCCATCAACCACGACCCGGCTTCCACTTACATCCTCACCGGCAACCAAATCCCTGGCAAACCCAGCATCGGTGCGTGGATTTCCTACGGCCTGGGCAGCGAGGCGGATAACCTGCCGGCGTTTGTCGTCATGACGCCCCGCTGGTCGGCCAAACGCGATGCCCAGGCGCTCTACCAGCGGCTCTGGGGCGCCGGGTTCCTGCCGTCCCGCCACCAGGGCGTCGCCTTGCGCGCCAACGGCGATCCGGTTCTCTACCTCAACAACCCTCCCGGCGTTGCACCCGCTGCCCGCCGTACGATGCTCGACGGGCTCGCCAAGCTCAATGAGGCCACCTTCGCGCGCACCGGCGATCCGGAAATCCAAACGCGCATCGCCCAATACGAGATGGCCTTTCGCATGCAGACTTCCATCCCCAACCTGGTGAACATCTCTGATGAACCCAAGTCAGTCCTCGACATGTACGGCCCCGAGGTGACGCAACCCGGCACCTTCGCCGCCAGCGCGCTGTTGGCCCGGCGGCTCGTCGAACGCGGCGTGCGCGTCGTTCAAATCCTCCACCGTGAGTGGGACCACCACGGCGACCTGCCCCGCGACTTGCCCTTGCAATGCCGCGACGTGGACCACGCTTGCAAAGGCTTGATCCTCGATCTGAAGCAGCGCGGCTTGCTCGATGAAACTCTGATCGTCTGGGGCGGCGAATTCGGCCGCACGGTTTATTGCCAGGGCGAATTACGCCACGATAATTATGGCCGCGACCATCATCCCCGTTGCTACACCATGTGGATGGCCGGTGGCGGCGTCCAGGGCGGAATCGTTCACGGCGAGACGGACGAATTCAGCTACAACATTGTCCGGGACCCGGTGCACATTCGCGATATCAATGCGACCATCCTGCACCAGATGGGCATCGACCATAATCGGCTCACCTACAACTTCCAGGGGCTGGACCAGAAACTGGTCGGAACCGAGGCGCCGGCCTTCCCGGTAAAAACCATTCTCGCGTGAACGGGTCGGGGTGGTTATCAGGTTATCACGTTTTCATGTTATGAGGCGTTCGCGTCTGATTTGGTTGCCCAAGTTACCTGGCCGCCACGGCGGCGGATTAATTGAAAATTGAGCATTGAAAATTTGCATTGTTTATTGAAGAGAGCCCCAGCATGAACACATGAAATCAATGACAAATGACCATTTTTCAATTCTCAATTTCCAATTGTCTGCCCTCGGCCTTGCGGTGTCTAACCTCAGCTCCTGTCTGAGAGGACGTGTTTGATGAGCAATAAACAATACGCTATCCCACGCCCTTCCAGGCGCGGAACGCGCTTGAGTGGCTCATTAACACCCCCATTTATGGGGGTGTGGGGTGACTCTGGAAACAACCCAACCCTTTCAAGGGTTTACCTGGCACTGCTCGATTGCCGGCTGCCTGGGAACCTAAGCTTACCTTGGCCAATCTCACGTACGTTGATACACTGATAACCTGACAACGATGCATCCCATCCCGGACATTGTTTTATTCTTCGGCCGGCTGCACCCGTTGCTGGTGCACCTGCCCATTGGCCTCATCGTGCTCTTGGCGTTTTTGGAGGTGCTGGCTTTCGTGCCCCGCTTTCGCCAGGCCAACGCCAATGCCGGCGTCATCCTCAGCCTCGCGGTGCCGGCCGCAGCCGCCGCGGTGCTCTGCGGTTGGTTGCTCTCGCTCGGTGGCGGCTACGACCCTCAACTGCTACGCTGGCATAAATGGACCGCCATCGGTACGGCGTGCGCCTGTGCCGTGGCCGCGCTCCTCTATGCGCTGCGCTTTCGCCGCGCCTATCGCGCGTGTCTGTTCGCAACTTTTATCGCACTGCTCGTCGCCAGCGATTTCGGCGGCTCGCTCACCCACGGCAGCGACTACCTTGTCCGCTACGCGCCGGCATCCCTGAAGAAATTGTTCGGCGGCAAAGCGCCCGTTGTGGCCGCGGCGCCCAAGCCGAAGGACGTCGCCCAGTTAACTGCCTTTAGCGATGTGGTCCAGCCCGTACTTCAAAAGGATTGCGTTTCATGCCACGGGCCAGACAAGAGCAAAGGCAAACTGCGCCTGGATTCCCTGGCGGCTGTCCTCAAGGGCGGCGGTTCCGGGCCGGCACTGCTTCCCGGCAAGTCCGCCGATAGCGAAATCGTCCGCCGTTTGCTCCTGCCTTTAGGTACTGATGATCACATGCCTCCGGACGGCAAACCCCAACCTACCCTGGACGAAATCACCCTGGTGCAGTGGTGGATTGATTCCGGCGCGCCTGCCGATAAGAAAATTGCCGAGCTCAAACCCCCGCTGCCGATCAAACGCATTCTCGCCGCTCGTTTCGGCGCGCCACAGACCGAAGCAAAAGTCGTGCTGCCGCGGCCCTTGGGCGATGTGCTGCCCTTGGCGGCAAAGCTGTCTGACGACCTGCAAATACCCATCCTGGCGCTCTCGGCGCGCGACGCCTGGCTCGAATGCAACGCTAGCATTGCCGGGCGAGATTTCGGCGACGCGCAACTGGCGCGCCTGGCCACGCTCGCGCCCAACCTGCGTTGGCTGGACCTGGGCGGCACCTCCATCACCGACACCGGTCTGCTCCAGGTCGCCTCAATGCCGAACTTAACCCGCTTGCACCTCGAACGGACGGCCATCACCGATCACGGCCTGGCCGCGTTGGCCAATCTCTCCAATCTCCAGTACCTCAACCTTTACGACACGGCGGTTACCGATGCGGGTTTGCTGCAACTGGCCGACCTGCCAAACTTGAAGGAAGTCTTTGTTTGGGGGACAAAAGTGACCCCGACAGCCGCCGAGGGATTCATTGCCTCGCACACGGACACCAACCAACTGCAACAATGGCGCGCCCAAATCGCACAGCTCCAGGCGCAGATCAAGGGCTCGCACGTCTCAGTCGATTTGGGCACGCAACCCGCCGCGGCGCCGATGACCAATGCCGTGGCGATTAATACCGTCTGCCCGGTTTCCGGCAAGCCGGTCGATCCAACCAAAACCGTCCTGTATAATGGCTCGCTGGTGGCGTTTTGTTGCGCCGACTGCAAAGCTAAATTCGAAAAAGACCCCACACCCTTCCTGGCCAAACTCGGCCTCAAGCCCAAAGACCCGCTCGCCGCCAAACCAACCACCACCACCACCAAGACCACCCAATGAATCGTCGCAATTTCCTCCACACCAGCGCCGCGTTTACCGCCGCCGCCTTCACCGGCCACGCTCATCCTCATCATCACGTCGATGAGGCCCCCTTCGCCGATGCCGAAAACATGCCGCCCCTCGAGGGCCCGGTCATCAGCGGCACCGGCGAGTTCCGTTATCGCTATGTGCCGGAAAAACTGGTCCTGCCCCCCGAAGTGAAAATGCGCAATGGCCATGGCCTTTGCCTCGACACCCAGAATAACATCTATTTCACCTTCGAGCCCGAAAAGGTCGAGGAACAGACCCGTTGCCTGGTTCGGTTCGCTCCCGACGGCACCGCACCGGTGTTGCTGGGCTCGGATAACGCCCTGGCCCACGGCGTCCCGCACGGTCTGAACATTTACACCGATCCGGCCGGGCAATCCGTCCTTTATCACGCCAACAACGACGCCACCGTCCACAAAACCGCGCTCGACGGCCGGATTCTCTGGACCCAAAAATGGTCCCCCCAAATGGGCAATTATAAGCCCACCGATGCCGTTTCCCCACCTGCCGGCGACCGTGTCGTGGTCGCCGACGGCTACGGCAGCAGCATGGTTCATGAGCTCAAGGCCGCCGACGGCGTTTATGCCGGTAAATCCTGGGGCGGCTTGGGTTCAGCACACGGCGAATTCAATTGCCCGCACGGAATCACCTTCGATCCGCGCCGCAAGTTATTGCTCACCGCCGACCGCGGCAACAAACGGCTGGAATACTTCACCTTGAACGGATTCTATCACAGCACCATCGAGGCCAAAGAGATCACCGCGCCGTGCAACGCCGACGTCCGCGGCGACCACGTCCTCGTGCCGGACCTGAACGGCCCCTTAGTCATCCTCGATAAAGACAACCAGGTGGTGTCCGTGATCGAAGTCGGCAAGCTGTTGGGTGCGCGCGGGTTCCGCCACCCGCATGATGCCGTCTGGTTAGCCAACGGCGACATCGCCGTTTGCACCTGGAACCCCGGCCGCCTGGCCTATTGGCAAAAGGTGTAGCCGGCATGGTCAGCTTGCCCTGTGGATCGATTTTCCCCACGCCGTGCCGGTAGTATATGAAATACACGTCGCCTTCTGCATCCACAACTATTCCGGAACCGGGATGACCCGATGCCATGAAAGCCGCGCAAAAAGACTGTGCGGCAACAATCAGAGTGTAACGGAAGTGAATTCTCATTGTTTTCATTTCCACTTTGGCAGCATGGCCCAACCCCAGTGCGGGCAGATGGGCAACTTCTCCGGCATGTGCGGCGGCCCCAGCCCCGACAACCCTTCAGCCAGGGGCGCGCTCAAAAAACCCCGTAGGGGTGACCTGTTGGTAGTACGAGCCGCCCCCTCCATTCTTGTTTTTTTGTTTTTCGCTGGCGCGATCTACCAAGGTTGGGCGGTGTCACCCAGATCGCCCAAGTCGCGAACGCCACTTCTGCGGGTCCTGTGAGCAATGAAAAACAGAATAAACGGTGATGCGATCTCCGGCTGGCTCATAAAAAATCTCGAAGGGAAATCGCCGGACAATCGCCCGGCGGAACTCGTCCACAACCACCGGATAGAGCTGGGGATGTCGTTGGATGGTGAGCACGCACGCCTCCACGCAGCGCAGGAAATCCTCGCCCAGCCCAGGTTCCCGGGCCTCGTACCAGTTGTAGGCGTCGGCGACGTCCTGCTCGGCCTCGGGCGTGTAAATGACGCGCTCAATCATGTCGCGCTCGCGCCCGCTCCTTGACCTGCTCCCAAGTCCTGCCTGAGGAGGGATGCTGCGTGAATCGCTCCTTGCGCTGCCTTAGCTCCTCGCGCTTCCACTCCGGCACGGGCAACTGCCCCTCCTCCTCCGCGATACTGTCCCAGAGGTCCTCGACAAGCTGCAAACGCTCGGCTCGACCCAGTTTGAAGATCGCGGCAAATTCGGTTCTCATGCGTGAAGCCTATCCCTTTGCCGGGAATTCTTCAAGCGCAGCCCTTTGGGTTGAGCTTTGACGGCGCCGGGCACACGCCACGCCCCCAACGTCCGCTCTCATTGGCGCCCGGTCCGTGAGCTTCGATATGGATACAGAGCGCCGTCCGGGCGTCCAGTACAGAGCGTTCGGTGGCCTTGCGGCCCCGACAATACCAACAGGCTGTTGGTTATAGAGCCCAAAACAGACAAATCCGGGTGTTCAGACCATTCATGCTCAAACGCAAACGCCATTGGGCAGCTAATTGCTCATAGCCGGGCTTGTTCAACTATGGGTGTATTTGCTGGCTCCGCGCGCCGGGTAGCTCACTTGCCATTTTCAACACCTTGACCCGCGCGCTCCGCAGCAATACACCCTTCAGGGTGGGGCATACGAGTCATCCCTGACTGGCTCCGGCATGTAACCTCAGCCCCCCAAGTGCCTCGATGACTTTGAGGATGGTGTCAAAGCCGGGGCTACGCTCACCGGAAAGGGCCTTGTAGAGGCTTTCGCGGGATAACCCCGCATCGCGCGCAACCTGTGACATGCCCTTGGCGCGAGCGATGTCCCCCAGCGCCTGGGCGATGAATGCGGCATCTCCGCCTGCTTCCTCGAAGCACGCTTCCAGATAAGCGGCCATCTCCTCCGGGGTCCTCAGGTGCTCAGCAACGTCGTAACGGGTGGTGACGGTTTTTTTCATAACAATTACTCCGCAAGGTTTCGCGCCAGGCGCAGCGCGGTTCTAATATCGTTGGCTTGGGTACGTTCCGGTCCCATTAGCGTTCGATCAGCGCTAATTAGCGTTTTCCGACGGAACATAAACACCTATCCGTACCGTACCGACAAGCGTACCGTACGAACATCCTGATGTTCAGCCGCTTAAGCCCAACGGCACGCTGGTACGCACGTCTTCCCCCTCTCAACCCTCGCCTTCCCACTCCCCATCTGACCACTGATTACTGACCCACTCGACAAGCCTACGCCACGCCAGCGCCCCGCTACCGCCCCGCTACCGCCCCGCTTGAAACGCGTCAGCCTCGCCGGGACGGCACCGGGACGGATGCTGGGACGGATGCCAAATCCAAATCCCTCGGTTTTACCGGCCTTGGGACGATGGGACGCTTGTACACCCCCAAAGCCCCCCTCCCCCCTCTCCGGTCCGAGGAGTCGGTCCAAAGCCCAATCCACCTCACTAGTGAACGCCGCCGGAGCGCGGACTTTACTTTTGTCCGCAGCATGGTCCGATGGGGCGGGATTTGCAAATGTTGCTGCGGACTGAAGTCCGCGCTCCGGCGTCAGTCCCGCCTTCACTGAGCGGACACCCGCAAGCGCAGTCCAAACCATCCAGCGCTTCAGGCGGGTAAAACAATCACCTCCGATAATTCTCGTAAATCAGCTTGGCCGTCAGCGCCAGCACCACCGTCAGGAAAATCGGCCGGATGAACCCTGTGCCTTTCGCCATCACCAGCCGCGACCCAACCCGTGCCCCCAGAAGCTGGCCCACCCCCATCACCAGCCCCGCGATGAAAACGACGCGCCCGCCGATCAGGAAAAAAATCAGCGAACTGAGATTGCTGGCGAAGTTCATCACTTTCGTATAACCCGTCGCCCGCGTCATGTTGAATCCCAGCGCCAGCATGTATGCCATCGTCCAGAACGTGCCGGTCCCCGGGCCGAAGAACCCATCGTAAAAGCCGATCAACAGGCCGAACAGCAGATCGAACCAGACCCTGCCCATCAGAGGATGAAGATCTTCAGCGCCCAAGCGCGGCTTAAGGATGACGTACACCGCGACGGCGACAAGCAGCCATGGGATAACCCGGCGCAGGAACGATGGGTCGAGCTGTTGCACCGTCAGCGTCCCCAGAGCGCCTCCGGCAAGACAGAACAGAAACCCGCGCACACAATCCCTCAGCGGCACTGCTTTTCCATGAGCATAATGGGCCGCGGCGCTGCCGGACCCGAAAGTGGCCTGGAGTTTGTTTGTCCCCAGCGCTTCCTTCGGGCCAAGCCCAAGATTCAGCAGCACAGGAAGTGTAATCAAGCCGCCCCCGCCCGCTATCGAGTCCACAAACCCGGCAAATAGCCCCGTCAGGAACAGAATCGGCAATTGCCAATGCGCGAACATGCTCAGAGATGCGCCTGCCCCGACGGAGCGCGGACTTTAGTCCGCAGCAATATCCAAATGGTATATCCGGCCCGGTTCACAAGCATACTTAGCATAGTGCATTGCTGCGGGCTGAAGTCCGCGCTCCGCTCTTAAACCAAATCCAGGCAACGGCGCAGCCCAGAAACGTGGCGGCTGAAATCAGCGACCCGATCTCAAATGCCCGGTCCTCATAGACAAGTCGAATCGAGTGTTTGCCGGCGGGGACCTGCACGGCCTGGAAGGCATAATTGGCTCGCAGCAGCGGCGCCGGCTGCCCATCTACAAACGCGCGCCAGCAATGGTAAAACGTTTGCGACAACACCACCAACGACGGCTGCGGCGCCTCCACTTCGAGCCACGCATGACGCAAATCAAATCGTTGCTGCAAAACTTGCGCCTCCGTCCGGTTGGTCACCGAAACCAACTCGCGCGCGTCCGGGGGCAGCAGCACGAACCGGCGTCCATCAAACCGAGCACTCTGCAACAGGCCGAGAGCATTGGTGTCGTTCACGAATACCGGTTGTTGGCCGGCCGTCGCCCAGGGCATGAAGTTCGTGCGCGCGGACCAATCGGCGGTATCGACTCCCGGAGCGGTCATTTGGGAAACAGAGAGGAAATCGGCCAGGCCGGCCGGACAATCATTAGTTCGCCCATACAGCTCGGTTGCCAGGTTGCCGCATTCGCGCGGGTAAATAGAGAAGAAGCCGTTCACCTTGGGGACATTGTCCAGGAGATTGCAATCGGCGAAGTAGCCCATGCGTTTGGCCAGGAAGTTTTTTTGCGGGTCTTCCAGCGTGCGCTGGAGGAATTTGGTTTCGGCCGCCGGCGAGACCATCGCCCGCGAGCTGCCCAATTCAGGTTGAGGCGACATCTTGAGATATGAGCGCGCCAAACCGGTTTGGTAAATACCCGCCGGCACCGTGGGATTCTGCGTCGGCTCATGCGTCCACGCGTCCAGCCAACAGATAAGTAAAAGAAGCAGCGGCAGCAGCCGCTGCAGTTTCGGAGCCCACGAGCGTGTCACAGCCCAGAGTAAGGCGCCGATAACCGCGGCAAATCCCAACCGGCTCAAGCCGTTACTTAAAGTGGTGGCGAAGTCATCCTGGGGAAGAGGCCACCGCCACGCCCAGAAAAGCACCGCGCCAATCGCCGCCAATAACATGAGCGTCAAAGCTGGTATGTATCGCCCGGCTTTGGCGGCGGACGGCGCCTGGCGAAGCTGCGCCACGCCGTACGCCGCCAGCAACGGCGCCGCGAACACCAGCAGCAGCAGGAACTTCACCGGGTAGGTCATCAGCGTCAGTTGCGGGATCAGCCGGCGGGCGTAACGCGCGAACGGATTGCTTTCCCCGCCGGCCAGCAGCACAGCGACAACCGCGACCCCAGTCAGCAGCCACACGCGGCGGCTCCGCACCATCCACAAACCCAGTGCGCCGGCCAGCAGGGTCGTCAGACCCAGGTAGTACGACGAGGTCCAGAATTGGCCGTATTGAAAGAACAGATGCTGTCCCCAGGTATTGCCGAAAACCATCGGCACAAGAAAATTCGCCCAACCCCAGCCGGGCATCGACCACCGGGCATCGGCAAACCCTTGCTCACGCTGAGAATGCGCGGCCAAATCCAGAAACGGCGCAAGCTGGGCCGCTGCTATTCCAGCCACCAGCAGCACCGTGAGCGGGAAGCGGCGCGCAACTGCCCAGAGGCGTCCCTTCCTTTGCTCCCACAATGTCATTACCCAAAGCCCTGAGAGCACCAGCCAGGTGAACAGGATGCTCTCGGGGCCGCCCGCCAGCATTTGCAACGTCCCGGCCACTGCCCCAACCAGCAGTGAACGTCCCCCTTCGCCCCACCCGCGCTCCACCGCCAGCACCACCCATGGCATCCAGCTCAGCGTCGCGATATGACTCGGCCACATCAGCAGGTTCAGCGACAACCCGTTAAAGGCAAAGATCACCCCCGCGACAGATGCCGCCAGCAGGTTCCCCGTCCACCGCCGGGCCAGGAAGTACATGCCCAAGCCCCCCCAGAACAGGTGCAGCAGGCAAAAGAAACTCAACGACCACGCCAACGGGAACAGTAAATACACCAGCGCCGGAGGATACAGCGGCATCGTGTTCCACTGCGCCAGGAACGGTAATCCGCAATTGTTATACGGGTTCCACAGCGGCAGTTCGCCTCGCCAAAAACATTCTCGCTGGAAATGCGCCACCGGGAATGAAAAAAAACCGTAATCGCGAACGACGAACGTCTCCCAGCCAAGCAAGACCTGCGGAAACGCGGCGAAGATGAGCGCCGCTAGAATAAAAGCAAAACGCGCCGGTGTGAGCCAGGCGTCAACCTCCCCGAGGGTCGCAAAAGCGCCAGTCCCAACGGGAGCAGCGCCCGCGAGCGTCTCGGGCCTGCGGCCCGGACCGGCCACGGCTCCAGTGGACGCGGCGGCCGGCTCAGGACCGTTCACTTGCTCGGGGCGTTGCACGCGCCCATAATAGGATAGCAGAGGCGGTGCCGTCCATCGTGGGTTCAAAGCAGTCTTCCCGGCTAAGCCGTTTTCCGGCCAAACTGCGGATCGATCTTGAGCAGCATGGCCAGGACGAACCCGGGCACGGCCGAGCAGCTCACCCAAACGAAAAAATGTTTGTAACCGACGAGATCCACCAGCCAGCCACTCCACATCCCTGGGAGCATCATGCCGAGCGCCATGAACCCGGTGCAAATCGCGTAGTGCGCGGTTTTGTGCGGCCCGTCGGCAAAATACAGCAGGTACAGCATGAACGCGGTGAAGCCGAATCCGTAGCCGAACTGTTCCAGCGCAATGGCCCCACAGACCGCGATAAAATTCTCCGGCTGCACGAACGAGAGGAAAATCCAAGCCAGCTTCGGCAGGTACATCGAGCAGACCATCACGGGGAGCATGCGCTTAAGGCCATAGCGCGCCGCGAGGAAACCGCCCAGCAGCCCGCCGCCGGTCAGCGCGAGGATGCCGAAGGTGCCGTAAGCCAGGCCCACCTGGCTCGTGGTGAGCCCGAGCCCGCCGCCAGGCCGCGGGTCCAGCAGGAACGGCGAAATGACTTTGCTCAACTGGGCTTCGTCGAAGCGGTACAGAAGGATAAACGCCAATGCCATGAGGATGCCGGGTTTGCGGAAGAACGAACCGAGGGTGGCCAAGAACTCGCTTAAGAAATGAGCATGGGTTCTGACCGGACCGTCGGTAGCGGGACGGGGCAGCACCAGGGCATGCCAGCAACTAAAGGCTAAGAATAATGCGGCCACCACGAACAAGGTGATGGACCACGCCAAGGGTATGTTGCCGGAGGTGGCGAGAAATGTGACGGTCGTGGGTTGCTTGAGCTTTGGGTCCAGTTGGATCACCGCGCGGGCGGGCTCGTTCCAGTTGTCCGGGGTGAAGGCCAGCCGCTGGCCTTCGATCAGCCGGAAGCCTTTATCGCCGTGAGCCAGGCCGAGGTACTCGAGGCCACTGCGTTGAGGATCCAGGCTGACAATGAGGGTCTGCCCGGGGGCGGGCGACTGGGACAGACTCACCGAGAGCAGGCCGAGGTTTCCTGTTGTGGGTGGCGCCGGCGACTGGGTTTGCTTCGGGAAATGCGCCAGCAGGAAGCGGCGCAGCGGGTCAGCCACGAGGTCGTTCCAGACACGGCCGAAGGGGCCAGTAGAAGAACTCGTTTGCGCGGGAGGGGTGTCTTCCGATTCAAATCCATGGGACCGATTCCAGGCGCGAGCTTGCTGAAGCACTTGTTCAATTTCGGTTCCTGAGCGGGGCGCCATTGGAATGCGCAGAACCGGAGGCTCAAGAACAATTCTCATGGCATCGCCGGCCGGTATTGGAGGCGGCGTCCAGGCAGCGGGAACAGCATCCGCCGCCACGGCCTGCAACGGAATGGCAACCGCCGCCAAACCGTGCCGATTTTCCATTACTCCGGCCAATACGACCAGCAAGCCGCTGCCGACGATCATCGCGGTGCGGTAAAACGTGCTGCGCAACCCGACCCACCAGGCCTGGTCGTGCCTGGTCAGGCTCAGCATATAAAACCCATCGGCGGCGATGTCGTGTGTGGCCGAGGCAAACGCCATGATCCAAAACAGCAGCAGGGACCATTTGAAGAAAGCGCCGCCCCGCACTGCAACCGCGGCCAGTGCCAGGCCCAGCGAGACCAGGAATTGCATCGAGACAATCCAGGCTCGCTTGGTCCGCGTGATGTCAACGAGCGGACTCCACAGCGGTTTGAGGACCCAGGGCAGATAAAGCCAACTGGTATAGAGGGCGATGTCGGTGTTTGAAACGCCCAGGCGGCGATACATGATAACGGACATCGTCATGACGATGACGTAGGGGATGCCCTGGGAGAAATAGAGGCTAGGGACCCAGAGCCAGAGGTTGCGTGGGGGGGCGGTCTGAGTCGAGGCGTCCTGGGTTACGGAACCGGCGGGTGTCATGCGTCAACGCCATGAAGGCGCAGGGCTCTGTCCCCAGCAAGGCAAAAACGGAGCGCGGCCGGAGCGCGGACTTTAGCTTTAGTCCGCAGCAATGTCCAAACTCTTAACCGAGCTACCACATTCTCCAAGCCATCTTCTGTTCGAATGTTGCTGCGGACTAAAGTCTGACTAAAGTCCGCGCTCCGGCCGCGCTCCGCTACCGCAGCGCGGCCCACACACGGTGGACGTCGTCGTGGTCTTCGAGCGCTTGCAGAAACTCACCGGTCTCGGCCCGTTGCGCCTCGCCGAGGTCCGGGTAATTCTTCGCGATGAACCCAATCTCGCTGGTGACGATTTTCCAGCCGTGTTCGGTCAGCCACCTGGAGACAGCGTGCACCGCCGCCCGGTCGGTGAGCAGGCGCGCACCCACGCTCTCCGGCGGGATATCGTCGTTTTGCTCGTGCGTGAGCGACTCGACTTCGTTGGCGCCGGCCTCGATCGCAGCCGCTTCACGGTCCGCGGCGGGATCCGCATGATAAGCTTCAACAATCCCGCAATGCTCGAAGAGAAACTTGATCGCATTTCCGAGCTGGCCTTTGCGGAAAAGATGCCGGATTTCCGGCGCGGTGCGGTTCACATTATCGGTATAAACCTCGACAATCACCGGCACTTTGTTCGGCGCGTAGCCCTCAAAGAGCACGTGCTCCATGACGACTTTTTCCCCGCCCACACCGGCGCCTTTCTTGATCGCGCGCTCGATGACGTCACGCGAGACGCTTTCCTTGCGCGCCTTCTCGACCGCCGCCGCCAGCCGCGCGTTGCCCGCCGGGTCCGCCCCGCCCATCTTGGCCGCCACCATCAATTCACGCACCAATTTGCCCGTCGCTTGCGCCTTCTTCATCGACGCGACGGCGCGTTTGGCGTGTAACCACTGGCGGCCCATTGCTATTTGCCTTTTAAGGTCGCGACCCCGTAATCGCGATTGAGTTTGGCGATGAAGTTGAGGCTGATTTCCTTCGGGCACACCGCCTCGCACGAGCCGGTGACAGTGCAATTGCCGAACCCTTCGGCATCCATTTGCGCGACCATCGCCAGCGCCCGGCGATCTTTTTCGGCTTTGCCCTGCGGCAGCAAGTTGAGGTGGGAAACCTTCGCGGCGACGAACAGCATCGCCGAGGCGTTTTTGCAAGCGGCGACACAAGCGCCGCAGGCGATGCAGGCCGCGGCATCCATCGCGCGCTCGGCGATGGGTTTGGCCACGGGCAAGGTGTTGCCGTCGGGCGTGCCGCCGGTATTGACGGATACAAAGCCACCGGCCTGGATGATGCGATCGAACGCGGTGCGGTTGGTGACCAAATCTTTTACGAGCGGGAAGGCCTTCGCCCGCCACGGCTCGATGGTGATGGTCTGGCCGTCGTGAAAATGGCGCATGTGCAACTGGCAGGTGGCCGTGCCGCGATGGCCGCCGTGGGGGATGCCGTTGATGACCAGCGAGCACATGCCACAGATGCCTTCGCGGCAATCCGAATCGAAGGCAATCGGCTCGCGGCCGCTCTCCTGCAGGCCCTCGTTGACCACGTCGAGCATTTCCAGGAACGACATGTCCTCGAGCACGTTGGTCGCCGGGTAGGTCTCGAACCGGCCGGCAGCGGCGTTGTTCTTCTGCCGCCAAACTTTCAAAGTCAGGTTCATTGCGTGGCAAAAATCACTTGTAGCTTCGCGTGCTCATGTGGACCTCTTCATACACCAGCGGCTCCTTGTGCAGCGCCGGCGGCTTGTCCGGCCCCTGGAACTCCCACGCGGCGACGTAGGAGAAGTGCTCGTCATCCCGCAGCGCTTCACCGTCCGGGGTCTGGAATTCCTCGCGGAAGTGGCCGCCGCACGATTCGCGGCGGTGCAGCGCATCCAGGCAGAGCAACTCGGCGAAGTCCATAAAATCGGCGACGCGGCCGGCGTATTCCAGCGCCTGGTTCAACTCGCCGGGCTCGCCCGTCACGTTGAGGTTGCGCCAGAACTCGGCGCGCAATTCCGGAATGCGCTGCAGCGCTTCTTTGAGGCCCGCTTCGTTACGGGCCATGCCGCATTTTTCCCAAAGCAACTTGCCTAACTCGCGATGCAGCGAGGTAGCGGTGCGTTTGCCGCCAATCGACAGCAGCTTCTTGATGAACCCCTGCACCCCGTCTTCGGCCTTCTTGAACTCCGGGTGAGAGGTGGGCACCTTGGCTGGCTTCACGGAACCGAAGTAATTGCCGATGGTATAGGGCAGAACGAAATAGCCGTCCGCCAGGCCTTGCATGAGCGCGCTGGCGCCCAGGCGGTTCGCGCCATGATCCGAGAAATTGGCTTCGCCCACCACGAACAGCCCCGGCAGCGTGCTCATCAGGTTGTAGTCCACCCACGTTCCCCCCATCGCGTAATGCACCGCCGGATAAATCCGCATCGGCACCTGGTAGGCATTTTCGCCGGTGATCTTTTCGTACATGTCGAACAGGTTGCCGTAGCGCTCGCGAATGCCGCCTTCGCCGACACGCTTTATCGCGTCGGCAAAATCCAGGTACACGCCCCGCCCGCCGGGCCCCACCCCGCGGCCCGCATCGCACGCTTCTTTGGCCGCGCGCGACGAGATATCGCGCGGCGCCAGGTTGCCGAAGCTGGGGTACTTGCGTTCGAGGTAGTAATCGCGGTCGGCGTCGGGAATTGAACTGGGCGGCTTGGAGCAGTCTTCTTTGCGTTTCGGCACCCAAACCCGGCCGTCGTTGCGGAGAGATTCGGACATCAGCGTTAGCTTGGATTGATGCTCACCGCTGACCGGAATGCAGGTGGGATGAATCTGGGTGTAGCAGGGGTTGGCGAAAAACGCGCCCTTCTTGTAAGCGCGCCAGGTCGCCGTCACGTTGCAACCTTTGGCGTTGGTTGAAAGGAAAAAGACATTCCCGTATCCGCCCGTGGCCAGCACGACCGCGTCCCCGGCATGCGAACGGATTTCACCCGTCACCAGGTTGCGCACGATAATGCCGCGGGCATGGCCATCGACCACCACCACGTCCAGCATCTCGGTGCGCGGAAACATCTCGACCGTGCCGAGGCCGATTTGGCGGGACAGCGCCTGGTAGGCGCCCAGCAGCAATTGCTGGCCGGTCTGGCCCCGGGCATAGAACGTGCGCGAGACCTGCGCGCCGCCAAACGAGCGATTCGCCAGTAGTCCGCCATACTCGCGCGCAAAGGGCACCCCCTGCGCGACGCACTGGTCGATGATGTTGACGCTGACCTGCGCCAACCGATACACGTTGGCTTCGCGCGACCGGAAATCCCCGCCCTTGATCGTGTCGTAAAAGAGCCGATACACGCTGTCGCCGTCATTGGCGTAATTCTTCGCTGCGTTAATCCCGCCCTGGGCGGCGATGCTATGCGCGCGCCGCGGGCTGTCCTGGAAGCAGAAGCACTTCACGCGATAGCCCAGTTCGGCCAAACTCGCTGCCGCCGACGCCCCGGCCAACCCGCTCCCAACCACAATCACGTCGAACTTCCGTTTATTGGCCGGATTGACCAGCTTGCTATCGAACTTGTGCTTGTCCCATTTCTGGGGCAACGGACCCGACGGAGTGTTGGCGTTAAGAGTCATAAGCAGTGCGCCGCACGGTTGAGCCTGCAGGCCGATTGACGCCGGGCGCAGCAGCCGGCGCCGCCGCCTGGGCCCTTAAGACCAACATGCCGGTGGTTCATGTTCACTTCAGCGCCTCCTTGCCATACCCGCAGAGAATCGCGACCGGGATCGAAACGTAACCCAGGAACAGCAGCAGGGCGACTACTTGCGCCGCGCGGTCAAGCAACGGCCGGTAGCTCTCGTTTTTCCAGCCCATTGACTGAAACATGCTGCTGGCCCCGTGGCTGAGGTGGAGGCACAACAGCGCAATCCCCAGGATGTAAAAGGCGGAGACCCAACCGTTATTGAAGCCAAGCACCATCATTTTAAAAATGTCGTGCCGCTGTTGCGAGTCAAGAAACGCGCGGAAATCCTGGCCGGTCCCGTTCAGATACTTCACTTGGACCGTGTAATGCAAAATGTGGTAAACGAGGAAAATAAAAATAATCGTGCCGCTCATCAGCATGGTGCGCGAGGCGTAACTCGACCCCAACGGACGATAGACTTCATACGCGATCGGCCGGGCGGCTTTGTTTTCCAACGAAAGTTGCGTCGCCGCCCAGATATGCCCCAGCAGCATCAGGAACAGGATCCCGCGCGCCGGCCACAGCAACTCGGTGTTGGTCTGGAGGAAATTTCCATACCGGTTAATGGCCTCGGGCCCGAGAAAGACCTGCAGGTTGCCCACCATATGGGCCACCACAAACAGGAACATCACGAAACCCGTGCCTGCCATCAGGTACTTCTTCCCTAGCGACGATTTAAATAAATGCGTAAGGATATTCATAGCACAGCGCCGAGCCGGCAGCACCGGCGCAAAGCCAGGACCGCTCGCCGTTCGGTCCACGGCGGCGCGACCCAATTAATCTAATAGGAGCGGTGCCGGGGTCAAGAAAACTAAACTGATTTTCAACAGAAGCTGACAGTATAAGTTGAGCTCACTTTTCATGGCTCACAACTGCGCTTTTGTTGCGTGCAGCGCCTCAACCCCCTCTCTGGAATGTTAAATCTCCAAAATGGTGGAGGGTGGGCTGGGCATTTTGCGCTGGATTTTCCAAACATTCGCGAGGTGAAAACGCTGAAGCTCAGACTGGCTCTGCACAAAAGCCGGTTTGTGGAATTCACTGTCACCCCGGCAAAGCAGTAATTTCCCGCTGGTCTTTGGTGGAGGCCACACAACTGGCGACGGAGATGGCGCGTCGGCGCGGCTTATGGGGATTCGGGGTGGGCCTGGTAGCGGAGCACCTGGACCTGTTCGAGAGTGATGAGCCCGCCTTTCATCATCCCATCCAGCACCGGTAAAAACGCTTTGATCTTTTCCTCGCTATCGACCAGTTCAATCACGATCGGTAAATCCATCGATAACCGCAGAATCTTGGCGGTGTGCAATCGGCTCGATTTGCCAAAGCCCATCGGCCCGCGCAAAACCGTTGCGCCCGCCAGGTGAAGTTCGCGGGCTTTGAGCACGATCGCCTCATAAAGGGGCTGATGCTCCCACCGATCGCTCTCACCGAGGAAAACCCGCAACAAAGTGGATTGCTGTGGCAGTTGCATAATGCCTTGGATTAAGGGTTACGGGCCTTGTGCGCAATGGAGGATATCATTTGGCCAGCGAGTTGAACAGCGTTCCCAGCAAGTGCCCCAGCCAGACGCCGGCCAGGCACAAAATCAGCGACAGCACACTATTGGCCCCGGCTTTGAACCATTGCCCGTCCTGCGCCAGGCTCAGGGTTTGCAGGCTAAACGACGAGAAGGTCGTGTAACCGCCGCAAATGCCCAACATAAAAAACTGCCGGAACGAATCCCCGGCCAACCAACGTCCCTCCGGGCTGGTGACAGCGGCGAAACAGCCGATGATCAGCGAACCGGTCACGTTGACTAGTAACGTGCCCCACGGAAATGTTTCCCCTACGCCATGAGCGACCCATCCCGAAACGCCCCAGCGCGCGAGGCTGCCCAATCCCCCGCCAACAAAAATCCACAGCGCGTTCCACATCGCGCGAGAAAGCTACGCATCGCCTCGGCGCGTGGGAAGCGGAAAACCAGCTCCGCCAGCTCGGGCCTCCAACTGCCTAAAGGCTGCGGCTAGCTGCGCGCTGCGCACTGAGATTTTTGCTTTCCTCGCAGCTTTCGGTGGTTAGTATGCCCGTCTGACCGCCCGAGCAAGGGCGTGGAAACCCGATTTTTACAACTAAACCTATGCCTCTTACACATACAAAGGATCTGTTCGCCAAGGCGCTGAAGGGCAAATACGCAGTGGGCGCCTTTAACGTGAACAACATGGAGTTGCTCCAGGCCATCGTCGAGGCTTGCGAGGAAGAAAAAGCCCCCGTCATGCTCCAAATCTCCAAAGGCGCGCGCGGCTATGCCAACCCGGTCTATCTCAAGAAACTGATCGAAGCGGCCGTCAGCCTCTCCACCATTCCCATTGCCGTGCATCTGGACCATGGCGACTCCTTTGATTTGTGCAAGGAATGTATTGATGAAGGTTTTACCAGCGTCATGATTGACGCGAGTCACGAGCCGTTCGAAGCGAATATCGAAACCTGCCGCCGCGTAGTGGATTACGCGCACAAATTCAACTGTGTTGTGGAAGGCGAGTTGGGCCATCTGGTCGGCGCCCAGTTCGATGAGGGTGAAGAAGGCGGCGCCTATTCGACCGAAGGCCATTATACCAATCCGGAGCAGGCGGTGGATTTTGTCAGGCGTTCCGGCGTGGATTCACTGGCAGTGGCGATTGGCAACTCCCATGGCGCGTACAAGTTCAAAGGTGAGCAGCACTTGGATCTGGAGCGGCTCAAGGCCATCAAAAAAGCGTTGCTGGATGCCGGACTCGGCGATTACCCCCTGGTACTTCACGGTGCCTCCAGCGTCCCGAAAGACCTCGTCGAATTGATTAACAAATTTGGCGGGAAGCTGGGCACAGATACCGCCGGCGTCTCGGAAGCCGACATCGAAGTTGCTCGAAGGGTCGGCTGCACCAAGGTCAATATCGACACCGACCTGCGCCTGGCCATGACCGCAGCCATCCGCAAGGTGTTCGCTGAAAGCCCCAAGGAATTTGACCCCCGCAAATACCTCGGACCGGCTCGGACCCAGGTCAAGGAGTTGGTCCGGCACAAGGTCCGCAACGTCCTGTGCTGCGCCGGCCACGCTTTTGACTAAACTCCGCGGCCCTCTGGAACAGCAAAGCGCCCCTCAGGATCATTCCCGAGAGGCGCTCTAATCGGGGTAGAGCTGGGGTTAGAATTTATAAGCGATGTCCGCCAGGAGAATGTAGCTATTGCTCTTGGTCGGTGGATTGCCGCCGAAGGCTGCGGAATCGTCCGCCGCGTGGTCCCAACGGAACTCAACGCGCGTGAGGACGTTCTTCCAGAGGTCATACTGGAGGGTGGCGGTGGTCTCAAAGAGTTTCGCGGCGCCAATGATATTCGCGCCGTTGTTGGCCAGCGTGTCACTGCTGGCGTATTCACCGCGGCCGTACAGGCTCAGCTTTTCCGTCAACTGGTAGGACAGATACAAGCCGACGGCATTGGCATAGCTTGAGCCGCCCAGCGACTGTTTGGGCACACCCAGGTAATCATAACAAACGCCGGCCTTCAGCCCGCTAATCGGCGTGTTGACTGTCGCGCCGAGGTAATAACTGATCTGGTCCTTGCCCACCGGCCCAATGCCGTTATCAAACCCGTCGATGATGCAGCCCGTGATAGTCGAACCGGACAGGATGCCCCAATTGGTCGGCGCGGTGAAGGTCAGCGACCCCATGTAAGTCTTGAACGATTCGGCGCGCTGGGGGAAAGCCCGCTGGTTGATAACCGGCCCGAAGGTGTTGGCGATCCCCAATGTGCCGGAGAGTGTCGAGGAGAATTGGTAACTTGCCTGCACACCCGTATGGCTCAGCGGCTCAATGGTGTAGCCGTAAGAGCGCGTCACGTTCGGGTCGTTGATGCTCTCAAAAACTTCGTAACCGATAATCGTGTCCCAAACGCCGACCTTAAAATCCAGCCCGTTCCCAATCGGCGCATGAAGGGACACGTACGCCTGCTTCACTGCAAAGTCGCTGGCCCCGGTTGAAACGGTCGATTGGCTCCCGAACAAATTCGCATCCGGCCCAGCCAGCAAAGAGACCTTATACCCCGCGCCCCAAACATCGGTAGCCTCGACGGGCTTCTCGATATTCAATTCGACCACGTTCAAATTGAATCCGTCCGCCTTGCTGCTGCCGCCAAACGCATAGGCGGGCACGTAGGCGTTCCCTGTACCCATATTCCATTGCGCGGAGGTATCCACATACCCGCTCAGTGTTGTCGAACTAAGCGCCGTCAGCACCGAGCTCGGCTTTTCATCGGCTTTCATTATGGCCGGAAATGTTACCAACCCGGCACTCAACAATCCCAACGTCCATCCATTCAGCTTGTTCATTGTAATTTTGTTCAAGTTTGTTTGTTGCATCTCATGCGCGACATTGAAGACACCGAAACCGCCTGCGACGCATTGGAGGGCGACAAGGCACGTCGCATGCCAGAGCGCGGCAATGTGCGCAAACCGTTACCACCCAATAGTTAATATAATTAATGCTCACCTTTGCGTTAGTCGATTTTGGGCGATTCTTGCTCCGATTGAGCAAAATCAAACAGCTCTCGCCGCGTCCGTGCCTCGCTGCGGTATTGTAACGCCGCAAGAAAAAGCCCTTCCAGGGCGAACCGGGAAGGGCTGAGCAAGAACGCTTTTGTGGAGCAAAAGGCCTTAGAATTTGTAAACGATGTTGGCAGCCAGCAAGAACGCGTTCTTGAGCGTGGGGCCGCCGGTGGTGCCGCCAAATGGCGTTCCGTGTTCGCTGTGGTCCCAACGGAATTCCAACCGGCTCAACACGTTCTTCCACAGGTCATATTGCAACGTAACGGTGGTGGCATAAATGCCGTTGTTAAACAGGTCACCGGCGAGGCTGTAGGGAGCGACCGGACCCGAGACCGAGGAGAACGCACCCGGCTGATCCACATCGCCGGTGGCGTATTCAAACCGGCCGTGGACGCTGAGCTTTTCGGTGAGTTGATACGATGCGTAGCCGGCGAGCGACCAGATATCGCCCGAGGCTTTGGTGCCGGCCAGCGCACCCGAATTGGGAATGGTATCGACATTCAGCAGGTCCCAGGCAACGCCCAGGCGCAGGCCGGTAACCGGCGTCGCCACCGTCGCGCCGACGTACGCATTGAGTTCCGGCGCCCCGAGGCCCGTGCCAACAATGCTATTGTTGAAGCCGTTCACCACGCCGCCATACAGCGTTGAGCCGGCCAAAACGCCCAGGCTATCCGGGGCAGTGATGGCCACCGAGGCCATGTAAGTCTTGTAGGATTCCGGGTAGGCATTCGCAGCTTGCACAGGGGCAAACGCGCGGCTGTCTATGACCGGGCCCATGGTATTGGCCACGCCGAGGGAAGCGCTGATCAAATCGCTAAACCGGTAGCTGGCCAGCACGCCAGTATGCGTTTGCGGCTCGATCGAGTGGCCGTACGACCGGGTGAAGTTCGGGTCGTTGGGTGATTCAACCGATTCATACCCGATGATGCTGTCAAACACGCCAACCTTCACGTCCAGGCCGTTCAAGACCGGCACACGCAGCGCCGCATAGGCTTGACGAATCGCAAAGTCGCCATGACCTGTCGAAAGCGTCGATTGTGTGCCCAGCACATTGGCGTCTGGACCAGCCCACAGGTCCACACGGTAACCCGCCGACCAATCGGCTTCATCAAGCGGCTTTTCGATCCGCAACTGAACCACGTCGAGGTTGAAGCCATCGGCTTTGCTGGGGCCGTTGAACTTGTACGGCGGCACGAAGGCATTGCCGGTGCCAGGGTTCCATTCCGCCGATGTATCGACATAGCCGCTTAGGGTGGTCGAGGAGAGCGCGGTCATGACCGAGCTGGGCTTTTCCTCGGCCCTGGCGACGGATCCCAGGCTGACCACCCCGAGGGCGGCCAGCGCAACTGTCCATTTATCAAACTTCATTAGTTCCTCCGATCTATTGCTTGTGTGTTGTCCTAACTAACTGTGCATCTGAAGCGGGCAAAACCGGTTTGCCCCCACACCGAGAACGGTGCATTTGCCTCATAAATAGGGAAACCCACCCCCTTTGACAACATATTTTTTCCCGTTTATGGTCATCGATTGTACGAAATCGAGGCAAAGACCACATAATCAATGCCTTGTTCCTGCGCCGCATGCCGCCCATTCTGCCCTCCAATGGCGCCATCCAAACCCCAAAATCCACACAGATAGAGGCAGGTAACCCCTATACGGCGGGTTCCTCGCCCCCGCCAATCAGGGTGATGGCAGTTCTGGAACGGTCCCTGCTCTCTCCACCAGCATCGATTTAAGATTTTATGGCCTCCTATGCTTTCGTTGCCCGTGAGACCTCGACCGGAAGAGAGATTCGCAGCACGGTTGACGCCGTGACTGAGCAGGCGGCCATTGTCACGCTGCTCAACCGGAACCTGCTGGTTGTCTCCATTCAGGAGAAAATAGGTAAGAAAGGCCGGACCAGCGGCGGCCGAGTAGGTTTGGCCGACCTGGTAATCTTCACCCGGCAATTGG
Organism: Verrucomicrobiia bacterium; assembly: GCA_035934555.1. Lineage (GTDB taxonomy): Bacteria > Verrucomicrobiota > Verrucomicrobiia > Limisphaerales > UBA8199 > DASYXT01. The sequence continues at coordinate 29,893 of DASYXT010000077.1, read as the reverse complement.
CAACCATGATTGACGCTGGCCTGGCAATGGTCCAATCCCTCCAGGGCCTGGCCGAACAGACCACCAACAAGGTCATGCGCGACGTCATCAAGGACGTCTGCACACGGGTCGAAGGCGGCGATAGCTTCTCCGAAGCCCTCCAAAAACACCCGAAAGCCTTCAGCCGGCTTTATGTCTGCATGGTTTCGGCGGGCGAGAAAGGCGGGTTACTGGCGGAGATCCTCTCGCGCCTGGCCGTCTATCTGGAAAATGCGGCGCGGCTGCGTAAAAAGGTCAAGTCGGCCATGATGTACCCCACTACCGTCACCATCGTCGCCATCCTGATTACCATTTTCCTGCTGGTCAAAGTCGTCCCCGTCTTCGGCGAAATCTTCAAGAGCTTCGGCTCGGACCTGCCGGCCCCAACCCAGTTTCTGGTTAATCTCAGTCATTTTGTCCAACGCTTCATCCTGCCCATCCTCCTGGGCATGGGTGCCGCAGTTTACGGCTGGTTCTATTTCATCAAGACCACGCCGGGCCGCACTTTCTGGGACAAGTATCGCATCCGCTTGCCCATCTTCGGCTCGATTGCTCACAAAATCTGCCTCGCCCGGTTCACCCGGACCCTTGCGTCGCTGGTGCGCAGCGGCGTGCCCATCCTGGAGGTGCTGCAGATCGTCTCCCAGACCGTCGGCAACGTCATCATGGAGCGGGCGATCAAAGCCGCCGCCGTCGATATCGAACGTGGCGAAAGCATCTCCACCGCTTTAGGCAAGCATCCCATTTTCCCCAGCATGATTATCCGCATGGTCACCGCCGGCGAACAAACCGGCAAGATCGATAACATGCTCGAACGCATCGCCGACTTTCTCGATGAGGAAATTGAAACCACTCTCTCGGGGTTGACTGCCCTCATCGAGCCCATCCTGATCGTCTTCCTCGGCGTCGTCGTCGGCGGCATGGTCATCTGCATGTTCCTGCCCATCTTCAAGATGCCGGAAATCGTCAGCGGCCACCACTGAGCCGCGCATAGCGGGCTTTAGTCCGCAACAAGGCCCCGGCGCACGGCTGCGAATCGGGTCAGAGCTGCCAGTCGGCTCTGGCCGTGGACCAACCTCGGCGCTGAGTCATTCATTAGCACCACTACTGCTTAGCTTTAGCGACCCTACAATCCGCTTGCACCCCTCCTCCACGGGTGCTATTTTCTCCCGGCTTTTTCTGTGACCAACATGCTTATGAAAAAAACTACTGCTCTATTGTCGCTAGCGGTATTCGGGGCCGTGCTTTCGCTGGCCCAGGCCGCCGACGTTACCGGCACCATTACCCTTAAAGGCACGCCACCGAAGGAAAAGGACATCACCCCGCTGAAAGATGACCCCAATTGCGGCCCGCTGCACACGACCATGCCGACCACGCACTTTTATGTCGTGGGGCCTAATGCGGGCCTGGCTGATGTCGTGGTGTACATCGATGGCATCAAAGGCAAATCCACCGGCGCATCCGCTCCCGCGGTGATTCTGGATCAAAAGGGCTGTGAGTACTGGCCGCAAATCCTGGCGGTGCAGACCGGCCAGAAGATTCTGGTGAAGAACTCCGACCCGGTGTTGCACAATGTTCATGATTTGCCCACCGTGCCGGGGAACAAAGAGGAAAACAACGCGCAGATGCCCGGCTCGCCTGAGTTGCCCTTCACCTTTGCCGACCCCGAGATGTTCCTGAAATTCAAGTGCGACGTCCACCCGTGGATGTTTGCCTGGGTCAGCGTTTTCGATCATCCCTACTTTGCGCTCAGCGGCAAAGATGGTTCCTTCAAGATCGCCAATGTTCCCCCCGGCAAATACACGCTGGTGGCCGAGCACCGCAAAGCCGGCAAGGTGACGCAAGACATCGAGGTCAAGGAAGGCGCCCCGACACAGGTGAATTTAGTTTTGGAAGCCAAGTAGCGTTGTGTTAAAGTGGACGGCTGGCCAGCCGGTGCTGCGGCTGGCGACCCGAATGAGATTGATTCGCAATTACGCTTGATGCCCTATCCCGTTCCGAACCGGTCCCTCCACCGCTTTGCCCTGCTGACCGCCGCGTCAACTCTGGCGCTGGTTTGTGTTGGTGGCCTGGTCACCAGCCACGGCGTCGGCATGTCTGTGCCTGACTGGCCGAATACTTACGGTTATAATATGTTTTTCTTCCCCTTTTCCAGGTGGGTTGGGGGGATTTTCTATGAACACACCCATCGATTACTGGCTTCGGCAGTCGGCCTGTTGACGAGCGTGTTGGCCGTATGGCTATACGGGCGCAACGCCCGGCCCTTGTTGCGTTGGGGGGGCATGGGGCTAAACTTCCTCGGACTGGGCATCGCCGCGCTGGTGCCGGCTCATTGGCGCGACGCGCTGGTGTTGTGCGTGACGGGCCTGTTTGCATTTGGGGCCAGCCTGGTGTGGCCGCAGTGCGAGCCCGCCCCCGTCTGGCTGCGGCGCTGCGGCCTGGCCGCATTTTTTGCCGTCGTGCTCCAGGGCGTGCTGGGCGGTCTGCGGGTCGTTTTACTCGAAGCTCAAATCGGCATTTTCCACGCCACCCTCGCCCAACTGTTCTTCGCGCTAACGTGCTCGGTTGCCCTGTTTACCAGCCGGTGGTGGCTGGCGCAGGCCCGCACCAATACCGCCGCACGTGAGTCCCAACCGGGTCTGGGCCTGCGCTGGCTGCTGCTGGGCACCACTCTGTTAATCCTGGCCCAACTGGTCCTCGGCGCCACGATGCGTCATCAACACGCCGGTCTCGCTATCCCTGATTTCCCCCTTGCCTACGGGAAACTTTGGCCTGCGATGGACCCGGCCGCAGTCGCCAGTTACAACCAGCACCGGCTGGAAGTTACCGCCGCCAATCCCATCACAGCGGCACAAATCGTGTTGCAGATGGTCCACCGGTTCATGGCGTTGTTAATCCTGGCTGGGGTTGCCTTATCCGCGTGGTTGTCCCGCCGGCGCCTGGGCGCTGGTGCGCCAGTCAGCCGGCTGACAGCTACCTGGTTGGGGCTGATCCTGGTTCAGGTTCTCCTCGGAGCTGCCACCACCTGGTCCAACAAAGCAGCCGATATCGCTACCGCCCACGTGTTGGTTGGAGCCTTGGCTCTGGCCTTGGGCACTCTCTTGAATCTGGTTGCGGTCCGGCAGTTCGGCTGGGCGCTCCGCCGCCAAACAGCCTGCTCGAACGCTGTTGAACCTGACTCGCTTGCCGGTTTAGGCGCTAAATCCTGTCCATGAATTTGAAAGCCACTGCCCCCTCACTCTCTGCCGCAAGCGCCCATGCCGATAAGACCTGGGTGGCGGTGTACCTCGAGCTGTTCAAAGCGCGCCTCACATTGCTAGTGTTGATTACCACCTTGGTTGGCTTTTACCTCGGCAGCCGCAGTCCGCTCAACGGCCTATTGCTGCTCCACACCATGCTCGGGACAGCGCTGTTGGCCGCCGGCGCTTCCGCTCTCAATCAACTATGGGAACGTGAGCACGACGCGCACATGCGCCGAACTCAGGACCGCCCGCTGCCTTCGGGACGGCTCCAGCCGCAAACGGTTTTGCTGGTGGGCTGCGGCACCGCCGGCCTGGGGATGGTCGAGTTGGCGCTGGCTGTCAACCTGACGACGGCATTATTGGGCGCAGCCACCCTCATCAGCTATCTGTTTATATATACTCCCCTCAAGCGCGTTACCTGGCTCAATACCGCCATCGGCGCGGTGCCGGGCGGATTGCCGCCGTTAATGGGCTGGGCAGCCGCTCGCGGCCAGCTCACTTTAGAAGGCTGGACTTTGTTCGGTATTCTCGCGCTTTGGCAGGTGCCTCACTTCATGGCGATTGCCTGGATTTACCGCGACGAATACGCCCGCGCCGGTTTTAAAATGCTGCCGGTGCTCGACCCGGCGGGACGCCGCACCGGCCGCCAGGCATTGGTTCACACGCTGCTGCTGCTGCCACTGAGCGTCTGTCCTTTCCTGCTCAAAATCACCGGCCCGATTTACCTGGTCGGCGCCATCACGCTCGGCCTGCTGTTCCTTTGGTTTGCCTTTCAGTTCGCCCGCCACTTGACAATTCTTCGCGCTCGGCAATTATTCTACATCTCCATTGTGTATCTGCCGCTGCTGTTAACAGCGATGGTGCTGGACAAAATGCATTAATAAGGCGGACGGAATCGGAGCGAAACAGGATTGACAGGACAACGCAGCCTAATCCAGAATTGTTGACGCGAGAGCAAAATACGTTGCATCAGGCGCACTAAACATATCGACACCGTTATTCGACCATGCAGGCCAGCACCCACACCTTAGCCCACCCCGCCGACCTGGGCCACGCCGAGCACGAGGAGGCCGGTTTTTGGAGCAAGTACATCTTCTCCACCGACCACAAGATCATCGGCATTCAGTATGGGCTGACGGCGCTCTGTTTTCTGTTCTTCGGGCTTTGCCTGATGTTGGTGATGCGCTGGCAGATCGCGCATCCGGGCATGCCGGTGCCGGTAATCGGGCCGCTGCTGGCGTCTTTGTTCGGCCGGGATGCCGCCAACGGCATCGTATCGCCGGACCTGTACAACGCGTTTGGGGCGATGCACGGCACCATCATGGTGTTTTTGGGCATCGTGCCGCTGGCGTTCGCCGCCTTCGGCAATTACCTCGTGCCCCTGCAAATCGGCGCGCCGGATATGGCCTTCCCGCGGGTCAATATGGCCAGCTACCAGTTTTATGTGCTAGGCGGCGTGATCATGTTCTTCAGCTTCTTCATCCCGGGCGGCCCCGCGCAGGCCGGTTGGACCTCTTACCCGCCGCTGGCGGAAGTCATTCCGACGGACGGTCAAACCTTTTGGATTATCGGCATGGTCTGCCTGATTTCCTCCTCACTGCTGGGAGCGGTTAACTTCATTGCGACGGTGATTCAACTGCGAGCCCCAGGCATGACCTGGATGCGCCTGCCGTTTTTTGTCTGGGCGCAATTTGTGACGGCGTTCCTGTTGTTGCTGGCGTTTCCGCCGCTCGAGGCCGCGGCCGTGCTGCAGTTGATGGACAAAGTGGCCCATACCAGTTTCTTCCTGCCGACGGGTCTGGCAGTTGGCGGCCAACTGGCCCACGTCAGCGGCGGCGGCAGTCCGCTGTTATGGCAGCACTTGTTTTGGTTCCTGGCCCACCCGGAAGTCTATGTGTTGATCCTGCCGGCAATGGGAATCGTCGCCGAGATCATCGCCAACAACTCGCGCAAACCGCTCTGGGGCTACAAGTCGCTGGTGTATTCGGTGCTGACCATTGGGTTTTTGTCGTTCATCGTCTGGGCGCACCACATGTATCTGACCGGGATGGGGACGACCATCGCGACGTTCTTCCAAACCACGACGATGATCATCTCGATCCCCTCGGTGATCATTCTCACGTGCCTGTTCATCTCGCTGTGGGGCGGTTCGATTCGCTTCAACACCCCGATGTTGTTCGTGATGGCCTTTCTGCCGATGTTCGGTATCGGTGGGTTGACTGGCCTGCCGCTGGGTTTTAGCTATAGTGACATTCACCTCCACGACACCTATTACGTCATTGCGCATTTCCATTACATCGTCGCGCCGGGAACGATTTTCGCCCTCTTCGCCGGGGTCTATTACTGGTTCCCTAAACTCACCGGGCGGATGATGAACGAGTTTTGGGGCAGGGTGCACTTCTGGACCTCGTTCATTTTCATGAATCTCATTTTCCAGCCGATGTTCGCTCAAGGCATGGCCGGGATGCTGCGCCGGATGGCCGATGGGGGCGCCAATTATTCTGCGGCTCGCGTGCCAGGGGCCATTGGCGGGCTCAGCGCGTCGATCATGCACCTGCACACCTATATTCTTTGGGCTGCGGTCGGCTTGGCCCTGGCCCAGATTCCCTTCATCGTCAATGTCTTTTGGAGCATCCGCAATGGCACCCCTGCCGGATCGGATAATCCCTGGCAAGCCACTACCCTGGAATGGCAAACCCCCACGCCGCCGCCGCACGGCAACTTCGCCACCGCCCCCGTAGTGCATCGCGGACCTTACGAATACAGTGTCCCCGGCCACAACCAGGACTTCACGCCACAGAATGAGCCTGATAAATGATCAATCGAATCATTACTCTCCTGGTCCCGGATAAACCCCAACACGGGGCGGAGCACGGATTTTTACTCCGCAGCGATCTCAAACTCCGGATGCCTGAGCCTTTTCGCGTCTGAATATGGATATACCTTACACAGTTGAAGCCCGCCCGGACACGGGGTTGTATAACGCCAAAGTGGGGATTTGGCTATTCCTGGCCTCCGAAGTGATGCTGTTCGGAGCGTTGTTCTCGTCATACATCCTATTGCGCGTGGGCTCGCAAGAGGGTTATTGGCCGCATGGCTGGCTCAACATTCCTCTTGGCACGGCCAACACCCTGGTGCTGATTACTTCGAGCATCACCACCGTCATGGCCTGGGCTTCGCTGAAGATGAACCAGTTCAACCGGTTCAAGCTGTTTCATGCCTGTACGATCTGCCTGGCTTTGGTCTTTGTCTGTATCAAATCCTACGAGTACCACGACAAGTTCACTCACTACTCCGTCTCGCTCGCCGACGGCAACATGGCCGACGGCCACTTAATCGAAAAATCACCCGATTTTGATCTGGCGCACAAGACCGGTTTTGTGGTGTTGCACGGGCAAAAGCTGGAACTGGCAGGCAAGAGCGCGGAAGCGCGGGACATCGAGATGCGCAAGGTCAACGATCTGCATTCGCCCGAAGCGCGCGGCGTTCACCTCGAGGAAGTGAAGATTCCGGCCGCCCAAATCGCTTCCATGGAAAGTTATGGTCCCTGGCACAACACTTACACCGCGATTTATTTCACTTTGACCGGTCTGCACGCGCTGCACGTCATCGCCGGCGCGCTCGTCATCGGGTTCCTTTGGGGGCCGGGCAGCAAACTCTGGCGCACCGATCCTGAGCGCTTTACCAATCGCATCGAGATTTCCGGCTTGTTCTGGCACTTCGTGGACCTGGTTTGGATATTTCTCTTCCCGGTTTTATACTTACTTTGAGAAAAAACTATGGATGCCCATCAATCCGCCGCGGCTAATCACCCAGCACCAGCGCTGGACCCGCACTTTGCTCATCATGTGCGGCGTTATTTATACGTCTTTTACGCGCTGATTTTTGGCACTTTGATCACCGTTGGAGCTTCCTATATTCCCTGGGGCAACCGGGAGATCAATATCGGCGTGGCGCTCTTCATTGCCGTGTGCAAAGCCTCGCTGGTCGCGGGATACTTCATGCACTTGATTTCCGAGCGCAAAATGGTTTACGGCATCATGGCTTTCACCGCCTTTTTCTTTATCGGCCTGATGTTTCTGACGCTAGGCGCTCTTAACGATTTTCCGCGGCATACCATAACCCATTAACCCACAAACCTTCACTTATGTCGCTGAAAGCTTTTCACGTGGTTTTTATCACGGCGGCCAGCGCGCTCGCAGTTGGCTTCGGCGTTTGGGAGCTGAAGGATTACACCTCCGCCGGTGGCAACGGCGGCGAACTGGTCATGAGCATCGGCTCGTTTGTCGTTGGTCTGGCCCTCATCGGCTACGAAGCATATTTTCTGAAAAAGCTCAAGAAAGTGAGTTACCTGTGACGCATCGCGTTTTACCTGTGCGCTGGTTTGCCCGCGTGGTTGGGCTGCTGTCGCTCGTCTTTGTCGCCCTGCTAGGTGCACCCACCGGTGCCTGGGCCTGTGCCGCGTGTTACGGTGCATCGGACGCGCCAATGGCCCGCGGCATGAATTGGGGCATTTTCAGCTTGCTGGGCATCATCGTGATTGTGCTGCTGGCTGTCGCCGGGTTTTTTGTTTTTCTTGGCAGAAAAGCCGCAACCTCTGCCGCAGCGGCCGCGTCGCCTATCCTGCCCCGTTCCGCCCAACGGGGATTCGATTTAACACCGCATCGGGCCATGTGAGCCATACGCCGCGATGCCAATTCAGCTTTAACAATTCTCTATGGAAAAACTGCTAGGTCTGCCGGTGCTGGCCTCCGAACATGGCCGGCAAGTCGATGATTTAATTATTTACGTGCACTGGCTGATGATCGTCCTGTTCGTCGGATGGCTCAGCTACTTTGCCTATGTGCTGTTCCGCTTCCGCAAGTCGCGCAATCCCAAGGCCGACTACTTCGGCGTCCGCAGCCATGCGTCCAATTACCTCGAAGCGGCAGTGGCCCTAGTGGAAGTCATTCTGTTGGTAGGCGTCGCGATACCGTTTTGGGCGCGCGCGGTCGATAAGTTCCCGCCGGAATCCGAATCCACCCGTATTCAGGTCGTCGCGCAACAGTTCGCCTGGAACGTGCGCTACCCCGGCAAGGACGGCGTGTTCGGACGGCAGGACATGAAATTCGTCACGCAGGACAATCCCTTTGGAGTGGATCCCTCCGACGCGAACGGTAAAGATGACGTTCAAACCTTGAACGAAATCCACGTGCCGCTGGTGAAGAACCCGGACGGTAAGTACAAGCCGGTTATCATCTGGATTTCCTCCAAAGACGTCATTCATTCCTTTAAGGTGATCGCCATGCGCATCACGCAGGATGCCATCCCCGGTATGCGCATCCCCATCTGGTTCCGGCCTACCACACTTGGGAAGTTCCAAATCAATTGCGCCCAGCTCTGCGGCAACGGCCATTCCAGCATGACCGGTGGCATGATTACGGTGGAAAGCGAGGCCGATTACGAGAAGTGGCTCGCCTCCAAAGCCGGTGCCGCGACCAGCTTCGAGTAAGCACGGCTAACAATATTCCTCAATCCCAATCCCACTCTTTGAACAGCTTTGCAATTCGGTGGCGAAAGCCGGGCAACAACTGCTCCCCTTCGAGCTCGGCTCCCGGGCCAAGCAGAACCCGTTGGCTGAAGGAATGGCAAACCTCCACACTCTCAGCTTCGGGATTGATAATCCACGCGAGCTGGGTGCCACTGGCGAAGAAGTCACGGAGGCGGGCGTCAATGTCAGCGCGAGTGTTGTTCGGCGACAAAACCTCAATGGCGAGATCGGGCGCGCCGGGAAAAAACTTGCGGGACTTGGGGCTGAAACCCAGTTTCAGCAGCCGTTCTTTAGGAATGAAGGAAATATCGGGCGCGCGACAATTCCGATTAGACATCCAATAACCTGCGCTGGAACCCCGAACGACACCTAACTGCTGCTCGCGGTTAAACTCCTGCAGCGCGACACTCAGCCGCATACAGATCCCTTCGTGTTCAAAGGTGTTTTTAGGGCTCATAACCAGTTCTCCATCCACCAGTTCGTGAATGAACCCATTGTCCGGAAGCGATTGCAATTCTTCCTCAGTCCAGACCTTCCGGGGAGGCTCTGATTGCGCAATCATAATTTGAAAATAGCTTTTGGCACCCCGCACGTCGAGGAAAAAGGCCCGACCGCGGCCATTCCTGTCCGCAGCAACTTCCGAACGCCAGGGGGCTCGTATGCTCGCATTTACCAGAAACTCTGGGTTTGACACATTGCTGCGGACAAGGACTCCGCCCATAGTTGACTGAGGGGTCACTAGCGTCACTAGCCGCGGGACTTTACACCCTCGCGCCCGGTTCCTATGCTGTGGTGGTTGAAGACTCTGGTGGCGAAACCCAAGCTGCTGGTGGTGGAGTTGTGGGGCATGGGCGACCTCGTTATCGCGACCCCGTTTCTCCAGGCCGCGGCTGAGATTTACGAAGTCACGCTGCTGGCCAAGCCGTATGCCGAAGACCTGCAGCGGCGGTTCTGGCCGGCGGTGCACGTAACGCCCTTTATCGCTCCCTGGACCGCCTTTCGCCACAAGTATCGGCTATGGCGCTGGCCATGGGGCCAGATGTTCCGCCTGCGGCGGCTGCGCAAACTGCGCTTCGACTGGGGCATCAGCGCGCGGTGGGATCCGCGCGATCATTTTCTGCTGCGCATGGCCGGAGCGCGCCGCCGGGTCGGCTTTCCGCGCATGCAAAGTCAGCGGTTTTTGACCACCGCGCTCGAACGGCCGCAACCCGGCGCGCATCGCTACGAGAGTTGGCGCGTGCTGGCCCCGGCGCTCGGGCTGGAATTGCCGGCGCGTGAGCGGCTGCCGATAGCGCGCCGGGGCCCGGGAACCGAAGTGCTGGTCCACACAGGCGCGGGGCAGTTGGTGCGCGTCTGGCCGCTGGTGCGGTATCGCAACCTGGTGGACCGCTTGCGCCAGCAGCGGTATCGGGTGCAAGTGGCTTGCGATCCAGACCAGCGCGAATGGTGGCTCGAAGCGGGTGAAACGGGCGTAAGCACGCCGCAGACGGTCTCGGAATTAATGGTAGCACTGGACCAGGCGGCGGCGTTCATCGGCAATGATTCCGGGCCCTCTCATCTGGCAGCGTTTTCCGGCGTGCCAACCTTCACTCTGTTCGGTCCGCAGTTACCGGAGTGGTTTTCCCCACTGCACCCCGCCGGCGAATGCCTCGAAGGCAAGCCATGCCCGTACAAGCCGTGTTCGGATTATTGCCGGTTTCCCGTGCCCTATTGCATGGTTCGGACCGGCGAAGAGGAAGTGTGGAACCGTGTCGCGGCGTTTGTCGGGCGCCATGCGGCACGGCGGTAATGCAGCCCGTTTTTAAACGGGAGAAAATAGAGCGAACAGGGAAACACCAGTCATTTAAAGAGGCCGCTCAGGAACCCGGCGGCGAACACCATAATGCCGATGATAGCGACGATCACCTGGGTCACCGAACAGAGGCGCATGATGCCTTTGCCGCGCTGCTGGCCTTGCTCCATGTTGTACCGGAACAGCCGGTCCGATGCGTGCACATACTGCTCATACGCTGGGAGCAGGTCGTTTTTGATGACGAGGCTGACTTCACTGGTTTGGTTGTTAGTCAACAACTCGAAAAAGTGATTGCGAATCCCCAGATACTGCTCGCGGCAACGGAGGACGTTTTCAAACAGACGCTGGTCCGTCGGATCAAAAATCTGAGTCCGGTACTGTTCCAGCCAGCGCGTCGTTTGCTTGGTGTACCCATCCAGCTCTTGACGCCAACGCGCGCGTTCCTGCGAGTCCTGGCTCAACGCCATCAGCATGGACCGATTGAACGCCTGCGAGAGGTTCGCGTTGATCTCCCCGGCGTAACTCAGCCCCGGCAGCGTATCCACCACGATATCTTGCGCCTGATGTTTAAGCTGGCCGAGGCTGGCAAACCCCAGCGCGCCAATGACGACCAGCGTCATGCAGGCTACCAGCAGGCCTCGCACAGAAAGCGTCCGGTGCAGCAGGTCCGGTAACCCCCGCAGGCCGGAGTACCCGCTCGTTTTGGCCGAGGGCGATTGAGGAAAGTTCTCGACCGCCTTTTGATAGCACCGGTTCATCTCATCGGCTTTGCGCTCCCAGTCATAATGATCGAGCACCGCCTGGCGCGCTGCCTGGCCGTGCTCCTGGAGGAGCTGCCGGTCCTTGTCGTAGCGCTGCATCGCTGCCGCCAGGTCCTGAATAATCTCATTGCGCGACCGCACCGGCACCCTGATGCCGCACCCGTCGCGGACGGCGACGGCGGGCCCGCCACAATCCAGGCACACCACGGGCAGTTGGTTGAGCATCGCCTCAATGACGGCGTAGCCGCCGGTATCGTGCAGGCTCGGGAAAATGAAGAGGTCGTAATCGGAGTAGAGTTGGAGCACCCGTTCCCGGGGCAAGCGGCCGCGAAAGAGGATACGTTCTTCCAAGCCGCGGCGCCTCGCCAGCGCTTTGGCAGACTCCAGAAAATTGCCTGCACCCACCAACGTAAAGGTCCCTTGGATCTGAGACTTCGCAAAGGCATCTAAAGCCAAATCGACCCCTTTGAGCGTGATGATGTTGCCGACGAACAGCAACCTTAACGGGCCGGTCCGCGGCGGATGCGGACGGAATGGCAGGGTCGAGGTTTGGAGCCCGATGGTGGGCATCAACTCCGCCTCAATACCCATGCGTGCAAAAACTTTCTGCATCTCGCCGGTCGAGGCCAGCACGAGGGTCGAAGCGCGCCCGCGCTGGGGAAGGATGCGAAAGGGAGTTGCCTGGAGCACGTTGTGGGCGTTGCGGACCAGCTCGTGTGCGAGAGAAAACCCATGCGACCACGGCAGCAAATGAGCCGGCACGGACTCGATTCCGCCCACGGGTCCCCAGATGCAGGGCACGTTGTGGCCCCAAATCACCGCTGGATAGCGCACGGCGGCGAAGGTGACATGGTGCATCAAATCGTAGTGGTGCGCCGCATGGAGGGTTTCCACCAACTCGTGAGCCGAGCGTTGCCACATCAAATAGTAAGGGATCGTGGCTCTGAATTTGCGCTTGAACGCGAGCAGCGTTGGCCCGCGATCGTGATAGACAAATTCCGGCAGTGGTTGCTCCTGTTGCAGGCGCGCCAGCTCCGGCTCGATTGACGCCCGGTTATTGGCCCGGGTCAGTACGGTCACCTCATGAAACCGGGCCATCTGCAGCGCCCATTGCCAGCCGACCTCCGGCTCCGAGCCTTTGCCCGGCTCGCAGGAATAAGCGGAGATCAACACTTTGAGCCGTCTGGCCATTGGCATATTATGCTCCTAAATCCTCAGCCCTGAGGCAAGCTCGCGCAACGCTCCCCGCTCCCCCGCTCAACGCTTTCCCTTTTTACCCGCCTTGCGACCCACCGAAGCCGCTGATACCCTACCTCATCAGAATTCCTCGACCGGGAGAGGTCGTGATGCCATCCGCCACCCGCCTGAAACTCACCGTGCGCGGCGCCGTCCAGGGCGTTGGCTTTCGCCCGTTTGTGTTCCGCTTGGCCACTGAGCTTGCGTTAAGCGGCTGGGTCAACAACTCCGCCCAAGGCGTCATGATCGAAGTTGAAGGCGCACCGGCCACCCTGGAGCGGTTTCTCTCGAGGCTCGCACGCGAGCGGCCGCCGCACAGTTTCATTCAAAGCCTCGAACCCTCGTGGCTGGACCCGGTCGGCCATACCGGGTTTGAGATCCGAGCCAGCGAGACAACCGGAGCGCCGACTGCTCTGGTCCTGCCCGATCTTGCCACCTGCCCGGATTGCCGGGGAGAGATTTTCGACCCAGGCAATCGACGTTATTTTTATCCGTTCACCAACTGCACGAATTGCGGCCCTCGTTTTAGCATCATCGAGTCGCTGCCGTACGATCGCCCCAACACCTCGATGAAGCGGTTCGAGATGTGCCCGCAATGTCAGGCCGAGTACCGCGATCCGCACAATCGGCGTTTTCATGCCCAGCCCAATGCTTGCCCGCAGTGCGGACCGCACCTGGAACTTTGGGACCGCCAGGGCAAAAGTCTTCTTGAAGCCGCAGACGATCAAGCCGTCCTACGGGCGGCGGCAAAGGCGATTTCCGAAGGACAAATTCTCGCCGTGAAGGGTCTGGGTGGATTTCATTTGATGGTGGCCGCAGATAAGGAGGCAGCGGTCCACCGGCTGCGCGTGCTGAAACATCGGGAAGAGAAGCCCTTGGCTTTGATGTGCCCCTCGCTCCAGGTCGTCCGTGCGCTCTGCGAGGTTTCCCCATTGGAAGAACGGTTGCTGCGCTCGCCGGAATCTCCAATCGTGCTGCTACAGCGGCACGCTGTTGGGCTTGAGTTAACCGCGGCGGCGTCGGCTGGGGCGCCCCCGCCGGAACATGCTCTGGCGCCCTCGGTGGCTCCCGGCAACCCCAACCTGGGTGTCATGTTGCCTTACACGCCGCTGCACCATCTTTTGCTCCATCTGCTTGGTGGCCCGGTCGTCGCGACCAGCGGCAACTTGAGTGACGAACCGATCTGCATCGAAGAGCGGGAAGCCCTCGAACGCCTCGGGGAAATCGCCGATTTGTTCCTGATTCATAACCGGCCCATCGTTCGCCACGTGGATGATTCGGTCGCGCGCGTCATCGCCAGCCGCGAACTCATCCTGCGCCGCGCCCGCGGTTATGCGCCTTTGCCGCTGTCGGTCGAAACTGCAGCTATTGAGCAGGGCAGCGTCCTCGCCGTCGGAGCGCATCTCAAGAACAGCATCGCGCTGGCCATCGGCCCGCAGGTGTTCGTCAGCCAGCATATCGGCGACCTTGAGACCGACCAGGCCTTGAGCGCGTTTCGCCGTGCCATTGCCGATTTCCAGCAACTCTACCAAACGACGCCCTCTATCGTCGCCGCGGATGCCCACCCCGATTACCTCTCGACCCAGTTCGCACGCGAGTTGTGCCGCGAGCAAACGCAAGGGGCCTCGCGATCGCACGACGGCGCTCCGCGCCTGATTTCAGTACAGCATCACCTGGCGCACGTGCTCTCATGCATGGCGGAAAACCAATTGCGTCCACCGCTGTTGGGGGTGGCGTGGGACGGCACCGGTTTCGGCCTGGACGGCACCATTTGGGGCGGAGAGTTTTTTCTGATCAGGAAAGGGGGTTGGGAGCGCGTCGCGCATCTGCGGCCGTTCCGGCTGCCAGGTGGGGAGCAGGCCATCAAGGAACCGCGCCGCGCCGCCTTGGGATTATTGCACGCCGGCATGGGCGAGGAAGGCTTAAACCAAACTGGTTTGCCAACTTTGCAGGCTTTTTCACCACAGGAATTGCCACTGTTAAGACGGATGCTCGAGCGCCAAATCAATTCGCCTCCGACCTCCAGTATCGGCCGGCTCTTTGACGCCGTTGCCTCCTTGGCGGGCGTGCGCCAGAAGGTGCGCTTTGAAGGGCAGGCGGCGATGGAGCTTGAGTTTGCGCTCGCGGGGGCCGCTGAAGAGGGTGCGTATGCCTTAACGCTGAAGCCTCACGAGAAGGTTATGGTGCTGGATTGGCTGCCATTATTGAAGGAACTGTTGCACGATCGGCAAAACGGCACAGGGCTGGCCGTGGTCTCGGCTCGATTTCACAACAGCCTGATCGAGGCGATTGTAAATGTGGCCCGGCATTTTGGGCAGGAACGCGTCCTTTTATCCGGCGGCTGTTTCCAAAACCGCTACCTGACCGAACGCGCCGTGCATCGCTTACGAGCTGAACGCTTCCGTCCATACTGGCACCAGCGCGTCCCGCCGAACGATGGTGGCATCGCATTAGGTCAAATAGTCGCGGTGAATGGTTGGTAACGCGCAAAGACGCAGAGATTTTCCTTATTCACTTCGCCCGGCGCTTCAGGACTGCAACGCTCCACGCTCAACCACCAGAAAACGCATGAAGCTGTCGCCGTGCTTGAGAAGCTTTTCGTCGAGCCAGGAAGCAGGCACGCTAAGCGTGTCGCGCTTCGAATGGCCCAGGATAAGCAGACCGCTCGGCGCCAGCAGAGCCGGCAGGCGCGCATCATCCAGGAGTTGTTGCGCGAGGGAGTTCGAGCGGCGCCCAATGTTTTTTTCGCCGTAAGGAGGGTCAGCCAGCACCAGGTCGAAGCTGGCATTGCTGGCGGCCAATTGGCCCAGTGCGACAAACACATCCTGCACGCGCACCTGGAGCAGGTCGGGTGCAAACCCTGCGCTGGCAAAGTTCTCGCGCAGGATCGCCGCATGCCGTGCGGAACGCTCGACGCATAGTGCGCAAGCGGCGCCGCGGCTGAGGCTCTCGAGGCTGAGGGCGCCGGTGCCGGCAAACAACTCAAGCACGCGAGCGCCCGCGATACGCGCGCCCAGGCTGTTAAACACCGCCTGTTTCACCAGGTCCGGCGTCGGCCGTACCTCCAGGCCCTTGGGGACCTTCAGGATGCGCCGGGCCGCTTTGCCGCCGGTGATGCGCATTCGTCAGTTTTCTTGGCGCACCTCAAAGGTTGTGTCCAGTCAGGCGCTGGTAGGCGTCCAGGTACTTGGCCTGAGTTTTGGCGACGACCTCGTCTGGCAGCACCGGGCCGGGAGGCGTTTTGTTCCAATCGAGGGTTTCGAGATAATCGCGCACGAATTGTTTGTCGAAACTGGGCTGGCTTTTCCCCGGCTTGTACTGATCGGCGGGCCAGAAACGGGAGGAGTCGGGGGTAAGCACCTCGTCAATCAGCAGCAGTTGGCCGTCAAGCAGGCCGAATTCGAATTTGGTATCGGCGATGATGATGCCGCGGTGGCGAGCGTAGTCGCGGGCGAACCGGTAAATATTCAAGCTGGCGGCGCGGACACGTTCCGCGATGTCCTGCCCCACGATCTGCGCGGCCTGTTCGAACGAAATGTTTTCGTCATGACCGGTTTCGGCCTTGGTGGCCGGAGTGAAGATGGGCTCGGGCAGCTCAGAGGATTCCTGCAGACCCGGCGGCAGTTTGATGCCGCAAACGGTTTGGGCGTCGCGATATTCTTTCCAACCGGAGCCGGCCAAGTAGCCCCGCACGACGCATTCGATTGCCAGCGGCCTGGCTTTCTTGACAATCATGCTGCGGCGCGCGAGCAAGGGCGTGAATGGCTCGAGATTCGTGGGCAGTGGCGCGTCGGGACGCGACAGCAAGTGGTTGGGCTGAAAACTCTCGGTTTGCGCGAACCAGAAATAGGAAATCTGGGTGAGCACCTCGCCTTTGCGCGGGATACCGTTGGGCATGATCACGTCGAAGGCAGATATGCGATCGGTGGCGACGAACAGCAGGCGATCCGTCAGGTCAAAGATTTCGCGGACTTTGCCGCTCTTGAGCTTTTTGATGCCCGGCAGGTCCAGTTGCAACAAGGTGTTATTATTATTGGCCATGGGCAAAGATTAGGCGGCGCAAATTCGCGGCGCAAACGGTTTTAAACGCATAAACCGGAAAACAACAATAAAAATTGGCCGCAGAGAGCCAAACAGCGCTGAGACACGCAGAAAAAGAAACTCTTCCGCTCTCCGCCCTCTTTGCAACTTGGCGGTTTAATCACGGTTTTAATCTGGCACTTTGCGTTTTGGCTTGTCTGTCAGCACGAAACGGCTTACACGCACGGCGAACTATGACCTCCAAGCAATTCCAGGCGCTGGCCCGGCAGCACGGCACGCCCCTTGTGATTATCGATCACCACCGCCTGCGCGAGAACTACGCCGCGTTTAAGAAACATCTGCCGAAGGTCCAGGCCTATTTTGCAGTAAAGGCAAACGCCGAACCGGCGATCGTCCGCACCTTTTACCAGGCCGGCGCCAGCTTCGACGTCGCCTCCCTCCCCGAGTTCATGCTCGTTTACGAAAACATCAAGCATTTGCCCCCCAAAACGCAGCAGGATTTTATCTGGGACAAGATCATCTACGCCAACCCGACCAAGCCAAAGGAGACGCTGCAGGCGCTGGACCAATACAAGCCGCTAGTGACCTACGATAATCTGGGCGAGTTGAAGAAGATCAAACAATACGCCCCGCATGCGGGCGTCGTGCTGCGGTTGCGCGTGCCTAATACCGGCTCGATGGTCGAGTTGTCGTCCAAGTTCGGATGCGCTCCGGGGGAAGCGGTGGACCTGATTCTTGCCGCGTTTGAGCTGGGATTGATGGTCGAAGGCATCAGTTTTCATGTCGGCAGCCAATGCACCAATTTCCAAAATTTCGTGCAGTCGCTGGACATCGCGGCAGCGGTAATGCGTGAGTCCGAGTCGCGTGGGCACCGGATTAAAATTTTAGATATCGGCGGTGGGTTTCCGGCGCCGTATGACCGACACGTCAAACCGTTCAGCGCGCTAGCCCGCAAAATCAACGCCGAAATCGAGCGGTTGTTCCCGAATGATATCGAAATCCTGGCCGAACCCGGCCGGTTCCTCGTTGCGACTGCCGGTACTGCCGTCGCTCGAATCATTGGCAAAGCGGTGCGAGACGGAAAGACCTGCTACTACATCGACGACAGCGTTTATCACACGTTCAGCGGGATCATTTTCGACCATTGCCAGTACCACCTGAAATCGTTCAAGAAGGGCAGGACCGAACTGTGCGCCGTTTTTGGCCAGACCTGCGATGCGCTCGACACGATTTCCCTCGCCGAAACGCTGCCCGACCTGGACGTCGAAGACCTGGTCTATTCGGAGAACATCGGCGCATACAGCAACGCCTCGGCCACGTGGTTCAATGGGTTTCCACCAGCCAAGGTGGTTCATGTCGGGGTTTAAACCTCACTTTTACTCCTAATCCTACTCAGATTTGGATCGGGATTAGGATTAAAGGGGAGAGATTTGGCAGGCAAGATGCCCGCGGGTACGGTCGCGGGGTCTGTACATAAGAAAGGCGGCCCCACTCAGGGCCGCCTGAACCTAACTAACCACCATTACAAGGAACCGCTGCCACGTTACTGTACCGAGGAAATCCCTCAATGGGGTGATTACCCCAAAAGTTCGGGGACTTTTGGCAAACCGGCAGCGAGCGCAGAGTTTTGCGGTCAAAACGTCCTGATGCAGCCGGCCGATATCGCGTTCGGGTGTTGCTGCGGACTAAAAGTCCGCGCTCCAGGATGTCCGCGCGCTGGGAGGGTTGGTTTGGCAGTGACATTCGGGCGGATCGAGCGCAAATTGCTGCCCGTTTGAAGCGCAATCATTCAACCTCACCTGTATCCCGCAGCGGCCGATTCGGCTCCGGACCGGCCGCCGAGGTAGCGGCGTTTACCCAATCGGTCTCTTTCGATCGCCGCCTTTGGCGCCAGGACATCCTCGGCTCGCGCGCTCATGCGAGGATGCTCGCCAAAAGCGGCTTGCTCACCGGCGCCGAACTGCGCGCCATCCTCCGCGGGTTCGACAAAATTGAAGCGGCGATTCAATCCGGCAAGTTCACCTGGGACCCAGCCCTTGAGGATGTGCACATGAACATCGAGGCGGAGTTGACCCGGTTGGTTCCTGCCGGGGCGAAGCTCCACACCGGCCGGTCGCGCAACGATCAGGTCGCGCTGGATATGCGCCTGTGGGCGCGCGAGCAAATCTCGGAATTGCTAATCGACCTGCGAGAACTTCAACGCGCGCTGACCGAACTGGCTCGACGCGAGCAGGAAGTGGTCCTGCCTGGATACACACACCTGCAGCGGGCACAACCGGTGTTCCTGGCGCATCATCTCCTAGCCTACGTGGAGATGCTGGCCCGAGATGTCGAACGCTTCGAACAAGCTCGCGCGCGCGCAAACATTTGCCCGCTGGGCAGCGGCGCGCTCGCTGGGTCCACGCTGCCCCTGCACCGCGAATTTGTCGCCGAGTTGCTCGAGTTTGTCGATGAGCGCGGCCGGCCTCGCTTGAGTCAAAATTCCATGGACGCGGTCAGCGACCGGGATTTTGTGGTGGATTTTTGCGCCGCCGCCGCGCTTTTAGCGGTGCATTTGTCGCGCCTGGCCGAGGATGTGGTGCTGTGGACCAGTGCCGAATTCAATTTCATTGTCCTCGATGACGCCTACACCACCGGCTCCTCGCTCATGCCGCAAAAGAAGAATCCGGACGTGGCTGAGTTGACACGCGGCAAGAGTGCGCGGGTAATCGGTAACCTGGTTTCGTTGCTGACGTTGCTCAAGGGGCTGCCGATGACCTACAACCGCGATTTGCAGGAGGATAAGGAACGGCTGTTCGACACCGCGGATACGGTACGCGCCACGGTGCGCGTGTGCGCCGCAATGTTGCGCCACACGCGCGCGCAACGGCAGGTTTGCAGGGCCGCCGCGTCCGACCCCGCGCTGCTGGCAACAGACGTGGTCGATTATCTGGTGCGCAAAGGCCTGCCGTTTCGTCGCGCACACCATATCGTCGGCTCGCTGGTCGCCCGCGCCGAGAGCGCCGGGAAGACTCTCGCGCAGCTTTCTTTACCGGAACTGCAGAGTGTCGAGAAAAGATTCTCCGCGGATGCACGGCAGATTTTTGATTTGGCCCAGGCGATGAACCGGCGGAAGATGCTGGGCGCGCCTGGCCGCGCTGAAGTCGCGAGGCAATTGGCAAAGTGGGAACGACTCCTGCAGTGAACCAGGTCCATGGCGCACGCCTCCAGTGAACTGCTGACTCGCTTGCTGCGGGATGTTTCCCGCTCGTTCTATCTGACGTTGCGGGTGTTGCCAGCCCGGCTCCGCGCCCCGATTGGCCTGGCGTATCTACTGGCCCGCACGACCGACACCATCGCCGACACCGGCCTGATTTCGCTCGAACAACGATTGGAGTCGCTGCGCCGCTTGCAGCAGCGGATTGCCGGCCAGGGAAGCGAACCGTTAAATTTCAACGGGCTTGCCGAACGACAGGCCTTGCCGGCAGAGGCGCTTTTACTGCAGCAGACCGAAGGCGCTTTGGCCTTGCTGGCGGAGATGGCGCCGGGCGACCGGCAATTGATCCGGGAAGTCCTGGCGATCATCACCAGCGGACAGGAACTGGACCTGGTGCGCTTCGCGGCGTCGTCGCGCGACCACATCACCGCCCTCCAAACCGATGAGGAATTGGACGATTACACCTACCGTGTGGCTGGGTGTGTCGGCCTGTTCTGGACGCGGCTGTGCCGCGCCCACCTGTTTCCGCAGGCGCGATTGGATATGGAAACCCTGCTGGGCAACGCGGTGCGATTCGGCAAGGGTTTGCAGCTAGTGAACATACTGCGGGATATTCCAGCCGATGTAGGCCAGGGCCGGTGTTACCTGCCGAGGCCGGGGTTGGAATCGTGCGGATTGCAACCCGCGGACCTGCTCGATCCGCGCGTCGAGCCAAAGTTTCGTTCGGTGTATTCCTTATGGCTGGAGCGCGCGCAAGGCCATCTCGAAGCCGGTTGGACATACACCAATTCGCTGCCGCATTCGTGCATGCGTGTGCGGCTGGCGTGTGCCTGGCCGTTGCTCATCGGGACCCGGACGCTGAAGTTGCTGCGCACCAGCAACGTCCTGGAGCCGAATCGGCGGGTGAAAGTGCCACGGGCGGAAGTCCGGCGGCTGATCGCGCGCACGGTGCTGTGGTATCCCTGGCCCGGCAGATGGAAGCGATTATTCGCCGACGCGTGAGCGATTTCCGGGATTCCATTATCCGCAGTTCCTTCTTAGCCTAGGGTCGTGCTCGCGTCATTGATCAAGCAACTCGCCGCGTCAGAATCCCTCTCTGAGGAGCAGGTCTGTCTGGCGATCGAGCAGTTGGCGAATGAGCTAGTGCCTGCGCCATTAAAGGCGGAGTTCCTGGCTCATCTGGCGCGCAAAGGTGAGACGGCGATAGAAATCGCGGCGTTTGCGCGCGAGCTACGCCGGCGCGCAGTGCAACCATTGCTGCACCACGACCTCCGCGCGTATGAGATTCTGGACGTGGTGGGCACCGGTGGTGACCGCCTCAGCACCTTCAATATTTCGACGACGGTCGCGCTCTTGGCAGCCGCCGCGGGTGTCAGAGTGGCCAAACACGGCAACCGCGCCAGCACGTCATTAATCGGCAGTGCCGACGTCCTCGAGGGGCTCGGTATTCCTCATGACCTTGGACCGGAGGAGGCGGTCCGCGCGCTCGCCGAGCACGGGTTTGCCTTCTTCTTTGCCCCGAAGTACCACCCGGCCTTCCGCCACATCATCCCGGCGCGCAAATTGTGCGCGGAACGCGGCCAGGCAACCATCTTCAATTTTCTGGGGCCGTTGCTCAATCCGGCATGTCCGTCAGCGATGTTGATCGGTGTGCCGCGCCCCGACTTGTGCGCGCCGCTGGCGCAAGTATTGCAAGCGCTGGGAGTGCGTCGGGCAATGGTGGTTTGCGGCGCCGCCCCTGATGAAACGGGCACAGTTCGTTACCTGGACGAGATCTCTCCGCTGGGAGCAACCACTGTGGCGGAGTTCTACCAGGAGAACGGGTTTATGCAATCCGAGCTGTCGCCCGGGTTGTTTCCATTGCAGCCGGCGCGCCTGGGCGACCTGCGCGGCGGCGGCCGCGAGGTGAACGTCGCCATTATTCGCGATGTGCTCGGGGGCCGCGAACGCGGGCCGAAACGTGATGCTGTGCTGCTCAATGCCGCGGCGGCATTCCTGGTTGCGGACAGAGTCAAGACGCTCAGCCACGGCTGGGAGTTGGCTGCTGAGACAATTGACAGCGGTAAGGCCGCGCGCAAGTTGGAGGAACTCACTGGGCAAGCAAAACCGTAAGGCCCAAATGTAAGGCCCTTGAGGTATGTGTGGGAAAGCGCCAGAGGGCTGGCGCAGTCCAAAAGCTGGCGCCCCCCGAGTGGCGTCCGCTACCAAGGGAAGCATCTCGCAGGCGAGCCTCAGGTCCCGGGCCCATTTGTTCCATTGCTCATGGGGCCAGGAAATCCCGGAGTGCCGCCGTTCGTTCCCGGCAAGGCCGGGGTCGGCGGCGGCACGGTTCCTCGCGGTGGGGGCGCGGACAATGCGGGCCCGCCGGGAAAGCCTGGAAGAGGGTTCCGGCCGGTCGGAGCCAAGGTTGGCCGGTGAGGAACGGTAGAGGAGAGACCAGCGGCGGCGACAAACAAGGGCGGACCGCTGCCGAAAACGAATCCCAGGCACACACGAGTGTTCGTTTGCTCGAGACTACCAGCAACTACGCTACTGCTCCCAAAACCATTGGTGCCGCCCAACCCGGTGGTAACGCTTGCCGGGTTGGTTAAGCCTGTGCCAACGCCGAATCCTGGGATGGGAGCGGCAGCGCCACCCGGCAGCAGCCCGTTGCTTCCTGGGGGATTTCCCGCGGTGGTTGAGTTTAAGGCGGCGTTGTTAGTCGGCGGAACCGGCGCGCCGAGGACCTGATTGCCCGTCAGGTACCATTGAAGATTTCCCAGAAACAATTCATTGGTTTGGCCCGGCGTGCTGCCGGGGGCAACCTGGTTGAGCACGGCGCTGCCGATCATGTTGCTTTGCCCAGGCAGAGAGAGGAAATCCAACCGGGTTTGCCCGCGCGAGTCGCTGGTCAAACCCGCATCGGTAAATTCCAGCACATCGGAAACGACGGTGCCGTTGTTGGTATTGACGACCTGGATGCCATTGCGCGCAGGATTATAGACCAGCACAAACCCCTCTGAAAACAGGTTCGTCCCGGCAAGAGGCGCGCGCGCGTTGGCGACGGTGTTGCTGCCCAAAGCCGCCGCGATCACATCTGCCTCGCTCAGCTCGGTATTGACCAGCAGTGTGCCTTTGGAATTAACACTGCGACAAGTCGCGCGCAGCCGTAGCGGGAGTAATTGGCCATTGGCAAGCGTGCTTGTTTGCGCTGCAACGCTTCCGGCCATCAAGGCCAGACTAACAATGTTGATAACAAAAAGTCTTCCGGTGTGCATAGTCCTGAACCTCCTCAGTGGCACTATGCTCCGGCACGGTCTGAATACTATTGGGGTGTTGACCCACGCGAAATCCCGTTCTTGACCTGTGTGCCTGAATCGGCGTTCTTGTTGGCGCAATAAGCCAACTGTTATGCAACGTTACCGCATCATCGGCGCTGACGGCCGCGAGTATGGGCCGATCACAGCCGAGCAACTGAAGCAGTGGATTGCGGAAAATCGCGCCAACGCGCAGACACGCGTACGCCCGGAGGATGCGGCGGAATGGCGGACGCTAGGCGAGTTGCCGGAATTTGCGACTCTTCTGGCCGGGGCAGCGACAGCTCCGCCCGGCTCACCACCCGGCGGCATGTCAGAGGCGGACGTTTTAGCGCGAGATATTCTGGCTCGGGATTACACCGTCCAGATCGGCCATTGCCTCGGGCGCGGCTGGGACCTGGTAATGGCCCATTTCTGGCTGACGGCCGGGGGCGCGTTCATCGTTTATCTGCTGTCGGTGCTGCTGGCCGCCAGCGCCCTTGGCCACTTGCTGCTGGCTTACGTGCTCTGGGCCGGCTTGGATTGGCTGCTGCTCAAGCTGGTGCGCGGGCAACCAGCCGAACTGGCCGACATCTTCGCCGGGTTCAGCCTGGGGCTTGTGCCGCTGCTGCTGTTCAGTGTGGTGGGGCAACTGCTGACGGCGGTGGGATTGGTTCTTTGCATCGTGCCCGGCATTTACTTGCTAGTTGCCTGGCATTTGTTCACGCCCTTGCTCATCCTGGACAAGCGACTCGACTTCTGGTCAGCGATGGAATTGAGCCGCAAAGTGGCGACCCGCCATTGGTGGCAACTTTTCGGTTTGTGCCTCTTGTGTGTGCTTTGCTTGCTCGCCGGAACAATCCTTTGTTTGATCGGGTTCTTCATCGCGCTGCCGGTCACCGCCGCGGCCGTAGTCTATGCGTACAACGACATTTTTGGCCCCCGGCCGGTTTCATTTCAGGCACCCGCGCCTGGCCCGGCCGCTGCCACTTGAACATTTATGGATTCCGCGCGTCCAGTGATATCAAGTGCTTCATGGCGCCTGCCGGCAGTGCTAATCGGGCTGGCAGCAGCGGTCCTGTTCTTTTTTGATCCCAATTACTACCCCGGTTACCCGCTTTGCCTTTTTCATAAATACACCGGGTTATTGTGCCCTGGGTGCGGTTCATTGCGGGCCTTACATCAACTCCTGCACGGGCATGTGGCCGCTGCCTTACACCTCAATCTCCTGCTGGTGTTGGCCCTGCCGCTGCTTGGTCTCTGGACATTGTGGAGCGTGCGGCGGGATGCGCCCAGGAAAAGCGCTGCCAAAAAGGGTCCGAGATTTTGGTTTTGGTTCGGTGCAGCCGTGGTAATGTTGTTCGGGATCTTGCGCAACCTGCCGTTCGCGCGCGCAGCGTGGCTGGCGCCCTGACTCTCCGGGTTAGTCTCTCCCGTTTTTCAGTATGAACTATAAAGTAATGGGCGGGGACCGCAAAGAATACGGTCCCGCCAGTGTCGAGGAGTTGAGCCATTGGCTGGCCGACGGCCGGCTCAATGGCCAGAGCCTCGGCCGGCTTGAGCACGGCGACGAGTGGCAGCCGCTGGAGACCTTTCCTGAATTGGCAGAGCTGTTCGCGCAGGCCGCCGAGCCCCCGCCGGTGCCGGGGGGCGGTGCAGCGCCCATCGCGCCGGAGCTATTCACGTCACAGGTTCTGGCTCGACCGCCTCGATTAGCCATTGGCGCGTGCTTGTCAGCCGGCTGGAGTTTGTGGTGGCGGAACTTTGGAGTGCTGTCCGGCGCCTGCTTCATAGTCGCGCTGCTCAGCCTGGCCGAGTTTGTGCCGATTGCGACCTGGGTTTACCGCGTTTTGGCCGGGCCGTTGTTTGGCGGGCTGTACCTTTTGTTTTTAAAGCGGATTCGCGGGCAGCCTGGCAGTGCATTTCAAGTGCTGGGGGGATTCAGGGAAGGCATGGGACAGCTCGTGCTGGCCGGATTGATTAGCTGGCTGCTGACCTTGCTCGGTTTGTTCTTTTGTGTGATACCCGGCTTATACCTCGGCGTCGCGTGGGTTTTTAGCGTAGCGCTGGTGGCCGATCGGCGGCTGGAGTTCTGGTCGGCAATGGAACTCAGCCGAAAGGTTGTCAGCCGCGTGTGGTTTCAGGTGCTGGCGTTGTTAATCCTGGCTTTCCTGCCGGTACTCATCGTCGCGATATTCATGTGTGTGAAGCTGGGCCTGATGTTTTTGGCCGCTTGGCCGACTATGGTTCATAATGGACAGCCGGACGCGGCGCGAATCGTGGAAGTGCGCATGCAAATCGACCATGCGGCCGCACCGCTCGTATTGCTGATGAAAGGCGTCTGGTTGGTGAACTTGCCATTCGCGGTGGGCGCGATGATGTATGCATATGAAGCGCTCTTTGGCCCTCGGCAGCCACAAACCACTTAGTCCCGAGTCGGCGCAAGGGTGCCTGGCCAGCAACCTGGCTCTGCCTGGGTTGGGCTCAGTGATGGCGGGGCGGCCATCCGGTTATGTGCAATTGCTGCTGGCGGCAGGCGGCATGGCCTTGACGGCCATCTTCGGCGGCCGTTTCATTTACTGGGCCTTGGCTCATTGGGCGGATTTATACGGTCCGCAGGCTGATCCGACCGAGGCGCTGCTGGAAATCTGGCAGCACGTTCGTTGGGCGTTGCTGGGGTTCGTGTTTTTCGGGGTGGGCTGGCTGTGGTCGTTGGAGACCGGCCGCCGGCTGGTGCAGGAATCGAAAAACAACGCGCCGAAAGCCAAGCCCCCGCCGCGGCTGCGGTGATTACGGCTGCTCCCTCAAGGAGCGGACGCGGTAGGTGAGCACCAACTGGTTTGGCCAGCCATGTTGCCCCTTCCAGGTTGGGAAATCTCCGGGCATCGTCGGCTTGCCACCATTCTGGAAGCCGAACAAGCCCAGGACGAACTTGCCCCAGCTATCGTTTGACGAGGACTCCAGCCCCCAGTGGGATTGAAACGGCGCATCGAGCGTCACCGAGGACAGGTAGAGCTCGCGCACGGGTTTTTCCCAGTCATTGATGGCGTGAAAATCTTCCTGGCAATTGAGCGTCAGCCACACCGATTGCCGCTGACCGTACCATGCTACCGCCCAGGGAATATCGCTCATCACCAACTCATCCGGCGTGGTCCAATCCACGGCGTCTTTCTGGATCAGCGGCGGATAATAGGGCGGATAGGAGATGGGAGTCCGATAAGGCGGCAGGAAAGTCAGGATGAGCGGCAGGCAAGCCACGACGCAAAAGCTTCCCAGGACAACATAGCGCAGCTCATGGAACGGCAACTCCAGTTGCTCCAGCACCAGATAAAATAACCCGACGCCATAGATGATCAGCACCGGCGTCAGCAACACCAGGAAATTCTCCGAATTGATATCCGGTGAGTCCTCGGAAAGCTGAGTGCGGCCGAGCGCTTGCACCATTGCCAGCATGAGTATGGCGGCGACCAGGAACACCTTTAGGCGGCTGCCTGTCGGCGTGCGCGTGCCCACCAGCAAGCTCACCAGGAAGAACGCCGATAGCCACGTGCCGCCCAGCCGCGGTAAATCGTTCTCAATTATCTTCCGGCTGTTTCCCAGCAATTTCGTCATGTACCCGCGAACCCCCGGCTGTTGCATCAGGTTCGGTTCGATCGAGCGTTCCAGCTTGTGCTCCGGATATAAATAAGTCGTCTCGGCGGCGGCAAAGGTCGCGACGCCGAAGGGCTGGCCGCAGACGCGGTAATTACGCACCACCCAGGGTGAGAGCACAAAGAAGAAAGCCACTGCGGCGGTTAGCATCAGGGCGACGCGTTGGCGCCCGGTGAACAACGCCACATACAACAACAGCGGAGCCAATAACCAGCCAAACGAATACCGGGTCAGCGCGCCAATCCCCACCACCAGACCGCCCAAGGCAGCCAGTCCGAAAAGTGCGCCAATTCCCCACCGCGGTTCATGAATTTCCTCATCGAGCAGCACGACGCACCAGACCAGGCCGACAAACAACACCAACAGCAACATCGTGGAGAGCCCTGAAACGCTGAAGCGCCACATTAACTCCGTTCCCAGCAGCAACAGCGCCGATAACCACGCCACCGTGCGGTCATACAGCCGTCGCGCCAGCAGAAACACCAGCCCGACCAGCAGCAGAAACAGCGCCTGGTTGAGCAGCGCGATGAGGAAGTCCGGTTGATAACGGGCAAACTGGCCATTGATGGTCCAAAAAGAAGCCGGCTTATCGGAAATAGCCCAGTGAAACGGCAGCACCTTCATCAGCCCCGCCAAAAGCACCGGATAGACGGGTGGATTGGCCAGGTCCGGATGATTACCTCGGATTTGGGCTAAATCCGGGTTGCTGGCGAGGTTGTTGGTTGCGGGTGCGCCTGGCTGAAAATTCTGTTTCAGCAGATAGAGACTTAGCGGCCGGATGA
Organism: Verrucomicrobiia bacterium; assembly: GCA_035934555.1. Taxonomy (GTDB): domain Bacteria; phylum Verrucomicrobiota; class Verrucomicrobiia; order Limisphaerales; family UBA8199; genus DASYXT01. The sequence continues at coordinate 2,369 of DASYXT010000077.1, read as the reverse complement.
AGAGGGTCGTGTAGCCTTTGCCCTGCGCGATGTTCCGCGCCAACTGGGCGGAGTCCATTGCTTCCTCCGTCGAAAAGTTGCGATAGCCGCGCCAATCATAAGCAGCCGCCAGCACCAGCACGGCTAAAGCTGCCAGGGCGACGCGCAAGTACCTCATGCCGCCGCCCACCTCCAGGCGATGGATCACTTCCTGCACTGCATCCATACAATTAGTTTACGTCCTCCAGGTGATATTCCTTAAGCTTGCGATGAAGTGTCCGGCGGCTCATGCCTAATTTCTTGGCTGCCAGTGTGCGATTTCCGCCCGTATCTTTCAAGGCGCGGATGATTAATTCTTTTTCCGCCTCAACCACGGTCATCCCTTCTTTGCTGAGGAACGCGGTCGGGGCAGCGCCCGGCGACGGCGCGTTGCGGACCCACCCTGGCAGGTCCCGCGGCGTCACCTTGTCCCCACGCGCCATCACCACGGCGTGTTCCATCGCGGTTCGCAATTCGCGGACGTTGCCCGGCCAGGGATAACGCAGCAACAAATCAAGCGTATCGCCGGACAAGCCGTTCAGGGTCTTGCCGTTGGCCTGGGCGAATTCATCGAGGAAGGCGCGCGCCAGCAGCGGAATGTCCTCTACCCTTTCCCGCAACGGGGGCAGCCACAACTCGACCACCCGCAGCCGGAAAAACAAATCTTCGCGGAACTTACCGGCTTTAACCATTTGTTCGAGGTTTTTATTGGTCGCCGCGATAACGCGCACATCGGCGTTGAAGGTCTTGTTTGAACCGACCCGCTCAAACGTGCGCTCACCCAAAAAGCGCAACAGCTTGATTTGCAGCGACGCGTCGATCTCCCCAATTTCGTCCAGGAACAGTGTGCCGCCCTGGGCCTGCTCGAAGCGGCCGATGCGCCGCTCGTGCGCACCGGTGAACGCGCCTTTCTCGTGGCCAAACAACTCGCTTTCGAGCAGCGTCGGGCTCAGCGCGGCACTGTGGACTGTTATCAGCGGTTGGTGTGCACGGGGACTGAGCTGGTGAATGACCTTGGCGATGAGTTCCTTGCCGGTGCCGCTCTCGCCTTGCAACAGCACCGTGGCGGGCGTCGGCGCCACCTGTTGCACCACCTCGAACACCTCCCGCATGGCGGCTGACTCACCAATGACATTTTCCAGGCGAAATTTCGAATCCAACTGCTGCCGCAACGAGACATTCTCGGTTTCGAGGTTTTGCTGGCGCAACGCGCGGGCAATCCGCATTTCCAGTTCGTCGATCTGCAGCCGGCCCTTGGCAATGTAATCGTCGGCGCCGCGTTTCATCGCCTCAACCGCCAGTTCCTCCGACCCATAGGCGGTCATCAGAATGCAAATCGGGGGACGGGAAAGGGACTTCGCCCGCGCGATTAGCTTCATCCCATCCTCCGACGGCAATCGAAAATCCGTCAGCAACACGTCGAAATGTTCCTTCTCGAGCAACTCCATCGCCGACTTGGCGTCGTCGGCCAGGTACACATCGTAGCGATGTTCGAGCGCCGCGCGCAGCCCCTCGCGCGTGGTCTTCTCGTCATCTACTATCAATAGGGTCGGTGTCATCCCGTGCCTGCGGGCCGCCCAATGTCGCAGGTTCAGCCGCAGGTTAATCAGCCCCCAGGGAGCAGACAAAGACAAAACAGTGGTTGGCTTGGTGATTTCGCTCAGGTCCTTGGGCTGTCCTTTAATAATGTTTGCGTGGGCGGAGGGGAAATCAAAGTGTAACCGTAACGTTAACGATATAACAGGGGAATGGACTACTTAGGGTTGCCTATTTCTAGATTTTCAACCCGGATTAACTCGGATCAACCCGGATTAAGCCGGATTTTAACTCGGATCAACCCGGATCGCAGCCGGATCAAATGCAGGCGGCAGGGCCGGCTTGAGGGTGGCGGTGGTGGTCGGCACCGCGTTCTCACCGATGGGGAGGGGGTGGCTTGGGGGTGTACAGCCGTCCCATCGTCCCAAGGCCGGTAAATACGGGCGATTTTGATTTTGCGTCCGTCCCAGCGTCCGTCCCGGTAGCGTCCCAGCGTCCCGTGCGGCCGGAGAACTGAACCAAAGGCTGAGGGACAAGATGGGATGGGCCTCGATGTCGGGAGCCCACTCCCGTCCACCATTTTGGTGAGGCGGTTCGGGGCGCGTCGAAAGTGCGCATGGTCAATTGTTAATTGTTGAGATTTGACCCTTGTGCTTTTCGGGAGTGGAAGGAGGTGTGGGGGCATAAGGCTGGCGTGGGTAAAATGGCTGAATGAGTTACAGACGCGGAGTGGGGGCGATGAATTTGTACTCCGAATAACTCCCTATAACTCCGCATAGCTCCGAATCGGGGGCATTGCGGTCGGGTGGGAGCGG
>DASYXT010000060.1:0-3409 GCA_035934555.1 Verrucomicrobiia bacterium | reverse complement strand
GGATAGGTTATCCCTCTTCATCGTAGCGGCAGCGTACCGCCATTCCCCTCAAGCCAAAGGAGCGGCCCTCTCCCGAGATGACCCTGCGCGATCTTTCCGTAAAACGGTAAAAAGCGGGGAATTTGGTTTACGATTACGATTAAGATTAAGGTTTAAGAAGAACGCGCTGGGTTCTGTTCTTAATCGTAATCCCCCTCCTTTAATTCCCGGGATTCCCGGGGTCGATCCGTGCGCGAAAGCAAAGGCCCACAAAGGCCCACGGCGATTGACAAAGTCGGCACAGGGGTGATGGATTTGGCAGAGTGAGTCCCAAGGTGTTCAAAAGGAGGGGACCAGATTGCCAACCCACTCACCAAATGGGTCCCGAACCGAACCGGGAGGCCACCTCACACTGCTGAGGCGGTGGCCGAGGCAAAACGGGCGCGTCGGCGCTACAGGGCGTCGCGTCGGAAGCGGTGCTTTGGTGACGGAGCTTACTCATCATGGCGGCGCTGGGTGAAGCGACCGATTAACCCCCAGGGCTTGCGATGCACGTGGCGCTCGAAATCCGGTAGCGACTTTTTGCCATCCCTTTTGCCCTCTTGCTGCTTGAACAAGAAAATGGCCAACGAGCGAAACAGGGAGAGGTTGCGCGCCGCGAAGGTATCACCGACCATGCAGCGATCCTCATCCTGAGTGCGGTCCCGTCGATAGTATTGCCCGTTTTCGATGCTCCAGTGAGCGCGGCCGATTCCCAAGAGGCGGTCGGGATTGGCTTCTTGGGGCCAGAACGTCGTCACCGCAAAGCGGGTCTCGTCGGTCTGTTTAATGACTTGGCCTTGGCGTACGATTTGTGTGTGGCAGCGAATACGCGCGATCTGCGCCACGCCGGCCAACCCTATTTCCTTGGGGTCGGTGGACGCGCACCAGAGCTGGCGGGTTTCAATTCGCCCGTGATCCTTGTCCAGCGTGCTGGCCTGAGGGGGGGGTATTGCCGGGCAGCAGTTGCTCGGCTTTAGCCAGCGCCGTCGGCTGGTTGCCTTTTAAGAACAGGAAAAACTCGGCGCCGTTGTTTTGACTCAGTTGGCGACAATTGGCTTTGACTGTATGGGCAGCATCGCTGGTGATACAGACTCCAGCCAAATCCATCTTGGGCAAATGAGCGGCCACCGCCGCTTCTTCATTGGTATCGCGAGGCACGGCCAGTTGATCGACCAAGCGCTGGCTGGTGGTCTGAAAGTTGACCAGGATCAAAGCTTTGTCTGCCTTGGGTTTTTGCAGCTCGGCTGGCACTTCCGAGGGTTCGGCGGCAGCGGCTTGGGCCTGCTGCGCGGCCGAACGCGCCGGGGCCGGCTCGGCATTTTTGACCACCTTGCCGTCCAGATGAAGCAACTTCAGCTCAGATGGATCTTCGGCAGCCATCCAGCTCACCACCACCTGCTTGAGCTCTTGGCAATCGACCTTTTTGAGGATCCGGCGGATCGTCCGCTCCGAGGGCACGTCATACTCCCTGGAACGGCCGCGGCGCGGGCGGCAGCGCAAGCGACCGCGTTGGGGATGAGTCAGACTATTGGCAAATTCAGCGATCGCGTGCGGTCCTTTGCAGCCCGCCACCACGGCCAGAGCAATGAGCGTTAAAGTACTGGCCAGCTTGTGGCGCACTCCCCGGGGCTTGCGCGGGTCAGTCATCCCGTGATGGAAACGCTCCCGTAGCGAGTCTAACCGACCGGTGCTTACCGGGCAGGGCGGTGGCAGTGGCCCTTGCGGGTCGGCCAAGGCGTCCGGCAGCTCCGCCGCTCGAGCTTGTTCCAAGGCTGCTTCTCCCAAGGCTCGGACCCAGAGTTGTTTGGGATGCTTAGTGTCGGTGTAGAAGTCCCGCCAGTCTCGTTCACAGCCCTGGGTTGGCCCCAACTGCTGCCAACCAGCGGCCTTGTAACAGGTGCCATGAAAACGCTGCGGATCGACAAAGGTTTCCATCGCCAGCACCGGATAACCAAAATACTCTTGCCAGTCCTGAGCTAAGCGCTGAGCCACCAGCTTCAAAACCCTTGAGGCCAGATTGGGCCACTGGCCGGGAGCGCCCAGGACCAGGAACCGGGCATTCTGGGCAACCAGATGCCGCCGCTCTTTGACTTGGCGCGGCGTCCACTTCAACCATTGGTCCCGCAGTTTGAGGTGAAGCGCCGGCGAACAGAAGACCAATAGTGCCACCCACTGCTCAACGTATTCGGCGACGTAGCGCAGCACACACCCGACCGCATTGGCATTCTTGAGGTAATGTTTCGTGATCAATTCCTGATCGAACCGGTCGCGTTCGGACTCCTCGATCAGGCGCACTGTGACTCCTTCCAGCAGCAGAGGCTCCGGAGGCCTTCCCCTAATAGGGCCATCGAAAAGATGAACTGACATGACGCCAGTCCATCACGTTCCAAGGGGAAGCGCCAGAAAAAAGCGCTTAAGCCTCTATCTCTAAAATCCTTGTCTCAAAGTTTGCCCACCGCCGTGCTGGCCCTGCGGGCCTCAAAGTTTGTACTGTTGACCCCGAATTTCTTTCCTTTACTCTTCGTCAATAATTGTAGTGAGATTGTCGCTAGCGAACTGAAATACTTCTTATGGAACATACAGCAAACTCATCCACGGGCGGGGTTCCGCGCCGGGATTTTATCAAGAAAGCCGCGACGGCCGCGGCTGCCATCGCCGCCACGTCGGTGATTAAGACGCCGGTTTACGGTCAAACCCAGGCGCCGTCGGCTAACGTGACCGGGGCCAATAACCGCATTGCGGTGGGTGTCATCGGGATCGGCTTTGGGATCGGGCAAAACCACCTGGTCGGGATTCACGAAAAAGCCAACGAGAATAACACTGTAATCGCGGCTGCCTCGGACGTTTTCAACAAGCGCCGCAAATTTGCGCAGGACAAGGCCGAGCTGAAGGAAGCCGACGTGCACAACGATTACCGGAAGGTGCTCGACCGCAAAGACATTGATGCCGTGTTGATCGCGACCCACGACCCGTGGCACGCGCAGATTTCCATGGAAGCAATGGAATCGGGCAAGCACGTTTACTGCGAAAAGCCGATGACGCGGTACCTGGACGAGGCTTTCCAGGTTTACGATACCGTCAAAAAGACCGGCAAGATTTACCAGGTCGGCTCCCAGGGCTGTTCTGCAGGCGGCTGGCACAAGTGCGCCGATTTGATCAAGAGCGGCAAGTTGGGCACCCTGGTATGGAGCCAGGGCTACTATTGCCGCAACAGCATCCCCGGCGAGTGGAATTATCTCATCGAGGAGGAGACCAAGGCCGAAAACATCGACTGGGAGCGCTGGCTGGGCAAGGTAAAGACCCGCGTGCCGTTTAGCGCAGAAGATTTCCACCGTTGGCGCAAGTACTACCGTTATTGCGCCGGGCTTTACGGAGACCTGGTGCCGCA
>DASYXT010000014.1:0-53847 GCA_035934555.1 Verrucomicrobiia bacterium | reverse complement strand
AGCCGTCCAGAAAACCGCCACCCGAAGAAAAACATCCTGGGCTCCGGCGCAAAGAGGGGGCGACTGATAGCCAACCGCCTGCAGCCAGCGCACAGTCACAACTCGGACGAACCCGAAGAATCCCTAATTCGGAACCGCCGTGCACCTGCCCGCCGCGCCGGACGACATGAAAAAGTTGCCGTCGCAGCCGCCACGTCGGCAAAAAATACGCTACAATGATCTGCACCCGGTGCGCCCGTGCCAGGTCCCGTTGCAAGTCGCGCTTGATCGGGCTGCGACCACGGCCCGGCCCGCTCAGCAGCAACCGCTCCCGCAGCGCCTGCACCGTCCGCTTGGCGCTCGAGCGCCGCAACGCCACGAACGGCTTGTGCTGGAACTCCGCCCGGGCGAACATTTCGTCGAAACTGCTCGCCAATTCCACCGCCAGCAATCCTTCCAATCGCAGCCCCAAATCGAACCACCCCTGCTTCACACCGTCGCCATCATATTCCTCCGAGATGTTGAACCCGCCGATGAACGCCACCTGCTCGTCGCAAACCAGCAGCTTGCGGTGATTACGAATCCCCAACCGATTCAGCGACACCGGGTTAAACCGGCGCACCTCGCCGCCGATCGTTGTCAGCATCGCCCAATAACTGCCCGGCAAATTGTAGCAGCCCAGGGCGTCCAGCAAAATGCGCACATTGACGCCCCGCTGCCGGGCCTGCACCAGTGCGTCTCGAAAACGCCCTCCCAATGGCCCGGCTGAGAAAATGTAGGTTTCCAGAGCAACCGCGCGCTGCGCCGCCGCGATGGCGGCCAGCATCGCGCTGAAAAACTCATGCCCGGTGCACAGCCACTGGCACTTCGCTCCGGTCACGTCAGCTAGCATCATCCACAGCTTACGAGAGAGTCACTTGTTTTCAATGCATGTACGTCTCAATCTTAATCCTAATCCTAATCTTAATCGTAATCGCAATCTTAATCAGGCCACCACCTTGTTGCCCAAACCTTCCTTGCACCCCAACCCTTCCCCACGCGCCCGCACGCCTCCATGAACTGCCCCCCTTTTTTCTACCACTTTGACCCGTTTAGGGCATCTTGAGGGCATGCGATTGCAGCGGGTGTTCCATGGGTTGGTGTTGCTTTGTCTGGCGGCTCTGCCGGCGCAGGCGGCGCACACCCAGGCCCGCTTGCTCCTGGCCCAAACGGCCGCGCACCCCGGCCAAACGGTGATGGCCGGCATCGAGCTGCACATGGACCCCGGCTGGCATACTTATTGGAAAAACCCCGGCGACTCCGGCATGGCCACCGATGTGCAATGGCAGTTGCCCCCGGGCTTTAAGGCGGGTCCCTTGGAATGGCCTGCGCCGGAAAAACTGCCGGACCCGAGCCTCACGACCTATATTTACCAGGGCACGATAATGCTGCTGGCGCCAATCACCGTTCCGGCCGACCTGCCACCCGGGCCAGTTCAGGTGAAGGCATCGGTGAGCTGGCTGGAATGCCAGGTCTCCTGTGTGCCTGGCCAAATGGATGTTCAGGCCAGCTTTGATATCGGTGCTGAGCCCAAACCTTCGCCAGACGCCGCGGTGTTGACCAAAGCCGCGGCGCTCCTGCCCAAACCCGCAACGGGCTTAGCTCCCCAAGCCTGGTGGGAGAAACCGTCTGACCCGAACTCAAGGGAAATGATCTTGCAATGGAAAGGCACCGCCGCCGATGCGGATTTCTTTCCTGATTCGAGTAACTCCTACGAAATCGAAAGCAAAACGGAACGATTAAGCGCTCCCGCCGGCCAAATCCGGCTGCGTAAAGAGGTAAAGAAACTCGCCGGTAATTGGCCTCAGGCAGTTTCAGGCCTTCTCATCGAGGGCGCAGGCACCAACCAGGCGGCCTACACCGCTCAGGTTCCGATCAGCGCGACGGCTGGGCAAACCGCCCCTGCCTCCATCAGGCCGGCCGCGGATAATATTGGTCCCCTGCCCCAGTCAACGCTGTGGCAAATGCTTTTATATGCGTTCCTCGGCGGCTTAATCCTGAACGTCATGCCGTGTGTCTTGCCGGTCATTGCCCTGAAGATTCTGGGTTTTGTGGCGCAGGCAAAGGATGAGCCCAGGCGGGTGCGGAATTTGGGTCTCATCTACGGCCTGGGTGTGCTGATGTCGTTTGCAGCTTTGGCTGCGTTGGTGATTGGCATCAAGGCCGCCGGCCATGAGGCCGGTTGGGGCATGCAGTTCTCCAACCCACAGTTCGTCGTCGTGCTCACGATTCTCGTCACGCTGGTTGCCTTAAACCTCTTTGGGCTGTTCGAAGTCACCTTGAGCGGCAAGGTCCTTGGCGCGGCCGGCACACTGACCCGCCAGCATGGGCCGGCCGGAGCGTTCTTTAACGGCGTCCTTGCGACCATTCTCGCCACGCCCTGCACCGCGCCCTTTCTGGGCGCCGCACTCGGCTTTGCGTTCGCGCAAACCGCCGGCATCATTCTTCTGATTTTTCTTACCGCCGGTGCCGGCCTGGCCATTCCTTATATCCTGTTGAGTTGGGAGCCTGCCTGGTTGAAGTTTTTGCCTAAACCCGGCCCGTGGATGGAGAAGTTCAAGGTCGCGATGGGTTTTCCTATGCTGGCGACCGCGTTTTGGCTGCTGAGCCTCGTGCCGGTTCATTATGGCGAGCGTGCCTGGTGGCTGGGATTATTCCTGATTGTGTTGGCGTTGGTGGCGTGGATGTTCGGCGAGTTTGTCCAACGAGGGCGGTCCCGGCGCGGCCTGGCAGCGCTGCTCACTGCCGGCGTTTTGGTAGCTGGTTACTTCGGCATTATTGAAGGCCGACTGAACTGGCGCTACCCCTCAGCCCCGCAGCCTGCGGGCATGGTCGAAAGCGCCGGCAACATCGCGTGGCAACCATGGAGCCCGGAAGCGCTGGCGGCGGCGCGCGAACAACGCCGCCCGGTGCTGGTCGATTTCACCGCCAAATGGTGTTTAACGTGCAATACCATCGTCAAACCCGCTCTCGAAAATCCCAAGGTGAGCAAGAAGCTCAACCAAATCCGTGCCGTGCCATTGCTGGGCGACTTCACCACCTTCCCCGACTCGATCAAAACCGAGTTGAAGCGTTTCGCCCGCGCCGGTGTGCCCCTCGTGCTGGTCTATCCGAGCGATCCCGACGAAGCTCCGATGGTCCTGCCCGAACCTTCACCGCTTTTGCCCCCGTCACATTATAGCAACATTGTGCTGGAGTACTTGGCGCGCGCCACTCAGGCCCGCTGATATGCCCATGCCACGAAACCATGGTTAAAGCCGTCGTCTTTGATTTAGGCAAAGTCCTCGTCGATTTCGATTATTCGATTGCCGCCCGCAAGATCGCCGCACGCGGCACGATGGCACTGGAAGATCTCGCCCGGTTCATCGCCCAATCTTCCATTTTATTGCGCTACGAAACCGGCCTGCTGACCAGCGCCGCCTTTTACAAAGAGGTCTGCGACGCCACCGGCTACTGCGGCGCCTTTGAAGAGTTCGCCACCACCTTCGGCGACATCTTTGTGCCGATCGCCCCGATGGTGGACCTCCAGGCCACGCTGCGGCGCAACGGCCTCCCCACTTTCATTTTTTCCAACACCAACGAATTAGCCGTCAATCATATCCGGCGCGTCTTCCCGTTCTTTGCCGGGTTCGACGGCTATATCCTGTCGTACGAACATGGCGCGATGAAACCGCAACCGGCGCTTTATGAAGTGGTCGAGCGCCAGAGCGGTCATCGCGGCCCCGAACTGCTTTACATCGATGATCGACTCGAAAACATCGAGGCGGGCGCTCAACGCGGCTGGCAGGTCATTCTTCAGGAAACACCCGAAAAAACTCTGGCGGCGATGGAAAAACTGGGCTTGCTCAATCACGAATAAGGCCTTAGGCAAGAAAGGGCGGAGCGCGGACATTCCTGTCCGCAGCAAGCTCCGAATGCCAACGCGGCTCGGATTTGCCGGAAATTCTTCCAAATACACATTGCTGCCTACAGGAATGTCCGCGCTCCACTGAGGCATTATGAACAGACGCGCCGGTTGACTTGGCTTTTGACGGCAACTAATCTCAACCCGATGAAGCTGTTGGCAGACTCATTGCTCGAACTTATCCGACGCACCTCCGCTGAAATCCCGGATGACGTCAACCGCGCCATCCTCTCCGCCGTTGAGGACGAAAAGCCTGGGACCATTGCCGCCAGTGCGATGGAAATCATCGACCAGAACATTGCCCTGGCCAAAAACAAATCTCAGCCCATCTGCCAGGATACCGGCAGCATTCTTTTTTACGTCGATTGCCCGCTCGGGTTCGATCAACTCGCCTTCGAGGACACCGCCCGGGATGCCGTCAAGCGGGCCACCGCCAAGGGTTACCTGCGCCAGAATTCTGTCAATTCGCTCACCGGCGTTAACGACGGCACCAATCTCGGTCCGGGCTCACCGGTGGTGCATTTCCATCAGCGGCGCGAGCCCGAGGTCACGGTGCGCTTGGTGCTCAAGGGTGGCGGTTGCGAAAACGTCGGCGCCCAATACTCATTGCCGAACGAAAAGCTCCAGGCCAACCGCGACCTGGACGGTTGCCGGAAGGCGATTCTCGATGCCATTTTGCAAGCGCAGGGCAAAGGCTGCGGCCCGGGGATTCTCGGCGTCTGCATCGGCGGCGATCGCGCGACCGGCTACGAACACTCCAAGAAACAACTGCTGCGCCGGCTCGATGATCGCAACCCCCTGCCCGAGCTCGACCAGCTCGAACGGGACATCGTCGAAACCGCCAACAAGCTCGGCATCGGCCCGATGGGTTTTGGAGGCAAGACCACCTTACTCGGGACAAAGATCGGCGCGTTGAACCGGTTGCCCGCCTCTTTTTTTGTCAGCATCAGCTATATGTGCTGGGCCTACCGTCGCCAGGGCTTTCAGTTAACCCCCGACGGCGGCATTCAGCAGTGGTTGTATTAAGCCCGATTTCGCACCCGCAATCTCCGCCACTATGATCGAACTCACCACACCGGTTTCCGAAGAAGCCGTTCGCTCGTTGCGCGTCGGCGACGAAGTCGCCATTACCGGGCGGCTGTTCACGGGCCGCGACGCCGTCCACAAGTACCTCCACGACGGCGGCACTCTCCCACCGGGCGTTAACTTGCACGGCGGCATCCTCTATCATTGCGGTCCCGTCATCATCAAGGACGCCCAAGGCCAATGGAAGTGTGTCGCCGCTGGACCTACCACCTCCATTCGCGAAGAACCTTACCAGGGCCAGATAATCCGCGACCTGGGCTTGCGCGGCGTCATTGGCAAAGGCGGCATGGGCGCCCGCACGTTGGAAGCCTGTCGTCAATACGGCTGCGTGTACCTCCATGCGGTCGGCGGAGCCGCCCAAGTGCTGGCCGAGCGCATCGAGCAGGTACCCAACGTCTATTTCCTCGATAAGTTCGGCGCACCCGAGGCCATCTGGGAGTTCGTCGTTGCGCGCTTTCCGGCCGTTGTGACCATGGACGCGCATGGACGGTCGCTGCACCAGGAGGTGTTCGCAGCAAGCCAGGCCGAATTGGCCAAGTACGTCTAAACCTGCTCTAAACGTGCGGCGCGTCAATGAGCTGGATGCGCCGCAGGTGCCGTCCACCCTCGAAAGGAGTTTCCAGCCAGATATCGACGATTTGCAGCGCCAGATCCAACGGTACCATCCGTTGGCCGAGCGACAGCACGTTGGCATCGTTATGCTGCCGCCCCAGCCGCGCCGATTCGGCATTCCAACATAACGCACAGCGCACCCCGCGCACCCGGTTGGCCACCATTGCCTCGCCGTTGCCCGACCCCCCCAGAACAATCCCCCGCTCGACCTCGCCGCGCGCGACGGCTTCCGCCACGGGGCGGATGAACAGCGGGTAATCCACCGGCTGGTCGGAATGCGTGCCGAAATCAGTCACCTGGTGGCCGAGCTTCTCCAGGTGCGCCCGGATTTGTTCTTTGTACTCGAAGCCGGCATGATCGGAGCCGATAGCGATTTTCATACGTGCGGTGCGCCGGGAATCTAACTCAAACCGCTCCGAGCGCAACGAACTTGCGCGCCCTAATAAGCGCCGCGCTACGGGCTGGGCGGGTGGGACTGAGGAGAAGTGCGAGCGGGTGCGTGACCGGGAGGAAGCGGAGGCGGGGGAGCTGCGACGGCAATGCGCGGAGCTGGTGGGCGAGAACGCCGAGGCGATTGCCAAGACCAGGGCGCTCCCGCCGATGGGGCTGAACGCCCGGGCGGCCGATGTGTGGGAACCGTTGTTTGTGCTGCCGGACCTGAGGGGGGCGGGGATTGGCCGCAAAAAACGCGGCAGGCGGCGCTGGCGCTGTCGGGAGCGGAGCAAACGAACAATGAGATCGGGACGTTACTGCTGGATTGCCTGGTGACGTTTGCGGAGGTGAAGGCCGAGCGGCTGTTCACGTGCGAGCATTTGGTGCCGATCCACGTCATCGAGGTAAATGTCCTGGCGTCGGTTGCCTCGGCTCATGACGTGGTACATTGCCCCAGGATACTGAACGCGCAACTTGCGAGCCACGGTGCCAATGATGCAGAAGACCAGCTCATCTGTCACCACAACATGACAATCTCATTAACCCCTTTTACTGACCCCTTCTCCATCTCCGGCTGTGGCAGTAGCGGCTCTGAGGCGTCAATTAGGGGCGTGGTGATTTTTTGTTCGGCGGCCCGCGCACACCCCGCGCGGCCTACCAGGAATAATGCACGTGATAGGTAATCCTGCGTTGTGCGTCGGGTTCGAGCGGCACGCGAAATTCGATCGTCTGGGAATCGATTTTCTCGAAGGGATCGGACTTTTCCTGGATTTCCCAATTGACACCGCGACAGAGGTGCTCGAGGACGCGAATCTCGACTGGCTCGGTTTTGTGGTTGCGCAAGGTGATCTCGAACCATTCATCCACGGCACGTGTGCCACGAGGGAGAGGTAAACCGGTGACGGGGTCAATGGAGCCAGCGCCGCTCAGATCCACTTTGAACTCGGTGCGTTTGCGCTCGCCGACCAGGTCGAAGGCATTGCCGGTGAACAAACGGACGAGTTCATCGCGGGGTGTGTGTTTGATCGTGTTCTCGCCGACAAACTCCAACCGGCCGTCGGTATCGCGGCGATAGATGCGCACTCGGCCTTTGGGCAAAGGCAGGCCCAAGTGGTTGGTGGCAGAATTGAAGAACTGCCGCAGGGCCCAGACCTTCGTCTGGGAGTGCACCCCGTACTCCGGTTCGGTATGCATGCCCTCGACGGCCCACACCTGATCCGGGTCAGTGGAAGCGCCGTCATAGATGTAAATGGGCGTGGATTGCACGTCGGCGACAGTGACAAACTCGACCTGTTTTTTCTCACGGTCCAAGAGGGTGGCGGGTCGGTCCAGGGTGTAGAGGCGGTATTCGTCGAAGGACTTTTCGGTGACGGGCGGCGGTGGGGCGCCTCCGCCACCCATTCCGCCGAAGAGCATGGCCTTGTCTTGGCGGCGGTTCTGGATTTTGCTGACGTCGCCGGCCATCAGCTTGATGCGTGCGTTTTCGAACGTGCGGCCGCTTTGATTATCCATGGTGATCCAGCCGACCAAGTCCAGGGTGTTGCCGCGCTCGGGCAGGACCAGGTTATAATCGGATTCCCAGCGCAGCTCGCTGGTGATGTAGCTGAGTTCGGCGTCAAAGCGCGCCGGCTGTGGGCTGTCGATGACCCAAAGGAGAGTGGGTTTTAGGATGGTGTTATCGGCCAAGGCGGGAAACAGGGGTTGGCCGGGCAGCTCGAAGCGGAGCTTGCCGTTGACCTCGATAATGGGCTGCAACGTTGTGGGGCTGTAACCGCCGTAATAGGGCTGGGGTCCGTAGCCACCGCTCCCTGCGCGGATGATCTTGCCCTGCACAAGTTCCCTTGTGACCCGGTCGCCTTCGGTTCGAAGCACCTCGAAATCGATGGTCTTGCCTTCGTTCAACTGGAGCAGCGTGGCCTGGGAGACGGGATCACCGCGGTAGTTTTGTTCCAGGATCTGAAAGGGATGTAGGTCGGCCGGATCGCGCAGGACTACTGAGCTGGGTTCGAGGTAAGCCGTCGCGCCAGTGAATTGAATCCGGTTGGTGCCGGCTTTTAAATCCATGGGAACTGTTTCCCGAACGACGGCGAAATTCTGGTTGTAGATGGTCAGGCTCGGTGCGGCGATGACGCTGGGCATCGCGCTCCAAAGCAGTAGCAATCCCGATGTCAGTCGGAGCGAGCGAATCACGCGAATTAGGTTACCCTCGGCACTCATGCTTGCAGGATGTGGAAAGCCTATAGAGAAAGTCAAGCGCCGGTTCAGGGGCCGTTTCCAGGCGAAGGTGTGCCTTTGTTCGTTGCGCGGGCAGTTGGTCCCAAGCAGAGAGTCAGGGCCTGCTGGTGTCGGCGGCTACGGGGGTCTTTGGGGTGGCGCTTTTGGCAGGCAACAAAGGTGGGTCACCAACAGCACGGCGAACAGTTTTCTGATAGGTAATGAAGACATGCCGCCAGCCGCGTGCTGGTACTGCCAACCGGTTCGGGCGGAAAATCGCCCACCCGCATCACCGCCTGATCAGCGCGAATACACCCCAGCCCAGGTACTCACGCGTGTAAGCGCCGTAGTGCTCGGGTTCCGAGGTCAGTTTGGCTCGAACGTCTTTTGCGAACTCGTCGTCCGGATTGGCTTCAAGCCATCGGCGCATGGTGACCCACTTAGCGGCCTCGTAACTGTTGCGCCGGGAGCCAATTTTGGCCGACGACCAGGACCGCCACCGATTCCTGGAGACGTTGGGCGAGGCTTGCGAAAAGACAGGTTGGCAGGGGTAGGCCTGGTGCCTGTATGACTCATTAACCCCTTTATTGGAGAACAATTGCTCGTCGTGGGTGCGCCACGTTCGGCGCAAAAATTCTCTCTCCCTTGCGGAGGGTAATCGTGTCATACTGGGCGGCAGAGGGAAGCGAGTATGGCGCGACTGGTGGTTAATCCGGACTCGGCCGAGGCGTGGGAAATTGAGCTTGGGCCGGGAACCATTATCCTCGGCAGGAGCCCCGAGAACGATTTCCAGATCGATCATTCGTCGATCTCGAGTTCGCACTGCCAGGTTGTCGTGTCCGGCGGCAACGTGACGTTGAAGGACCTCGGTTCAACCAGCGGCACTTTTCTGGAAGGCCAACTCGTCGAGGAGGCCAGGCTCCGGTCCGGCCAGGTGTTCTGCCTGGGCGAGGTGCGGCTGCGGTTCGAGGACGAGTCCGGGACCGGGCCTGTGCCAGTGCCCGTGGTCCGGTTGTCTGGAGGAAGGCCGCCCGGCCGGGCCTGGACGGCACCGCCGGCGCAACCGGAGCGATCCTTTATGGCCCGCGTCGGCGGCGCTTTCCTCTATCCGTTGAAGAAGGATGGCGCCCTGGTGTTGCTGACGGGCACGATCTTCCTTTCAATGATCAAAGCCGGGGCCTTCTTCGCGCGGTTCGGCGCCGTCAAAGGCATCGGGTTGGGGAGCGCGATCTGCATGGCCTTCCTGCTCTTGATGACAGGGTTCGGCGCGGGGTACCTGACCAGCTACCTGCGGCGGGTCGTCACCGGCACAGCGATGGGCGAGCAAATGGCCCCCGATTGGCCGGACCTCTCGGACTTCGCGGCTGACATTCTGGCTCCTTTGTTTCAACTCGCCGCGACGATGCTGGTTAGCCTGGTGCCAGCGATTGTGGTGGCGATGGGTGTGCAGGGCGCGGGGCGGTGGGGCCCGGCGGCGATATTGGTCGCCTGCGGGGCGGGCGTCATTTATTTCCCGATGGCCTTCCTGGCGGCGGCCATGTTCGATTCGGTGGCGGCGCTGAATCCGTTGCTGGTGGTGCCCTCCATCGCCAAAATTCCCGGACAATATTTGCTGACTGTGGCGGTGTTCGGCGCCGTCCTCGCGGCAAAGTGGTTGGGCGACGATTTCCTCCCCCAAGCGATTTCGGTTCCGGTTGTTCCCTCGGTCATTTCCACATTCGTCGGGTTGTATCTATTGATGGTGGAAGCGCGCGTGTTGGGGCTGCTTTACCGGGTGAACAAGGAGGAGCTTGGCTGGTTCGGCCGCCGATGAGTTAGCGCAGCAACGAGGCTCCTTAAACGCGAAGGCGCAAAGCCACAGGGCGGGGGGTTCATGACATTACTGAGGGGTGCGTGGGATAGATGAGTCCAATTCAGGATCACCCATCCCAAGCGGTGGAATTCCCGGCTCAACAATGTGATGGCGTTTGCCCAACAGGATGGAAGTCCTTGGCCTTTGGTCAACCATTGGCTTTTCAGTTCCTGGCTTATGTTCATTCACACCGAATTCCGGTGTCATTTTTCCATGAGTCAACGACCCCTTTTGCCTCCCCTCAGTTTCGCCTTCCCCGGTGTCCTTTAATTTGAGTCAACTCGGGGCAGCCCGGGACTCGCGCTACGGGTGGACACCACCAGGCCAATGCCCTTACACTCCGCCGCACCAAGTATGGCCATTGCCGATTTGAGACGAGAATACAACCTGGCCGGCCTGCGCCGCAAAGACCTCGCCGCCGACCCGCTGCAACAGTTCCAACACTGGTTCGCCCAGGCCAGCGGCGCTCGCACCAGCGGTGTTATCCGAAAGTTCCTGGTCAACACCTACAAGACTTTGCTTGGCCTCAGCGTGCGCGAGCAAATGGATGTCAACGCCATGACCCTGGCTACGGCGGACCAATCTGGCCGGCCGTCGGCGCGGACCGTCCTGCTCAAGGGGGTGGACCCTCGAGGCTTCATTTTCTTCACCAACTATAACAGCCGCAAGGGGCACGAACTGGGCGAAAACTCCGCCGCCGCCCTGGTCTTTTATTGGCCGGAACAGGAGCGGCAGGTCTGTGTCGCCGGCACTGTAGCCAAAGTATCGGCCGAGGAATCCGACGCGTATTTCCAGAGCCGGCCCCACGGCAGTCGCATCGCCGCGTGGGCCTCGGAGCAAAGCGCGCCGGTGGCGGACCGGGCGGCGCTGGAGGTGCGGTGGGCCAAGTTGCAGGCCCAATATCCAGGTGAGCGGGTGCCTAGACCCCCACATTGGGGCGGCTTCCTCCTCACGCCCGCGCGAGTCGAGTTCTGGCAAGGCCGGCCCAACCGGATGCACGACCGCTTCTGCTATACCCGACAACCGGACCAAACCTGGAAGATCGAACGCCTGGCTCCTTGAGAGAACTGAAATCTGTTTGAATGTCCCCTCAGTGAAGGCAGGACTGGCGCCGGAGCGCGGACTTTAGCCGGCTTTAGTCCGCAGCAACATTCGAAAATCCCGCCCTATCGGACCTTGCTGATACCTGTTTGAGAAGATTTATCTTGATTTCGCACCGAGAAGGCGGATGGTTTCTAATGGCGAGAGCGACGTGCGGTTTACGCATCCGACTTCGAGTCCCGCCCCCGGAGGTCATGGCGATGAAAGCGAAATGGTCAGTGGCCGTTATTTACGAGGACACAGGCGCACAGGATGCCGCAGTAGCCTTTTGCGACGAGCTGGTAAAGCGCTTTTGGGCCGAGCACAGCTTCGAGGTAACGTGGTGGCCCTTTGCGCGGCTCGAAGAATCCCAGATAGCCGCCGACGCCAAACGCAAAGCAGCCGAAGCGCATCTGGTCGTGTTCGCCACCGGCAAGCCAATTCCTCTTCATATCCTTCATTGGACCGAACAGTGGATAGCGGAACGCAATCAACTTGAAGGCGCCCTGGTGGGGTTGCCCTGCGGCGACGCGTCGGCGGAACTGCACTGTTTTCTGCGCCGGCTGGCACATCGCGCCGGCATGGATTTTCTAACCAGAGTGCCGCAAACGCTGCGGTTGGCTCCGGAGTCACCCGAGGCCTGCACTCAGCGCGCCCACCAGGTCGGCAGCGTCCTGGATAGCATTCTGCGCTACAGGCACCTGCCCCCACGCTCACCCGGCTGAACCACTACTTTGCGGCAGGGATGCCCCTTTCCGGCACCCAAAACGCACGTTAAAAACGTCCCCCACCAACGCTCCGGAGTTGCGTTCCGCGGACGTCCGGTCCAACTTAGCTGCTTTCCGAAACATGCGAATGCAACTCAGGAGTAAATTGGTCGAGCGCTTTGGGATTGCTACGGTGGTTTTTGTCATGGCCCTGTGCGGGTCTCAAGCCCAGAGCGTCCAAAACCCGGACGCGGAGGATTTCGCCGATTTTTTCGGCGCGGGCCAGTACGAGGCGTCGATCAATGCGGGGGCTTTGTTCTCGCCGTTCATCGCGACCTACCAGCGGCCGACGATAAATTACTCCGTCACGTCCTTCGAACTGGGTTATATGCTCAGCAACGTGAAAGGCCGCGGTTTGCTGCGCGGCAATTTTGAAATGTTGGGGGATCTTTTCGGCGACGCCATCTTCAAAGGGAACGGCAGCTTTATCACCGGAGTGACCATCTGGGGGCGCTATAACTTCGTGCAACCCGGCTGGAGGTTTGTGCCTTACGCCCAGGCGGGCCTGGGGCTTACTACGACCGACATTGACCACAAGATCGTGGGCCAGCCGTTTAACTTCAATCTTAACCTCGGCGCCGGCACACGGTATATGCTGTCCAGCCGCTGGGCCCTGGACCTCGAGTACCGGTTCCAGCACATCTCCAACGCGAACACCGGCGCGCATAACCTCGGCATCAACGCCCATGGCCCCGTGCTGGGGATTTCCTATTTCTTTTGATTCAGGCCGCTATTTGCCGCCGACTTCCGCCGCCGCATCCTCCTGCTGTTCGCTAATGACCGGAGCAATCGCCTGCAACCTGTCCTCGGGTTGCAGGTCAATCAGCTTCACGCCCTGCGTGTTGCGGCCGGCCTCGCGGATGTCCTTTACAAAGATACGCACCATCTGCCCGCCGGTTGTGATCAGCATGATTTCGTCATTCTCGTGCACCGTAAGCGCACCCACCACCGCCCCGGTCTTCTCATTGGCTTTCATAGTGATGATGCCTTTGCCGCCGCGCGATTGCAGCCGATACACCGGCTCGACGGTGCCGTTTTCCAAAACCATATCGAAGGGGGTGCGCTTGCCGATCCCGTTCTCGCCCGCCACCAGTAATGTGGTGTCGCGCACGACCACCGCCAGCGCCACCACGGCATCCTTCGGCTCCAACGTGATGCCCCGCACGCCGGCCGCCGGCCGGCCCATCGACCGCACATCCTCCTCCGAAAACCGGATGCTCATGCCCTCACGCGTGATCAACACGACTTGGTCATGGCCTGAGGTCAGTTTCACGTCAATCAGAACATCGCCCGGATCGATCCCGATGGCGATGATGCCGCCCTTGCGGACATTCGCAAATTCAGCCAACGACGTCTTTTTGACTGTTCCCTGGCGGCTGGCGAAAAAGAGGAACCCTTCTTGTGCCCAAGTAGTGTCCTCCTTGTTGGGCCCGCTGCGGGACACGATTCGGATTAACGCCGCGATCGTCTCGCCCTGCTTCAACTCAAGCAGGTTCGCGATACTGCGGCCCTTCGCCGCGCGGCCCATATCCGGGATTTCATGCACCCGTTCGACATAAGCTCGGCCAGTATTCGTGAAGAACATCAGGTAATCGTGGGTGCTGGCGGTGAACAGGTGTTCGATGAAATCCTTGTCCTCTTCGGTGGCGCCTTCGCGCGTGACCATGCCAATCACGCCCTTGCCCCCACGGCGCTGCGCCCGGTAGGAGCTGATATTGGTCCGCTTGATCAACCCGTTGTGGCTCAGCGTAATAATGACGCCTTCGTTGGCGATTAGGTCTTCAATGGCGATGTCACCTTCATCCGGGACAAGCTCGGTCAGCCGCGGCGTGGCGTACTTTTCTTTAATCGCCATTAACTCAGCCTTGATAATCGCCAGGACCCGGGCTTCCTTGGCCAGAATGTCCATCAAGTCCTTGATGCGTTCGAGCAATTGGCCGTACTCCGCCTTCACCTTGTCGATTTCCAGCCCGGTCAATTGATACAACCGCAATTCAAGAATGGCATCGGCCTGCGCCTCGCTAAAAGAGTACCGGCCATTCGTAAGCCGGGCCTCGCTCCGAATCAGGACGCCGAACTTCTCGACTTGCGCCCGGGTGAAATCGAACGCCAGCAATTTGATGCGGGCCTCCTCGCGCGTCGCCGACCCACGGATAATCCGGATGAACTCGTCCAGGTTCGCCAAGGCAATCAGGAACCCTTCCAGCGCCTCCGCGCGTTCCTCGGCTTTGCGCAACTCGAAGCGTGTGCGGCGCACAATCACCTCGCGGCGGTGCTCGATATAGCAATTAATCAATTCTTTGAGCCCGAGTGTTTTGGGGCGGCCATGATCGATGGCCAAAGCATTGACCGCGAAGCTCGTTTCGAGGGCTGTGTGCTTGTAGAGATTGTTGATGACCACTTTGGGCAAGGCGTCACGCCGGATCTCGATGACCACCCGCGTGTTCTCGTCCGACTCATCTCGCACCCCGGTGATGTCGGTGATAATCTTCTCGTTCACCAGTTCGGCGATGCGCTCGACCAGCAGCGCCCGGTTGACTCCGTAAGGAATCGCCGTAATCACGAGCTGTTCGCGCCCGCCTTTCAGTTCCTCCAGGCCGACCTTGCCGCGCACCTTCAAACTGCCGTGCCCGGTCGTAAAGTAATCCCGAATGCCATCCAAACCGCAAATCATGCAGCCGGTGGGGAAATCCGGGCCCTTGATGAACTTCATCAACTCCTTGAGCGTGATGCTCGGGTTGTCGATTTGGGCGCAAACGCCGTCGATGATCTCAGCCAGGTTGTGCGGCGCCATG
The DNA here is from genome assembly GCA_035934555.1 of Verrucomicrobiia bacterium. Taxonomy (GTDB): domain Bacteria; phylum Verrucomicrobiota; class Verrucomicrobiia; order Limisphaerales; family UBA8199; genus DASYXT01. Next base: position 39,087 of record DASYXT010000014.1, on the reverse strand, counting down.
TTGGTGGCCATGCCCACAGCGATGCCGGTGCCGCCGTTGATGAGTAAATTGGGGAATGCGGCCGGAAAGACCGTCGGCTCCGAGCGTGTCTCGTCGTAATTGGGAACGAAATCCACCGTGTCCTTCTCCATGTCCTCCATCAGCACGGCCCCGAGGGCCGCCAAACGTGCTTCGGTGTACCGCATCGACGCCGGTGGGTCGCCCTCGACGGAACCGAAATTCCCCTGCCCGTCCACTAACCGCTCCCGCATCGCCCAGGGTTGGGCCATGTGCACCAGCGTGGGGTAAATCGCCTGGTCACCGTGGGGGTGGTAATTGCCCATTGTTTCGCCGACAATTTTTGCGCACTTGAGGTGTTTGCGATTGGGCATCACCCCCAGATCGTTCATGGCAAAAAGTATCCGTCGCTGGGAAGGCTTCAGCCCATCCCGAGCGTCAGGCAGGGCGCGGGAAATAATCACCGACATCGAGTAGTCGAGAAATGAATTCTTGATTTCGTCGGCCACGTTGATCTTCGTGATCTTTTCGTTGGCCGCGTAGAGCGGCGCGTCGCCGGATGGCGGCGGGGGTGGTTGAACATCGTCAGGCATAAAATGATTACTTCATCAACGCGAACTTGGAGCGGGGTTCACGAACTGGCACTCGTGGCGACCTGTTCCGGCCGCTTCGGCAGCAGCGTGATTGCCAGTTGTTCGCAGGCGGACCGCATTCGGACATCGGTGGTGGAAAGCGCGCCGCATTGGTGCACGTCGCAAGTAGCGACATGCAACGCATCCAGCGTCCGTAACGGGATGCGCGGATGACAGGCCAGTTGGATAGCAATCGCTCGGTCCAATACCGGCCGGTTCAGCGGGAACAGGCGGACCAAGTCCCCATCCACCAAGGCAGCAAACTTATTATCCGCTCGGACCCGCTCCTCAGCGGTGATAAACCCGGAGCGTTCCTTGGCCAGCAAAGCCGAACGAACTTCGGCCAACGCCAATTCCGACGTCTCAAAAGACTGGCCAAGGAGCGCCTGATTGAACCAGTCACTATCAGGTTCACGCACGAGCAATTTCACCAGGATGGCGGTATCCAGATACATGCTCACCAGCCGCGCGCATCGCGGTCCTCGCGCACGAGTTGCTCCGCGGACGGCCCTCCGTGCACCGGTTGTGCGGACAGGAACTCGCCCATGCCCATGAACCGCCTGCGCTCCTCCTTGGCCCGAGCGGGCGAAAGCACCGCTTTGGGCACCCCATCGCTGGTGATCGTCACCTCGCGGCCCTGGGCAACCAGGTCCAGCAGCGCCGAGAGCTTCGCTTTGGCGGCTCGCACCGGAATCGTCAGCCCAAATCCTGGCAGCACCGCAGTCTCTTTGAGGACCAGCGATGAGGCGGGTTTCTGAGGCCATTTCGATGCTCGTTTCCGTTTCATACCTAACTGTAGTCACATGTAACCACAATTGTCAAGCTCCTGTTTGGCTAAACATCCAGGTTACGCACGTTCAAAGCATTATCCTCGATGAACTGCCGCCGCGGCTCGACTTCCTCGCCCATTAGCTTCGTAAACATCTCTTCGGCTTCGATGGCATCGCTAAGGTCAATGCGCAGGAGTTTACGGCGGGCAGGATTCATCGTGGTTTCGAACAATTCCTTGGGATTCATCTCGCCCAAACCTTTGAACCGCTTGATTTGCAGCCCGCGCCGGCCAACCTCTTTGATGCTGGCGAGGATCTCCGGAATCGAGAACAGCGGTTTGACTTGTTGCTTTTCGCCCTCGCCTTCCAGCAGTTCGAACAGCGGTTTGTCCTGGGCGGAGTAATGCTCGATGCTGAACCCCTTGCGGGCAAGTTTCTCGAGCAGGTCCTTGATAGCCTGGCTTTCGTACAGTTCCTCGTGCAGCGCGCGACGGGTCGAGCCGTTCCGCGCCTTCTCCACCAGTGACGTATCACTTTCCTGCTCGCCGGAGAGACCAAGGTCCAGGTCGGGATTCTGTTCGGCGAATTTTCCCAGCGCCTCGTTATCAAGAAAATAATGAACGGTTTCATCGTTGCCCTGGCGCACCTTGACCAGGTGCTGAGGGAGTTCATTGGTTCGTGGGACGCGCTGTTCGAGGAAGGTGGCGAAATCACCGCCTTTCCGCCGAATCCCGTTGGCATACTTATCAAGGGCTTCAAGCAACTCAAGAATTTCGCTAAGCTGCTTTTCCGAAAGCTCCTTTTGGTCCTGAACGTTGCGCAGCCGCACTTCGTCGGTGCCCAACTGGATCAAAATGCGGTTCAATTGGGGATCGTCATCGACATATTCGACCCGTTTCTTGCGGGCAATTTGATAAAGCGGCGGCTGGGCGATATAGACGAAACCGCGCTTCACCAACTGGGGCATCTGCCGGTAAAAGAACGTCAGCAGCAATGTGCGGATATGCGACCCATCCACATCGGCATCAGTCATGATGATGATTTTGTGATACCGCAGTTTATCGAGGTTGAACGCGCCTTCGCTGTCACCATCCCCGATGCCCGTCCCCACGGCGGTGATCATCGTGCGGATTTCATTATTCTGGAGCACCTTGTCCAATCGCGCCTTCTCCACGTTGATCAACTTGCCGCGGATGGGCAAAATCGCTTGGAATTTTCGGTCGCGCCCTTGCTTGGCCGAACCGCCTGCGGAATCGCCCTCGACTATATACAGCTCGGTATTGGCCGGGTCGCGGTCGGAGCAATCCGCCAATTTGCCCGGCAACCCACCGCCGGTGAGCGCCCCTTTGCGCACCGTCTCGCGGGCCTTGCGCGCCGCCTCGCGCGCACGAGCCGCCAGCAAACCCTTTTCGATCACCTTCTTGGCCAATGACGGCGTGGCATCAAAACACGTCATCAGCCCGTCGTACACCACCGAAGAGACAAGCCCGTCGATCTCGGTATTAACCAGTTTGACCTTGGTTTGGGATTCAAACCGCGGATTCGGCAGCTTCACGCTCAGGACGCATACCAGGCCTTCGCGCACATCGTCGCCAGAAATCGCCGGGTCTTTCTCCTTCAGCAACTCGTTTTGTTTGGCGTGTTGGTTGATGGCGCGGGTCAAAGCCGAACGGAACCCGGTCAAATGCGTGCCGCCATCCGGGTTTGGGATTGAGTTGGCAAAACAAAGGATTTGGTCGTTGTAGCTATCATTATACTGCATGACACAATCGACAAAGACCTCGTCCTTTTGGCGGTTGATGATAATCGGTTTGGGATGCAGTATCTGCTTGTTACGGCCAAGCTGCTTAACGAATTCTTCGATGCCATCGCGGTAGAGAAAGCGTTCGCTTTTTTCGCTCCGCTCATCGGTGAGGGTGATTTCGATGCCGGGATTGAGAAAAGCCAACTCGCGCAGTCGGTTGGCCAGCATGTCGAACTTGAATTCGGTGGTAATCGTGAAAATTGTCGCATCGGGTTTGAACGTGATGAGCGTGCCCGTGCCTTTGGCTTTGCCGATAACTTTCAGTTTTTCCGTCGTAACCCCGCGGGCGAACTGCATGGCATAAACTTTGCCGTCGCGGGACACTTCGACCTTGAACCAGTCGGAGAGGGCATTGACGCACTTGGCGCCGACGCCATGCAAACCGCCTGAGTACTTATAGGCGCCCTGTCCGAACTTGCCACCAGCGTGGAGGTTGGTCAGCACTAACTCGACGGCCGGCATGCCCCACTTGGGATGAACATCCACCGGAATGCCGCGGCCGTTGTCGCGGATGGAAACCGACCCGTCCACATGAACAGTGACTTCGATTTTATCGCAGTACCCCGCCAGGTGCTCGTCAATCGAGTTGTCGAGCACTTCGAAGACACAATGATGCAGCCCGCGCTCATCCGGGTCGCCGATGTACATCCCCGGGCGCTTGCGCACAGCTTCTAACCCTTCCAGCTTATCAATCTTTGACGCGTCGTACTTCTCCGGCGCGGGGGGAGCTGTTTCCGGGTTTTCAGTCTGGTCCAATACGTGTTCTTCAGGCATAAAAATGGCTCGGCAAAGAGGTGTTTTTTGCCGCTAAATCCAGTGCAAGAATTGTAAGAAAAATAGCCATTCAGCACAATGTTTATTTAGGTGCCTTTTGGTTCCAAAACTACCACCAGTTGTGGAGTTTTGGGGGGCCGACGCCAATAGCTTGGGCATCCCTACAATCCCTGCCGAGTAGCCTAACTTACCAGATTTGCATCAAAATGCAATGTCCGGCAGGCATGTCTTTTCCTGGTTTTTCAAGACTTTATATCGCGCGCCTGGAACGCCGCCGCACCAATCAGGAAGGTGGTCAGATTGAAGGCGACCAAAACACAAAGCGACCCTCCAACACGCGCCCAGGGTATGGGGTCGCTGAAGGTCAGCAGCCAAACACGGAAGTGATAAGGCAGAAACCATTCTTCGTACCGTTCGAAGAACGGGATGTGTTCCATCACCAGATTAATGAAGAGAAAGGAAAGGGAAAGGATGGTCGCCGCGGCTGGCTTCATGTTGAAGCAGGAGAACATGAAGGCCAGTCCAAGAATGGCGCTGGCATCCAGGGCCATAAACAAATGCGAACAAGCGTAGAGCTTAACGCCCTGCCCTGCGCTCATTAGATTAAAGATGGATTCGGGCCAGACCGAATAGACGAACATGCCGCGCCAGGGGAACCACAGCCGCGCAAAGCCCAAAGCCGTGCCGCCCAACACCAGCACCAGCACCGCAGAAAAGAAACCACCCGCCAGCCATTTCACAAATAAGAGACGAAAGCGTGAGATGGGGCGGCAAAGGATCATCCGCAGGGTGCCGTCCTCGGCCTCCTTGGCAACCAAATCCCCGCCAACCAGCGCAGCATAGAGAGGCATCAGCAACATGATTTGGGGAATCAACATCACCAGGGCCACGGTGAGCGCGGAAATGTATTCCTCGGCCAGGTAGCCGTTGCCGGCCAGCAAGCGCTGCACATCCGTCTGCCAGCGAGTGAAGCGAAATGCCAGGAGCATCCCGTTTTGCGCCACCAGGAACGCGCCAAATCCGATGTAGGTGCGCTTCTTTCCGAAGAGCTTCCACAACTCGCCCCGTAGTTGATGGTAAAAAAGGCTCATCGCGCAGGTCAACCCGAGCAGGCGCCGGGGGCAACCGGCGGACTGAGGGGACTCAATTCGGGTGCGGTTCCCGGTCCGCGTTGCTCCGTCATCAGCGAAAGGTAAAAATCCTCGAGCGTATCTTCCTGCGGAGCAATCTCGAAAACCGCGATGCCGCGTTCAACGAGCACTTTGACGACCTGATCGGTTTCGACGCCTTCGGCCAGCGATATGAGCGCGCAGTCAGACCTGGGCGCGGCAGAACCGTTCCGGGGTTGCGCGGCGCGCCAACAGGAAATCAGCCCGGCTTCTGACAATTGCCTCGAGGCCAGTTCAGAATCGCCAACCTTGAGGTGAACCCAGGCGCCGCGCCGCCGCGTTTCGGCCAGCGTGCCCTCAAACACCTTCCGGCCCTGATTGAGCACCGCAATCCGGGTGCAGAGTTGTTCGACTTCGGTCAGCAAGTGAGAGGAGAGCAGGATAGTCAGGCCCAGTTCGCGCTGGAGGCGCAGGATGGTCTGGCGCATTTCATGAATCCCCTCAGGGTCCAAACCGTCGCTCGGTTCATCCAGGATGAGCAACTCGGGCGCCGGCAGCAGCGCCTGCGCCAGCGCCAAACGTGCCCGCATTCCGTGCGAGTAAGTGCAGACTTTGGAGTGTTCGCGCCCGTTCAAACCCACCCACGCAATCACCTCACGCAGACGGGCCGGGGCCGCTGGGCAGGTGTAGCCGCACAGAATTTCAAGGTTCCGCCAGCCACTGAGGTAATCGTAGAAGGCAGGACTCTCGAAAATCGCGCCGACCTTCTGCAGCGCGTGGGGACGGTGTGCGGTGATGTCATAGCCGCAGATGCGCGCCTGGCCGGCTGTGGGCCAGACCTGACCCAGCATCATCCCGATGGCGGTGCTCTTGCCGGCGCCGTTATGGCCCAGCAAACCGTAAATCTCCCCGCGCGGCACGCGCAACGTGAGCTCTGCCACCGCCCAGCGCTGCCCAAAACGTTTGCTGAGGTTCTGCAGCTCGATCATGGGGGTGATTGAATGGTGCCGGCCATCTCCAGCAGGTTCTTGATATGCCCATCGGCGTAGAGAAAATTCTGCGCCCGGGTTGCGCCGCGCGCTTTGTGGAAAGCTTCTTTGTCGAAGAAAAGGGGGATTTGATGCGAATCAAATTTAATTCCAAAAGCAACGAGGTGGTCGGCATCCTCGCCATTCACCAGAAAATTCCACGAATAACTCGACCCGGTCGTTTCGAAGAGGCGATTGTGGTCGGACGGACAGTCTAACACGTTTAGGTTGCCGAGATAATTGGGCAGCAGCACATCGGGCGGCGGGTAAGGGTTCGTTGTGGTTAGCGAGCGGTCGTTCATGTACGGCAGCTGATTGTGATTGTCGCTGACATAGGCCTGCAGCGCGAGGCCGATCTGGTGCAGGTTGCTCAGGCAGCGAGTGGCCCGGCCCGATTCTTGCGCGCGGTTTAAGGCCGGCAACAGCAGCGCGGCCAAAAGGGCAATAATCCCGATAACAATCAACAGCTCCACCAGTGTGAAGCTCTCAGTTCGGGTGCCCGGCAACAGAGACCTGCCAACCTCCCTTATCCATTCTGATGCCTTAATTGCTGGTGTGCTTTTCACCGGCGCATTCCCTTACCTGTCTCGGAATGGCCTGCCGCTCTCCATCACTTGTTGCAATTCTTCAAGCACCGGGGCCAGTTCGGCTTTCGTTTGGGCCGAGCTTTGCGAGTAGAACGTTTTTAGTCCGATGGTGCGGATCTGGGCTTGCAACTCCGGACTTAAAACCGGCTGACCATTGGTTCCGGCATTCGGATCGCCTCCGTCGGCCTGGAGTCGGGCCTCGTCCTGGCGCAAACGGCGCAACGTGTCGTCGATCGTTTTGCGCCGCTTGTCCTCTGGCAACTGCTCGAAGGCGGTGAGCATCTGTTTGATTCCGGTCGGCATGGTGGCCTCGATAAAGGCGCTCTTTTCCTCATCCGTCATTTGACTAAACCAATCGTTAGCGAGTCGTTCCAGGCGGGCCTTGCGCCGCTCCTCGATGGAAAGCGCGTTGAGCATACGCGCCAGTTTCTGGATAGCCGCCGCGCGCGCCGGGCCAGAAAGCTTGCTTAAATCAGTGGCTGTGGCATACGCCTTGACCTTATCGGCGGTGACGTGAGCATTTAGTGCGAGCCGGTAGCCGGCGGCGGCGATCACCCAAATCACCGCCACGGCCACAAGGACGTACATCACCGGCCGCCAGCGCTGCGAGACCATGGCGTCAGTTTAGAACCGCCAGCAAAGGAGACAAGAGGAATGCGAACCGGCCTAGCGCAGCCGGCGCGAACGAGGCTGGGGCGAGGTTCCCGAGGCGGAGCCTCTTCCCGCAGCGCGCTGGATTTCACGACCTACTTAATTGTCGTTAGGTTTCCAGAGGCGAAGGTCGCTGGGTCTTACCCCTTTAACGAACTTGCCGAAACCGAACCAGGTCGGGTGATACTCACCGACGTAATCGACGTCGGCTTTTGTTGGAATCTGGCTTCCCAAACCGGTAGTCCAGTAACACGCATTTACAAGCAGTCGGCGCAGGTCCTGGTTTTGGAGGTCCACGGCGGCGCCCATCGTGGTGACGACCGCCTGGCCGGCCCGGCCCTGGTCCAGCCGGTACTCCCGCGTCCACACCAGCGGCATCATCGGGTCGTTCTTTGGGCCGGCCAGCGGTGGGTCGGCAGGGTTCATGCCCGAGAGCACTTCGCCCCGTACAAGCACGCGGGCATCGGCAGGCAGATGCGCCACGGTATAAACGTCGGTTGGACACCACAGGTCCGAAATGCCTCGCAAAATCGGATCACTTGTGAACGCCGGGTTGATAATGCCCCGGGTGCTTTCCTTGCCATGTTCGCCGTGGTGGCTTACCCAGGTTTCCCCAAGAATCTGCTGACCGAATCCGCCGGGCCAGACGGGGTTGCGCCAGTCAAAGCGCGTGTACGGGCTTGTGGAGTCGGGCGGATATTGAAAGGCGTGGGTGCTGGTGCGCAAGGCAATCAACGGTTTGCCGGCATGGAGGTAGTCCACAAAATGCTTCATTTGTGAATCAGGCAAATCCCGGAAGCGCAGCGCCATTATGCACAGGTCGGCCGAATCCAAGGCTTCCATTCCCGGGATGTTTGTCAGGATGGTGGGATCGATAGTGTGGTCCACCGGGTTGATCGAGAAAAGTACGGTGCAGTCGAACCCATGGCGAACAGCCAGGATTTTCGCCAGCATCGGCAGGCTCTCCTCAGAACGGTACTCCTCATCGCCACTGATTAAAACAACGTGCTTGCCGTGCCCTGGCCCACCATGACCCTGGTACACGACCCAGTCAGCAGAGGAACCATGCGTCGGTCCAACATTGCTCACATCGATTGGGTCGAAGCCAAGTTGACGCGCGGGCGAATTGTTTTGCAAGCGAAAATCATAGCGCTCAGGTGCGACAAAGAGCGGATCCGCAATTATGGAATGCACATCATGGCCTCGGGCGCGCCATTGTTGAAGGTCGTCGCCGGCAAAGCGCATTTGCTCAGGCTTCGCGCCCGGGCGCGCATCGAAATAGACATTCCAGTCCATCAGGTAATGGTCATTAGACCAATTGCCGCCCAAGAGCACACCGGTATCGAAATAGACGATGTTGGTGATGAAACTAAAGCTTCTGTGCGGCTCAGGTCGGGTGCGCTGGAGTTGCTGCTCGCGCGCGAAGGCGAAAATATTATTCCGCACCATATTGGTTGCGCCGTAGTGCTGGTGAAAGCCGCCGTGTGTCGTGCGATACACAACATTGCTCTGCGCCACAATGCCGCTGCTGCCTTCATCGAAATAAATTCCCCAGCCGCCGTACTCGCGTCCGGCGATATCATGCCAAAGGTTGTTGCAAATGCGCGTGCCGGGCTGCATGCCCAGCGTGTAAATGCCGCCCATGTCGCTCAGGATCGGGCCGTCCCCATTGGATTTGACCCCGATATGGTGAACGTGGTTGAAGGCGACGAGATTGTTGGTCGCCAGCGCCGGGCCGTAACCCCACGTCCAGCCGATTGAGATGCCCGTGTAATAGAAATCGTGAATGAGATTGTGCAGGAGACGATTGCCGGGCGATTGGCCAATCCAGATGCCGATCGCACTGTGGAACAGTTTACCCCCGTCCTCAATCGAGCAGTCCGAGATTTCATTGGCCCCGGTTTGTTCGTTGAGCTCAGTACGGATGGCGGTTTCACCCAACTTCACTCCACCCGCCCCCAGCTCGGCAAATTCGCAACCTGCGATGACATTGCTGACGCAACCGCCAGTCAGCTCGAGTCCGTAATCCCCTATGTTCACGAAACGGCAATCGTCGAACCGGCACTGGTGCAAGCCCCTGCCCCAAACGGCCCCGGGCACGCCCACCGCCGCCTGGGCAAATCCACCCACCGTCGGGTTGGGCGGCGGCCAGACGGTGGGCGCAGATTCCGCACTGGCAAAACCTTCAGGGAAATACCACTCAGTGTGCGAAAAGGTCAACCCGCGGAAGGTGACGTTCTCCACGAACCGGCCACTCTTGGGGTCACCCTCGATTCGCAATACCTGGCTCAGCACCGGCGCAATCGCATCCACTCCTCCCAGGGCTTCGCCTTCACGCGGCAGGTAATAAATTCTGTCGGCAAGGCTGTCCAAATACCACGAACCCGGTTCCTGCAAGAATTCCAGCGCCCCTTCGGCATAATACACGTCGCCCTTCGCCAATTGGAAAACAGACTTCTTGCTGAACCGAACGAGGTGCTCCTTTTCATCAACGGAGAACACCGGCAGGCGCGATTCGACCCAGCGGCTCATCACCACCACTTCGGCGTTGGTGATTGTCGGCCAATTCTGCAAGTCCCCAGGTTGAAACCGAAATTGCATTTGCCCCTTCGTCCAATCGCTCCCCGCCTCCGGCACCTCGGCTACCTTCAGATAGCCGTGCGCCGGATGCCGTGCTCGGTCCGCGCGCCGGCCATTAACCCAAAGTTCGCAAAAATTCCACCGCTTCGCCCCCACCCGCGGCACATCGGCAACCCACACCGTGTGGCCGAGAAGCGAGGTCGATTTCCAGCCGGCGATGCGCCGTCCACCGCTAACGATCGGACGCTCGGCGCCGTAGGCTTCTATCGCCAGGCCGGAATCAGCAGGCGTAAGGACCAGGGGTTCGGACTGAAAAAAAATGCCCGAGCGTAATTGGACCGCTACGGAACTCTGGGTGGCGGGAGCATGCTGGCGTTGCTGGCGCGCAGCTATCAGCGCATGAGCCAGCGTCGCGAATGGCCCATCCGTCCCCGCCGCGTTTGGTTCAGCAGCCAATCCGGACCAACTGTCGTTGCCGTTGGTGGCAACAAAGAAACTCGGAGCTGTTTGCCCAAAAGCGGTGCCCAGTGCCAACAGACACAGCAATAAAGCGAGCGCGTTGCGACCTGAACCATGGTTCACTGCCAATCGGTTCTTATTGGGGAAGATCGTTTCCGTTGAGCACGGCGTTTTTCGCATGGTTACTGATGCGTTTGCTGCCGGTGAATACGTTGTCGGAGAGCACAGCTCGGCGGACGTCTTCACCCAGTTCAATTTGAGGCTTGTTCTGCTGAAACTCGCAGCCGCGGACCAGAGCGGTGCCGCTGCTGAACTGCAACGCGGCTCGCTGTTGGTTCAGGTGGTCCCACTGCACAAACGTGCAATCGCTAAACCCGACCGTACCGCGGCCCGCGACCTTGGCGATTTGGTTGCAGGGCCCCCAGAACGCGCAGTTCACGAAACGCACCGAGCCGGTGTTAGTCGCCTCCACTCGAACCATGGTCGGATCCGGACCATGGAAGGAGACGAATTCGCCATTGGAGATCAGCAACGCCATGGGGGCACAGTTTTCAACCACCAGCGAAGTGAAACAATCGTCCGCGCCGATGCCGAGAAAGTTGCCATTGCAGACACCCGCGCGCGTCTGGCTGAACTTATAGCCGATATGGTAGCCGAAGCAGAACGTGTTGAACACGTATTGCCAGTCGCTGCGCGCGAAAATGAATGCTTCGCCGTGTTCCTGTTGCCAGTGAAAAACCGCCGGCCGCGTGCTCCACCAGGGATTGAAATGCACGTTCTCGATCCGGCCAATATCGTAAATGTCATCAACGAAAATCCCGCGGCGCAGTGGTTGCCCCTGGACGTCGCGGATCAAATGCCGCTCGTTGTGCGCAGCGTCGATTCCGTTGTACGGATTGAGCAACTCGACGGCAAGCACCGCCGGGTTCTTGCCGCGCATCGCGATCGCCCACGGATACGGCACCGGTTCCTCCGCCGGGTTCTGATTCGGGTAATAGAGCACCACGCCTTTGAGGGTGCTGTTGTGATTTAGCGTGATGAACGCCGGGCCCTCTTCGTGGCCGCGATTCTCCGTGACCAGAAAGGTGGTGCCGTCATCTGTGGGCTTGGGCAGGCCGGCGTCACGAATTCCGTTATGCGCAGGCACCGATTCCCAGATGCCTTTCAACGTCACTGCCGTGGGAACGTTCAGATGACCAGCGAAGAAGTAATTGCCGCGCGGCGCCAGGACCACGCCGCCACCCGCCTGCGCGGCGGCATCAAGTGCGCGCTGAAACGCAGCCGTATCGTCAGTGGCACCGTCGCCCTTGGCGCCGAAGTCGCGAACGGACGAAACATCGGGAGTGGCGGCGCTCACGGACGCGGCAGCAAAGGCAACCAGGAGCGGCAGCAAAATCATCGCCCTAGCCGTGCGCAACAAGTACCTCTTCAGTGAAGGCGGGAGGAGCGCGGACTTTAGTCCGCAGCACCATTCGAAAATCCCGCCGCGCCGGACCTTGCTGCGGACTAAAGTCCGCGCTCCGGTGTGTCCCGTTCGTTTCGTTTGCTGGTTTCTGTTCATTGCTGCGTCGCCTTAGCGGGAGTTGGTCAACGCGGCCTGGGCGCGGCGGCATTCGCGATTAGCCGCGGCGATCTTTTGCCAATCCATCTTCACCAACTCACGGTCGTACGTCATGAGCCCGTTGACCTCAACTTCGACGTCCGTGGTTTGGGTGTACACCGCAGCCGAAAGACCTTTCTCGTCAATCAGCGGCGAAAGTTTGTTGACCAAATCGAGATAGGCCGACGTGAGCGCCGCACTATTGGTGAAGCTCCGATAGCCCCAATTCTTCTCGGCTTGCCAGGTATGCCCGCTCACCGGCAGCCCCAGGCCGCCGAATTCGCCCAGCACAATCGCCCGCTTCTCCTCGGGTTGCGGTGCGCCGGGGCCGGGATATCTATGCATATCATTCACATCGCCCACCCCGCGGTCGGCCCAACCACTGGCATCATCCACCAGCCGCGAAGGGTCCAGGTTTTTGATCAAATCGACTACGTGCGCGGTGTTCCACTGGCCCCAGCCCTCGTTGTAAGGCACCCACATGACGATGCACGGATGGTTGCGGCGGCCATCGACCAGCGCCGTTAATTCCTGCTCGAACTCAGAAGCCGATTCCGGCGAGCGCGTGATATCCGAGTCACGATCCCCAATAAACCGGTCGCCGCTGGGCATGTCCTGCCAAACCAACAATCCCAACTTGTCGCACCAATAGTACCAGCGGTCGGGCTCGACCTTGACGTGCTTGCGCGCAAGGTTAAACCCGAGCTTTTTTGTCATCTCGATGTCGAAACGCAGTGCGGCGTCGGTTGGTGCGGTGTAAATGCCGTCGGGCCAGAAGCCCTGGTCCAGCGGGCCGAATTGGAAATAAGGCCGATTATTCAACAGCAGGCGGGTGAACCCGTGCTCGTCCTTGCCGAGCGAGATTTTGCGCATCCCGAAATAGCTTTCGACCCGATCGACCCGACGGTTGCCAAGTTTAAGGCTGGCCACAACTTGATACAAGTGCGGGTCCTCTGGTGACCAAAGTTTGGCGTCCTTGATCGCCAGGGCGGTGGCGCGCCCCGGCTGGGCGAGCACAGTGGCGACGCGGTGCCCGCCGTCACGCACGCTCAACTCAACCTCGAACCCGCCGAGCAAAGCGGTTGTCATGGGTTGAACACTCACGGAGGAATCGTCCACGTTGGGCACGATGTTCAGCGCGGTGAAATGGGCCGCGCTGACCGGCTCAAGCCAAACCGTTTGCCAAATCCCGCTGGTCGAGGTGTACCAAATACCATTCGGGTGGCGGACCTGTTTGCCGCGCGGCTGCGTTCCGGCGTCTGTAGGATCAATCACACTCACCACGAGTTCGTTGGGACCTCGCGGCTGTAGGGCCTCGGTGATGTCGAAGCTGAACCCGTCATACCCGCCGCGATGCTGACCAACCTTCCTCCCGTTCACCCAGACCGTGGCTTCAAAATCCACTGCGCCAAAGTTTAACAAAACACGGCGGCTGAGCCAGCGCCGCGGCAACTCGAACGTGCGGCGATACCAAAGTCGCTCGTTGTCGCTTACCGGTTTCATCACCCCTGAGAGAGCCGATTCCACCGGGAACGGCACCAGAATCTTCGAACCGAAGTCGGCCGGCTGAAGCGCGTCCATGGGTGCGATGGCGAAATCCCAGAGGCCATTCAAATTGAGCCATTCCGACCGCTCGAATTGAGGGCGCGGGTACTCCGGGTGCGCGTTGGAGGGGGAGACGTCTTTTGCCCAACGCGTTTGGAGCGGGCCCTTCGCCGGCGCCCAGTCAGCGGCGCGCAGCGGCAGAGCGCCAAGAAGTGTCAGAACAGCGAAATGTTTTAGTGAGACGAGGTTCATAATGAGTTTTGAGCAGTATTATTCAAAGCCAAGTTTCCGATGCTGCTTTCTAGCACTGCAAGAGCGCATGCCTTGCGCGTTGTCTATCTTGCAGGGACGCCAAGGTCATTCGATTTTCCATGCGAGAATGCCGCCGGAAAAATCGGGCTGGAGCTGGACTTCCAGGCGCACGGCAGTGGTGCTAATGGGTGTGAAGGTCAGCCGGTTAAAGGCATCACGCTTCAGGCCGCCTGGCGAGGCGCCCTGCACCGGCAACCAACGCTCGCCTTGTTGATAGAGGACGCGCCACGATTCAGGCACCCGGCACGAGCCTACCCCTGTGTCATCAAACCAGTAAACGTCCATTGCCGAAATCTTCTTGGAACCTCCGAAGTCATACTGGACCCATTCTTTCGTGCCGCGATGGTCCCACCACGTAAACCGCGGGAGGGAATGATCGTTGGAGTTAACGGGTTGGCGAGCGTTCACCAGCGCTTCGAGGGTGTCGCTGGGATTGCAGTGCGAAGCAGACACCGGCAGCGCCTTGGGAGCGACCCATTCATGGGCATCTGCCCCGGTGCCAATCACCGGGAAACAGCTAATCCGCAGCCGCGCGGCGCCCATGGGGATAAGGGTCACGGTCTCGAGAGGCTCGGTACTCTTCACGGGACTGGCTTGCAGGAGCCCCACCATACCTTCCGCATCCAGCTTCCAGGCTGGAATTCTGCGGGCGTGTGCACGCAATCCAATCGGGCAGCTTTGCGCCGTGAATGGAGAATCGGGGTTGCCCTTGCGATGAATCACCTGGAAAGCTTTGGCGGCTTCGGTTTGCTCCAGCACCAGGCCGTAATTCCAGGGCGTCGTCGGAAACACTTCCCACTCTGGCCAGGCATCGCTGCCGCCATAGCGTGACCACCGTTCACCGATGTCCAAGGAGAAACTGAGCGGGCCATAATTAACCGAAACAGCGTTGTGGTTGGTGGGCCAGGACCGGACGTCCACTTGCATCGGCAGGCGCAACTCAATCCGATCACCGTCATGCCATTGGCGCTCCAGGCGCACATAGGCGTCCGGGCGCGCCTGGAAGGCAAGCGGCCTGCCGTTTACGGACACCGCCGGCTCGCCGCACCATTGGGGAATGCGCAAATAAAGCGGAAATCGGACCGGCTCAGCAGTGCCAACCTTCAGCTTAACCGTATCTGCAAACGGGTATTCCGTTTGCTCACTCAGATGCACCGTGGTCCCGGCGGCCACTTTGGCTTCCACTTCACTGGCGGCATAAAGGGAGACACACAAGCCGGCGTCGGGGGTCGCGAGCCACAGTTCCTCGGCAAAATAGGGCCAGCCGTGGGACACGTTATGCTGGCAGCAACGATAGACCGCATCGGGGCTGTAAGAGAACATCGTGCCGCCATTGTCGATATCGGGGGCTTTGTTGTTTTTGTCGAGTTGAACCTGGTTTGCGCACGTAAGATAATGGAGCGCTTTCAGGTCGGGCGTCAGCGCGGCCGGGAGCGAATTAAAGGCGAGGTCCTCACAGCGGTCCGCCCAAACCGGGTTGCCGGAGATTTTCGTCAGCATCTCGAAGGAGTGCATGAACTCGACAATCCCGCAGGTTTCGAATCCCTGGCGCGGGTCGCCATAACCTGGACGGCAGTTTTCGTCGCCCGCGAAACCGCCGCCGGGGAACTGCCCATACAGGCCCATCACCTGCTGGTAATTGCGCTCGGCCTGGCCGAGCAGCTCGGGATTGCCTTCCTGCTGAAAAAACACCCCGGGCTCGCGGAAACCCTGCGCGATATTCACGTTGTGCCAGTTGATAATTCCGGTATCCCAGCGGCCCATGTGCTGGTGAATCTTTGCGGCCAGCTCCAGCAACCACGGCTCGCCGGTGCGGTTATACAGCCAGTAAGCCGTTTCAATGCTGTCGCCGAAGCGCAGTTTGGGCCAGTAACCCGCCCCAAAATCCTCCGCCGGCAGGCTATTCAGCCAGCGGAAATATTTGCTAAGGAACGGCAGGACCCGCGGGTCGCCTGTCGCCTCATAAAAAGACTGCAGCACGTTGCACATAATCATGTGCGGCCACAGGTCCGGTTTCCCATCGAGACTGCTCTTGAGCGTGCGCGGCCCGAACCAGCCGTCCGGTTCCTGGCTCGCCAGCACGGCATCGGTCCACTTGCGCGCGGTTTGGATAATCGCCGGATCCTTCAGCACGTAACCCAAATCGCCATAACCCTTAAGCCAATAAGGCAGTTCTTCCCAGCCGCTGTGGCCCTGACCCTGCGGATCACTCCAGGCGTTCCCCTCGAACTTGCACCACTTCGAAATCTCCGGCAGGTGCCCCGTCATGCCGTTGGCTTCCAATTCAAGCTCATGGCGCAGCCAACCTTCCGGACGGATGCTGCCAATCGGCAGCTTGATCAGCGGGCTGGGGGCGAGCGGGGCGCGGTTGCTCGTGTAGAAAGAGTTCGTCCCGATTGCGGGAGCGGAATTCACCACCTGCACCAAATTCGGCTCCGGCTGAGCCGGCGAAATCATGGGCAATATAGACAACAGCCCCGCACACACCAAAGTTCGAGAAACGTGAACAGAAGTTCGGTTCATGAGCAGGCGCAGCCGCATCTGAGCATTAAACCGGGAGGATACGAACAAAGTCAAGGGTGGCCAAAGTCCAGACGGCGTCGGCGCAACACAACAATCTTCAGGGCTCCGTGACGAAGCCGGCACAGACCGTCGGAAAATCACGAGTATCGTAAAACACTTTTCTGTGTCAGGCGAGCATTTCATCCCGCTACGATTGCTCCAGGCTCCAGGAATTTAACAAGAGCAAGCAGAGAGAACAGAGATTCTGCTTCTCTGTTTCCTCTGCTTGCTCCTGTTGAATTCTTTGAATACTCCTCCCGCGCTTTTCGGCAGGCCTGTTATTGCGCGACCCGCCTCAGCATCCCTCCGCGGTCCAGTTGCGCCACAACAGGATGGGTGTCGCGTTGACAACAAAATGCGACATCATCGCGCAGCTCGCTACGACCCATTAAACGGCGCCCATTCCGCGACCCCGAAACGGCCTCCGTCAGGCGCGCCGAATCTGACCGGTAGGCCTGCCGCGCGAGATAAGCTGAATCAGCCGCCCGTTCCCCGCCAAAACGGTCCCAGAGCAAATCGCACAAGGCACCCGCTCCTAAAACATCTTCATAAGCGGCTTCCTCGTAAGTGCCACTGCAGACCACCAGAAGCTGCGCGGGCGCAGCCCGGACGAGCCAGTTGGCCGTCCTGGTCAAGTTCAAGAAGGCGCAGGCGAGGACGGTTCGGGCGCCGGCGCACGCGCGCAAAGCGCGTGTGCCGTTGGTGGTGCTCATGATAATTCTCCGCCCGCGCACGCGTGCTGGTGTAAACTCACGCGGTGAGTTGCCCAGGTCGAAGGCGGTGCCACCGGCCAACTCGGCCGGTATGCGCACGCCATTGCGCTCGCCGGCCAGCAGCGCATCGGGATAGGTTCGATGGACCTCAAGCGCCTCAGGAATTTCAGCCACAGGGATAATTGCCTCAGCGCCATCGGCCAGCGCAGTGATCATACTGCTGGTGGCGCGCAGCACGTCGAAAACCACACAATCGGTTTGACCCAGATCGCGTCGGCCTAACGCGGCAAAATCGGCAGGGGTGAACAGGACTTCAAGGGCGCTCACCGGCGCATTGTTAACTTACAGGGTGAAGGGAGGCAAGCCGGAGTGAGCCCAATGAGCCTGATACAATCGTGCGACTTGCACCCGCTCGGCCAGCCCAAAGGCGCGCCTTAATTGAAAGTCTTTCGCGCAGGACGGTGTTCATAGACATTCAAGACGTCGAAATCGAACGCTGCGCCTGAGGTCTTTGACTGCACATAAATGCCAAATTTATCGAGGGTGTGCTGACCGGTTGCGACCAGCCAGGAGCCGGCGTAGGCACCGTCAATGTAATAACTGAATGTGGCGCGATAACCGTCCGCAGAATCGAAGCAAACACCGAGCGTGCGGGGCTTGTTCCAATCAAAGGCCAGGGGCCGGCCGTGTGCGTCCAAACTGATCGGAACCCAGGTTTTGCCATTCCAGGTTTCCAACGACGCCGGACCGCTGCCAAAACCTGAGCCGACCCGCAATTGATCTGAATCGAATAGCTCGACCCCGAGCGCGCCCTCGGGGCCCAAGCGCTCTAACGTAAGCTCGAAATAATCCCCCGGTTGCAGGCCGTGCCCGAGCACTGCGGGATTGCTCAGATCGAGCGTGGCGGAGCCCCAGGGAATATTTCGGCCGTCGGGCACTTCCAAATGCAACCGGTGATGCGCAATGCTTTCCGCCACCAATCCGTAATGCGCGGCCTGCGTCCAGCCGGGGCCTAGGTCCCCGCCGTCCGGGCGCTGAAACTGCTCGCTATAGACCAGCTTCGCGTGAGATTTAATTGCGCGGGTAGTAACACGTTGCCGATCCCCCAACGCGAACAGCCGCCGGTACCTATGCCAGGCCAACGCCGGGGAGCCGTCGGGTTTGATCATCCAGAACCCGCGCAGGTTCGCATCGTTTTGCGCGCCATTGAGCGGCAGGGCCAATCCGCGCGTAACCGGTTCGTTGCAGTACACCTCCCAGAACACGGCCCAGGGCAGGCCTTTATCGCGCACCACATCGAGCGCGGTATCGATGCGCCGGTTCAGTTCCTCGACACCGCCCTTGCCGTTCTCCGGATACCCAAATTCACCCAAATAGACACTATGCGGGTTCTGGCCGAAGACGGCTGTAGGCGGCAGGTGCGCGGCGAGGTAATCGACCGCGCGCGCCAAATGTGCGGGTGAATCCAGGGACTCGTAACAGGAGTAGGAAACCAAATCGACAGTGGTAAAAGGTAAGACGGAGTTGGCCACACCCGGTTTGCCGGCCAGCGAATCCTCCAACCGGTTTGCCTCGGTTGCGCCGAAGACCCGCACGTCCGTTGAACCCGCCTCGGCGCGGGCCTTAATGATCCCCGCTTGCCGCGCGTTGAGCCACTGAATCATCCCTTGCACGGCAGTTGGGCTGGGCACGTAGGTTGCGTCGTAAGGCTTGGTTGACCCGTGCCGCAGCGCCCAATCCCCTTCCCAATGCTGCAACACAAACGTTTTGCCGGTGCCTTTGTAGGCCGACAAGAGGTACCGGGTGAGGTCATAGAATTGCCGGGTTTCATCTGCTGCCTGCGCCGCGTCGATGCCTGTAGTCCAATAGTGGTCCTCACGCCCGATGGCATAGGCGGTGAGGATGTAGGTGTGAAACGGTTTGGCAAAGACGGATTTGAAATACGGTGTCTGGGCCATTTGCACGAGACTGGTAATGCCCTCCGGCCAGTGGCTGTTCCAGGGATAGCGACGCGGCGTCAGATAAAGTTTTATCACTTTGCTGCCCGTGGCCAGCACCTGGTCCGCGCCTTCGTCCAGGAAATCCTGCTGCGGTGTCAGGTAATACTTGCCATCGACGTGGGCGACCCCAAAAACCTCCGCCGGGTTTGGCGAGAACGCACGCCCTGCAGCCGGGGATTTGGCGACGACCAGCAAAACAACCCCAAGGCAGGGAATCGCGAGCCACGCCCTGCCGGCGCCAGCGACCAACTTCGATGCTTTCATCGACCCAGGCTACCTCACTCGCCAACGGTCGCAATCATAGGAGTCTATGACCCCAACACGCGGCGAGGATGCTTTTTGCCGCGACTGGAGCGTGCCCGGCACGCCCCGCCGGCTTGGGGAAAGCGACGGACAAAATGAAACAGGTATTGCTGAGCGAACCCTCCCTGCGGGCCGAAATGCGACGCGCTGAACTCGTGCAAGCGGCGCAACGTAACACGACGGCGTGGAAAATAGAGTTGGCGTAACGCGCGGGAAATCCAGACATCGACAGGGAACGCACCTGGGAAACCGTACGCAAAAAGCAGTACACAATCGGCAATCTTGCGGCCGACGCCGGGTAACTCGAGCAGTTGCTCGCGCGCCGATTCCAACCGCAACGCGCCCAAACGGCTCAAGTCCAAATCGCCGGCCGCCACGCGTTGCGCCGCAGCTCGCAGGTACTTGGCCCGGAACCCCAGTTTACAGGCGAGCAACTCGGCTTCGGTGGCCTGCGCCAGGCGCTCAGCAGTCGGGAAACTCCAGGCCGGGCCGTGTGAATCCGGACAGGAGAGCGGTTCGCCGAACCGCCCGCTGAGCAAAGCGATGATCTGCCTGATTTGCACGATTTGCTTCGTGGAAGAGCAGATGAAAGACGCCAGGCATTCCCAAGGGTCCTGCCGCAACAGCCGCAAGCCACGGCAAGCGGTGACCGCTGCTTGCATTGAGGGATCAGTGGGAAAAGTCTGCAGGACCTGTTCGAGATCAAGGTCCAGTTGGAGGTAAGTCTTTAGCCAGGTCCAATCCTCGACCGGCGCAACGGTCTCAGCGAGAATCTGGTTTTGCTCAGCCTGCAATCTCACCCAGCGCTGACCGATTACGCCCACCCAGCTCGTGCCGACCGTTTGCCAGCGAAACGCCTGGCCCGAATCGAGCGTCGCATCCAGATCGTAATCTCTGATCGGGAAACTTCTCCGAACTATTGCGACGTTGGTGTATTGGTCACCCAAAGCGACCCCTTTCCGTAAGCCAGCGACGCCGAGGCCGCGAGGTTTTGGAGTGCGCCAGCCCACTGGCGCTTTCGAACGAAGCCAGTGTCTCGAAAGCGCCAGAGGGCTGGCGTAGTCCAAGACGCTGGCGCGCTGACACAGCCCAATTGCGATTCATGGCCACCGCGCCGTAGTTTACCGCAGATTGCGGCAGGCAAAAAGGTGTAACGGGCGCAGCAGGTACTGGCCGTGGTACAGCACGTTCGTAACGCCCAGGTCGGTGACGGATTCGAATTCCTGCTGCAGCCGTTCTGGAGGTGGTTGCGGCGTCGGGTCGTCCCGGTTGAGCTCGAGCACATAAATCGCGTTCTGGCCCTTGCGCGAGTCATAGCCGGGCCAGTAATAAAACTGGTTTTCCGGCGTGGGGTTGCTGCGGCAATAGACCAGCGGGTCGGAGCGGACCGCAGCACGCGCTTCAGGAAGGTAAAAGGAAATCTGCCCCGCCATGCCGTAGTGGTCGGTGATGATGAAGACCGGTTTGCCTTCCGATAGCAGCTTCTGCCTCGCTGTTTCCACGGCCTGGGCCGTCGTATCCCACTCTCGCACGCGATGCAGCGGGTCGCGGTTCACCGGCAGATAATGACCGAGCACTTTCCGAGCGATATTGGTGTTATGCCCCACCAGCACCATTGCCAATCCCAGCACGCAGCCGGCCGTCAACCACCGGCCGACCGCCGCTTTGCCCAAACGCCAACGCGTGTCCCAATACACCGCCATCAAGCAAAACAAGGGAACGATTGAGGGCGCGATCCAGTTCGGCAACACTCGCGCCTTTAACGATTGCAGCACATAGACCAGAAACAGCGGCGCACCCATACTGAAAAAATAAACCAGCCGCGGCTCTTGCCGGCGCCGTCGCCAAAAGGCGATCGCCGCCCACGCGGTTCCAACGAAAAACACCGGGTTCAGCAAGCCCGCCTCGGTGCCGAGAAAATCACCCAGAAACCGAAGGGTGGGATGCCAGGGCTTGCCGGCATCCGCATCCACTGCGACGTGATGAACGGTAATCCATCCGTGTTGCGCGTTCCAAATCAGCACCGGTAACGCGAGCAGCAGGTTCAGCAACAGCGCCACATAAGGACCCGGCCGGCGCAACTGCCGCCGCGCCGGCACCCACAACACGAAAAACACCGCCCAACAAAGCAATTGCAGCAGTTCAGTGTATTTGCTCAGAAATCCCAATCCCATCCAGACCCCCACCCACACCCACTCCCGCGTGCGGGATTTTTCCTGTACCGCCCGCCAACCTGCCAGCATCGCCGCGGTCCAGAATAAGACCGACAGCGGATCGACTGTCATCAGCACCGCCCCGACGGCGAGCAGCGGGGTCGCGGTGACAATCAGCACCAGGAGGAACCCGGCCCGGGCGTTAACCTCGCGCGCAAAGAAACGCAGGACAACGATGCTCATTATGGCGGTGATTAGCGGCGAGAAAAAGCGCACGCCGAATGCGTTATCGCCCCATATGGCTGTTCCCAGGGCCTGCGTGTAGGCGATCAGCGGTGGCTTGCTAAAGTAAGAAAGCGCCAGGTGTTTCGACCAAACCCATTGGTAAGCTTCGTCCTCCGCCAATTGAATTGCGCCGCTGGCAATGTAAAACCACCGGGCCAGCAGCAATACACCTACCAAGATGTAACCCAGCCGCAGCCAGTGCTCCTCCAAACTCACCTGCGGGCTCGAACTGCGTTCTGTGCGGCTTCCCTGCTCCACCACCGCGCCTTTACCAAGCGGCTTGCGCCGCGGCGCAAACTCAGGTTCCGCTTCGAGCTCCGACCCGCCCCAACCCGCGGGCGCCGATGTTAGCGACGGCATCCTGGCCCACCACAACGGGAACAACCTCCGGAACCCCCAGCCCCAAAGCCCCTCGAACAACACCAGCGCGGCGGCAGCGTAGCCCGCTCCCAAAATCGCCCCCACCATGACGTCGCCCGGGTAATGCACGCCGTTATACACTCTGGAGAAACCAACCGCGCACGCCAGCGGCAACATCACCCAGAGACTGCGGCGGTAGAAAGCCAGGAACACCATCGTGGCGGCGAACCAATTCCAGGTGTGTGCGGAAGGCATGCTGCCGGAATTGGTTTTGCCCACCAGGCAATGCACGTCCTCCAGCGCAATGCAGGGCCGCACCCTGCCGACGGCATGCTTGAGCGTGTTACAAACCAATCCGTCCCCTGCCCCGACCACCACCAATAGCAGCAATACGCAAATCAGTCCGCGCCGGCCGCCCTTCCAAATGAGCAATCCGCCCGCAAGAGCGACCGCCGGAAAGAAAAGCGGGTTGCCGCTCAGAAAAGGCATCACGGTATCGAAAAAGGGATTGCTCAGCCTCGAGTTAACGAACCGAAACAGGTCAGTGTCCAGCGCTTGCAGCCAATGCATTGAAGGGGCAATTTAATCTGCAAACAGCGGATTCAAAACCAAAAAAAGTGGGCGGGGGTAAGAACTCAACGGAGCGCGGACATTCCTGTCCGCAGCAAGGTGGTATGCACAAAATCCCGATAAACCCGAGCCCTGCTAGCGTTCGGAAGTTGCTGCGGACTAAAGTCTGTCTAAAGTCCGCGGCTCCACGAAGAGGAGTATGCCGAGGTCCTGAAGCTTTTCGGGAAGGCAAAGTCCCGATGAAGCGAACGTTGAACTATCGACCTGCACTGGACGCGCGACGAGTGTCAGTTTGTATTACGGACGTCATCGGCACCGCGCCAGTGGGACGGGATGTTGGGCGACAACCGCGTCCGCCGCGAACGTTGACTGCCCTAAGCCCGAGAAGTAGGATTTCAACATGGATTATTCGAAGATAATCACGATTGAGCCGGGCAAGCGTAGTGGCAAGCCCTGTATTCGTGGCCTGCGCATTACCGTTCAGGACATTTTGGAATATCTGGCAAGCGGCATGACGGAGGACGAGATTCTCCAGGACTTTTCCGAGCTCACGCACGATGACATTAGGGCCTGCTTGGCGTTTGCGGCGGATCGGGAGCGGAAGCTTTTTGTGGCGCCCACGTGAAATTGCTTCTGGATGAGAACGTTTCGGATCGAATCGTTCAGCAGATCGCTGATTTATTCCCTCGCTCCACGCACATCAAGGCCATCGGCCTCAAGGAAGCGGATGATAGCGTCGTCTGGGCTTGGTCGAAGCAGCACGGGTTCACGATCGTCTCCAAGGACACAGACTTCTACCAGAGAGCCATTGTGCTCGGTTCTCCTCCCAAATTCATTTGGCTGCGCGTCGGTAATTGTCCGACGCGCTTGATCACAACGCTTCTGAGATCGCGCTATGAGGTTATTCGCCAGTTTATCGAGAGCGAGACTGAGAGCTTGCTTGTGCTGGAACGATAAATTTGCTCAGAGAAATGAACGTGGGCTGGTCCAAGCTTGTGGCCGGCGGCGAGCACGTCCGGAAGGCAGTCGAGATTCTCTTTACCGGCAGGTTTAGCCCTCCTGTTTACCCTTGCTCCACGGCCGCCCACACTACTTTTCCACCTTCACCGGGCAACTGGGCGGCGGCGGAACAGTCACCGGGTGCAAGCGGATTTGCTCCTGCAGGTACTCGACGCCCGCCTTGAGTTGGGCATCTTCACCGAGGAACGTCGTGTGCGGCAAATTGTCCACGACCATATCCGGGTCCACACCGTGGCCCTCAATCAACCACTTGCCTTCCGGCCCATAGACCCCCGTCTCAGCGGCCGAAGCAATGCCGTGGTCCACCAGCCAGTTGTCGAAGCTCAGCCAAATCTCGCCCCCCCAGGTGCGAGTGCCGATCACTTTGCCGACGCCGAGCCGTTTGAACCCTTCGCTGAAGGCCTCGCCATCGGAGGCAGTGTGCTCGTCGCACAACGCCACCACATGACCCCGGAAGGCATATTGCATGTTCCAGGTCGCCTTGCCGACTCGCGGTTGCCAGTAAAACCAGGCCTTGCGCAACAGCTTCTCCAAAACCCAACTGTCAATGTTCCCGCCGCGATTGTGCCGCACATCCACGATCAGCCCTTTGCGATTGAACACCGGATAGAAACTTCTTGCCCACTCGGCAATATCGCCTGCGCCCATGGCGCGCAAATGGACGTAACCGATATCGCCATGGCCCCATTCCTCCACCTTGAGTCGGCGGGAGTATTCCCAATCGTCATAGCGCAAGTCGGCTTCTTTTGCGAGGCTGATGGGATTAACGATTGCCTCCGCCGGCGCGTTGGTCGGCGAGGCCTTGTAACTCAAGAGTACTTGCCGGCTCGCCTGATTGCGCAACAAAGCTGCGGGTGATTCCGAAAGCACCGGCACTCCATTGATCGCCTGGATAATTGCGCCAACTCGGATGTCCACCGCCGGCCTGGCCAGCGGCGACTGGCGCTCCGGGTAATCAGGGTCGCTTTGATACACATGCTCGACACGATAACCGCCATCGCTTTCGTCCCGCACCAGTTCGGCCCCCAAACTCGCCGGTTCAACCTGGTCCGTCCCTTCGCGAAAGTCCCCGCCGCGAACGAAAATGTGCAACGCGGAAAGTTCTCCCACCATATCTGCAATCAAATCGTTCAACTCCGCACGGTCGGTCACCCGCGCCGCCAGCGGCAGATACTTGTTCCGCACCGCCGTCCAATCCACGCCGTGCATATTGCGGTCGTAAAAATAATCCCGCATCAGGCGCCAGGACTCGACGAACATCTGTTGCCATTCCTGGCGCGGTTCGAGGGGGAACGTCCAGGCCTTCAGGTCCACCGCCTTGTCCAACTTCACATCGCCTCCGGCAGGCACGACATAAAAATCTTCGCCTTTAGTGACGAGCAGCCTCTTGCCGTCAGCAGACAATTCGTAATCTTTGATTTCCTCGCTCAGGGTTTTGGGCTTGGGCTCGTCGTTGGTGAGCTCAATCCCCTTAAGCTTGGCCTTGGCGTCACGACCCAGTCCCCATTCCAGCCAGTAAAGGTGCTTCTCGTTGAGGGAAAGGCTGCCGAAGTTCCCCGGCGGCACCGGCACTTCCCACACCCGCTCCTGAATACCGTCCCAGTCGATCTTGACCACCGCTGCATTGGTTCCGTTGCCTTTTGCTCCCGGCTTGGATTCCCCTTCGGCGGCAACCGCAGCAGGCGCGGCGTTCGTCGCGGAAGCCTCAGCGGACCCCGCCGAAGAATCGTCCTTCAGACCTTCGGAGGTCTTCTTGTGCTTGTCCGAATCCTCTTTGTCCTTCTTTGGGGGATGCAGCTCGTCGCTGGGCTGAAAGGGTGAGCGGCCGTCTTTCAGCAGCGATACCAAATACAGTTTGTCCGCCTGGTTGAAGAACGGCTCGGGCTGGCGCGGACCCCAGGGACTGCCCACGACGGACTCGATGTGCCGTTCGGAGATGAAATAAAGCCACTTGCCGTCGCGGCTCCATGCGGGCGAAAAACTGTTCACGCGGTCGCTGGTCAGGTTGCGCGTGACGCCGTCTTTTACGTTGTAAATGCGAATTTGCCCATAAAGATTCTCGGCGGAAGTGGCATAAGCCAGCCACTGACTGTCGGGTGACCAACTGAATCCGCCAAACTCGCTGACGTCGGAGCTGGCAATGGCGAGGTTGGTCCTGGCGGCCACGTCCAGGAGCCAAAGCTTGAGATCCTTGTCTTGGAACACCACCCATTTGCCATCGGGCGACGGCAGCGCATCCATGCGAAACACATGCCCATCGGAAGTCAGCGCCTTGGGTTCTCCGACCCCATTCGCGGGCACCTGCTCAAATTCCAGTTCCCCGGTCCGATCCGACAGCACCAGCAGCGACTTGCCATCCGGCATGAACCGCCCCTGCCGGAAGCGCACGTTGGGTTCGCGGGTCGCTTCGACGAACCGCCCTTCGACGGCCGGTGCCACAAACACTCTTCCTCGCGCCGTCAACACCACGCGGTCACCATCCGGTGACAGGTGCGCCGCCGTTAAATACTCCATCGGCTTCTTCACCCACTTTTCCCTCTCTTGATCGAAATCAGACACAAGCCGAATCGGGAGGTCCCAATCTTTCCCTGAAGCGAGCTCCAGCACACGCAAATCCGCCCCTTGCTGATAGGCGATCCGGCCCTCGGACAAGGTGGCCCACTTCACGTCCCACCCATGCCCATGCGTGTGCTGGCGCAAGTCTTTGCCCGCGCTGTTCATCGACCATACGTTCATCGTGCCGTCCCGGTCCGACAGGAAATAGACGCGGTCCTTCCACCACATCGGGTTCTTGCTCGTGCCCGGGAAATCGGCCGTCAGCGGCACGGCCTCAGCCGAGCCCAAAGTGAATTTCCACAGGTTTTGCGCTGTGCCGCCCTGGTAGCGTTTGGTGCTGCTACCCTGGAAATGTTGGCGCGTGAAGTAGAGCGTGTGTCCAGTCGTATCAAACACCCCGTCACTGGCCTGACTTAATGGCAGAGACTCGGTCCGCCCGGTAGCCGGGTCCACCGTCGCCAGTTGCCAATCCGGCAGCGTGGAATGTTGCGTCGTCGAGTAAAGAACCTTCCCATCTGGCGTCCAGCCGGCGACGTAGGCATTGCCGCCCTCGAATGTAAGCCGCTTGGGCAACCCGCAACTTGCCGGCATGACATACACTTCCTGCGGCCCCTCATACGCGGCTGAAAAGGCCAGCCAGGCGCCATCCGGCGACACCGCAGCGCAAATCTCCTCACCCGGGTGTGTGGTCAACCGCTGCGCCTGCCCGCCGTAAATGTTCACACGCCACAGATCACCCTCACCAGTAAAGACCACCGTGTCGCCATGAATCGCCGGGTAACGATAATAGCCGCCACCTCCCGCTTGCCCTGTCCCGGGCGCAGCGCTGTCAGCCGCCACCGCCGAGCAGATTTGGAACAAAACGACCCCAAAGACAGGCAATGAGTGTTTCATGACCCGAAGTATAGTGAAACCAGAGCGGTTGCCAACGCTCGTTGAAGAAAGACCGGCGACCAAGCGGCACCGGGGGAAGTGACCAGGGATAGGCCGAACTGAACGCCCGCTCTAGCGCGAGCACTGACGGCGGCGAACCACGGAGAACACGCCTAGCCCGGCAAGCAACAGACCTGCAATGGCCGGCTCGGGAACGGGCACGGGAGCAAAGCTGCTGACATTTACCGTCAGCCCGTCGATTAAACCGACCATACTGGCCTGGTAAGCTGTGGCATCCGTTTGCACCACGATCATCGTGCTGTCCTGGCCCGGCCCGACCGGCTGATACAGCCAAACGGAGTGGACGACGTCCCCGGAACTGCTGCGGCTGAAGAACGACGGCGCCACTTGCGAGCCGACCGCGTTGTTATAACTCACGTCGGTCAGATATCCGGCGAACGAACTGGCGCTCAATTCGGTCGCACCGTCCGGGCTTGAGGGAGAAATCGAGAGCTGATACGTGAACGTCAGTCCGCCGGCATAAGGGTTGGACGTATCCCCGCTGATAACCTGTGAAGTTAAGGTGCCGAGTAGCGAGCCGCTATTGAAGGGTGTGTTGAGGCTCGCCAGAGTCGTGCCCCCCATCGGGTAGGCTGACCCAAGCGCAGGGTCCACCCCGCCGGGGGATAAGGAATACACACTGCCGAAGCCGGTTGTGCAGGAGCCGATACTGATGATTACGGCCAATGCTGTCGTCCCGATGCTCGTTTTCATACGTGCCTCTGGCGGATTCCGCCGTTGGTTGCCTGAGTTAGTGCGCTACAAAAATTCAGCTTGTACTTAGCGCCAATGCCCCCAAAAAGGCAAGCAAAATCTGAAAAAAAATGGCCAGGGCTCGTCCGTGAACCATTGTTGACGATAACTTTCATTTATAGGGTGCGATTCTTCCAAAAGTAGCCGCTGTACCCCATTTTAAACTGCCTGCCCGCATGGTTAATACAGGCGAGGTTTTCGACACATAACATTGATGGACATCGGTTCTCCAGAGCTGTTGGAAGGCGTGCAACGCCTCCTTAAAGAATTGGTATCCAATAGCGCCGATTCCGAGGACCTTCTCCAGGACATTCTGTTGTTCGTCTGGTCACTCCCGGGGCAGCCGCATCGGACACTAAGTTGGTGCCTCCAACGGACAAAATTCCTGATTCTCGACAAATTGAAACTGGGCCGCAGCATAGATGCGCCGAAACGCCGGCGCTTTGGCACATCACTCGACTCAGGAGACGACCCCGACGACATTCTCATTCGCCACAACCTCGAGCAAAAGGAAGTAATCCAGCACGTTTGCGCCCGAGATGCGTTTGAAGTACTTTGGCGGCATCTCTGCATCAATGACCGCATGATTCTCAAGCATTTGGCCCGAGGCTTATCCGCCCCTGACATAGCTCGGACACTTGGCTTGGCATGCTCCACTGTGAATCGCAGGCGCGCTCGAATCGCTATTGCCGCAACGCACCTCGGCATTGGGCTCTAAAAGCCCGCGCTCCCAGCTCCAATCGTCCACTTGTCAAACTTTCTTTAGTTTCACGCATTTTTTCCGCTCCATTTCACCTCCCTTTTTTCTTTGTACCTATGTCCGCGAAGTTTTAAGCAGGCAGCAATTCTGAAAAAAGGAGTCATGAAATCGCACATCTTTTCTGGAGTCTTACGGTATGCAACCCTGGAGAACTGGCCGGATTGGCTTCTGATCTTTTTGCGCGCTGGGCTCCGTTTGCCCCCCAGCCGGTGCGTAATCCTGCGATGCCGACCGACCCTGCTTTCGTCACGTCACCTCTGTTTGCGTCCTGGAATTTTTTTACCCATATCCCT
This sequence comes from Verrucomicrobiia bacterium, assembly GCA_035934555.1. GTDB lineage: Bacteria > Verrucomicrobiota > Verrucomicrobiia > Limisphaerales > UBA8199 > DASYXT01. The sequence continues at coordinate 9,978 of DASYXT010000014.1, read as the reverse complement.
CTTGATCTCACTTGATCAGTTGACGCTTTCCGCCGCCACAACCAGTCCGCCGCCTGCTCCCACGTCGTATGCCGTTGTCGAACAGGATGCAAACCACAAGGTCTGGCAACACGTGAGCTGGATTCCTGACCCCTTCGGCAACTATACGCCTCTCACCAATTCCTACACAGAAATCCAAACCGCGATGTCCCATTTGGTCAATGGCGCCTGGGCGGCGTCGGATCCGACTCTGCAAACCAGCCCGACCGGTGCGCAAGCTACAAATTGCGCGCATTCCGTGTCCTTTCTCGGCGACATCAACAGCGCTGGCACCGTGGACCTCGTAATGCCTGACGGCAATCATCTCACGAGCAACATTCTCGGTTTAAGTTACTTCGACACCGCCAGCGGCCAATCGATCTGGATCGGCCAAATCACCAATTCCACCGGCGAAATCCTGCCATCCGGAAACGAAGCCTTGTACCCGGACGCATTTTCCGGCTGCTTGGCTGATGTCCTCTACGTCAATCAAGTTTCACGATTTGAGCAAATCATTGTCCTGAGATCACAGCTTCCCCCGTGCGCGCAGTGGGGCATGAACCCCGCCACCACCCTTTTTGGCGTGGTCACTGAGTTCCTCAATCCAGTTCAACCCACGATCACCGAGCAAACGGTGGATGGTTCTACCGATCAGCACTTGGACTTTGGCCTCATGCAGATGCCGCGCGGTGAAGCCTTCGCCATCGGCAGCGAAACCAATCGCATCAGCGTCACCAAACAGTGGCTCCTGCTCCAAGGACGCCGATGCCTCGTGGAACAAGTGCCACTACAGCAGGTGGTGCCCCTGCTGCAAAACCTCCCCCCAGCGGGAACTGCCAGCACCGCGCCGTCACCCGGCTCACTTTTGTACAAACTTTACGCCAACTCGGCGGCACTCCACAGCCGCAGCGACGGCGGTCGCCCAACCAACGGAGTATCCCGCCTGGCAGACTTTCCGCTGCCCGCTCGCAAAGCGGTCCGGCACGATACACCGCCGCTTAAGATCGCCCACGCCCAGCCAAGGGTGAAAGGATTGGCTCTTGACTATACTTTACTTAACAACCAGACCAACCCATTCACTTTTCAGGGCGACAGTGTTTACTACGTGTCGGGAACGGTGACCCTGAGCTCGACCAACAACGTCATCGAGGGCCTGGCCGTAATTAAATTTACCAATTCCCCGAGCGCCACCATCATCCCAAGTGGACTCATCTGGAAAACTCGTCCGTATGCCCCGGTCGTCTTCACTTCGAAAAATGATGATACCGTTGGCCTCGGTGACCTGATCACCGGCAGCACCGGTAACCCAACCACAAATTTCTACGGTGCTATCGCCCTCGATCTCTCGGGCATCAGCAATCCCACCGTCCTCAACGCGCGTTTCTCATATCTCAGCAACGCGGTAAAGGGCTCCAGCATGACCTTGCGGGATGTCCAATTCAACCGATGCGCCAACGCTCTGGCCACCGGCAGCACTCATGCGAAGATTTTTAATGGCCTCTTTTATCAAATCGGCACTGCGATAAAAGCCAACAATGGCCCCCTCGGGGAGGACGATCCGATCCTCGAGAATGTGACTGCCCATTATTGCACAAATTTTATGGGAGATTCGACCGGTGGCATCAGCCTCACAAATTGCCTTTTCGCATGTGTCACAAACTGGGAGTGCGCAACAACTCAAACCAATAGTTGTGCCTTCCTGACCTCTGACTCGGGCATTTTCCAAAGTGTGGGGGGTGGCGGGCACTACCTTGCCGACCAAAGCTCCTATCGCAATGCTGGCACGGCGAACATCGATGCCACTCTGTTAGCGGACCTCGCCATAAAAACAACTTATCCACCCATAGTGTATTCCAACATCACCTTGGCCACCGATGAAACATTCGGCCCACAAGCCCAGCGCGATTCTGATACCCCAGATCTTGGGGTGCATTATGACCCACTCGACTTTGCCTTCGGCGGGTGTACAGCCGACGGTAACCTCACGTTTCAACCTGGTACCGCCGCCGGGTGGTTTCGCACAACGGCCGGCTGGGAGCATGCAGGCCAAGGCATCCACATGGCGGATACGAAAATCGCTACCTTTAGCGGCACGGTAACTGCCCCCACTTGGTGGGTGCGTTACAACACCGTCCAGGAACAGGCGACAACCAACTGGTCGGGCGGCTACGGACCCGGAGGAATTACCGGTTGGGCCTCGTACCTTACCAACTCGCCAGAGGTGCACGCGTTCTTCCTGCATTGTGCGGTGCTGGGCGGTGAAGGCGGAAGCGGTAACCACTTCCGGGACGACAATGGATATTTGCTCGTGCGCGCGAGGCACTCCGAGTTCTACGGCGGTGGGCTCGGCGGTTATGTCTGTTCTCAATACCAAACCAATTGCCTGTTCGACCGAACTTCGATCTGGCTCGCCGGTGGACAGCCAAATACAACGTGGTTTTTTCGCAACGCCACCTTCCACGGCGGGGGCTTCAACATCAACCGTTACGCCAATCCGACGCCCGTTACAGCCCTGGATTGCTCGTTCGATTCAACGGCGGTTTCCACCTCGGATCAGTACTCAGGCAATTCAACGATTACGACCTATAACTTCAACGCGTTTATCACGAACGATTCTCGAACTACGCCCAACGGCGCCAACGACATCCTCGTCACCAATTTCAATTGGCAAACAAGCTGGTTCGGAACCTACTACCTGACCAGTGACTCGCCTCTGGTGAACGGAGATTCCACCATAACAGCGGATGCAGTCGGCCTTTACCAGTTCACGACACAAACAAACCTCTCTCCGCCGATCGTTGAGGGTACCAGTGGCCTCGACCTCGGCTATCACTTCGTTCCTGCCGATGCCAACGGTAACCCACCGGATAATAACGGCGATGGTATTCCAGACTACCTGGAAAATTTGACCGGGGACGGAAACATCGACTCCGGAGAAATCGGCTGGGACCTCATCGGCGATCTCGGACTCAAGGTTTGGATAACTCAGCCCGCTCCCAGCGGCACTGTTCCGTGAACCCAAAAGCCCCGCAGAAGCCCTGCGCACCAAAGCATATGAATGCCAACACAACCGAAATCTACCGCAGCATTTTCGTCTCAAATCCCTCATCGGGTGCGGCCACCGTTTCAAGACCAGTTCCATTTTCTCGCTGCTTCTGCACTACTCTTGCCCTTCTGGTCGGGTTTCCGAGCCTCGCGCCAGCGGTTTCCGTCGAAGGTCAAATCGAAAGCAAACGCGCATTCGCTTACCCCATCCAGTGGATTGGCCAAGCCGCGCCGCCCAACACAGAATCGGCAGCCCTGTTGTCAGCTCTTTCCGTTTTCGATAAGGAAGGCCCCCTGCTCGGCAACGCGGCCCTCGAAATTTTCCTGACCGATCACCCCTATTCTGCTTGGGACCCCTCGTTGAACACCGGCATGGCCGAGTACTACCGCAGGACGGGTGCTTACTCCCGTGCCCTCAATCACTGGGAAAACGCTTGGAATGAGACAAAAACAAACTCCACCACAAATGCCCAGGCGTTGGCTGTCCGCGTCTTCGCCGGCTGGACCCGGCTCCTGGCCAGTCTCGGGCGCACCGATGAACTCGCTCAATTGTTTAAAGAATTCGATACACTCAATCCAGCCCAGGGGCCCTTTGGCACCACAATCGAAGAGACGCGTGAAGCGCTCGTAATGATGCGTGCCAGACCGGGCGACTCCTATCGCTGTGGCTCCTTTGCCCTGGCAAACCTGGCGAAGGCCATGGGGCTGAATCCCAGCGTCACCCGGCCTCTGTTCCGTGCCGAATCACCCGATGCCGGTTTTAATGTTTCAGCTCTGCTGGCCTTGGCCCAGACCAACGGCATCCCGCTTAAGGCTGTCAGGCGCCCCCCAGGGGCCGCCCTGATCGTCCCTTCCATTGTTCATTGGAGATTGAATCATTATGCCGCGATCCTTGAGAAAAAGGGTAATCGCTACCGTATCATGGACGCTACATTCGGAGGCCAAACCTGGATAACTGGTGATGTCATTGATCATGAGGCCAGTGGCGTTTACCTCGTGCCAAGCAATCAAGCCCCGGCCCAGTGGGCTACTCTGACTCCTGCCGAATGCGCACGCATTTACGGAAAGGGAGTCCCCAACGTCATTAACGACTGGGACGATGATGGCCCGCCCGATCCGTGCGGCGACAACGGCGATGACCCCTCGCCGTGTGATCCACCCTCCGCCAACGATGGCCCGGGCGGCGACAGCAATACCAATGCCCCATGCTGCAGCGGAATGCCCCAGTGGAGCGTGTCTTCCCCCTACACTACGGTTTGGCTCACCGACGTGCCCCTCCTGTATCGGACATCGAGCGGCAGGTGGAACAAGCTCGTACTCCAGTACAAGCACCGCGGTGAAAGCAAGACGAATTTGATGGGAAGTTTCGGGGATAAGTGGGAGTGCAATTGGCTCAGCGTAATGGAGACGTCCGACGACGGCCAATATGGCACTAATCACCTGGCCGGGGGCGGGATCAGCATTCTCCATCTGCTTCAGGAGATAGCAGAGTATAAGTCCGCCCAGCTTTTCGCTATTCACGACGCGAAATACGCAGACGGCTACGATCCCACTGGCGCTCGCCTCAGGTATGACGCGATGCTGTTCACGAACGCATACGTCATGCTCCAGAAGCTCGACAAATTCGGACGTTCCATGACCTTCAATTATGACACCAACCACACGGTCCCGTTACTAACAAATGTCGTGGACCTCGATGGCCGCGGGTCAACGCTGAGTTACACCAACCCGGCTTTTCCGACCCTCATCACGTCCGTTACCGATCCATACAACCAGAGCGCATATTTTATTTATGACAACCTTGGCCGGCTTACAAACGTTGTCGATGCCATAGGAATGAAAAGCAGCTTTCAATATGATACGAGTGATCGCATGGCATCCATGACAACGCCTTACGGAACGACTTCCTTCTCCTATCTCGACGGTGTAAGCACAAATTACGTCTATGACAACAAGCCAACCCTCCGGCGGGCTGTGCTGGTGACTGAATCCAGCGGCGACCACCAGCTTTTCGAGTACTGCGACGACGGTCCCGCCGGCCCAACCGCCGGCGACTATGGCTACACAACCTTCCGGAACAGCTATCACTGGAATCGCGAGCAGTACCTCGCCATCCCTTCGGGGGACCTCGCAAATCTTATCGACATGCCGGGTGCCGATTACTCTCTGGCGTCCATCAAGCACTGGCTCCATGGTCAAGCTGACGGGACCAGCCTCACCGTCAGCGACACCCTGAGCGACGAGGCCCCGCCGGTCGATGCCAACGGCTATCGACCGGCCACATCATATTACTATTACGGCCAAACCGGGACTGGTGATCCCTTTATCGGCACCCTCAAGCGCGTCGTCGAGGTGGATACGCCCCTGACTGCCAACGCCATTGATATCGGGCGCAACACCATCGGCAGGCCCACTAACACCGTCTATGCCAACGTCGGTACCATCTCGACAACCGCTTCATACACCAACATCTTCGATCCCAGCGGCATGTACCTCCAGCAGGTCTGGGGACCCCGGGGCGAACTGGTGCGCGGCTACGGCTACGACCCGGTCATTACCAATCTCCTTACCTCGGTCACCAATGCCCTTGGCCAGGTCCTCCGATACGCGTACAACACGAGTACGCTCAAGGTCACCGGCATTACTTTCCCGTCCGGCCTCGCGCGCACAAACATTTACTACTCCAGCGGCGCGAGCCAGGGATTCCTCCAAGCGCAAATTGATCCGGGCATTCGCACCAACTCTTTTGGTTATCAGAACGGCAACATTATCGCCCAAACCAATGAACTCGGCCTGGTCACCGCGTACACCTGGGACAACTTGAATCGCCTGACATCCGTGGCCTATCCGGATGGCACAACCACGTCGAATGTGTACAACAATCTCGATATCGTCGCGGTTAAGGACCGCTTAAACCAATGGACGCGCTACGGCTACAATACCCTCCGCCAACTCGTGGCCGTTACCAACGTCAACGGCCAAGTCACTCAATACGGCTACTGCGAATGCGGCGCTCCCAACCTCATCACACGCTGGAATGGGAGCACGCCGCTTTACACCACCCTCACTTACGATCTCGGGGGGCGGCTCACCAATGCGATTTACCCGGACGGTTACCAGCTTAATTATGCCTACGACGTTTATGGAAATCTGAGCACTCTCACCAACACCGATGGTTATGGATTGTTCCTTGGCTACGAGCAGCTCGGCCTCAATTTGCAAACCGCGTACGCCAACATCCTCTCGGCCAACTCGGAAACCCTTCAGCTCCTTTATCGCCAGTTCGACGAATATGGCCGCATCACCAACAGCATCGATCGCAACGGTGTAATGACCTACACCGCCTTCGACTACCTTGATCGTCCAGTCAACCGCCAATTCGTCGGCAGCGCCCTCAATCACCTCTCCGGCCTTGAAACGTTCGTATATGCCGCCCAGGGCCTGACAAACTATACCGATCCTCTCGGGCATCTGACCACCTTTGTCCGGGACGTTGCCAGCCGGGTCCTTTACGAAACCAACGCCCAGAACCAGGCGCTGCAATTTGTTTACAACCCCGCCGACGAACTCCTTTCCCTGACCGACGGCAAAAGCCAAACCACTACGTGGGCCTATGATGCCTATGGCCGGGTCACGAATAAGGTCGATGCCGCGGCCATAACGGATTTCGTCTATTCCTACGATGCCAACGACCGCCTGCTCACTCGCGCCAGCGCCGCCAAAGGCACAACCACCTATCAATACGACCCGCTCGGCAATCTCACGAACGTGCTCTACCCGGTTTCCGGCACAAACTCGTATGTTTATGACGGTCTCAACCGCCTCGTCAGCATGCACGACGGCATTGGCACAAGCACCTTCACCTGGACCCTGGCCAGCCAACTCGCCTCGCAAAGCGGGCCATTCCCCGATGACGCCATTTCCTACGGCTACACCGATCGCCGGCGCAGCGGCCTGAACCTCATTCAGCCCAACTCCTCGCCCTGGGTCCAAACCTACGATTACGACGGTTTCGGCCGGCTCATGACGATCGGGTCCCCCGCCGGGAGTTTCGGTTATCAGTATGCCTCGTTCTCGCCCGACGTCGGAGACGGCAACCAGTGCGCCTCCGACCTCATCCAGCAGCTCAACTACCCCAGTGGCGCTTACAGTTACCGGCAGTATGATGACCTGGCGGAACTCTTCGACTCGACCCTGTACGGGCCGGCGGGAGGCAAGTTGGACGAGCACAGTTACCTCTATAACCAGGGATTCCAGCGCACCAATCAAACGTTTCAGGCCGGCAACGTCATGAATTATCTTTATGACAATATCGGCCAATTGACCAACGCCACCGGGTTGGAGTCCGACCTGGCGACGCGTCGCTTGCAGGAACAGTTCGGATATGCCTATGATAAAGCGTGGAACTTGAGTTCCAGAACCAAGAACGGTCTGACTGAAACCTTCAGCGCCAATAGCGTGAACGAATTGAGCACCATCAGCCGCAGTGGCACGCTCACGGTGGCCGGCACGACCACCAGTCCCGCCACTGGCGTCAATGTCTCGGGGACGGGCATTTCCGGCTCTCAGGTGGCGGCTATTTACGCCGACAGCACCTGGGCGCTGACTAACGTCACGCCAGCCAACGGCCAGAACACCTGGAACGCCAGCGCCACGGATGCTAATAGCCGTTCCTCCCAAGCCAGCGTCACGGTCAATTTCCCGGCGAGCGCAAGCTTCTCTTATGACGCCAATGGGAACCTGCTCAGCGATGGTACACGGAGCTTCGCGTATGACGATGAAAACGAGCTGACCAGCGTCTGGGTGACCAACGGCTGGCGCAGCGATTTCCTCTACGATGGCATGATGCGACGGCGGCTCCGGCGCGAATACACGTGGTCCTCGGGCGCGTGGCTCCAGACAAACGAAGTCCATTATGTCTGCGACGGCCTCTTGGTCGTTCAGGAGCGCTGGTTCGACCCGCAGCTTTCAACCTCGACCCCTCGGCAAGCGGTCACCTATACGCGCGGGAATGATTTGGGCGGCGACCTCCAGAGGGCCGGGGGCATCGGCGGCCTGCTAGCGCGGACGGATTCGGCCCTGCTGCTGGGCGGCTCGCCCTCGGGCCATGCCTACTACCACTTCGACGGGAATGGCAACGTCACCTGCCTCATCAGCATGAGCAACAGCATCGTTGCCCTCTACCAGTATGACCCGTTCGGGAACACGCTTTCCAAGTCAGGCTCGCTAGCGGATGCGAACTTGTACCGATTCTCAAGCAAGGAATGGCAGGCGAACGCTGCTTTTTCATACTACGGATACAGATTCTACGATCCCAGCCTGCAGAGATGGGTTAACAGGGACCCGATTGGGGAATTAGGCGGGTGGAACGTGTACGGTTTCTTGCTCAACAATCCCATGAACCAAATCGATTTGTTCGGGCTTTGTGGCGGCGGAGCCGATGACGCGGACCCCGAGTCAGATTTGGAACGCGAAGAAACAGGACCCGCGTTCGGAGAAGGCCAGAAGAACGAGACAGAGCTAGAGCGCGAAATGAACGATGCACTCGCTCGAGCCGCAGGTGCGATGAGGCAAGCCCAAGATGCAGCTGCTGCAGCAGCAGCCGAGGCCAAGGCGGTCGCGGAGGCAGCGGAAGCAGCAGCACAGGCGGCAGCAGCTGTCAGGACACCGGAGAGCTTCGGAAGTAATGAGAATACTCCGCCCCTAATTATTTACCGCGCAGGGAATCCCTCGCCCAATAATTTCAAGGCGACTGGTGACCCTCCCACAGTTTCTTTTAGGGCGAGTTTATCCAATCCTTACCCCACTCCTTTCGGCCAAAGACCGGTATTTCGACTTGGTGAGCCTTACTTTGGCTTAGACACGTCAAAATTGCCGGAAGGAACGGCGGTGATATTCGACAATAATCCTCCTGGACACGTTGGTGTTAGCCCCCAACCACCAGAAGCCTTCCAAAGAGCAGTTATTCCAGAAACAAGGGGCAAATGTCCGAAATGAAAGATGCTGCCATTATCGATACGTTGCAGGCTGGTCACCTATTTTTAGCCATTGCCGATGCCAGCGAGAACCTGCTCGAAGTATCCTTCGTATGTGAACGGGCGGCGGGAGTAAACAACGCCCACCGGGGCGTCGAGTTTCGTCGTTGTGGGTCTGGAAGCCTAATTGATATCTATCTAGAGGTAGAAACTTCGGAAGGTTTCGCCTACTGCTGGTGGATCACCGTGCGATTCGATGCCTCCGGGTGGTCAGTTCTGGCCACCGTCTCCAAGACGGAAAATGCCGAGCAGCGCATCATTCAGGAATTGTGCGAGTTCAAGGGTAGTGAGGTTCACCTGTTTTTGCTTAAAATGAAAGAAGCATGCCGTTTGGTTGTTGAATCGGCTTCATCTTTCGAATTTAAAAAACGTGCAACGGTTTAGACGGTTGCTCGAAGAACATTTGCCGCAAGGCGAAGGGGTCAAGCCTCTACTTCGCATGTTGTTCTTAGATTCCAAGGCGACCCTGGGTTAGGTTGGCGGGTTGTGTGTGGCGTATGGTTGCCGGGAGGCAAACGCTTGCGCTGCCAGGCGTGCCCAAGTGGAGACGAGCTATGGGAAACGCCTGAGCAGAGAGCGCGGGAGGAGGAAGATGCGCGAGCCGAGCGGATCTTCGAACGAGCACTCCAGGCGGCTGAAGCAGCACGGGCAGCTGCGCGGGCTCAAGCGGCAGCCGCTGAGGCGGCCTCCCGCGCGGCAGCGGCTGTCCGGGTTCCCGACAGCGTTGGAAGTAACATAAATGTTGCCGACTTTTTTCTGAGCGTACTTTCAGCGAAATTGGCATCGTAAAGAAGCCAGTGAACTGTCCGTGGTCCTATCGTAAATCTTGACCGAATAACCACGCTCTGGTCGTACGCTTGCGATGGATCGGGGCATTTGA
>DASYXT010000101.1:0-4358 GCA_035934555.1 Verrucomicrobiia bacterium | reverse complement strand
TCCGCATCCACCAGCAACTGTTCCCAGGCACCCTTGGCGTCCCCGAGCACCAGGGAATCGAAGTGCAGCGCGGCGTCCTGGGGGCAAAGCGTGGGGTGATAACCACCGGCAACAACGAGCTTGCCGCGCCGATGAAATTCGGCGGCAATCTCGTACGCCCGCGGCGCCAACGAGGTCATGAATGTAATACCAACCAGGTCGCACCCGGTATTGAAATCGAGCGGTTCGACGTTTTCATCGATGATGCGAACCGGGTGTCGACGCGGGGTAAGCGCCGCGACGATGGTTAGAGACAGGACGCTGAAGCGGAGCATGGCTCGGGGTGGTACTTCCGGCCGTTCGAGCGTCACCCGCACACGTTCGCCAGCAGGCACGACCAGCAATATGCGCAAGCTCATGCTTCATTTATACGCTCGCGATCCCGGGGAACGTAATTGATAAAAACCGATGCGCCATCGATACGGTCAATGGAGAAAGAAAGAGCCGAGAAAGGGGTCGCCCATAACTATTGCCACTATGGCCCCTTTGGCCCACCCTGTTTGCCATGCCTCGCAAGCTCCGAGTGCAGTATGCCGGCGCTATCTACTACCTCATGAATCGGGGTGACCGCCGCGACAGGTTCTTCAAGGACGACCATGACCGGAACCGCTTCCTGGGCACGTTGGCCCACGCCTGCGAAAAGACCGGTTGGCAGGCCAGCGCTTTGGTACCGGAGTGCATGCCTACGTGCTCATGGATAACCACCTGCTTCTGGAGACCAAGGTTCAACTCCACCTGTCCAAATGAGAAATGACAAATTGACAAATGACGATTCCGCTGAAAAAGTTCCGGCGTCATTTTCGGAGTCGATTGCTCCAGAGCGGTCCAAGCGCCGCTAGCGCTCGCGCTGCTTCCAGGGGGCGCAACGCATTCCCTGAGCAATCCTTTGGCGCAAACGCTTTTGCAGGCGGTGGAAGCGTTTGATCCTTCGGTCGCATTCGCGGGCTTCGGCCAGGGCCAGGGTGATGGTGGTTGGTTTGCCGGCCACTAGGCCAGTCCAGCGGTAGTAAGGGCCGTGCAGCTGTGGAGGTTTTGCCTTGCAGGCGCAACCGGGTTTTCCACATCGGCTATAGGCCTTGGAGATGCAGCCTGGCAAGAGCGGCCAGTCCAAGCGCAACCAGAGGGTTTTGGCCGCGTTGGATTTGTGTTTGGGAAGGGAACGTTTGAGAGGCTTGGTGGTGTTCATTTATACTCTTGTGTCTTGATATAGTACTATATTAGGATGGCCCTCAGTGCAAGCGGCATTCACCCAGCGCGCGACCGCTGGATCCCCGTCCCGGTCAGCCGCCTTGCCTGCCGGAGAACTTCCCCCATGATTACCTCAGGCTTGCGGGCTCAAGACCAACTCTTCATTCCGGGTCCGGCATTTCTGCTGGACGAACATGACCGCTACCGCCTTTTCGCCCGGGTAGTCATGCCGCAGATCCTGAGGGCCCGCCCGGACTTGGCCAAAACCTATTGTTCAGAGGATGGCCGGCCGGCGATCGATCCCGCCTTGCTCCTGGGTTTGACCTTATTGCAGTTCTGGGAGTGTGTCCCCGACCGCCAGGCGGTGGCCTTGCTGCGCTACCACATCGGCTGGTGCTACGCGGTGGGCCAGGAAGTTGGGGCGCCGCTGTTTCATCCCACCACCCTGGTGCATTTCCGCCAGCGGTTGTTGGCGCATCAGCAATCGGCGGTGGCTTTTGAAACAATACTAAAGGGATTGGAAGCCTCCGGACTGCTGCCCCGTCGCCGCAAGGAACGGCTGGATTCCACGCAGGTCCTGGGGTTGCTCAGCCACATGAGCCGCCTGGAGTGCTGCCGGACCACCCTGCGCCAGGCTTTGGAGGAAATAGCCAAAACCCTGGCCGAGGCCTCTCGCCCTGCCTGGTGGCCCACTTTGTGGGAAAGATATGTGGAGAGCCGCTTTGATTTCCGCTCCGAACCCAAGGTGCTGCAGGAGAAGTTTCAACAAACCGGCCAAGACGGAGCTCGGATGCTGGCCTGGAATCAGGGACTCGACCAGAAGTTTTCCGGCAGAAAGGTGCGTTTGTTAGCTCGGGTTTGGGAGGAGCAATTTGAATTAGTCCAGCCTGCGGCTACGGCCAAACCGACCGGCGCCCCTGAACCGGCGGCAGCGCTGGTCCCGGGCGTGCCCTCTCGGGTCGCCGAGCCTGCCTCCAGCCTACCTTCGGTAGTAGTCGCCCTTCCAGAGGAACCAACGGACCTGGGGGCACCCTCACCCACGATTTTGCCGCCGACCGCCCCGCTGGCCAACCCGCCACTACCTCCGGCAGAGCCGGCGGTGAGCGCGCCGGCTCCGACCCTCCAACCCAAAGCGGCCGCACCGGCCGGAGCCGTGCATAACCCCCACGAACCGGAGGCCCAGTGGGCCGCCAAAGGGGCGGGCCGGCACAGGAAGGAGGGTGTTGGTTACAAGGTGCAGGTTGCCGAATCGCTGGACGATTGTCCGCTGATCAAAGGGGAGCCGACCCGTCAGTTTATCACCGCGATGGCCACCCAACCCGCCATCGCCAGCGACGAAGCCGGAATGGAAAAGGTCGCCCAGGAAAGGAACGCCATGGAATTGGAACCGCCCGTGGCCCAATACGTCGATGCGGCATATATCTCCGCCGAGAAACTGGCCCTGGCCCAAACCAATGCGCAGCCCCTGATTGGCCCGGCACAACCGGCGCCCCAAATCGGCCAACGCTTCACTACCGAGGACTTCACCGTGAACATCGCTCAACGCCAAGCCAACTGCCCCGCCAACCGCGCCAGCACGCAGTGTTCCCGGCTGGAAGTCCAAGCCACGGGCAAAGTCAATTTCCGCTTTGAGTGGAGCTATCAGTGCGCCGATTGTCCGTTGCGCCAGCGCTGTTGCGGTGCGGACCAAAAACATCGCTCTCTGTTGGTGGGCCAATACCACGACTTCTTACAGGAGCGCCGAAATGAACAAAAGACCGAAGCCTTCCGGCTGGAGTGCCGCAAACGCAATGCCCTCGAAGGCACGCAGAGCGAACTGGTGCGCGCGCACGGGTTGCGCCATGCGCGCTACCGGGGCTCAGCCATGGTGGCGCTCCAGAACTACATGATTGGAGCCGCCTGCAACGTCAAACGTTGGATTCGCCGGCTCCAATGGCAGCATCAACAGGAGCGGTGTGTACACACCTCGGAAAAAACCTCCTGAGAAAAAACAAAGCAGATTGAAAAAGGCCACTTTTGACTCAAGTTGAACCGCCGCCGCATTTGGAATGAGCTCCGGTGGCTGGGGCAACGAGATCGCCGCCCCGCTTAAAATGCTGCTAGCGCGCTCTCCAGATTATATCCCCATTCTGAGCAGGTGGGTTTTTCAGCGGAATCAAATGACAAGATACGACCCCAATGCTTAGTCACCTTGGCGCCTGGCATGACCCGCCTCCCCAGCCCCCGCTGGAAGAGCTTCCCGGGCCTTACACTTTCGAACCCTGTGACGATGTGGACCCGACGCCCGACTACGAAAACGTCCTAACCGATTGAGCGTAAGTCCTGCCGCGCTGGACCGCTTCCGCCCCTCCTGCGCCCCTGTGCCATGCCGGCCGGCGCCTACTCGTAGTCACTGACCCATTCGCCGCGCTTTCCCTCCGGCAACTCCCGCCTGCCGACCGCCGAAAATTGGGAAAAGCCCTGTATTGCGCACCCCGGACCAACCCTGGTAATCTCGCAGCATGCCGGGTGAGCCCAAAAACCAATTCTCCTTACCCGCGCAGCGCTCAGTACGTGCCGCGGGCAAAAAGTACGTGCCGCGGCCAAAAAGCAAATTCCTATCAGTGATGAGCTGCAGTGCATATCTCACCATGACGTGTGGGAGCAGAAACCAATTCTCCCTTACCCCGCGCAGCGTCAAGTACAGGGCGGCGCGCGAAAAGCAATTTCCTATCAGTAACCAGAATCCCGAGGACTACACGCTTTTCCCAAATCGCTTTTTCGGACAATACAACTCAAACAGCTTCATCCGTGGTCTTCTTCAGGCTGCCGGGTTTGAGTATATCACGTCAGGGGAGTTGGGTGGAGCGAACTTGCCAGGATGGGATTATAACGGCGTGCCTGCGGAGAGCTTCGGGATAAAACCAGTATTTCCAGCCGCTTTGTTACCGAGCGATGCAGGGTATCAGCTCGGCTTTTGAGAATGACAAGACCGCTTCTAGTCGGGTTGGTTGTGCTCTTCTGCGCGGCAGTCGTGGGTTCTTTGCGTGGTGTTTCGCTCCGGCGCAATGAGGAGTCGATTAGGCAGCAGATGGAACAGCTTACCCCAATAGGAACTTCGTATCAGGCTGCGGTGGAAAAGCTGACTCAAA
>DASYXT010000097.1:0-99983 GCA_035934555.1 Verrucomicrobiia bacterium | reverse complement strand
GCAACAGTCGAAGGATGGTGAGCTTGAGTATGTCGCAGCGTGTCTGGCATTTGGGCGTTGCTGCGGACTAAAGTCCGCGCGCCAGTTGTTTGGGCATTGCTGCGGACTAAAAGTCTGACTAAAAGTCTGCGCTCCGTTGCCCGCGGTAGGCGACCGGCGCGGTAACTTGCTGGGCCTGGCGCCGAGCGGGACTGTCCGCGGTATAGAGTGAGAATTGAAATGGTTCCTGCCGGTACATGCCGCCGAGCCAGCGGCGCACGCGGTGTTGGGCAACCCAGAGCGGCTGTAATGCGCGCACCAAGGCCGGTGCGCTGGCGTGTAACTCCCGGGCCTCGCGCTGCGCGTTGGGACCCGCGCTCATGTTGGCTCCGGTCTGGGTGAAGGCGGAGGTGAACTCGCCAAGGGCTGCCATCCTCAGCCCGCGTTGGAGCAAGCGTAGCATCCATTCTCCGTCCCCGACGTCCCGCAGTTTCGGGTTGAAAAAACAGCCGTGCTCGAACAGCACGCGCCGGCGGAAAAAGGTCGCACAACTCAAGGTGGATAAATGCGCAGTCCAGGTGTGAAACCTGAGCGGAGTCTGCATTTTGCGATGAGCCAGGTACCGGCCGTTGCGGTCCACCATCACCACGTCGCCAAAGAGCACATCGGTATCGGGATGCTGCGCGAACCACTCTGCCACGCGCGTCAAAGCGCCTTCCAGGTATTGTTCGTCGCAATTCAGCCAGGCTAGCAGGTCGCCGGAAGTGCGGCGGAACCCGCGATTCAGCGCGTCGTACATGCCCTGGTCCGGTTCAACAAAGGCCTTTACGCGGGGCTCGGCTGGCAGCCAGGCTAAGGTATCGTCATCGGAACCGGCGTCCTGCACGATGTGTTCGTGCGGCACCTTCTGATCACTGACGGAAGCGATCGCCAACTTCAGCCAGCGCCCGCTGCGATAACTCGGTGTGACAATAGAGAACAGCGCCGCCATCCGACAGCGTTCTACACCAATGCGGCAAGAACACGAGAGTTTTGTCCCGGTTCGAGCGAGGATTTTAGTCAGACACATTGAGGCGGGGACGACCTCGTCAGACGGCCTCGTCCCCGCGATCCGTCGTTAATTCCGCAGCTTCAAGGGGATGAGGCCGTCCCGCCCCTTCAGGAATTGCCGCTCCGCCTTTCTGCTTGCGCTCTCGCGGCCCTTACATATTCTACAGGCTCCAATTAACAGAGTTTGCTGGAAGAATTTTGAAAAAGTACAGTCGCAGTTTTCCGCGTCGTCGATTTTTGACCGTTGGTGGTGTTGGGTTGGCGGGGTTATGGGCGGGGTGCTCCAATCAATTAGGCGCGCGGGCGGTGCGCGAGCTAGTAGCCGAGACGCGCCGGCCAGTGCTCAAGCCGCGGCTGATCCCGGCGCCGTGGGTCTGGCCGTCTAACGGTCTGACCGCTGCCTGGCTGGGTCATTCAACAGTGCTGCTGAATTTCTTCGGTGTGACGATCCTGACCGACCCGGTCCTCTTCCGTCGTGTGGGAGCTGACACTTGCGTTGGCACCATCGGCGCTAAACGCCTGATCGCCCCCGCACTGCAGCCGAGTCAATTGCCGGCGATTGACCTGGTCCTGCTGTCGCACGCGCACATGGACCATTTAGACCGCGCGACGCTGCGTGCCCTGCCCGGGCGGCGGCAGGTGGTGACCGCGCGCAATACGGCTGACCTGCTCGAAGGCACCGACGTCGGACCGGTGCGCAGCCTGGGTTGGGGCGAGCGCACCCGCGTGCGCCTGCGGGCCGGCCAGTTGGAAGTAAAAGCCTTCGAGGTAAAACATTGGGGGGCCCGGTGGAGGTACGACCGGTACCGCGGCTACAACGGGTATGTGCTCGAACGGGAAGGGCGGAGAATCATTTTTGGCGGCGACACTGCCCTGACGGATTCATTTCGCGCGTTGCGCAGTCACGGGCCATTCGACCTGGCGCTGATGCCGATTGGCGCCTATCAACCCTGGATTTGTTCCCACTGCACACCCGAGCAAGCGCTGAGCATGGCCAATGCCGCTCGCGCCAATTATTTTCTGCCGATTCATTTCAAAACGTTTCCGCTGGGCCGCGAAGGCTCAGTCGAGCCAATGGAACGGCTGCAGGCGGCGATCGAACCGGAACGGCTCGGCTGGCGGGATATTGGCGAGACGTTTTATCTGCCGGGCTGCTGAGGAAGCGGGGAAAGCATGGCAGCGCTCAACTGACAGCAATGACCGACGCATCGCCATCCGCGGCGTTGTGAGCGACGCCGGCGGCGCGCGGATCCAGCACAGGTTTGCCATCCACAACAAACCGGTACTGATGGTGCCCGTGGGTCAGGTGCACCTGGGCAAACCACCAACCATCTACTCTCCGTTTCATCGGCAGTGCCGACGGATTCCAAGCATTGAAATCGCCTGCGATATAGACCACCTTTGCGGTTGGAGCATCGCAATAAAAATTAACCGGTTTGGCCATATTCTTTGCGGAATAGGATGGCTGGGTGAGAAAACCAAATGTGCTGTTCATACCAAATCGTCGTCGGCAGCCGGCAGGACGTCCGCGCCGCTTCTTTTCCCAAAGCTACCGAAGCTCGACGCTTGAGTAGGCACGCGGAGGGGAGTTCGTCTGCGACTACATTCATAAACTCGCACCTGATTATGAACGCAGGATGAAGCCAAAATTAATTTCGTTGCAATGAGCCCTCACCGAGAGCAGCAAATGGAATCATGAAGCGGCAATTTCTCTCCGGGTTTAGCCGTCGCAACCCTCTTCCCGGCCATGCCAGGCATTGCACCTAACGAGAGTAGTGACTCCGCAATTCCCTCGCCTTCTGCGGAACGGCAGCCTGGTCTGACGTCGGCGCAAGCGCTCGCTCGCCTGAAGGAATTCGGGCCCAATGCGGTCATCGAGGAAAAGGCCCACCCACTGGTGAATTTTGTGAAGCGGTTTTGGGCGCCGATCCCGTGGTTGCTGGAAGCGACGATCATTCTGCAGCTCTTTCTGGGCGAACACCTGGAAGCGGCCGTTATTGGCGGATTGTTGCTCCTGAACGCTACCTTGAGCCTGGTCCAGGAAAGCCGTGCGCAAAAGGCCCTGGCCCTGCTGCGCCAGCAACTGCGCGTGCTGGCGCGCGTCCGCAGAGACGGTGCCTGGACCAATGTGGCCGCGGAGGAGTTGGTGCCGGGCGACCTGGTGCACCTGCGCCAGGGAACCATTGTGCCGGCGGACGTGAAGCTGGGGGACGGTTCGTTGCTCGTGGATCAATCGGCCCTGACGGGCGAGTCAGCGGCCGTGACGATTGCGCCAGGCAAGGTCGCCCATGCCGGGTCGATGGTGCGCGCAGGCGAGGCCACCGGTGAAGTGACGGCCACCGGCGCGCGAACGTTCTTTGGCAAAACTGCCGAACTGGTGCGCACCGCGGGGGCGGCGAACCGGCAGGAGCATGAGATTGTGGCGGTGGTAAAGAACTTGTTCGTGCTCAACGCGGCGATGGTGGTGCTGGTGGTGGGCTACGCGCACTACGCTGGGATGTCGCTCGGGTTCATCCTGCCGCTGTTGCTCACGATCCTGCTGGCTTCGATTCCCGTCGCGCTGCCGGCCACTTTTACCCTCGCCGCCGCGCTCGGTTCGGTGGAGCTGTCCAAACGTGGCGTGCTCATTACGCGGCTCAGCGCGCTGCATGATATCGCTTCGATGACCGTGCTGTGCAGCGATAAAACCGGCACGCTGACTCGCAATGAGGCGCGGGTCAATTCCCTGTGGACCGCCGCCGGGTTCACCGAAACGGATTTGCTGGAGGCGGCCGCGCTGGCCAGCGACCCCGCGGGGCAGGACCCGGTCGATGGCGCCATCATCCAGGCTGCCACCCAACGCGGATGGCAGGACGGCCATCTAGAGCGCATCGAGTTTAAACCATTTGACCCGGCAACCAAGCGGGCCGAAGCAGTGTACCGCGACCACAACGGACCCCGCCGCTACGTGAAGGGCGCCCCCGCGCTGGTCGCCCAACTTGGCGGCGCCCCCGAAGAGGTGTGGCAACCTCAGGCCGCTCTGATGGTGGCACGTGGGCAACGCGTGCTTGGCGTGGCCGAGCAAGTCGGCCAGCAGTTGCGGCTTGTGGGCCTGCTGGGCCTCGAAGACGCCGTCCGCGAGGATTCGAAGCGGGTCGTGGCGGCTATCCAGGAGGCCGGCGTTCGCACGGTGATGGTGACGGGAGATAATGAGATCGCCGCGCGCAATGTGGCCGAGCAGGTGGGCATCCCGCCGAAGGTTTGCCCGGGGGAATCTCTGCATGGCGACCTTACCAACGGCGCGCTCGATTGCAGCGTCTTTGCCGGTGTATTCCCCGAGGATAAGTTCCGGTTGGTCCGCGGCTTTCAACGTCGCGGCGACGTCGTCGGGATGAGCGGAGACGGCGTGAATGACGCCCCGGCACTGCGCCAGGCAGAAGCCGGGATCGCGGTGGCCAACGCAACCGATGTCGCCAAAGCGGCGGCAGCAATGGTGTTGACCACGCCGGGACTGGGCGGAGTCGTGCCGGCGATCGAAACGAGCCGGCTCGTCTTCCAGCGGATTATCACCTACACGCTCAACATGCTGCTCAAGAAGATCGAGATCATGGCCTTGCTGGTGATTGGGTTTTTTGTCACCCGGCACAAGCCGCTCACGCCGATGCTGATGGTGCTGTTCCTGTTTCTTAACGATTTCCTTACCATGTCCCTGGCCACCGACCGGATGGGATTTGCCCGCCGGCCCAACCGGTGGAATACGCGGGGCATTCTGGTAGCCGCGACGGTGTTGGCCGCCCTCAAGCTGGTCTTTTCGCTGGGGGTGTTCCTGTTCGGTTATTACGAGCTCCGTCTGGACATGCCGCATCTGCAAACCTTGACGTTCGTCACGGTAATCCTGGGCTCGCAGGGGGCGGTGTATTTGCTGCGCGAGCGCGGCCATTTTTGGCAGTCACCCCCGAGCTTTTTCCTCGTCGCCAGCACGGTGTTTGGGCTGGGCGTGGCTGCTCTGCTGGCCGGGTTTGGGCTGCTCATGCCCGCGCTGAATCCCGTGTTGCTCCTGGCGCTGGCTGGCCTGACCATGGCCTATTTTGTCTGCCTGGATTGGCCCAAAACGTGGCTGTTTGAACATCTGAGCCTGCGCTGATTCCCTTGTGTAACTTTCTGCCGCCTCACGGCTCAGTAGTGAGCAGGAAATGCTTATGGAAATGATCATCCGCAGATTTGCCGGCAGCTTCATTCTGATCAGCCTGCTGCTGGCCCATTATCACAGCCCGAATTGGCTCTGGTTTACCGCCTTTGTCGGGTTCAACCTGCTGCAGTCCTCGTTCACGAAATTCTGTCCGCTGGAAATCATCCTGCGCAAAGCGGGCGTGGGGGGCACGTGCTGCGCGACGGGGCGTGAACCTGCCGGCGAATTGTCCAACAAAACCTAGTTACGCGGCGGTCGCGAGTGAGCCACCTCAAGTATGGGTCAGCATAGGAGCATTCTAGTCCTGTTCGGGACGTTACTGGCTCTCCCGTTTGCGGCGGGGGCTCAGCCCTGGACTTTGGAGCGGGCTTTGGAGCAAGCGCAGGCGCACAACCCGGATGCGCGCCTGGCCCGAACACGGATCGCAGCCGCCGAGGCCGGCCTGGAACAAGCCAATGCGGCGTATTGGCCGCGGCTGCAGTTGCAATCCAGCTATACCCGCACGGACAATCCCATGATGACCTTTGGGAGCATTCTCAACCAGCGCGCCTATTCGTCGTCGCTCAATTTCAACGACGTGCCGGATGTGGACGACCTGAACGCTCGCGGCCTGGTCACGGTGCCGCTGTACGCCGGCGGCCGCAACAAGGCCGGCCGCGAAGCCGCTCGGGCCAACACCGAAGCGGCCCGGCACGACAATGAGGCGGTGCGCAACGCGCTCGCGTTCGAGGTCTCCCGCGCGTTTTATTCGGTGCTCAAGACGCGGGAATTTATCCGGGCGGCTGAGTCATCGGTGGCGGCCTACCAGACGAACGTCGCGATTGCCAGCCGCCGGTTTGAGGGCGGCGCGGCGCTCAAAACCGATGTCCTGGACCTCGATGTGCGGCTCGCTCAGGCCCGCGAGGACCTGGTGCGCGCGCGGAACGCCTGCGCGCTCGCCACTCGAGCGCTGCAAAACCTGCTCGGGCTCGAACAGGGCGAACTCGAGGTGGTGGACACCACGCCGGTGCCGCGAGTGCCGGCGGTGCTGGATTTCTCGAAACGACCGGAATTGGCCGCTGCCCGGCAACGGGAACGTTCGGCCGAAGAGCAGGTGCGGGGGGCGCGCAGCGGGTACCTGCCCCGCTTGAGCGCGTTCGGCAGCCTCGATTACGATTATGGCTGGAAGTATGATAATGGCGGCGGCAGCTACACCGCCGGCGGCCTGCTGCAATGGGACGTTTGGGACGGCAATCTGACCCGGGCAAAGGTACGTGAGGCCCGCGCCAATTTGGAATCCGCTCAAGAGGAACAGCACAAACTAAGGCTGGCCTTGGGCCTGGAAGCCGAACGGGCGCGCCTGGACCTCAGTGCCGCAACCGAGCGGTTGGCGGTAACCGGCCAGGCCGTGGACCAGGCGGCGCAAAGCGCCGACCTGACGCGCGCCCGCTTCGAGCAGGGCGCGGCGTTGGCGACGCAATTAATGGATGCCGAGACAGCGTTGCTCGGCGCGCGGGTGCGCCTGGCCGAGGCCGAGGCCGACCGGCGGATTGCAGTCGCGGCATTGCGCAAAGCGCTCGGCCTTCCTCAACTTGATTCCCAATCCGACACAGCCAGCCGATGAACCTACGACTTGATGTTCGCAAAACGGTGCGCGCGCCTAAATGGGTTTTCGCACTCACGCTCGGCGCAACACTCCTCGCCGGATGCCGAAAGACGCCACAGGAGCTGGCGCCAACCCAGCTCGAGTCGTCTCCCGCCCAGGTGCGGACGTTTACCGTCGTAACGCAAAGCGTGCCCGCGTTCGAGGAAGTCGTAGGCACGGTGCGCGCGCGGTTGCGGGCGACGGTTGAAGCCAAAGCCAGCGGGCGTATTCTGAAATTTCCTGCAGTGCTGGGCCAGAAAGTGAATGCGGGAGAACTCCTGGCGAGCCTCGATGCGCCTGAAATTAAAGCCCGGCTCGAACAGGCCGACGCAACCCAGCAACAGGCGGAACGGGACTGGAAACGGGTCTCCTCCCTTTACGAGCAGCAGGCATCCACGCGGGCCGACTACGACGGGGCCGAGTCGCGGCTGCAGCTTGCCCGCGCCGGGGTCGCCGAAGCCCGCGCCCTGCTGGATTACGTCGAAATCAAGGCGCCGTTTACGGGCGTGGTGACGCGCAAAACGGCCGATGTGGGCGACCTGGCTGTGCCGGGCAAGCCCCTGCTCGAGCTGGAGGATCCCACACATCTGCAACTCGAAGCCGATGTCCCGGAAGCTCTCGCCGCTCGAGTGTATTCCGGCGCGCCCCTGGCCGTGCGCCTGGGTGAAGGCGGCACGGAATTGGTGGGGACGGTCTCTGAGATGGCGCCAAACGCCGACCCGGTCAGCCGCACGTTCCGTGTGAAACTGGATTTGCCCGAGAACCCAGCGCTGATGTCGGGTGAATTCGCGCGCCTGGAAGTGCCGGTTGGCGAAACCACCTCGCTGCGGGTGCCCGCCTCGGCGGTGGTTCAGCGCGGCGAAATGGAAATTATCTTCGCGGTCGAGAACCAGCGCGCGCGGCTGCACCTGGTGAAAACCGGCCGCCAGCTCAAGGACGGGATCGAAATTCTGTCCGGCTTGGATTCCGGCGATGCGATTGTCGTGACCAACGCCGGCCAATTGGTGGACGGCCAGGCGATCACGACCACAGCTTCCGCTCCCGGCCTGTGAAATCCGAAACTTCATCTTCGGGGCTGGGATTTGCCGGGCGCATCGCCCGCGCGTTCATTGATTCCAAGCTCACGCCATTGATCATTATCACTTCGGTGCTGCTGGGGGTCGCCGCCATCCTGATGTTGCCGCGGGAAGAAGAGCCGCAAATCAAGGTGCCGATGATCGATGTGCTGGTGTCGATGCCGGGGTTCAGCGCTAAAGAAGTCGAGGAGCGCGCGACCCGGCCGATGGAAAAGCTGCTGTGGGAAATCCCCGGTGTTGAGTACATCTACTCGACGTCGAGCCCGGGCGAAAGCCTGGCCATCGTGCGGTTCAAGGTCGGCGAAGACGTCGAGCGCAGCCTGGTGAAGCTGAACCAAAAGCTGCAATCCAATTTCGACAAAATCCCGCACGGCGTCTCGCCACCGCTGATTAAGCCCAAGTCGATCGATGATGTGCCAATCCTGGCGTTGACATTTCATAGCGGGAAGTACGACCACCTGACTTTGCGGCGGCTGACGGCAGAGGTGGACGATGCGGTCAAACAGGTGCCGCTGGTGGCCGAGACCACGATGATTGGCGGCGCCCGCCGCCAGGTGCGCGTGCTGCTGGACCCGGTCCGATTGGCGTCGCGCAATCTGAGCGAGGCGGAGATTGTACCGATGCTGACGCAGGCCAATCGCCAGGTGGTGGCCGGGGCGATCACGGCGAACAATCGCGACACGATTGTTGAGACCGGCGGGTTTGTGGCCAACGCGCGGGACCTGGGCAACGTGGTGGTGGGGGTGTTTGGCGGCAAGCCGGTGTATCTGCGCGAGGTCGCCCAGCTTAAGGATGGCGCGGAGGAACCTTCGCAATACGTGTTCTTCGGCTCGGGTGCCGCGCGCTCGACTCAAGCAGACGAGCAACCGGCCGTGACGCTGACGGTTGCCAAACGGCCCGGGGCCAATGCCATTGCAGTGGCCGACCAGGTGCTGAGAAAAATCGATACGCTCAAAGGGCGGGTTATCCCCAATGATGTGCAGATCACCGTCACGCGCAACTACGGTGCGACGGCGACGGAAAAATCCAATGAACTCTTGCTGCACATGGGCATTGCGGTGCTGGGCGTGTCGCTGCTCATCCTGCTGACGCTGGGCTGGCGCGAGTCAGCCATCGTCGCAATTGCCATCCCCGCGACCCTCGCGTTGACGTTGCTGGTTTTCTATCTGTACGGCTACACGCTCAATCGTATCACGCTGTTTGCGCTGATTTTTTCCATCGGCATCCTGGTGGATGACGCAATCGTCGTGGTCGAAAACATCGTGCGGCATTGCCATTTGCGGCAGAACTGCGGCCGCGGTTGGGCGGACATCGCGGTAGAAGCCGTCAACGAGGTTGGCAACCCAACCATCCTCGCTACCTTCGCCGTCATCGCCGCAGTGCTGCCTATGGCTTTTGTGGGCGGCCTGATGGGACCGTACATGCGACCGATTCCGATCGGGTCGAGCGCGGCAATGTTCTTCTCACTGGCTATTGCTTTTATTGTGACGCCCTGGGCTTCGATTCGCATTCTCCATTGGGGCAAGAAGTATTCCAGCCTCACGGAAGGCGGGCGACCCGGCGACGGCCAAACGCATTCGCACCTCGAGCATCCGGAGGATTTTTTCACCAGGATATATCGGTGGTTTATGGGGCCGCTGATCGCGCATCGGGCGTGGCGTTATGGTTTCCTGGCCGGCATCGTGGGCCTGCTCCTGGCGGCGATGGCCTTGATGGGACTGGGCTGGGTGAAGGCCAAGATGCTGCCGTTCGACAACAAGAGCGAGTTCCAGATCATCCTGAACATGCCCGAAGGCAGCGCGCTGGAACGGACTGCGCAGGCCGCGCGGGACATTGCCGCTGCGGTGCGCGTCGAACCGGAAGTGACGGATTACGAGGTCTATGCCGGTGTGGCGGCTCCGTTCAACTTCAACGGCCTGGTGCGGCATTATTTCATGCGCCGCGGCGCGCAAGTCGCTGATCTGCAGATAAACCTGGTGCCTAAGGGCGAACGAAAAGCCCAAAGCCACGACATTGCCAAACGCGTGCGGCCGCGCGTCGCGGCCATTGCGGCGCGCTATGGGGCGCGCGTTGCGGTGGCCGAAGTGCCGCCTGGGCCGCCGGTGCTGCAGACGCTGGTGGCGGAGATCTACGGGCCCAACGAAGCGAGCCGCCTGGCGCTCGCACACAAGGTGATTGATATCTTCCACAATACTAAAGGGGTGGTGGATACCGACTGGTATATCGAAGCCGACCAGCCGAAAGCCCGATTCGTCGTTGATAAAGAAAAAGCCGCATTGCATGGCATCAGCGCCGAAACTATTTCGCAAACGCTGCAAATCGCGGTGGACGGCGCGCCGGTCGATTTGCTTCATGCGCCGCGCGAGAAAGAGGATGTGCAGATTGTGGTGCAATTGCCGCGCGCCAACCGCACGAGTGTCGAGGACTTGCTGGCGCTGCGCGTGCGTTCGGCCAGCGACCCTGCGGCACCGCTAGTCCCGCTGCGCGAACTGGTCAAAGTCGAGCCGACCGTACTCGACAAGAGCATTTATCACAAAAACCTGATGCCGGTGACCTATGTGATTGGCGATGTCGCCGGCGCTGTCGAGAGTCCGGTCTATGCGATTCTCAAGATGAACAAGGCGCTGGGGGCGCTCGATACGCGCGAGTTCGGCGGCGACGGCTCGAAGCTGAAGATTTACAATGCCGTTCAGCCCTTCACGGATAACCAACCGTCGATGAAATGGGATGGCGAATGGCACATCACAATCGAAGTCTTTCGCGACCTGGGCACGGCGTTTGCCGCGGTGCTGGTGCTGATCTTTATCCTGATGGTCGGTTGGTTCCGCTCGTTTCTGACGCCGCTGGTCGTCATGGCCGCTATCCCGTTCTCGTTGGTGGGCATTCTGCCGGCCCACGGGTTGATGGGCGCGTTCTTCACGGCCACCTCGATGATTGGGTTTATGGCCGGCGCCGGCATCGTGGTGCGCAACTCGATCATCCTGGTCGATTTCATCGAACAACGGCTGGCCGAAGGCATGCCGCTGGACGAAGCGGTGGTGGATGCCGGCGCGGTGCGCTTCCGCCCCATGCTGCTGACGGCCCTGGCGGTGGTGGTCGGGGCGAGCGTTATCCTGGCCGATCCGATCTTTCAGGGTTTGGCCATTTCGCTGATGGCGGGCGAAATAGCTTCACTTTTAATCAGCCGCATGGCAGTGCCTGTGCTCTATTTCATGGCCTACAATCGCAAGCCTGTGGCGCTTGCGCCGGCAGAGCGGGCAACGGAACAGCCGGCAGGCTCTCTCGCCAGTTAGTGTCCCCACCCAAAGGGAGGATGTGTCAGCGGTCGCTGAAGAGGGACCGACCCACTGGTCCGTTCTGGACCGGCCGGTGACACCGCCATTCCGCGTTTTGCATTGACTTTTCTTAATCCACAATCATAGCATGTCCAAAGATGCTAATGGGGACCGCAACACGACAAAATCGGAACCACCTATGATCATTTGGGGCTCGAAAGCACAGGAACGGTGGATTGGCACAGGGACTTTCTTCTGTCCGCGATGCGCGGCGCGGTCGCCCTATACGCAGTTGAGGGTTGCGCGATATTTTACCCTCTATTTCATCCCGCTTTTTCCCACGGCGACGCTGGGCCAATATGTGCAATGCGGCCGGTGTGGGATACAACTTCCCGAGGCGGTTCTGAGCTGCACGCGCGAACAAATTCTCCTGGCCACCAAGCCGTGGATTTGTCCGCAGTGCAAGAATCATAACCCCTCGTCACAGGCTCGCTGCCTGGCCTGCGGAGCGGCTCGGGTGCAGCCGCCACCCTTGCCGCGAAGTCTGCCGCCGCCCCTTCCCCCAGTCGCCGCAGCGGCCCCAGCGGTGATCCCAAGCACAGTGCCGGCTCCGCAGCGGCTCAGCTTACTCTCCAAAGCCCTCATCTTTTCCGGGTCGCTGCTGGGGCTTTTCGTTGTTGGTTTCATCGGCTTGCGCGCCTACCAATTTGCCAGGTTCGTGCAACAGCCACATGCGCCGACCGCGAGGAGCGAGTTTTACGCCGCAACTTCCCACCTCGGACCAAGCGGCCCGCAGGCGTCAGGCAATTCCGAGGAAGCAGTGCGGCTGGCCCGGAGGATGGCGGCCGTGATGTCGGCTGCCCGGAAGCTGCTGTTTACCCAGTCCAATGAGAAACCGCTGATCGACCTGCATGACACTTTCAAAGTTTACTGCGACTTGCGCCCCGAGCAGTGTGTTTTCCTCGTACATGTGCCGGAGTTGCGGCGGTTTGCGCCGGCAGCGCAGAATAGTTTGGGCGATCTGGCATGGGAATCCGCTCAGGAAATTCTTCGGGCCAGCCCGGCCACGAATCGGACGATGAAATTAGCGGTGGGCCTGCGCGGCACCGTTATGTACGAACGAGCCATGCTGGGGCGTTATTCTCCCGAAAACGCGGAAGCAAACCAAGCGCCCCCGCAAATTGAGCGGGGCTTCGATTGTCAGCAGAGCCTTGCGGAATGGTTTGCTCCGCCGAAAACGAACTCGCCCGCACTGGCTGAAACCAAGGCCGGGCAAACCGCGACACCATGAATCGGGTGTTACGCGCCAGGATTGAGAAATTCGATAGGGCGCTCTTAAATATCAATTACCGCTTCCACCAGAGCTACTGGTAAATTGAGTCTCTATGATTACAAAACGCTATTGCACCGGATTGATCACAGCACTGATCGCCGTTTCGACGCTGGTGGTGGCCATTGGGTTGCCCCAAGCAGGTCTTGCGGAAGAGACGCCAGCCAAAGCTCGAGTTGGGATTTACGATTCTAGAGCGGTCGCAGTTGCATTCGCCGGCTCGGCGGCCTTCAACAAGTGGCTAAGCGAACTGAAGGCAGAACATGCGAAGGCGAAGGCTTCAGGCGATCAGCAGCGGGTTGCCGAACTGCAAGCGGAGGGTGCGGCGCGCCAACGGCTGCTGCACTTGCAGGGATTCAGCACAGCCCCGGTAACGAATATCCTCGACCAGATTAAGGACAAACTGCCTGCGCTCGAACAAAAGGCGGGCGTGAGCGTGCTTGTGTCAAAGTGGGACCAGGACGGTCTTGCTCGGTACAAGGATGGCGCTCTCGTCGATGTGACGATGGCTCTGGTTGATGCTTTGAACCCCAGCGAGCGCCAACGCCAGAGCGCGATTGACATCCAGAAGCACAAACCGATTTCCCTCAAAGAGGCGGCTCAAATCCGAGACTAAATGGCAACGCAAAGAAACGGAGACCAAATCGCAGCGAAGCAGAGGACGCGGAGACACGCAGAGAGTTCTTTTTGCGCTCTGACCGTATAGTCTGGAGGCGGTTTCCGTTCCGTGACGCCGCGCGTCCGCGATCCGATTGAATTGAAGCAGGATTTACTGCAGACTGTTCGGAAGATGCAGGGACCACAGGTGATCGCTGAAAAACACACCAGGCGCAAATGAATGTCAGAAATCGTGTGGTTGCCTGTCTTTTTCTCGTGGCAGCTATCGCGGCGAAGGGAGCTGAACCTTATGGCGCTGCCGTCATTGATGGCCGGATTCCCGGGCTTTGGCAGACCAATGGTGTTGTCTTTTATCAGGGACGGCCATATCGAGGCGTGGGTGCCAACTACTTCGAGCTGTTCCTGCGAGTTCTGCACGAACCAACAAACCACACGAGCCTTGAAGGTCTCGACCAGCTTGGCCGGGCGGGTATTCCATTTGTGCGGTTTGCGGTGGCTTACGACAACGCGGATTGGAGGCTCTTTCTCGATAACCGGAACGAGTTTTTCCGCCGGCTGGATGTGGTCGTGCAGGAAGCCGAACGAGCCAAAGTCGGGCTCATCCCCTCTTTCTTTTGGAGGTTCGAGAGTTTCCCGGAGCTCAGCAAAGAGCCTCGTGAGCAATGGGGCAATCCGCACAGTAAAACCTGTGCCCTGATGCGCCAAATCGTGGGCGCCATCGTCGAGCGCTACAAGCTCTCGCCAGGCTTGTGGGCCTGGGAGTTTGGCAACGAACCGAATCTCCAGGTTGATTTGCCAAACGCAGCTCAATTCCGGAAGCCGGGCGGAACCGAGCACGACGACCTGACTTCGGTTATAATGGTGTCGATGTTACGAGAGTTTGCCAGGGAGGTCCGCCGGCATGACCCTCACCGCTTGCTGATTGCCGGACATTCTCATCCTCGAGCTAGCGCCTGGCACAATACGGCGGAGAAGAGCTGGCGGCCGGATAGCCAGGACCAGACCCTTGAAATTCTTCGCCGGGACAATCCGCCACCGTTGGACACGATTGCGATTCACCTTTACGCCGACCACCCGGTAACACAGGAGGTAGCGGCCTGGGCTAAAGACAATCGTGAATATTTGCGCGCTGTGCGGACATTGTCGCAGGAGATGAAGCGTCCCGTAATTGTTGGCGAATTCGGCCTGGCCTCCCAGGGCCAAAATGAAGCAGAGACGAGGGCAAAATTCGAAGAGCTTTTGACAGCCATGGAGCAGGCGCAGGTGGACCTGGCAGCCTTTTGGGTTTTTGACCTTCCGAGCCAGAGCCCACAGTGGAGCGTGACTTTCGACAATCCGCGGTCTTACATGATTCGGTTAGCGGCTGAGGTCAATCGCAGGTGGCACCAGGCGGCTTTGCAGCGGCAAGACTGAACACGGTTGCGCGAAAAATCAAACGACGAAGGAATTATCCCCGGTTGGGAGCGCTTCCTTAGCTCATCCCGTGGAAGGCCGCTGAATCAGGGTTGCCTCGGCAATGGTGACTTGGCATGGTGCTCCCATGGAAGCCACGCTGTCGTT
This sequence comes from Verrucomicrobiia bacterium, assembly GCA_035934555.1. Lineage (GTDB taxonomy): Bacteria > Verrucomicrobiota > Verrucomicrobiia > Limisphaerales > UBA8199 > DASYXT01. The sequence goes on along the minus strand of DASYXT010000097.1, from coordinate 85,303 downwards.
CAAGGACCGTCTTTTTGCGTCTGCGGCCGTTGTTCTCCATACAGATTTGTGAGCACGTCGCATAACGAAATCACCGCGGCCGCAGCCGGGCCAGAATCGGTTGTGATAACGATCAATGATGCGCAGCAAGTCTCCGGCCTGCTCCAAAAGGCACCGCGTCCGGTCGCCTGCTACGTTCTGGCCCATGGTGCCGGGGCCGGGATGCGACACCCGTTCCTGGCGGACATCGCGCAGGGACTTCTCGAACGCCAGCTCAGCACGTTGCGCTATCAATTCCTCTACATGGAAGCGCGCTCGAAGCGCCCGGATCCTCCGAAGCTTGCCCATGCCGCCGTCCGCGCCGCGGTACGCCAGGCCTCATCACTTGTCCCAGGCATGCCCCTATTCGCAGGAGGTAAGTCCTTCGGTGGGCGGATGACGTCCCAAGCACAAGCTGAATCCCCACTGCCAGGGGTTCGTGGCCTGGTCTTTCTCGGATTTCCGCTGCATCCACCCGGCCGGCCGTCTGAAGAACGCGCGCAACATCTGTTCAACGTCAGAATTCCCATGCTGTTCCTGCAAGGGGACCGAGACGAATTCGCCGAGTTGTGCCTCCTGCAGTCCGTCGTCGGGCAACTCGGTGCGCGCGCAACCCTTAAGCTCTTTCCCGGCGCCGATCATTCGTTCCACGTTCCGGCACGCACGGGCCGCAAGGATTCCGATATTCGCGCCGAAATGTTGGACGCAATGAAAACCTGGATCGAAAGTGTGCCCCGCAAGTCCCTTTAATGCTCCCACGCTGCACGCCCCCTATGCCCTCCCGCACCTCCCAGATCGCCCAGGTCGGCCGCAGGCAAATTGAACTTTCCAACCTGACCAAAGAACTCTACCCCGAGGACCACATCACCAAGGCGCATGTCCTCGAATACTACCTTAAAATCGGGCCGACCATCCTGGCGCACCTTCAGGGCCGGCCGCTCTCCCTGCTGCGCTTTCCGGAAGGGATCCACGCCACCCCGTTCTTCCAGAAAAACCGGCCGGACTGGGCGCCGGACTGGCTCGAACACGTAAGCCTGGGTGAGGAAAAAAAGGATTACGTCATCGCAAGCGAACCTGCGTCGCTGGCCTGGCTGGCGAACCTCGCGTGCCTCGAGCTGCACCAGATGCATTCACGGGCTCCGCATTTTGATAAGCCGGATTACATCGTTTACGATCTGGACCCGCCGGAGAATTACAAATTTCCGGACGTCGCTCAACTCGGGCTCGCACTCAGGCTGCATCTCGAGAGCTTCGGTTACCATCCTTTTGTGAAAACCACCGGTCGCAAGGGCCTGCACATCCTCACGCCCATCGAGCCGAAATGGGATTTCCAAACTGTGTTCGAAGCCGCCAGGGCGCTCGCTCAGCCTTTTGTCGATTCACATCCCTCCGCCTTGACCCTCCAGATCAAGAAGGACTCCCGCCAGGGCAAGGTGCTGCTGGACATCTATCGCAATCGGCAATCACAGACCATCATCGCCGCCTACAGCTTGCGCGGACTTCCCGGCGCGCCGGTTTCGACGCCGCTTCATTGGGAGGAACTGGAATCACTGGCATCCCCTAAAGCCTTCAACCTGCACACTGTCCCGGCCCGGCTCGCCGCGAGTGCTGATCCCTGGGAAGCCATCTCCGGTTACGCAACCGCGCTGCACACCCAAAGGAAACCGGCTCCCGCTTTAAAGCAACCCCTCGCGCCTTCCAGGACCCGCAAGACCCCCGAACAACTCCAGAAGTACGCCGGAAAAAGAACCTTCACCCAAACACCGGAGCCGCAACCAGCGCCCCTCACCGAGGGCGGCAGCGCATTTGTCGTTCATCGGCACCACGCTTCGCGGCTCCACTACGATTTGCGGCTGGAGCACGCCGGGGTCCTGCGCTCCTGGGCGGTACCGAAGGGCTTGCCCCCGCGGCCCGGCATCATGCGCCTGGCGGTTAATGTCGAGGATCACCCGCTCGAGTACGTCCACTTTGAAGGTGTCATCCCCAAGGGCGAATACGGCGGCGGCACAATGTGGAAGTTCGCCCAGGGCCGCCACGAAATCACCCGGCAGAAGAAGGACGGCTTTTATTTTCGTCTCCATTCCCCCGAACTCAACGGCGAGTACCGCATCCATCACACGAAAGACAACCAGTGGTTGCTCGAACGCGTTGACGCGCCGCAGCTCGATTGGCTCCGTTCGGCAATCGAGCCTATGCTCGCCGAGTCCGCCGACAAACCGCCTGACTCGCCGGAGTTTCTCTACGAGGTGAAATGGGACGGCATCCGAGTGATCCTTTCACTGGATGAAGGCGAGATCAAAATCCGCGGGCGCAGGGGAATCGATCTGACGAAAAATTTCCCCGAGCTGCTCACGCCGGAGGTGTCCTTCCGCGCGACGTCGGCGGTTTTCGACGGCGAACTCGTCTGCCTGGAACCCGACGGCAAGCCCAATTTTAGCAATGTGATCTCCCGAATGCAGCAAACCAGCACGGCTGCCGTCGAACGCGCCCGCGCCAAATACCCCGCGGTCTGCTACCTGTTCGATTGCCTCTACCTCGATGGCCGGCCGATCGTCAACGAGCCACTGGCCCGGCGGCGCGAATGGCTCGCCGACGCGGTCAAGTCCGGCAGCGCCTTTCGGGTTAGTGAAGCCTTCGAGGACGGCGCCCCCCTCTTGAACGCAGTTCGCGAGATGGGCCTGGAAGGGATTATGGCTAAGCGAACCCAAAGCACTTACCTACCCGGTAAGCGGAGCGATTCCTGGCTGAAAATCAAAACCCGCCGAACCATCGAATGCGTCATCATCGGCTACACCCCGGGTAAAGGCGGCCGGCAAGCCGGTTTCGGCGCGCTGCACCTGGCACAAGCCGCCCCCGGCGGGTTCAAGTACCTGGGGAAGGTGGGCACCGGGTTCAGTGACGAGACCCTGAGCACGGTCGCGGGCGCACTCGCAAATTTGACAAAGACCAGTAGATCAGCTACTAAGATACCGTTCCCCATCGCGAGCGCGGTATGGGTTGAACCGAAGCTGATGTGCGAAGTCCAATTTGCATCAATGACAAAAGACGGGATGCTGCGCGAACCGGTGTTCGTCAGATTGCGGCCCGACTTGAACCCATAACCATCCACCCTCAACGATCCAACACCTCATGATGCGCTCAATCTGGAAAGGCCACATCCGCTTCTCCCTCGTCACCATCCCTATCCGCATTTACAACGCAGTGGATACCCAGGAAGCCATCCGCTTCAACCAACTCCACAAAGAAGATAACGGCCCGGTCGGCTACGACAAAAAATGCAAGAAGTGCGGCAAGGTCCTCGCCAGCGAGGACATCGTCAAGGGGTTCGAATTTGAGCCGGAGCAGTACGTCATCGTCTCCCCGGATGACCTGGCGAAGATTAAGCTTAAGAGCACGAAGGTGATCGAAATCGAAGGCTTCATCGACGCCGCAGAAGTCCATCCGACGCTCTACGACGCGCCGTATTTCGCCGGTCCCGACGGAGTGGTGGGAACCAAAACATATTCGCTGCTGACGCAAACGTTGAAGGCGAGCGGCAAGGTGGGCATTGGCAAAGTCGTTTTGCGTGACCGCGAGGAACTGGTCCTCATCGGGCCATTGGAGAACGCGCTGGTTCTGTACAAACTACGCAACCCGCAGGAACTGCGCAAAACCGCCGACGTCCCCCAACTCGAACTGTTTGAAGCCAGTAAAGACGAATTGAAACTCTCGCTCAGCCTGGTGGAGTCGATGAGCTCGCGGCTATCGGACCTCGACCTCAAGGACCGCTATCGTGACGCGCTGCGCGAGATGATCGAGACTAAGATCGCCGGCAAACAAGTCGTCTCGGTTCCGGAGGAAGAGCAGCCGGTTGTCGATATCATGGCCGCGCTGCGCCAGAGCATCGAGAAGACCAAGGCCCAGAAGAAGCCGATGGAAAAAGCCAAGGGCGCAAAGAAGGACGCTGTCGAGGCAAAGCCCGCCAGGCAAAAGAAACAGGCCGCCGCCTAATGCCGGAAACGCTGGAACTTTAACGCCGTTGCCCGCAGACTGCCTCGAATGGGACAGATCCTGAAATTTCCTGTTCGCGCGTCGAAGTTCGGCTACAAGCGAGTTCCCAAACGCGTCCGCAATGAGAACCCGGCTCAACTGCACCTGTTCCCCAGCCCGACCGCGCAGGTCCTGCGCCTCGAAACGGGTTTGAGCCATTTCGAGCACGCGTTGCTCATGGACGAGCGCGGTGAGCTCCAGGCCATCGACCTTTATCAGAAAGCTATCGCCGAGCAGGATTGCATCGCCGATGCCTACTGCAATCTCGGCATTATCGAATCACAACGCGGGCAGACGGCCAAAGCCTTCGATTGCTTCACCAACTCCCTCAAACAAGACCCGCGCCACCTGGAAGCTCACTACAACCTGGGCAACATGTATTTCGAGGTGAACGATTTTCGCCTGGCGCAAATCCATTACGAAATCGCCGCCGAGTTGGATCCTTCTTTTCCCAACGTTCACTTCAACCTCGCGCTGGTGCGCTCCCTCAACCACGAATTCGCCGCCGCCATCGCCGCCCTTGGCAGGTATCAGTCAATGGTTTCCCCCGCTGAAGCAAGAAACGCCGACGAGTTGCTGCAGAGCCTGAAGAAATCCCTCACGACGAACCAGCAGCCTTCCCGCACACGCGCTCCCTAAGGGCTGAACGACTGACCTTCGGTGCCGAGAGTCGGAATGGGCTCGGCGGCTACCCACCCCCATTAACTCCGAATCAAGGAACGATGGTTCGCCAGGCCCACCGGTCAGCTTCGCACCAGTTCCTTTTTCGCCGCGGCGGCGATAAACCGGCGGCGCGGTTCACTCAACATCGTGCCAAAGGTGACCGGCTTTGCATCGGTGTCGATAACAATCGACTTCTGCTGCCGGGCCGTCCCACGATTGTCGCGCCAGGACTGCTCCTGAAGGCGCACGTCGCGCACGGCAGTCGTGGCGAATCGCTTGCGGAACCCAACCGGGCCGACGCCTGTAAACAGCGTCACTTCATCTCGTTGAATGCGCAGTTCCGTCCGTCCCGCCAGCGCGCTGAGGAAGGTCGCCAGCACCACCAACCCCACGGCGATGAAAGGTGTCAGGAACAACCACAGAAAAATGGTCAGCGGCAGCGGCACCGCCGTGCCCTTAGACATGGGAAACCAGTGCGGGAGGGGTATGCCCAAATGATGCAGCGTGGCGGCGGTGGCCATCAGAACGAACACCGAAACAACGCCGTTCCAAAACAGGCTGAAAAAAAGCAAGCCGAACGCCTGGCCCAGAGCCCGGTGAGTTGCCCCGAGCACGACACCATCACCTGTCCGCTCGAACCACGCGCCGCCGGGCGGCCGGCTTAAATCCACATTTTCATCGACGACCGAACCCGTCGCGAGCGCCGATAACCGGTGCGTGATATCGCACGCGCGGCAGAAAGCGACATCGGTCGCCACGTTGACGTCTTCGCTGGGGATTGGCCGTTTGCAACGCGGGCAAACCGGCGTGGTCGCCGTAGCTTGAAGCAGTGTATCGAGCAATGGCATAAGCTGAAGGATTCAGATGAATCAGGGGCAGAAATAGCTAATTCCGTGCCAAAATTAGCTTGGGCAAGGGCACAATCGCCCACAGGGTTTGGGGGCAAAATCATTTGCATCCGCCTCGGGTCGGCGCTATCTAACTGCAAGGTTCCCAGCGATGCTGCATTAAGAGCGTTATTGTTTATGCCACCTGATCCCGCCGTTTTGGCAAAATTCCAGGGAATAAAACGGTTTGTAATTCTGATGTTGGAAAACCGTTCATTCGATCACTTGTTCGGCTTCCTTAAAGCCGGCAATCCACAGGTGGCCGGCCTGACCGGCGCCGAGTTCAACCAAAAGGAGCCCAATGCGCCTGGCTCGCCGCAGGTGATGGTTCGCCGCGCGTCGTCGTTCGTGATGACGTTTGACCCGGCGCACGAATACTATGACGTGCAGGTGCAACTTTACGGGCCGCTAAAAGGTACCGCACCGGCCCTGCCGCCGCTGGCCAACCTGCCGAGCGACCCAGCCCCTATGACGGGCTTCATTGCCAGCGCCGTTGAAGCGGTGGATTTCAGCGGCGACGAGAACTTCGTGATGGACTGCTTTCAGCCGGACCAGTTGCCTGTGCTGTCGGCGTTGGCCGGCGAGTTTGCGTTATTCAACTTCTGGCATTCTTCGCTGCCGGGGCCCACGTGGCCGAACCGTTTTTTCATTCATGCCGCCACCTCTGGAGGACTTACCGACAGCCCGTCATCCGCGCAGATTGTAACCGGGTTCTCTTTCGAGAACGGGACAATTTATGAACGTCTGGATGCCGCGGGGAAAAACTGGTGTATTTACCACGACGGATTGCCGCAGACCGCCGGGTTGACCGGCCTGCGGGGCGAATTCATCGATCCGCTCACCGACCACTTTCAGGATATCGACGACTTTTTTGATGACGTCGGGAGCGGCGGGTTGCCCGATTACAGTTTTATTGAGCCTCGTTACGACACCGGGAACAATTACCTGGCGGGCAACTCGATGCACCCGCTCAATGACATCCGGCACGGGGAATTATTGGTGAAACAGGTGTACGAGGCGCTCCGGAACTCGTCATATTGGGCCGACACGATGCTGGTGATTACGTTCGATGAGCACGGCGGCTTCTACGATCATCAACCGCCGTCAACAACTGTCCCGCCCGGCGATGCGAGCAAGTACGCCAACCCGAATTACCCGTTCCTCTTCGATCATTTGGGTGTTCGCGTGCCCGGCATTGTCGTTTCCGCCTACACAGCCAAAGGCACGATTATCGGTAATGACCCCAAGGACCCTTCAGCGATTTTTGACCACACGTCGGTGCTGGCGACGGTGGAGAAGCTCTTTGGGCTGCCGCCGCTGACCAAACGGGATGCCGCGGCCAATACTCTCGAGGTGGCCCTGAACCAGGCAATCGCTCGCGCCGACGCGCCGACGGCCCTGCCGGCGCCGGCACTTGATTCGGCCGTTGCCGGCGCCGCCAATCCTGCGATGATTTTCGCTGCGCAGCCCAAGGCCGCGCTGTCGTCCAACCAACAGGCGATGGCGGCGCTGGCGCTGGCCTGCGACCTGAGCATCACGCCGGCCGATTATCACGCCGCGCTGATTAGCAATCACCAGAAACTCGTCGAGCAGCAGGACACCGCCAGTTATATCAAAAGCGTTGAGGAAAAGATTGCGGCACGCCGCGCCGCGGCGGCAGGGCACCCAGGGTAGTTCGTTTAAGTGGTCACTTCGAGGAGGCCGTCCCGATGGAGAAGGCCATGGCTCGTTCCGAGGTTGCCTCGGAGCGGATTGGGCTTTAATCTGCGTGGGATGAAACATCACCTGGATTTCGAGAGGCCCGTGGCCGAATTGCAGGAGCACCTCGAGAAGCTGAAGAAGCATCCGGAAACCCATTCCCTTGGCATCAGCTTTGAAGAAGAAGTCGCGCTGATCGAGAAAAAGCTCGAAGAAACCAAACGCCAGATTTTCCTCAACCTGAGCGCGTGGGACCGCATCAAGATCGCCCGCCATCCCAAGCGCCCGTTTGCACTCGATTATTTCCAGTCGGCATTCACGGATTTTTCCGAACTGCACGGCGACCGGCTGTTTGCCGAAGACCGTGCGGTGGTGGGCGGCTTCGCCTGCCTCGGTCCGCACAAGGTGATGGTTATGGGCACGCAAAAGGGCAGGGACACCAAGGAAAATATTCTGCGAAACTTCGGGTCCGCCCACCCCGAAGGCTACCGCAAAGCACTGCGCCTGATGAAACTGGCGGACAAGTTTTCGCTCCCAATCATCACGCTAATTGATACGGCCGGCGCGTATCCCGGCATAGGCGCTGAGGAACGCCATATCGCCGAGGCGATTGCCGTCAACCTGCGCGAGATGATGTTGCTGCACGTGCCGATCATTGCGGCGGTGATTGGCGAAGGCGGTTCGGGCGGCGCGCTGGGCATCGGCGTTGCCGACCGGGTGGTTATTCTCGAAAACGCATACTATTCGGTCATCAGCCCTGAAGGATGTGCGGCGATTCTGTGGAAGGACCGCGCGGCGGCGCCCAAAGCGGCTGAGGCGCTGAAGATCACTGCCAAACACCTGCTCGAACTTGGGCTGGTGGATGAAATTGTGCCTGAACCGCTCGGCGGCGCCCATACGAACCACGACGCGACGGCCGAGACCCTGCGCGGCGTGCTGCTGAAAGTGCTCGAAGAATTACTCGCGCTGACGCCCGAAGAGCGCCTCAAACAACGCTACGGAAAATTCCGCCGGTTTGGGCACTACCTGGAAAAGCAGCCTGCGCAAGCCCAAGCGGCGCTCGCCGAGCCCGCGACCGCGGAAGTGCCCGCAGCCACGCCCCCCGGCACCACCAGGGCCGCCGCGGCGGCCGTGGGCTGAACCGCGCCGAAAGCAAGCGAGGAGCTTCTCTGTCGCTCCAACGAATTGTCGATTGTCAATCACCTCCGCGCCAGGCAATCGAGCATCGAACAGCAAAAGTTAAAATTTCCGAGCCATGCTTTATCCACTCACATTTGAGCCGCGATTCAAGGAGCGGGTTTGGGGCGGGCGCGAACTGGAGCGGCTTTATCACAAGGCACTCCCCGCCGGTGTGCCGATTGGTGAATCGTGGGAGATCAGCGATCGCCCCGGCGATGCCAGCGTGATTACCAACGGGCCACTGGCCGGGAAGGACCTCCGCGGGTTGATGGAGCACCATCAGGCGGAACTGCTCGGCAACAACGCCGCCCATGGCCGTTTTCCTTTGCTGGTGAAAATCCTCGATGCGCGCGAGAAACTCTCGTTGCAGGTGCACCCGCCCCCGGAACGCGCGGCCGAGCTGCGAGGCGAGCCGAAGTCCGAGATGTGGTTCATCGCTGATGCCGCCCCCGGCGCGGAGCTCTTCGTCGGCCTGCGCCACGGTGTCAGTCGCGCCGAATTCGAGGAAAAAATCCGGGCCGGCAGGGTGGCCGAATGCTTTCACCGCGTGCCAGTGCGCCCCGGGGACGCGATGTTTCTGCCCAGCGGGCGAGTGCATGCGGTTGGCGCGGGACTGGTCATTTTCGAAATCCAGCAAAACTCGGATACGACCTATCGCGTCTTCGACTGGAATCGGTCGGGGCTGGACGGCAAACCGCGTCCGCTACACATTGCGGAGTCCCTCGCCAGCATTGCTTTTAACGATTTCGAGCCGAGATTGGAGCCCGGTGGTTTTGCCGAAGCCGAATGGGGCCGCGTTCGCCGACTTGTCCAGCACGCCTTATTCAACGTCGAGCAGATGGAATTAAGCGCCGGTAAGGCGGTGCCGTTGCCTGCCCATACCATGCAGATTCTGGGCGTGGTGGAAGGCGAGGTGAAAGTGCGCTGGGGCAGCCAGAGCGTGGTCCTGGCAGCGGGTCGATTCTGCCTGGTACCCGCAGTGTGCGAGCCGGTTGCGCTGTCTCCCATCGGACAGGCGACGGTTTTGCGCGCCACGGCATGAGAAAGTTTATCCAAAGCTGGTTAGTCAACACGCTGGCCGTGCTGGTGGCAGTTTATATCGTGCCGGGGATTCATTATCAAAAGCCGCTGGACCTGGTGGCTGCCTCGCTGGTGCTGGGCATCCTGAACGCCGTGCTGCGGCCCGTGTTGATCGTGCTGGCGCTGCCGTTGTTGGTCTTCAGCCTGGGTTTGTTCCTGCTCTTCATCAACGCGCTGCTGCTTTATTTCGTCGGCAACCTCCTGCAACCCCATTTCGCAGTGGACAGTTTCTGGCATGCGTTCTGGGGCGCGCTGGTTATCAGTTTCGTTTCCCTGGTGCTCAATATTCTGACCGGCGCGGGCCAAGCCCGGTTCCGCATTCGACGGGGACCACCCCCGCCCCGAGGCCCCCGCGGTTCAGACCGCGACGATGGGCCGGTGATTGATATTTAAGTACGGTTCACGGCTTTAGCTGATAGGCGGCGCTCATGGTTGAGATGCCTCGCGCCTGGAATTCGCGTTCGAAATCGGTCGTCAATGCCGCCAAGGTTTCCGGCGTGACGACAGGTTCGAAAGCCGAGTGGGCCACAAACACAGCGCGCATTTGTTCGAAATAATCCGTGTCATCAGTCCGCAGGAAAACCGTTCCGCCGGGGGCCAGGGCTTGCACAGCCAGCCCGGGGAAAGCGTCGTTGATGAGCCGATGACGGCGGTGTTTGCGCTTAGGCCACGGATCAGGGAAATAAATGTGCAACGCCGCCGCGGAATGCTCGGGCAGCAGGTACCGGAGGAAATAAGAGGACTCGAGCCGCACCGCGCGCACATTGCGAAGCCCGGCTCGTTGCGCTTTGCGGTCCAGTTTTCGCACGCGCCCCAGCAACCGCTCGACGCCGATGAAATTGCGGCCGGGATTGCGGCGGGCATACTCGATGAGAAACGAGCCATCGCCGCTGCCCAGTTCAATTTCCAGTGGCTGCTGGGTCGGAAAACAAGCGGCCAGATTCAGGCGTTCAAGGATGGATTCCAGGCGAACGAGGAGCGACGCGGCGGCAGCTTCGCGGGGCGGACGATTCGGTTGACTTGTTTGGGGCAGCATTGAAGGAATGGTCGGGGCGGTGAGATTCGAACTCACGACCTCTTGTACCCGAAACAAGCGCGCTAGCCAGGCTACGCTACGCCCCGACCTGTGGCAGCAGAAAATGCCGTTTGCCGGACCAAATTGCAACAGGATTTTCGCATCAATACACGCTCCCCACACGCTCCCCGCTCTACGCTCTACGCTCGATCTCCCCAGTGGCCCACGCGGCGTGCTCGGCAATCAGAGGCTCCGGATCCTGCGCGGCGCGTTCCAGCGCAGGCAAGGCGGACGCATCCGCCGTATTGCCCAGTGCGACGCAGACGTTGCGCAGCAACCCACGCCGTTTGGCCCGCAGAACCGGCGTGCCAGCGAAGCGTTGCCGGAATTCGGCATCATCAAGCGCGAGGAGTTCGACCAGCTCGGGCGAAGCCAGGTCGGGGCGCGCTTGTGTTTTCATCAGGCTGCTCTCGCGGGCGAATCTGTTCCAGGGACACACCGCCAGGCAATCATCACAGCCGTAGATGCGGTTGCCCAGCAACGGCCGCAATTCCACAGGAATTGGGCCTTTGAGCTCGATCGTCAGGTAAGAAATGCAACGGCGGGCGTCCAATTCGAACGGGGCGGTAATCGCGCCGGTGGGACAAGCCGTCAGGCAACGAGTGCAGGAGCCGCACCGGTTTTTTTCCGGCGCATCCGGCGGCAAGCGCAACGTGGTGAGGATTTCGCACAGGAAAATCCAGTTCCCATGCCGGCGGCTGATAAGGTTGGTGTGTTTGCCGATGAACCCCAATCCGGCGCGCTGAGCCAGGTCGCGTTCGAGCACCGGCCCCGTATCGACATACCAAAGCGAGCGGGTGCCGGTGCTGCCGAGCTGATCGACAAATGCGCTCAGAGTTTTGAGCTTGTCGGCAAGCACAGCATGGTAATCGGTGTAACGCGCGTATCGCGCGATGAGCCCCTTGCCTTGAGCGGGCCCCGGCTCCGTTGCCGCGCCGGGCGCATAATTGATCGCCAGTACGATGATGCTTTGGGCGCCCGGCAAGACCCGCTCCGGCGCGACACGTTTGGACGCATTCCGCTGCAGGTAGCCCATTTCGCCGTGCCGGCCCGCGTCGAGCCAGCGCTCGAAATGCGGGGCAGAGTCCGGCGCGGCCGCCGTGGTAATACGGCAATCGTCAAACCCCAATTCCCGTGCCCTGCACCGAATCGTTTCGTTCATGCATGCGCCGCTTGCGCCATGTGAAACTGGTGGACGACTTGCAGCGCCACCTCGCGTACCGAACGCCTCTCCGTATTCACGAGCACATCGGCCTGGCGATAATATGGCTCACGAACCGCCAGCAGCAGCCGGATTTTCTCCAACGGCGCCGCATCCTTCAGCAGCGGCCGATGGGTATGCTCGCGCACGCGTTGGTAAATGGTCTCCGGGCCCGCCCAGAGACAAACGACCAGCGCATGGGTCTTGAGCGACGCCAGGTTGGACGTTGCGGCCGGCAGGCCGCCGCCGGTGGAGATCACGGTTTTGTTGCAGGTTGCCAATTCCTCAACGATGCGCCGTTCCCATTCGCGAAAGGCCGGTTCGCCCTGGTGGTTAAAAATCTCGCTTATAGACTTCCCTGCTTGCGCTTCGATGACCTGATCGGTGTCCAGGAAGGCAAAATGGAGCAAACTGGCAGCGAGCCGGCCGACACAGGACTTACCGGTGCCCATAAAGCCGATGAGCGCGAGGTTGTGGAGGATACGCCGTTCGCCCATGCTTCTGAATAGCGAAAAAGCCTGCCACAGGCACGTAGATTCTCCTAAACCTATGGGGTTACGCGGGGCGCCAGCCCAGGACCTGGTGCCGACCGAGTTTCCGAGTGCTAACCAGGGCGCGGGTGACAAACTCTTTGGCCCGCACGACGGCTTGCGCCAGAGATAACCCTCTAGCCAGGTACGCCGTAATGGCCGCCGAATAGGTGCAACCGGTGCCGTGACTGCGGATTCCTCGAAGAAATGGCGCCCGCAATAAGAGTTCCTGGTTGCCGTCATAGAAAATATCCAGGGCCTCATTGCACCCGCGCAAGTGTCCGCCTTTAACCAAGGCCGCGGCGCCGAAGCGTTGCTGCAACGTGCGCGCCGCGTCGCGCAAATCTTCGGGCGAGCCGAGGCGTTCCCCGGTTAACATTTCCGCCTCGGCGAGGTTGGGCGTGATGAGGGTGGCCTGCGGAAGCAACTCGGCAGCGAGCGCGCGCAATGCGTCCGACTGGAGCAGCCGCGCACCGCTGGTGGAAACCATAACCGGGTCCACGACCAGGGGGAGCGGGTGTTGCCGCAGGAACCGCGCTACTGCCCGGATGCAGGCAGCCGAAAAAAGCATCCCTGTCTTGGCCGCTCTGGGGTTAAGCTCGGAAAACACTGCGTCGAGCTGGCGGCAAACCATTTGCGGACTGACTGGTTCAACTCCGAGGACCCGAGCGGGATTCTGAGCCGTGAGACAGGTGATGGCGGTGGCACCGTGCACGCCCAGGGCACTGAAGCTCATCAAGTCAGCCTGAATACCTGCGCCGCCGCCGCTGTCCGACCCGGCAATAGTCAGGGCACAGGGAATTTGTTTGAATCGAGGCACGGCCCAGGAATATAAGCTGCGGATGCCAAGTTGTCAGTGTTCCTGTTATTCCTCTGAAGATGCATCAAATGCGACATTTGATGCGCGAGGGTCGCCATTGACATCGTTTCGTAAAAGTGGCATCATGCCTTCATGAGAACCACGCTGACGCTGGATGATGACGTGCTGGAACTCGCCGCCCGCCAGGCCAAGGCCCGGGGCATGTCGCTAGGCAAGGCGATTTCCGATTTGGCGCGCCGCGGCCTCAACGCCCCGACGCTGTCGCAGGAGCGGAGCGGCCTGGTGGTCTTCAAGCTGCCGGACGATTCGCCACCTGTGACCACCAAGGAAGTGCGACGGTTGGAAACCGAAGGCGCATGAAAGGCTATCTCCTGGACACCAACCTGCTGATCGCGCTGCTGTGGCCGGCCCACGAACATCATCACCTGGCGGTGAAATGGTTCACCCGTCATCGGGGCAAAGGCTGGGCCACCTGCCCGCTGACGGAAGCGGGCTTTGTTCGCATTGTTTCCAATCCCGCTTTTTCGCGCGACGCCGTCCGGCCTCGCGAAGCCCTTGAGCTGCTACGCGCCAACACTACGTCCAAAGAGCACCAGTTCTGGCCGGACGAATTGCCGGTGGCGGAAGCGGTGGTGTTTGCCGGCGTGCGTTTGCTGGGCCATCAACAAGTCACTGATGCCTACCTGCTCGGGCTGGCCATCCGCTCCGGCGGCAGGCTGGCGACGCTCGACTCGCGGATCGGCGCGCTCACGGAACCCAAATCGGCGCACGGCGCGGTGTTGGAAATTGTGGAGTAAGGGAGTTTTTACATTCCTGGGCAAGTCACTGATGCAACATGGATAAAGAGCAAATCGCGGATATTTTCGGCAAAATCGCGGTGTTGCTGGACCTGAAGGGGGAGAACCCATTCAAATCCCGCGCCTACCAGAACGCCGCGCGCGCGCTGGAGGGGTTAGCGGAGCCGCTCGAAGAGTTGGTGGGCCAACAGCGCGTGGCCGAGATCAAAGGCATCGGTGAATCCATTCAAAAGAAAATTCGGGAGCTGCTCGACACCGGCAAACTGGCTTACTACGAAGAGCTGAAGGCTGCTACCCCGCCGGGCCTGGTCGCAATGTTGGATATACCCGGATTGGGTCCGAAGAAGATCAAAGCCTTGCACGAAGAGTTGGGGATTAAAACCATCGAGCAACTCGAAGCCGCTTGCCGGGATGGACGGGTGGCCGGCTTGAGGGGCTTCGGCGAAAAGACCGCAACGAATATCTGCGAGGGGATCACTCGGCGCCGTGCGTATGCCTCGCGCCACCTGATTAGCGAAGCGCTCCCGGTGGCCGAATCGCTTCTGGAGGCTTTGCGCGCGCATCCGCACGTCATCCGCTGCAGCGCCGCCGGCAGCCTGCGCCGGCACCGCGAGGTGATTGGCGACATCGACCTGCTGGCATCCTCGAAGCGGCCCGGCGAAGTTCTGGATTTTTTCGCCGGCCAACCCGAGGTGGTTCAGGTCATGGCCAAAGGCGAAACCAAGGCCAGCGTGCTGCTCGGCGGCGGCTTGCAGGCCGACCTGCGGGTCGTCAGCGACGCCGAGTATCCATTTGCCTTGATGTATTTCACCGGCAGCAAAGAGCACAACATCGTCATGCGCCACCGCGCGATTGAACGCGGCCTGCGTCTGAATGAATACGGCTTGTTCCGGTCGAAAGTGGAGACGCGCGATCCCAAACTGCTGCTGCGCTGCCAGACCGAAGAGGAAATCTTCGAAGCGGTCGGGTTGCGAGGCATTCCACCGGAAATGCGGGAGGATATGGGCGAGTTCGCGCAGGCAGAACATGGTCTCATCCCGCGGCTGATCGAGTGGACGGATCTGAAAGGCTCGCTGCACAACCATTCAACGTGGAGCGACGGCCACCAACGGCCGGAGCAGATCGCGCGCGACATACGCGAATCAGGATTGGCCTACTGGGGTGTCACCGACCACTCAAAGTCCTCTGTGCAAGCCAACGGGCTGGATGCGGCGCGCGTGCGCCGGCAGCTCAAGGAAATCCGCCAGATTAACGACGCGCTGGCCGCCGAGGGGAGCGACTTCCGGCTGCTCGCCGGGAGCGAAGTGGACATTTTGCGAGACGGTACACTGGATTTTCCCGATGAGCTATTGGCGGAACTCGATGTGGTTATCGCCAGCATTCATCAGAGCTTCAGTCAAACCGAGGCTGAAACGACGCAGCGCTTCATCCGCGCCGCGCAGCATCCTTGCGTGCACATCCTGGGGCATCTGACCGGCCGGCTGCTGTTGGAGCGGGAACCCTACAAGGTGGACCAGCGCGCCGTCATTGAGGCCTGCGCGGCGTCTAGCACCTGGATCGAACTCAACGCCAGCCCCAACCGGCTCGAGATGGACTGGCGGCTTTGGCCCTACGCCAAATCCAAAGGGGTCAAGTGCGTCATCAATTGCGATGCCCACAGGCTGGAACACGCGGCATTCCTTCGCCTGGGCGCCGGTATCGCGCGCAAAGCCGGGCTGACCAGGGAAGACGTCGTCAATACCCTGCCGCTAAACAAACTCAAGAACGCCTTGGCCGCAAAACGCGCGCGCCACGCTAATCCTGCTCCCGAAAGCCGCCGGCTTCAGCAGAAATGAGCCGCCGGATTTAAGCGCATGCGCGGCGAGCGTTCACGGGGGCCTAATCTTTGTGAACAGATTCGCGCTCGGAATCGAGCAACCTCGAACCGGTTGACTCCTCAAGGACACCGCTGTCGTCAGGCCGGTTGACATACTGAATGTTTTGAATCGTGATGAAGGCGTTAGGATTATATTGCCGGATGATCTGAATCGCGCGCTTCTGATTCTTCCGGTTGACGACGATGTAAAGAATGCCCACGTCGCCTTGCATGCCGCTGGCTTTAACGGTGGTCACGCCATAGCCGTCATCTCTTAAAGCGCTGGTCAAATCTGTTGCATCGATCCGGGTGATTACCCGGATGGATTCATGGCCGATCGCCAGCTTTTCATCCACCAGCATGCCGACATAATTTCCCGTCGCGAACCCGCCGGCGTATGCCACATAGCACACCCAGCTATTGAGGTGTTGCATGATGCGGGTGATGGCGAAAATCCAGATCAGGATTTCAAAGAATCCAATGATGGGCGCCAGGCGCTTGAGCCCCTTGGTCATGAAGATAATGCGCAGCGTGTCCAGCGTCATATCGCAGATGCGCAGACAAAAAATCAACAGCGGCAATACCAGCAAATCGAAATACGGGTGAGTCAATGGCATGAATTCTTACATTCTTTCGTACCGCTCTGACATTACCCGAAACGCAGACCGTGGACAATGCTGGAACTAGCGGAGCTCCAGCGCGCATTTCACGGCTACGCAAGAAAACGCGAATCTCATTGTGTCAGCACGCCCCTATGCCAATTGCGGGCGCTGAATGGCTCTTGAAACGCCATGGTTTCCCGCTAAACTAGGGGCTAGCGCCGGGCCCCAGCCCATTGGCTGGGGCTGCGGCGAGAGACAACGTCGCATGCAGGCCAACCGTCGTACCTGGCAAACTATGGAAGAGCTGCGCCGCGCCGCCGAGGAAGGCGATGCCGCGGCGCAATGTGCGCTCGGCATTTGTTATCAGACCGGCCAGGGACTGAAGCAGGACTACAAGGAAGCAGTGAAGTGGTTTCGCCGCGCCGCTGACCAAAATGACTCTGCGGCCCTATGTTATTTAGGCTTTTGTTATCAGACCGGCCTGGGTGTGCCGCAGGAGTACGGCCAGGCCGCCAAATGGTTCCGGGAAGCGGCCGAACAAGGTGACCCGGCGGCGCAGTTCAACCTGGGCGTGCTGTATGAAACCGGCCAGGGGGTAACGCAAAACTATGCCGAAGCCGTTAAATGGTATCACGCCGCCGCCGAACAGGGTGAGCCGCAGGCGCAGTTCAACCTGGGAGTCTTTTACGAGACCGGCCAAGTCGTGCCGCAGAATTTTGAAGAGGCGGTGAAATGGTATCGGCTCTCGGCCGAGCAGGAAGTCGCGCCGGCGCAGTGCAATCTGGGCCTGTGCTATGAAACCGGGCGTGGCGTGCCGCAAAATCTGCGGGAGGCAGTGAAATGGTTCTGCCGCGCGGCCCGGGCGGGGGACAAGACCGCCCAGCATAATCTGGGTGTTTATTACGCCAATCTCGAAGCCGCGGAGCAGGCGACCGCCGAAGCGGCGGCCGCCGAGGCGGCTGCAGCGGCCGAAGGAGCCGAGAGCGAAGGTGCGGCGGAGGCCACGCCTTAGCGAGTTCAGTATTCAGTGTACGGCAGCGGCCGTTTCATCCCTCGACAAATCGCGGTGTTTGGCTAGTTTTCAGGCTTATGACCGACCCGCGCTACACCCGGCTGGCTAAACTTTTGGTCGAGTATTCCACCGCACTCAAGAAAGGCGATCACGTCCTGCTCGACCTGATCGATGTGCCGGACGAGTTCGGCGTTGCGCTGGTGCGCGGCGCCCGCGCCGCCGGAGCCACGCCGATTATCGCCGTTCGCCACACGCGACTGAATCGGGAGTTGCTGCGCGGAACGGATGAAGCGCACGCCACGCTGGAACGGGAGCTCGAGTTGTTCCGGATGAAGAAGGTACAGGCCTACATCGCGGTGCGCGGCAGCCACAACGCCAACGAGAACGCTGATGTGCCCAGCGAACGCATGGCCCTCTATTCGCGCATCACCCGGCCCGTATTGAATTACCGGGTCAACAAGACCCGCTGGTGCGTGTTGCGCTGGCCGAGCCCCAGCATGGCCCAGGCCGCCGGCATGAGCACCGAGGCCTTCGAAGATTTGTATTTCGACGTTTGCACGATGGACTATCGCAAGATGGCGCGCGCGATGGCTCCGCTCGAAGCCCGCCTTAAGCGCACCGACCGCGTCCATATCGTGGCGCCAGGGACGGATTTGAAATTCAGCATCAAGGGTATCGGCGCCAAGATGTGCCGCGGCGACCGCAATATTCCCGACGGCGAAGTTTTTTCCTGCCCGGTAAAGAATTCCATCGACGGCCACATCCAATTCAACACTCCGACGCTGTACTCGGGGAGCAAGTTCGAGAACGTGTATCTGGAATTCAAGGAGGGCAAAGTGGTGAAGGCCACCGCGAATAATACGAAGCGGCTCAATCAGATTCTCGACACGGATCCCGGCGCTCGGTACACTGGCGAGTTCTCGCTGGGATTCAATCCTTACATCCTCAATCCGATGTGCGACATTTTGTTCGATGAAAAGATCGCCGGGTCGCTGCACCTCACACCGGGCCAGGCTTATGAGGAATGCGATAACGGGAACCGGTCGGCGGTGCACTGGGACATGGTGCTGATTCAGCGGCCGGAGTGGGGCGGGGGCGAAATCTGGTTTGATGGCGAACTGGTTCGGCGCGACGGATTGTTTGTGACGCCGGACCTCAAGCCGCTCAACCCTGATAAGTTAAAGTCGCCCGCAACGCGCGCCTGATCCTGGAGCCCAGGCTGCCCCCCCCCGGAGCCCAGGCTCGCATTGAGTAGCGCGCCGGAGCAATTGAGGTTGCAGTCCTGCGCCTGACCTTCAATATTGGTTCACAC
Source organism: Verrucomicrobiia bacterium (assembly GCA_035934555.1). Lineage (GTDB taxonomy): Bacteria > Verrucomicrobiota > Verrucomicrobiia > Limisphaerales > UBA8199 > DASYXT01. Next base: position 66,545 of record DASYXT010000097.1, on the reverse strand, counting down.
GAGCACAACGGCTCTTGGTTGCATGATGGATTGGAATATTCAAGCCCGCGCGCATGCCTGCCAGGCCTGCGGCAGACATTTTGCCGATAAAGAGGCCTACCACACACTGCTGTTCGACGAGCGCGCGGCATTTAACCGCATCGATATTTGCCAGGCATGCTGGCAGAAGCAGTACAGCGACGGCGCGCGCGACCGCAAGGGCTTTCTTTCGTACTGGCACGGAATCTACGAATCCCCGCCGCCGGCCACCGAGGCGATCCAAAAGGAGACTGCCGAGTCGCTGCTGCGCAAACTCGTCGAGCTGAACGACCCGCAGTACATTCCGGCCGGCTACATTTTGGCGGTGATGCTTGAACGCAAGCGCTTGCTCAAAGTAAAGGAACAGCTCGTGCGCGATGGGCGGCGGGTATTTATTTATGAACAACCGCGGTCGGGGGACGTGTTCACCATCGTGGACCCCGGGTTGCAGCTCAACCAACTCGAAGCCGTGCAACACGATGTCGCCGCGCTGCTCGAACACGGCTTCGCCCCCGCCGAGCCCGCCGAGCCCGCGCAGGCTGCAGCTACTCCAAAGAGTGAGCCCGCACAGCCTGTCGCACCCGAGCCCGAGGCACCCGTGCCTGTCGCTCCGGCCGCTTCCTGAACATCGGCCGTTGTGAGCGCTCTCGACGAACTCCAGGCCCGGTTGGGTTATCGGTTCCGCGATGTGGAATTGTTACGGCTTGCCTTGACCCACCCCTCGCTCGCCCATGAGCAAGGCCCGCCCGTGCAGACCAACCAGCGCCTGGAATTCCTCGGTGATGCCGTCCTGCAATTGGCTCTCACACACGAGTTATACAGCAAGTTCCCCGATTATGGGGAAGGGCCGCTGACTAAAGGCCGGGCCAAGCTGGTGAACCGCCGCAGCCTCGCCGAGCGCGCGCGGCATCTTGGCCTGGGCGCGCATTTGCTCATGAGCAAAGGAGAGGAACTATCTGGCGGCCGCGAGCGGCCCTCGGCGCTTGCGGATACTTTCGAATCATTGCTGGGCGCCATTTTCCTCGATGCGGGCTTCGAAGAAGCGCGCGAGTTTATCCTCAGCCAATTCCTGAGCGCGTTCGGCGAGTTGAACGTCATTCCGAACCTGGAAAATCCCAAAGGCGAACTGCAGGAGATGCTGCAGTCGTTTTCGTCCGAGGCGCCGCGGTATCATGTCGCTTCGGTCTCGGGGCCGGACCATGATCGACTGTTCGAGTGCACCGTGCAGCATGCCGGCGTCGAATTGGCTCGAGGCCGCGGCAAGAGCAAGAAGGCCGCCGAGAGCGAGGCGGCACTGGCGGCGCTGGTAAAACTGCGGCAACAAAAGGCCCTCGAATCGGAAGGCGAAGCGCCGTCGGACCCGAACCGGGCAGCCACACCACCAGCGGGCAATTCATGAAGAGCTGGTTCGAGGAGCAGCCGCGCACGTTGATCGGTGTGGTGCACCTGCAACCGTTGCCCGGCTCACCGCGCTACGAAGGCGCGTTTGGGCCGGTGGTGGCCGCGGCGGTGCGGGACGCTCGCGCCTATGAACGCGGTGGCGCCCACGCAGTTTGCCTCGAAAATTTCGGCGATGTCCCGTTCACCAAAGGCACGGTCGCTCCCGAGACGGTTGCCGCCCTTGCTGTAGCGGGCCAGGCGGTGCGCGCTGCCATCAAGTTGCCCATCGGTTTTAACGTGCTGCGCAATGATGCCCGCGCGGCCCTGGCACTATGCGCGGTGTGCGGCGGCAGGTTCATCCGCGTCAACGTTCATACCGGCGCGATGGTCACCGACCAGGGACTGATCGAGGGCCAGGCTTATGAAACGCTGCGCTGCCGCGGCCAGTTATGCCCCGCGGTGCTGATCTTTGCCGATGTGCACGTCAAACATGCAACTCCCCTCGGCGGTCTGCCGATTGCTATCGCTGCTCGCGATACTTTATACCGCGGACTGGCGGATGCGTTGATCGTCTCCGGTACGGGCACCGGCGTGGCGGCGAACCTCACAGATTTGCAAACCCTCCGCGCGGCCTGTCCGTCGGCCAAGATTCTGGTGGGTAGCGGTGTGAGAATCGAAAACGTGCAGGACTATCTGCCGCTGGCGGACGGATTCATCGTGGGAACGTCGTTGAAGACCGGAGGGCAAATCGCAAATGCGGTGGCGGTGCGCCGGGTGGCGGCCCTGGCCGCTGCGATGCGCGGAGCAAGACACCTCACAAACCGGGGAGCAGGGCACGATTAAGTCTCGGATGTTTTGAGCGGACAGAGGTGAAAGCGCCAGAAGGCTGGCGCAGTCCACGACGCTTCGCGCCCTCCGCCCTACTCCCACTCAATGGTTCCCGGCGGCTTGCTGGTGATGTCAAAACAGACGCGGTTGACGCCTTTGACTTCGTTGATAATGCGGCTGGAGAGCTTTTCCAGCAGGTCGTAGGGGAGTTTGACCCAATCGGCGGTCATGCCGTCCTGGGAATCAACGGCGCGCAGCGCGATGGTATAGTCGTAGGTCCGCTCGTCGCCCATGACCCCAACACTGCGCACCGGCAGCAATACCGCGAAGCTTTGCCAGATCTTGTAATACCACCCACTGGCTTTCATTTCATCGACCACAATGGAATCGGCGTTGCGCAGGATGCGCAGGCGCGCCGGGGTGACTTCGCCCAGAATACGGACGGCCAAGCCAGGCCCGGGAAAAGGCTGGCGCAGGACGATCTCGCGCGGCAAACCCAGCTCCAGCCCCAACTCGCGCACCTCGTCCTTAAATAAACATTTAAGCGGCTCGACTAGTTGGAAGCGCATTTTCTTGGGCAAGCCGCCGACATTGTGGTGGCTTTTGATCATGGCCGCCGGATTCCCCCCAATCGGCACCGACTCGATCACATCCGGGTAAAGGGTGCCTTGGGCGAGGTACTTGGCTTTGCCGGCGCGGCGAGTCGCGGCTTCGAACACTTCGATGAAGGTTTTGCCGATCAGCTTTCGTTTGCGCTCCGGCGCCGTCACGCCTTTGAGCCGGCGCAGGAACAGCCCGGCGGCATTCTCATACTGCAGCTTGAGGCGAAAATGCCGGCCAAAAACTTCCTGGACCACTTCCGCTTCGCGCCCGCGCAACAGGCCGTTATTGACGAAGATGCAAGTCAGTTGGTCACCGATGGCCTTGTGGAGCAGGGCCGCCGCGACACTGGAATCGACGCCACCGCTCAGGCCCAGCACGACTTTGTCCTCGCCGACCTTGGCGCGGATGGCCTCGACCGCCTGATCAATGTAGCTGCGCATCGTCCAGTTCTTGCCACAGGAGCAGACGTTGTGGACGAAGTTGGCCAGGATTTCCTTGCCCTGCGGCGTGTGGACCACCTCAGGATGGAACTGCAACCCGAACAAGGAACCCCTTTGGACCGCCGCATAATCCGAATTATCGGTTACGGCGACGGATTTGAACCCCTTTGGCAGGCGAGTCAGCTTGTCGCCATGGGAATTCCAGACCTGCAACGTTTCAGGCAGGTTGGCGAACAACGGACAAAAGCTGTCTTTGACGCGCAGGGTGCCCTTGCCGTACTCACGCTTTTGGCCGGGCTCGACTTTGCCGCCGAGGAACTGCGCGATGATCTGCAACCCGTAACAGATGCCCAGCACGGGAACGCCCAGCTCGAAAATGGCCGGATCGGGCAGCGGCGCGTCCTTGGCATAGACGCTGGCTGGGCCGCCGGACAGGATGAGACCGCGCGGAGCCAACGCCGCCAATTCCCTTGCCGGCGTATCATGGCGCAGGATGACCGAATAGACGTTGCATTCCCGAATTCGCCGCGCAATCACCTGGGTGTATTGTGAGCCAAAATCCAATATGACAATCTGTTCCGTCATGGTGATTCAAAAAAGGATGTTCTCTATCGGAAACGGGTTTGGCCAGAGAAAAAGAAGCGCGCGTCGAAGTCCCAAATGAGATTGGCGCTCCCGCAAGCGGGATTAGTAGTTCGTCTTGCGAATTAAGTCCTGACGCCCCGGCACAAAGATCTCAAAGCCGGTTCATGGACCCGGGCTCATTCGACGCGCACAAGTATTATGCACGCTTTCAAGCGGGCTGTCAGAGAAAAGTTATTCACAAGTTCTTAACTCAGCTCACGAGCCCGTCTTGGCGATGGCAAAATGACCATTACGCAATGCTCAATAGTTAATGAGCCTCGTCAATTGAAAATTCATTTTATTGAGCAATGAGTGCGCGGGACAAATTTCTTCGGTCAGGCAGCCAGGGCCAGGCAATCATTGGTCGCGGCATGGTCATTGAGCCGCACTTTCCAGAAATCATCAAGTCGGCGGCTGGAACTGATGCAGCGAAGCGCGAGGATGTTTTCCGCTCCAGGCACGCCCCAGAACATGCCCGATTGTTTGCAGCGCGCGCCGATGATCGTCTTGCAGCCAGCTTCGATGACCCCCGAGCCGATAAAAAAGCCGCGGCTACGGAAAGTGCCATACTGCATGCGCTCAACGTTGCGGACGAAATAACCCAGTTCCTTTTCTACCGCCTCAGTGCGGGTCGTGCCGGCGCATTCTTTTCGTGCCGCCGCGATGAGATCTTGGACTTTATCCCGGAGTAATTGCCGAGCCCAACGGCCGAGTCGCTTCTTGAACTCGGGGTGCTGCTTGCTGCCCAACAAGGCCAGCAGCACCTTGCGGGCGTGCTCCATGGCGTGATAGAAGTCGACGATTTGGAGTGCGGTGGGGAAACAAAGCCGTCCCATGTTGGCCAAGCCTTCGGCGCCGTCGATGAGCAGCACCACGAAGGTCGCCAACGCCAGCCCTCGGCGAATGGCCTCCTGGCGCAACAGGGGGCCAAACTCCTCGATCGGCCCCATGGTCGATACATAGGTCGTCGAATCGGGATCGCGGATGGGATGACCTTCGTCATCGACTTGATGTTGCGTGAACGCACACCCCAGATTGGCCATGCGGTGCTTGGCCTTGCCGTCGGGACCTTTGCCCTCCACACCCTCTAATTCTTCTGGCCGCATAGGCACGCCCGAGGCGTCACCACTCAGATACATGATGGGGGCCGGCTGGGTGCCTGGCAGCGGTGCTAAGGCCTCGCGCTCTTGCCAAGTCTGGGCACCGGGACCCACAGTTTGGACCAAGCGCTGAATCTGCCGGGCCGAAACGCCAATGCCGCCGGTCTCTTTCAAATGCTGCTGGGCCTTTTGGTAGCTGGCTTCATCGGCTCCTTCCAAACACACCAACCGAGCCAAGGCGGGGGTGCAACTGCCCTCTAGACCCAACGCCGCATCGGCCGGAGAGTGTCCCTGCTGCTTGCCCGGATGATAGTAGTAATCCCGTTCCAGGGTGAAAAACCCGAAGATGCAATCGACCGTGACTTGCGCTCGTCCCTTGCGCTGCCAACCCGGTTTGGGTTGGTAAGCCGCGTCGATACGGTCGGCGGCTTGTTGCAACAGATACCCAACCAGTTGGTTGGCCGATTTGAAAATGGCGGTGCGTACCAACACCTCCAGTTGCTGGACGGCGACGCCGTTGGGCTCGGAGGCTTGGAAGCGGACCATTAAGTGCTGGATTTCCTGCTCTTGGGCGAGACGGATTTGGGGCGGGAGTTCGGTGGCTTGGGGGAGGGCTTTTTTTTTACGCCGATATTCAATTGGGTGCGAGTCTGCTCGATGATCTGTTGGGCGTATTGCTCGGTGAGTTGCTTGTATTTGTGGTATCCCTCAATGGCCTGCTGGACGTCGGGGACTTTGTCTTGGGGCAGATAGCGACAGCAGTTTTTGCCATTTTCCCAGGAATTGAGGTTGTAGTAGGGACCGTTGGGCCCCTGGCCGATAATGGAGAGGGAGCCGTGCTCCATGCTTTGGATTTGGAGGATTTGTTCCAGGAGAGCCTGAGGAGTGATCATAGGAGTGGTCATGAGCTTAAAATAGATGTGCATCTATATTAAGCAACAAAAAACGCACAAAATCGAAGAGCTGAAGAAATCCGTCCCGCGCACGAGCAATGACCATTGTTCATTAACCCTGGCCTCTAACCTTTGATCTCTAACCTCTGATCTCTGATCTCTGATCTCTGATCTCTGATCTCTGATCTCTGATCTCTGATCTCTGATCTCTGACAAAGCCCGCTCCAGCAGCGCTTTCGCCTTTACAGTATAGCTCAGTCCGAGTGCGGCGGCGCGCCCCGGCGGTGTCATCTTGTTCCAGGTCTTGCGCACCACCTCGAGCATCTTGTCTTCGGGCATTTTGCCGGCCAGCTCTTCGAACTGGTGTTCGAGGAAAACCAGGCAGAGCGCGTCTTCCAGGACACGCGCCTCGGCGTCCTGCGGAAAGCCTTTCTTTAAGTTCAATTCTTGCACCCGCTCGATGGTGGCGGGGTCGCAACCGACTTCGCGCAGAATCTCGCCTGCCTTTTGGGCATGAAACTTCTTGAGCGCCTCGCGCCATTGCAGGTAACCGGCGCGGGTTTTGGGATACGAATCCCGCGGCAGCATCCAGCGGCACAAGTGCTGGCAACGGGCGGCCAGGCGCAAAGGTTCAGAGGCGTCGGGGCAGAGGCGCAGGACCCAGCGCGTCAGCCATTCTGCATACACCAGTTCGCGCGGACGCCGCTTGCCGCCCACTATTTCCGAATTGGGGTCCTGGGCGTTTCCCTCGTCGAACCGGCGCAGTGCGGCAGCAAATCGCCCCGAATCGTGCGGTTGAAATTTCGGTGCCATAAAATTGATACTAACCGGCACGTACAGTATCGTGACGCCGGAAGGAAACGCACGCCGGTTTATGAGCACACACAACCAGCCAGTCAACGGCCCACCGTCGCCGGAAGAGTTCCAGCGGCAATTGAGCGATTTTGTCCGGCAGCATTTTCAGCAGGCCCGCGCGGCGGGCTTTGCGCAGCCCGAGCCCGCCGGCAGCCAAACGGAGGGACAGGCCAGCAGCGAAAAGGCGAAGCCGGAAGATTTCGAATTTGCGCACAAACCGCGCGACGTAAAGGCCTACCTGGACCGGTTCGTTATCAAGCAGGACGAGGCCAAGAAGGTGCTGAGCGTCGCGCTGTGCGATCATTATCACCATGTGCGGCTGGCGCTTGAGGGAAAGGAATCCCCCAACTACACCAAGCAGAACATCATCCTCATCGGGCCAACGGGTGTCGGCAAAACGTTCCTCATCCGCAATGCGGCGGATTTGATTGGTGTGCCGTTTGTTAAAGCCGATGCGACGAAGTTTTCGGAAACCGGCTACGTCGGCGGTGATGTGGAAGACATGGTGCGGGATTTGTTGCGCCTGGCGGGCGGCGACGCCACCCGGGCCCAATACGGCATCATTTACATCGATGAGATCGATAAGATCGCCGCGGCCGGCAACGTCAGCGGCCGGGACGTGAGCGGCCGCGGTGTGCAGACCAACCTGCTGAAGCTGATGGAGGAAACCGAGGTGCCGGCGCGCTCGCCCAACGACATCGCCGGCCAAATTCAGGCGATGATGGATTTTACCCAGCGCGGCCGCAAGGCCCCCACGACCATCAACACCAAGCACATTCTTTTCATTGTCAGCGGGGCATTTGGCGGGCTGGAAAAGATCATTCGCCAGCGCTTGCGCGAGGCGATCATCGGCTTCGGCGCCAAGGAACGCCCGCTCGACACGCCCGAGGAGGTCCTGAATCACTCCCAAACTCCGGATTTCGTCGAGTATGGGTTCGAACCGGAGTTCATTGGGCGGCTGCCCGTGCGTGTCGTTTGCCACTCGTTGAACGTGGACGACCTGTTCATGATCTTGAAGAGTTCCGAAGCCAGCCTCATCCGGCAATACGAGCAGGATTTTGCGGCGTATGACATCGAGGTGCTGTTTGCCGACGATGGGCTGCGGCGTATTGCCGAGCAGGCCGCCGAGGAAAAAACCGGCGCACGCGGGTTGATGACGGTTTGCGAGCGGGTGTTTCGCGACATCAAATTCGAGCTGCCGTCCTCGAAGGTAAAACGGTTCGTCGTCACCGCCGACCTGGTGAATAACCCCGCGGCCGAATTGCAAAAGATGCTGACCGACCCCGGCCAGGAAGAGCGCATCGTCGCACGGCAGGTGGTGGACGAGTACGCCCGGCGCTTCCGGGAAACTCACGGCATGACCATCCGCTTCACGCCGGCCGCCGCCGACTTGCTGGTGAATGAGGCGCTGGAAAAATCGCAGTCCGTGCGCGAGTTGTGCGCTGCGCGGTTTAAGGACTTTCACTTTGGACTTAAACTGATCGCGCAAACCTCCGGGCAACAGGAATTCGTGCTCGACACCGACGCGGTGCAGACGCCCGACAAAGTGCTGAGCGACTGGGTGGTGGCCAGCTACCGGGGCGAGCCTGGCAAAACGGCATGACAGAAGCTGCCTTCTTGCCCGGCTAAATCTGCACGCAGCTCAATGCGAATGCTCGTGCGCCGGCCTGACTTGGCGCGTTGGGTCGCCCAGCTTGTGCGTGAGCAGTTCGCGGAGCTGAAGCCGAGCGCGCAGCAGCCGCACTTTGGTGTTGGCTTCGCTCAAGCCAAGCGCATCGGCCGTTTCCTTAACAGAGAAACCCTCCAGATCGCGTAAGAGGAAAACCAACCGGTGCTTTTGATCCAATTGGGCCAAAGCCTGCTCGAGCAATTGCCGCGTTTCATTCCGCTCGACCAGTTCCTCGGGCGACTGGCGCCAATCGGCGATGTATTCGGGGTGGGGGATTACATCGGAATCGCTTCGCTCTTCCGTCGCTTCTTCGAGTGAAACGGTATTCAGCCCTTTGCGTTTGCGAATGACCTTCAGAGCGGCATGAGTGGTGATACGCAACAACCACGTCGCAAAACTGGCGTCGCCACGGAACCCCGCCAGGTGTTCCACGGCGCTAAGAAAGGTTTGCTGGGTCACATCCTCGGCATCCTGCTGTTGGCGCAGCATCCTGAAAGCAAGCGAATAGACGCGCTGCTCGTAGCGGCTGGTCAAGGACTCGAACGCATCCAGGTCACCGCCTTTGGCGCGATGCACCAGATCAGTTTCTGAAAGCTCGGGGTTCGGTGGCATATCTCTGCGTCATCTCCCGGTGATTACCGCAGCGATCCCCGGTTCCGCTTCAACCACGTCTCTGCATCTGCATAGTCCGGGCAAAGGCTGGCCACTTCTTGCCAAAACTGCCGCGAATGGTTCATCTGCTTCAAATGCGCCAGCTCGTGCAGAATGATGTAATCCCGCACAAAAGTCGGAGTCTGAACCAGCCGCCAATTCAATGAAATGGTTCCGACTCTTGAACAGGAGCCCCAGCGCGACCGCTGGTTGCGCACCGAAACTCGTCTCACCAACAGGCCATGATGGAGCGCCAGTTCCTGCAACCGAACCGGCAACTCATTCCGGGCGAGCCGCCACAGGTGCCGCTCAATTTCGGGACGAAGATCCACAGCCACGTCTTTCACTCGTACCCGTTCGCTGCCGAAAGCGGCGATTCCGTTCTGCCCGTCTGCGCTGAGCTCGAGCCGAACTCGTTCGCCGCGGAAAAGGATTTCATCTCCCACGTGCCATTGCCGGACGGTAGCGGGCTGAACTGCCTGGCGCAGCAACTGCCCTTCCAGCCAGCCGATGTGAGACTCGGCGAACCGACGCGCCTGGGATACCGACCCGCCTCGTGGGATCGCCACGCGCGCGCTGCCATCGGCGCGGAGCCGCAACACGTACCGCCGAGCGCGCGGATTGGGTACCAACCACAGGCGAACGAGACGCGAGCCGACCTGTAACCAATCCGGCCGGGGCGTTGGCCGCGCGGAGTCGCGAAACCCGAAGCTCAGCTCAAACTGCACGCGCGCAGTTTAGGCTGGGCGGGTTGGGTTGCAACCCCGCTCTGCTTGCATCGTTGGAAACGGGGTAACAGTGGCACCCTCCTTGCCAGTGCCGAAGCAGGCCCCCAGAAAACGGCGGCGTGCCCCGCTTCCGAGGCACGCCGCGACGACACACTTAACCCTCTCTCACATGAGGTAGGGATTGCTGATAACGTTGGCGGGCGTATGCCCGCGATAGCGGAAGAATTTAGCCGCACCACGCGCCGCGACCGCATGCGGCGAGCTGACCGGCAGATCCGTGTAAGGGCCAGTTACCACGGGCGCGCTTTGGAGCACGGCATCGGGGCACTGCCATTGCAGCGTCACGCCCGGGATTGGCGCGGCATCGAAATTCAGCCACAGCACCAGCGCCGCCGGATTCACCACTGCGCCCGTGTAAGCGGAGGCCACATTCAAATCGGAGAGAACCTGATTGTACAGGCGCACGTCGTCCAGCGAACCGTTGTAAGGTTGCCAATCAGTTGTATCGCTCGAAAGCCCGAGGTCCAACTCCTGATTGGGTGCCCAGGACCAGCCATTGAAAGCTCCGAGATTGTCCACTACCCCATCTACATAAAGCGTGACGAGCCCGCTGACGCTCTGATCATAAGTCAAAGCGATTTGGTGCCAATTGTTATCCGCCAATGGAATCGTCGAGCCCAGGGCGTATGCACCGTTATTGGCTTGGAAAGCGATAGTGCCATCGGCATTCAACACAACCACAAAACCGCTGCTGCCATTGCGCCGATCAACGAGGATCGCAGGGTTTCCGGCCGGGTTGGCCAGACCAGCCGAACGCACCCAGAACATAATGCTGCCGGTCGGCGAGTTGAAGTTGCTCGAGGCCGGCACCCTGATTTGATTGGACGCCGCCGCGTTGAAGTTCATCAGGCCGGTGCGCGTAACGCTATGGGCGTCGGTGCTGGAAGCGACCCAGGTTGCGCCCACATTAATCCCATCGTTCTCGGGATTCTGAGGATTGGAATCGACAACAAAGCTGCTGCCAGGGGTGGTAATGATATGGTCCACGGTGACCACGGCCACAGCACTGGTCGCGCTGCCGTATAAGTTCGTCACGACCAGGTCGTAATTGCCGGCATCGGCAAGCACGGCGTTGGCCATCGAGAGCGCGGTGGTTGTTGCGCCGGCGACCGCGACGCCATTCCGGCGCCATTGATAGCTCATCGGCGGCACACCCACTGCATACGCACTGAGCATGATGGTGTCGGCCGGGTTGGCCAGGACAGACCGGGGGGACATAGTGACCACCGGTTGGTCGCTAATGATCACTCCGGAGATGGTGCTGGCAAAATTTACGGCGGGCGGACCGGCAGTATGAAAGGCGCGGTTGCCAATGACTTTCAGATGATCTGTGCTAACCGCCCCGCTAGCAGTGCTCAAGCCTCCACCAATGGCCCGGAACCACGGAGTGTCGCCGGCATTGCCATAAACCTGCGTCTGCGGATAGGTAACCGACTGCGTCGTTTGTAGCGTTGCGTCTATGATAAAAGCGTTGGTCAGGTACTGCATCGAGTCGGCCGAAGCCACCAATTGTACTGCAAATACGCCGTTGGTGAACAGGCTCCGCAGCCCGGTGATATCGACCGTGTAGCCCGGTTGATTATTGTTGCCGCCACTTGAGCCGGGCCCGAAATTCACCCCGTCGCGAATAAACCCTGCATAGACCTGCGCCTCAGGGACTGGGGGACCGGAGGTGATTGGTTGCGGAGGCGTGCCGGAGTCGTAGCCACGGAAGCCGCTCCAATTGGCGGTGGCGCCTCCCCAATTAACCGTCAGTGAGCCGGTAGGCAGCGGGTGCAAACCATTGGTCGCAGTGGTGGTGTCTATCACCTCCGACAGGTTGAAGTACAGCGGGCCAGCGCAGCTATTGTATCCGGTCCCCATGGCCGTGAGGTTCTGCCACTGGTTCATCGGAATGCCGAATGCCGGCGCATTGACATAGTTGACGTAGTTGGCGTAGCCACAGTAGTCCACAGTGAACTTCAGCCCGACGGTCGCCGCCTGGCTGACTCCTAACATGAGAGCGGCTGCCGAAATGGTACAAGCCACCTGACAAGCGCTCCGCGCAGTTCCATTCAATCGTGATCTTTTCATAGGTCCTACTCTTTCGTCCAAAGCGTTGGAAGCCCGGTTACGATCCTGCGGCCCCCAGCACGCCATTTTGAGGTCAGGATTGGATTCAAGCAGCTAAGCTGCTCGGTGTCAATGATAATTTGTCGTTTCGATAATTTGTATATCCGAAACACGGCGTTTCTCACCTCGCCTAATGGCAATTAATGGCAATTGCGCGACTTTGTTTCGGCTTGTGAGAACCCGGCCGACGCACTATTCTCAGCGCCAGACGCGTGAATGCGCCCACCTTATCCGCCTCTTTGCAACAAAAGCTGAACGAAGCCCGTGGACATTTATTGGCGCAGCGTTTCGCACAGGCATTGCCCTGTTACGAAAAACTCACCCGGCAATTACCCGGATCGGCGATGTTGTGGTTCGAGTATGGCAACACCGCAGCTCGGCTTCGGGAGATTCCGTTGGCGCGAAAGGCCTGGGACTGCGCTATCCGGCTGGAACCGAGCAATGCCGAACTGATTGGCCTGATCGGTCATCAATATAAAGATCTGCGAAAGCCCGAGGAGGCAGCGGCGTGTTTTGCCCAAGCCGCTCGGACCGATCCGCAGGCCATAAACCCCCGCATTAGCCTGGCAGTGCTTTGCGAGCAGCGCCACCGCATAGACGAAGCCCGCTCCGCAGTCGAGCAGTGCCTGGCTATCAACCCCAGCGACGAACAGGCGCGCTATTTTGCTGCGGTACTGGACCGACGGCAAAATGACCTGCCTCAAGCTGAAACCCGCCTGCGCGAACTCCTGGCCTCCGACCCTAAACACCCGTACGTACGCTACGCCTGCCGCTATGAATTAGCGCAGATCCTCGACCGAACCGAGCGCTTTGATGAAGCCCTCCTTCTGCTCGCAGAAGCCAAAGAATTCGTGCGCGGTTTGACGGATACAAACCTGCTTTTGAAGGGGTACGATCAGAGCGCGGAAACAGCGCGGCGGTTTGCCCGCAGCCAACCGGCCCAAGTGCTCAAGTCCTGGGACAAGAGCTTCCCTTTGGGCAAACGCGAACCGCTCCCGCCTCTGGCTTTTCTCGGGGGCCATCCCCGCAGCGGCACCACACTGTTGGAACAGGTTCTCGATGCGCATCCCGGCGTCGCTGCTCTCGATGAACCCGGGGCATTCACTGAAGTCCTCGAACCGGCCTTTCACAAGAGCCGCGACCATTCCAGCGCCCGGCTGAATGCGCTCCGGCGGCTATACGCCAAGTGTCTATTGCAAGAGGCAGGCGACCTCGCCAAGGGCAAACTGCTTTTGGACAAGAATCCGTCGCCTACCGCGCGCCTGCCGGTTTGGTTGCGAGTGTTCCCGGAACTTAAGGTGCTCATCGCGCTGCGCGATCCGCGTGACGTGGTCCTGAGCTGCTATTTCCAGAACATCCCCCTCAACGCCGCCAATGTGAACTTCCTGAGCCTGGAACGCACGGCCAAGCACTACGCCGACCTCATGGATATTTGGTTGGCTGTGCGCGAATGGGAAGGGTTCGCCTGGCTCGAGACGCGGTATGAAGACGTGGTAGCCGATCTGGAAAAGGAGGGGCGTCGCGTCACTGCGTTCCTCGGCTTGGCCTGGGAAGCGGACCAGGCGCGGTTTTATGAAAAGAGCCGCGCCAAGCAGCTTTATTCGCCCACGTACCAGGATGTCACCCGGCCGGTGTATTCGCGCTCGGTCGCGCGCTGGCGTGCATACGAGAAGCACCTCGCCCCGATCCTGCCTGCCCTGGAGCCCTATTGCCGGGTGTTTGGATATATATAGTTAGCTGGCATTCCCAAGCGGGACTCATTAACGTTTCGGCCATGTGCAACTCTGCTTCTGGCTCGCTGCGATTTTCAACTGCTCGATTGGTACTGCTCGCCGGGTGCTTCTTTCTCGCCGGCACTCGGCACGCCGAGTCGCAGACCAATGCGGCTTGGGCTTTTCCCTGTCCTGAAGACCAAATCGCTCACTACACCGCTTACCGGGTGAGCGAGCCGCTCCACGTCGATGGCAAGCTCGAGGAGCCTGGCTGGAAAGCGGCGCCCCGCTCTCCCCGCTTCATCGATATCCTGACGGGCAAACCCACCATGTATGACACCCACGCGGCTATCCTCTGGGACGACCAGAACCTGTATGTCGGCTTCTGGCTGGAGGAGCCGAACGTCCAGGCAACGTTCACCAAGCACAATTCACCGATTTACGAGAACAACGACGCGGAGGTGTTCATCGCCGGACGCGACAGCTATTACGAATTCGAGATCAACGCGCTGAACACCGTTTATGAGGCCTTCTTTATGTGGGAGGATACCTATGACAAAGATGGCTTTGCCCAGGAGCCGGCGTTCCAGCGGTCTAATCCGCTGGTCAAAACCTTCAATGGTGTCGGGTTCACCAATCATCCGCGCGGGCTGCGGCTCGGGTCGTGGGCGTGGACTTTTCCCGGCCGGCAGACCGCGGTGCATGTGGATGGCACTTTGAATAACGCCCACGACAAGGACCGCGGCTGGACGGTCGAGTTGGCGTTTCCGTGGAAAGGCATGGAATGGCTGGCCAAGGCCGATGGGCGGGCGCTGCCCCCGCGCGACGGCGATGTGTGGCGCATCGACTTCTCCCGGTTCAACCAATATAAGGCGCCGCCCCCCGCTCAGGACTCGAGCGGCTGGTTTTGGAGCCGCCATGGCGTGTGGGATTCGCACATCCCCGAGTGCTTCCCTTTCATCCGCTTTTCCACGAATAACGTGATGGCAGCCGGCCGCGGACGCTAGCCGTTGTTCCACAGCACACGTCGGCCGCGCACTTCGACCTGGCCGCGCGCCAGCGCCGCCACACAACGCGGATATAACTCGTGCTCGGCGGCGTGAATGCGCTGATGCAGCGTTTCCGGCGTGTCCTCATCCCGGACCAGCACAGGCTGTTGACCGATTATGGGCCCGGCATCCACGCCCGCATCGACAAAATGCACCGTGCAGCCGGTCACCTTCACGCCATGGTCCAACGCTTGTTTCCACGCCTCCAACCCGGGGAACGACGGCAGCAGCGACGGGTGGATGTTGATGATTCGTCCCTCGAACGCGCGCAGGAATTCGCCTTTTAAAACCCGCATGAAACCGGCCAGCGCAATCAAATCGACCTGCGCCTCCTCCAGCGCGCTGATGAACGCCCGCTCCGCATCCTCATCCAGCTTCGTCCGGTACTTGCCCGGCTGGATGAAACGCGCGGGAATATTCCGGTCCCGTGCGCGCGCGAGAATGCCCGAATCTGCGATATCGCTCAACACCAGCGCGATTTCCGCCGGCACGGTTCCGCTTGAGCAAGCATCGGCCAGCGCGGCAAAATTCGAGCCTTTGCCGGAGCCTAAGACTCCAATCCGGTATGACCGCTGGTTACGCACCCGCTTCTGATACTGACAGGTCGGAGGGCTTGTCCAGCGCGAACGCTCGCAGCGCCCGGTCCCAAGCGCGGCTAAAGCGTCGGGCACTTGAGGTAGCAGGAGAAAAAGCGCCAGAGGGCTGGCGCAGTCCAAAAGCTGGCGCCCGATTTGGGGCCCGATTTGGCGCCCGATTTGGCGCCCGATTTGGCGCCCGATGACTGGCCGAGCGCCCCGGATGTGAGCTTGGGGTGCTTGGTCGCGAAGCGTCGTGGACTGCGCCAGCCCCCTGGCGCTTTTCTGCCGGTGTGGTCTCCAATACTGCCTTCCATCCGCTGCCTGCCGTTGCTATGCTGGGCCGATGCACAAATGGTTTTGTTGGCTGGTTATGAGCCTGGCTTTGCCAGGATTTGCCGCAGAGCACACGTTCGATTTCAGCGAATGCCGCGAAGGTCAGCTTCCACCCGGGTTTCGCAGCGCGCTTACCGGCAAAGGGCAACCAGGCAATTGGCAGGTGATCCAGATCGAAGTGCCGTCCCTGATGCCTGCGCTCTCACCCAATGCACCGTCCCATGCCGTGCGTTCGGTGCTCGCACAACTAGCGCAGGACCCCACCGACGAACATTTCCCGCTGCTGATCTATGAAGACGAAAGCTACGGTGATTTCACGCTGACGACCCGCTTTGAAACGGTCAAAGGCGCCGTCGAGCGGATGGCGGGCATTGTGTTCCGTCTCCAGGACCCAACCAATTATTATGTATTGCGCGCCAGTTCCCTGGGCAACACGTTCCGCTTTTACAAAGTCGTCAATGGCGAGCGCGGCAGCATCATTGGTCCCGAAATCTCGATTCCGAGCGGCGAGTGGCACGAGCTGGGTGTCGAGTGCAAGGGCAACCAAATCCGATGCTTATTCGACGGCAAGCTCGCCATCCCCACCATCACCGACAATTCGTTTCCTAGAGGCAAAATCGGGTTCTGGACCAAGTCCGACTCGGTCAGCTATTTCGTGGACGCAAAAATTGTCTATATCCGCACCGAGGACCCGGCTCGTGGAATTGTGCGCGGCATGCTGAAACACTACTCGCGCCTGCTCGGATTGAAGATTTATGTGCCGGGCGCTCAAGCCGGGACCACCCGGCTCATCGCCAGTGGTGACGAGGAGGAAATCGGCAAACCAGGCTCAAAGACCGAGCGGGAGGTGATTGCCCGCGCCGAGACTTACTACGGCAAGGAGCACGGGGTGGTTTCGGTTGTTATGCCGCTGCGCGACCGCAACGGCGACGTCATGGCCGCGGTGCGTGTGGTAATGAAAAGTTTTGCCGGCCAGACGGAGGCCAATGCCATCGAGCGCGCCGCGCCCATCGTCAAAGAGATCCAGGCGAAGGTGCAAACCCTGGACGACCTGGTCGAACCGGGGTTGGCGATGACGCAATGATTAGAGGCAACCGCAAATGTCTTTGGCCGTGAGTGTCTATCAGATTAATTGAAAATCGAGTATTGAGAAATAGTCACTGTCTTATTGAAGAACGCCACGGAGCAGGCCTTGAAGTTGCAGATCGAGCCTGGGACTGAAGCGCACGGGCCGTGGCTGACCAATAACCATTAATCAATGTCCACTTCTCAATTGGTCAGAATAGTTTACTGACGACAATGCCCATGACACTAAGCGGCCCCTGGTCTTCGAGCCCTTCGGTCGCCTTGTCCAGTTTTTGCAAAGTTAGTTTGGCGTTCTTGTACAGGTCCTCGTCATTGACGATTTTGCCCACGGACCCCTGACCGCGGTTAATTTTCTGCAGAATCTCCTTTAGGTTAACCATCGACTCGGTCGTTTCCGCATAGAGCCGGTCATCATGGAGCAGTTTGCCGACGGTGCCCTGACCGGCATTGACCTGGTCCACAATCTTGCGGGCATCGGCTACCGTGGCCCGGATTTCGGTGCCGGTTTCATCGAGGTTATTGACCGTTTTCATCGCCGAGGCGTACAGCGCATCATCGTAAATGAGTTTGCCGACCGTGCCTTTGCCCTGCGCGATTTGTGTGGAAATGGACTGCATATTGGTCAAGGTCGCGGTGAGCGGTCCTTTGCTGTCCTGGACGAAATTGATGAGCGGGCCGAGTAGTTGATCGATTTTCACTCCGGTAAAACTGCGCGTCAGGTTTTGGACGCCAGTGGCGACATCATCAATTTTTGCCATCATCGCGCTGAGGTCCGGCTGCTCGGCGGTGGCCAGGATGGTATTCTCAGTGGCGAGCGGTGCGGTGGGGGTGCCGAAGGTCAGCGCGACAAAGTTCTGCCCCATCAACCCGGTGAACTTGATGGTGGCCAGGCTATCGGTGTGCACCTCAACCGGGGTGCCCTCGACCTGCTTGCGCAGCTTCATCGTCACCATCACTTTATTGTTCGTCTCGTCCAGGGTGATGCGCTCGACCCGCCCGACATCGACGCCGGCGATCTTGACGGCATCGCCCGGTTTGAGGTCCTGCACCGTGTTGAACATGGCCCGCAGACGGTAGCCGCTTGAAAACAAAAGCGGACCGCCGACAATTTCCAGAATGAGCACGGCGGCAATCACCGCCAGGGCGACAAAGATGCCTAACCGGGTTTCAAGCGTGTTCTTCATAGGTCTGTTTCTTTCTTTAATATGGCACGTGAGAAAAGCGAACGAAAATCGTCAAAAAGGCAACGGAGCGCGGACTTGAGTCCGCAGCAACACACCATCTGAATTACGGCCTGATAATGTCCCCGCGCACTTGAACATTCGGGCGCTGCTGCGGACTAAAGTCCGCGCTCCAACTGGCATGGTGTTTCCGCTGAGGTTCATGGATGGGCGCGGTGAAAGCGGGCGTTGAGGAATTCCTGCACGCAGGGATCCTCGCTTTTCGAGACTGCCTCCGGGGTGCCGATGGTCAGAATCCTGCCGTCATTGATCACCGCGATCCGATCGGCGATGCCGAAGGCCAATTCCCGGTCGTGCGATACCACCAGCGACGTCACCTGAATGCGGTGGTTTAGTTTCGCAATTTCCTCAGAAATCACCACCGCGGATAGCGGGTCCAGCTCGCTGGTCGGCTCATCATAGAGAATCAACTGCGGCTCGATGACGAGCGCCCGGGCAATCGCGACGCGCTTTTTCATGCCACCCGACAATTCGCTCGGCATTTTGTCTTCGGTATCCTTCAGTCCGACCACTTCAAGCTTTTCGGCGACGATGCGCGCGATCTCCTCCGGCGGCTTGAGGCGGTGCTCCGATAAATAAAGGCCGATGTTTTCGCCGACCGTCAGCGAATTAAGCAGCGCGCCGGATTGGAACACCATCGCCAGGCGATACCGCTCCATCACTTCCGGCGACTGGATGGACTGCCCATCGATGAGGATTTCCCCCGCATCGGGTTCCTCCAGCCCGATCACGTGCTTGAGCAGGACCGATTTGCCGCTGCCGCTTGGCCCCATCAGGACAAAGATCTCCCCGGGCTGCACGTCGAAGTCCAGGCCTTTGAGCACTTCGTGCCCGTTGAAGCTCTTGTGCAGCCCACGCACCTGAACGCTGACCCCCTGTTGAGTGGAACCATTCATCTAGCGCAGCAGAATCCGGGTGAGCAGGTAATCAAGGATGACAATCAGCACGATGGAATTGACCACCGCCTTGGTCACCGAACGCCCGATGCCCCGCGGGCCGCCGATGGTGATCAAGCCTTGATGACAGGATACCACTCCGATCACCCAGGCAAAAATGAAACTCTTGAATACGCCGTTGACTACGTCCCGAATCTGCACCACATCGCGCAAGGTAGTGAAGAAGGCGGGAAAGGAAATATCGATGCGTTGGTTGGCCGAGGACACGACCGCGCCACCGAGCCACCCCACCAGGATGGCGAAGACCACCAGCAAGGGCAGCGCCACCGCAATGGCCACCAGCCGAGGCACAACCAGGTAGTCAATCGGGCTGATGTTCATCGTGCGCAGCGCGTCAATCTCCTGGTAAACCCGCATCGAGCCAATCTCAGCAGCCATGGCCGAACCAATGCGCCCGGCGATGAGGATCGACATCATCACCGGCGCAAGCTCCTTGCAAATCGACACGCCCACTACGCCGCCGACGGCATTGGCCAAACCCCGCTCGACCAGCACCGGCCCGGTCTGCAAGGCAATGACGCCGCCGATGAAAAAGGACAGAATGCACACCATGAGCAGGCTGGCATTGCCGATCTCAAAGAATTGATCGAACACCTTCTGGCGCTGGCGCCAGCTCTGCGGCAGCGCCAGCAGCGCCCGCCACAGCAGGATCACCATCTCACCCACATTCTCAAACATATCGGTTCTGCGAAAGCATCGTTGCCTGACTTCGGGGCGGTAGTCTGGCGCGTCCGCCCTGTTCGCGCTACCTCAATTTTTCCGCCGCCTCTGGAAAAAGCGCCAGGGGACTGGCGCACGCCAAAAGCTGGCGCCACTACTCAGCGTCCAATCGTAGCGAATCGTTTCGCACGCAGTTGGGCGTTGCTGTCTCGCGAAGTGTCACGGACTGCGCCAGCCCCCTGGCGCTTTGTTTTCTCTCCCACACCGGGACACAAAACAACCGCAACCGCTTGCCTTTGGGGTCAGCGTGGTACTGGAACAGCCCAAAAAGGGCGCAGACGCGTCGCGAGCCGGAACCGATGTCGCGGCGGTACAGGTTCCAGAGCAGCGATTGGCTTGCGGCTCCGGTCTGGGCGTTGCGTTCGGAAACCCACACCGACCACACCGGCGACCAGTCTCGCTCGATCTTGTGGCTCCCCAAGGTCCAGACCTCGAGGGGAGCGAGCAGTTGCAGCCGTGTGTCGCCATTGAAGTCCCGCCGGCGCGTCATCAACGGCCACAGATCCGTCCGCCGCTTGGATTGCCCCGTTTCGGTGTTCTGCTCGCGAATATCGGAATAGAGGAAAAAGGCCACGCGCCGCCGGCTGCGTTCGAGCGGCGGGGCGTGAATCGCGTCGTACTTGTAAACCGGCCAGAGATAAAAATCGTCTTCCAATTCGGGACTGCGGGCGTGGCTAAAAAATGGCCAGACGCGGGTGGTGTGTTTGCCTTCACCGCCGGCAAATTCCACCAATGGCCAGGGCGCATCCCACTCGTGGTACTTTTTGCCGCGGTCGTTTACATGCGAAAAGAACGGCCAAAGCACCGTCGTGCTGTCGCGTTGCGGCGAGCGCTCCAGCGCATAAAGCGGCAGCACCCCTTGCTGCCAGTCAGGGTTATCACTGCCCAACCCCGCATGCTGGTTATAGTAAAGGGGCCACAGCACAAACCGGCTGTCATACCCGGGCACGGTCTCCACCTCGTTAAAGCCATTTGTGCGAGTGGTGATCTCTTTGTGGTCGTGGCCGATAATCGGCCAAAATTGCCAACCCCGCACTCCCCCTCCATACGAACGGTCGAAAAAAGGAAAAAGGTAGTTTTCCGTGATTACCTCGCCTTTGCGTGTCTTGGAATAAAGCGGGAACATCACAAAGAAAATCTCATTCCGGAACAGGCGGTTCTTGAGATGCCCGTAAAAAGGCGCCAACGCCGTATAATTCTCCTCGGGGTTCGACGAGCGTTGCTGGAAATAGATCGGAAACAGGGTGAACCGATTCCGTTTCTCTTCGCCGGGAGAAGGCCCGCCCGCGAAGCTGAGCACTTGGCCCAACTGCCAAACGAACTGGTTCCCATATCGGTCATAGGTCAGCAACGGATAAAGGAAGTCAAATTCCTCGAGCGACACTGCCGGATCCTGTGTGTAGGACAACAGCGGTGGCACCGCCCACGTGTGCTCCTCTCCTCGGTGGCGGTCATAAAAAAGGGGCCCCGCCGCCTGCGTCTCCTCACCCGGGAAAAGCGTCAGCGGATGCCGGTCGAAAAGTGGGCCGGCATGGTCAAGTGCCGCTCCGAAGCCGCTGACCGCCACCCAACAGCCGAAAGCAATCGCCAGCCAAATCGGTTCGCAGCTAAGAGCTGGCCAGATGTGCCGAAAACGCTTGGGTCCGTCGGCAGCCGCGCTCAGAGGCCGGGATAATGGTGAGGGAATCAAAGTCAGGTTGGCGTAGAAGACGCGGAACAGTTGTTCTTGTTCGTTAACGATACCGCTACCCGGAACTGACCAAAAGATGGCCTTTTTGACATAATTATTGACTTTATCGCGGGATTCTTTATTTTATCTCAAACTTGAGGTTTTGGACCTCGGTTCCTCCCGACCCAGTGTCGATCGTGCATTGTCGCCACTGGGTCGTTTTTTTTCGTGAGGCGTCAACACCGTAAGCAATGCCGGGAGGAAGGTCAGTCCGGCGACCATACAGGTCGCCAAGCCCAAAGACATGACACAGCCGAGGCTCTTGATGCCTGCATGCTTGGCCAAAATCAAGCTTCCAAACCCGGCGATAGCGGTTAAACCGGAAACCAGCACAGCTTTGCCGGTGCTCCGCGCCAAAATGCTGGGGGTCTGTTCCTCGGCATACCGATTCAAGATATGGATGCCGTTGGTGACCCCGATGCCAATCACCAGTGGCAAAGTCATGATATTGGCCGGATTGAGCGGCACGTCGAAGAACCCCATTAACCCGCCCAGCCACAAAAACCCGACGGCGACCGGTACAAGCGCCAGGGCCAGGGACATCGCCGAGCGGAAGTGCAGCAACACCAGCAGCACGATGGCAATCAACGAATAACGCGCCGCTTCCTCGTAACTGCTCTTGAGGAGTTCGGTGTAATGGTAAAGTTGAACCGGTGTGCCAGTGACCTCGGGGGCGATCGGCTCCAATTGGTCCAGGAACTCCCGTTGATTGGCGCGCTGCCACAGGTCTTTCTTGGGGTACACCATGAGCAAATACTTGCCGGTAACGCCAATGAACCGGTCCCTCAGCTCCTGGGGCAGGTCCTGGACTCGCAAGGGGCTATCGGCATCCTGGTTCTGCAGCAATTCAAACGTTTGGCGGACATCATTGAAGAAAGCGCGTTGGAACTGACCGAGCTTGCTCGCATGGTTTGCAATCTGCTCATCCGACCCGGCAAAGAGCTCCCGGCGCAACTCAGCCACGGCATCCCGCAACGACCGAAACTGGGCCGCGAGCTGTTTGTCCTGTGCCTGGACCTCGTCGGTCGCGGCATCCAGGTACCCATTCAGCGAGTACAACGTCCGGCTGAGGTCGTCCAGGTTGACGGGCCGCCGGTCCGGCGCGGGGAAATGAATCGGCGCCAGGGCAGTTTTGAGTTCTTTGACCAGCACCAGCTTTTTGGTCTGGTCCTCAGTCAAAAACCGCGTCATGGAATCCACATTCTCCACCGCCGGCAAATTGGTGAGCTGTTGTTCGAGCGCCACTGCCTCCTGGAGGTTGGTCGCGATGACGGCGGCGAACAAAACCGACTTGTCGGCCCGCAGCAACTTGGATTCGTACTCGACGGCGGGCAGGCCAGGGCTTTGCATGTGCAGCAGATTGTAATCAAAATAGACTTTGTGGATTTGGGTTGCCGCGACGGCGCAGAGCGCAACAGTGACAACCGTCACCAGGCCGGGGCGGCCCAGCCAGAGACTTTCAATGCGCGCGCGGCGTTGGGCTACCTCAGCGCCCTGGGGGTGGTCCATAACGTTCTGGCGTCCCTTGAGCAGCAGCGCCGGCAACATCGTTAGCATCGGCACCAGGCAGACAAGCAGGCCACCGCCGCAGATAATGCCCATTTCCTGGATGCCTTTGAAATTGGTGAACGCCATCGCCAGGAACGCGCCCGCCGTGGTGAACGCGCCCGTGAAAATGCCCTGGCCGGTATAGACCAGCGCCTTCTGCAAGGCCGCTTGTTCCGGGCGTCCGCGCCGCAACTCTTCCTCGTAGCGCGAGATCAGATGCACGCCGTAATCAATCGCCAGCCCAATCAAAATCGGCACGAAGGTGATGGTGAGGATGTTCAAATGGCCGACTGTAGCGGTGGCAAACGCCAGCGTATAGCCAAGCCCGATCAGCAGTGAGAGCGTCGCTTTAATCGGACGCCCGGTTTCCTGGTAGCCGTAAATGAAGATCAGCGCACAGATCACCAACGACACGACGCTGGCCTTCATCGTGTCCCTTTCCGACTGCGCCATTTCGTCGTGCTCGAGCACCGACTCACCCGTGATGCCGACATTCAAGCCCGGGACTTCATCCTCGACCTCCTGCACCAACTGCCGTAACCGGTCCACCGCGGGGCCGTTCAGGTCCTCGGTCGGGGCCTGCGCGGATACAATATAGATCGAGCCCTGCCCGAGCGTGATGTACATCTGCTGTTCGGCATTGGGGTCGGTGCTGAACAGCGCATTAACGCCCGGGGAAGGAGGAGTGCCGGGGCGGCGCAGGCTCGAGGTGGCTTCCCGGACAATGCGTTCCAGCACCGGAAAGGCCTTGAGCATCGAGTCAGTCTCGGCGTTCTGCTCGCGCTTGGCGGTGCGGAACTGGGTGTTGATGCCGTCAAAAAGGGAGACCAGATTAGTGGTGTGGCTGAATTGCTGGATGAACGGGCGGTAATCCAAAAGATTCGTTTTGAGCTCCGCCAAGTCACTGTCCGGGACGAACAACAATGCTTTGCGACCCAGCATCATCAGGTCCCGCCGGTAAAACACATCCCGGAACAGGTTGGTCTCCGCCTCCAGCCGCGCGCCCAACCGCTCGACAAACTGCCGGTTCTTGTCCGGGTCCTCGCTCTCCACGACCGTCACCAGGTCGTCCTGGGTCGGAAACTCCTTCTTAAAGCGCAGGAAATTCTGGTGATACTTCTTATTAGCGCCGACCAGGTCGCTGCGGCTGGTGTCGAATTGCAGGCCTTGGAGTCCTAAAAAAGGCGCGCCATATATCACATACAGCACGCAGAGCACAAATAATCCCACCTGCGGATACACCAGCCAACGGCGGTACCGCAGCACGGCTGCGGCCAGCATAGCCAGCCCGCGCGCCACCAGACTGTCTTCGCTCAGCCGCTTGATCTTCACCCTTCGACTTTCGCCACGTCCTCAGGAAAGTCGGCGTTGGAATAAACCTCCTTAACGTCGTCGTGGTCTTCGAGGGCTTCGAGCAACTTGCTGACCGCCGTGGCGGTGCTTTCGGAAGTGAGCGGCACGGTCGCCGTCGGCAGTGCAGTCACCTCCGCCACCGCCGGCTTAATCCCTTTGGCTTCGAGTTGTTTGTGCACCGCCTCAAGTTGGCCGGGCTCAGTAAGAATCTCGAACCCCTGCGGTTCGGCTTTGAAATCTTCCGCCCCCGCCTCAAGGGCGATTTCCATTAAACGATCTTCCTCGGCCGCCTCACGCGGCACAATGAGCTGGCCCTTGCGGTGAAACAACCGGCTGACGGACCCCTGCGTCGCGATGCTGCCACCGCCTTTGGTTACCAGGCTGCGGATTTCCGACGCCGTCCGATTCCGATTGTCCGTGCTGATCTCCACCAGGACGGCAACCCCGTGCGGCGCATAAATCTCGTACGTCAGATCTTCAAAGGTGGCGGTCTCGCCGCCGCCCGTGCCTTTCTTGATGGCGCGTTCGATATTATCATTGGGCATGTTGGCGGCCCGGGATTTCAGCAACACCATCCGCAGCCGCGGGTTCATGCCCGGGTCAGCCCCGCCCAGCTTGGCCGCGATGCTGATTTCCTTGCTCAGCTTCGAAAAAATCTTGCCGCGCTTGGCGTCGATCGCCCCTTTGAAATGCTTCACCTTGGCCCATTTGCTATGTCCAGCCATGATTCAATCTTGCTTTGTCTTTGATGTTTGAGCGCTACCCCTGCCATTCAACAAGAATCCGCCGCAGGTAAAAAGTCTATTTTTCAGCTCAGGAATTTTGAACTAAGTTGCGGGCCAGGTGGTCAGACTGGTAGAAAAGCACCACACGGGCGGAAGGCGTTTGAAAAAGTTTGGCTTATGCTCAAGTCAATCGTAGTTAATACTTTTAAGAAGGCGTTGACACCGGCCCCAAGCCATGCTTAATTGATAGCAGATACGCCTTAGAATTTCGCGGGCAATTGGCAACTTGTTCTTTGAGCAGCCCGCATGACGATTTCGACCGCGGTTATAGTACAGACTGGGGTCGATGTTCTCCGTAATCCTACTGTTGTACTTAATTCGAAAATTCCCCGGGCTCTTCGGTCACCCCCTGACTGACTAGCCCGGTTTTTTTTGCCTCGGCTCCCACGCTCCACGCTCGACGCTCCACGCTGCACGTTTTCTTTTCCATTGCCTCAAGCGGCAAAGCTGCGGACGATGCTCGCAGGTGAAGACGTTGCACATGTATCTGACGCGGGAGGTGCTGGCCTCGCTGCTGATGACCGTGTTGGTCTTTACCTTCGTCCTGCTGCTGGCCAATGCGCTGAAGGAAATCCTGCCGTTCCTGGTCAGCGGGCAGGTGAGCTTCCCGGTCGTAACTCAGGCGATAGGGTTGTTGGTACCCTGGGTGTGGGTATTTGCCCTGCCAATGGGGATGTTGACGGCGACGCTGCTGATTTTCGGACGGTTCAGCGCCGACCAGGAACTGACGGCGGTGCGGGCCAGCGGCATCAGCCTGGTGGCGTTGTCGGCGCCGGTGCTGATGCTGAGCCTGGTGCTTTGCGGGGTCAGTGCGGCGATCAACATGGAAGTTGGCCCGCGTTGCCGCGTCGCCTACACCCGGCTTTGGGGCCGAATCCGCGCCGAACTATCGAGCGTGCTGTTGCCCGAGCGCCAGTACATCAAGGATTTTCCAGGTTATATCTTTTACGTGGACCGCAACCGGGGCGGCAATTTGGAGAATGTGCTGATTTTCACGCTCGAGAACGGCACAAACGAAACCCAAACGGTCCGGGCGCCCCGCGGAACGATGGCGGTGGACGCCGCGCGGCACGAACTGACGCTTAAGCTCTTTAATGCCAAGCTGATTACCCTGAACGGCGACCGTGAGTTCGTCGGCGCGTCGGAGGTGCTGACGCTCCAGGTCCCACTCGAATCGCAAAAGAAAACCGTCGAAGCCAAGATTGATGACATGACTTTTCCGCAACTGTCGGCTGAGCTGCGCGATTTGGAGCAGCGGCTGCGTTTGCCGGTTTCGTTGAAACAGCTCACACGCGAGGAAGCGCGTGCAAGGAACAAGGAATGGGAACGACGCCGTCAGGATTTGGCTCCCATCATCTTCCAGATGCACAGGCAGGTGGCGTTTTCGTTCGCCTGTTTCGGGTTCACGCTGCTGGGCATTCCGCTGGGCATCCGCGTGCACCGGCGCGAAACCAATGTCGGCATCGCCATCGCGCTGGTCCTGGTCGCCGTCTATTACAGTTTTATTCTGGTAGGCCAGGCGCTGGATTCCCGCCCGGAATACTTCCCGCACCTGTTGGTTTGGGCGCCGAATTTCCTGTTCCAGGGACTTGGGGCGGTGATGTTGTGGAAAGCCAATCGCGGGTAAGGCGCCCTCGCGAATTCAGGAGGTTTTGCGTCGAAACACTTTATGGACCGCCGCCTGGTCCACCGGTTTGACCAGCAACTCATCAATGTTAACGTGTGGCGGACGGCTGGCGACCCACAGCAGAATTTCGGCGATGTCCTCCGCCGTGAGCGGCTGCGTGCCTTCATAGACCTTCGCCGCGCGAGCCTCATCGCCTTTGAAGCGCACCAAAGAGAACTCGGTCTCGGCCAGGCCCGGATCGACCGTGCAGACGCGCAAGCCGGTCCCATTGAGCTCGAGGCGCAACGCGCGGGTGATTTGCAGCTCGCCGGCTTTCGCGGCGCAATACGCCGCGCCGCCTTCGTAGGCGACCCGACCCGCCAGCGAGCCGATGTTGATGATCGAGCCGCCCGGGTTGCTTAGCATTAACGGCAGCGCCGCCCGAGTCATGCGCAACAGACCCAGCACATTGGACTGTAACATCGCTTCCCAATCCTCATCCTTCGCTTCAGCGACCGGGTCCAGACCAAGCGCGCCGCCTGCGTTATTAATCAGCACATCCAGGCGCGCAGTCTTTTGCCTGGCCCAGGCGATGAATTTTTCGACGCTCGGCTTGCTGGAGACATCCAACGGATGAAAGTGGGCTTCGGCGGCACCAGCCTGGCGTGCGGCAGCAGCAGCGCGTTCCAGCCGGTCAAGACGGCGCGCACCTAATAGCAACCGCGCGCCTTCAACGCCAAACGCGCGCGCAGCGGCAGCACCAAAGCCGCTCGAGGCGCCGGTGATGCAAACCCACTTGCCATGTAAATCCGTTTTCATTTCCGTTCGAGAACAGCAGGCCTGCTGGTATTACCGGAGCGGTCCACCGCCGTCAAGGCGATGACCTCCGGCAGCAGCGCGGGCAAACCCCGACGCAGCGTTTCCCTCGGTAAAATCCGGGTTGTCCACTCGGTGCCCGTACGGGTTTGGAAGACCCAAAGCGAGATACTGCCGCCGCTCTCGGCTCCGTCCCAGCTCACTTCGGTGGCGCCAGGCACTGAGCGGAGCGAGAGATGCGGCCTGGCGGGCGCGGTGCGCTGCAGCCAGGCGCAAGCCGGGAACAGCGCCGGTTGAGAATAGACCTCGTGTTCCAAAGCATTATCCAGCGCCGGTTGGTGCATCAGCGCTTTCATGTTCCAATGAATATCGCCGCTGGCGCCAGGCTGCTTTCGCGTGAGACGAATTTGATTGATAATTTCCTCCGGCTTCCAGCGCTGGCCGACCTTGGTGCAATCCATGCCTGGAGCCAAAAGCCGGTGCTGCGTATTCTGCTCGGCCCACCACTTCAGCAACACTGGGAAACTTTGCTCGGGCGCCGAAATCGCCCAATACAATTGTGGCGAGAAGTAATCCAACCACCCATTAGCCAGCCATCTGCGTGAATCGGCATACAGCTTTTCGTAGGCATCGAATCCTTTAATCACCGGTGGATTGTTTGGCCGCCAGATGCCGAATGGGCTGACGCCGAACTTCACCCAGGGTTTCACGGCTTTGATTTCCGCATTCAGCCGTCGGATGAACTCATTGACATTTTCTCGGCGCCATTCATCCCGACTCAGACCCCGACCGGCGCCAAACCGCTGCCAACTGCTCTTGTCGGGGAAGGGCAACTCTCCGCCGTGGCCGTCGCTCTCCGGATATGGATAAAAATAATCGTCCAGGTGTACGCCGTCGAGGTCGTAACGCCGGACCACATCCATGACCACGCTGATGGAGTAGTCCTGCACGGCTCGTTCACCCGGGTCCAGCCAGAGCGATTTGCCATAATGCCGCACCAGTTCCGGGTGCGTGCGGGAAATATGGTTCGGCGCAATCGGTGATTTGGCCTGGGCCTGGCGCGCCCGGTACGGATTGAACCAGGCGTGCAATTCGAGCCCGCGCCGGTGCGCTTCCTCAACCGCAAACGCGAGCGGGTCGTAATAAGGCTCCGGCGCCTTGCCCATCGTTCCGGTCAGGTACTCGGACCAAGGCTCCAGCGAGGAGGCATACATCGCGTCACAGGCTGGCCGGACCTGGAAAATGATCGTGTTCAGTTTCAGTTGCACCGCCCGGTCCAGGAGGCCAATCAATTCCGCCTTTTGCTGAGCTGTGCTCAGGTTGTTGGTCGAGGGCCAATCGATGTTGGCAACCGTCGCCACCCACGCGGCCCGAATCTCACGCATCGGCCGGGGCGGAATAACCGTCGAGGGCAGGTAATTGGCACCTGGGGCAACGGTGGCGCTCAAAAGTGCGAAAACCACGATGACTAAACCACCGTTAATGCTTGAGGGTAGGGGTGCTACGCAGTTTTTTTCCGCCGTAGCTTTCCCAGGCCCGAGGGCCATCGGGAGTTTGTTATTGGAAACCATTACTCAGGAGACGCTTACACCCATCAGAATCTTTTCAAGAAAGTTGTTGAAACCGACGGCAGTTTGAGTTAAAAACGCTGATAGTAAAGAAAAAGATAGAGCATTCAGGCATTAACGCAGCACAAATCAAATCTCGGTTCCTCACCAATTAGTTGTGTTGCATCGCTGAAGGTGTGCTCTATATAGTGGTTTAGGCTTTACAACACAGGTTTTGTTTGGTTTGTTTTCATTTATATCATGTATCTGAAGAATTTAACCGTTCTCGGGTTCAAGTCCTTCGCGGACAAGACAACTTTGAACTTCCAACCGGGGGTGACGGCCATCGTAGGCCCCAATGGGTGTGGTAAGTCGAACGTATCGGACGCAATACGTTGGGTACTAGGCGAGCAATCGGCCAAGGCGCTCCGCGGCGGTGAGATGGCGGAC
This sequence comes from Verrucomicrobiia bacterium, assembly GCA_035934555.1. GTDB lineage: Bacteria > Verrucomicrobiota > Verrucomicrobiia > Limisphaerales > UBA8199 > DASYXT01. The sequence goes on along the minus strand of DASYXT010000097.1, from coordinate 37,075 downwards.
GTCATTTTCAATGGCACCGACGGCCGCAAACCTTTGGGCATGGCGGAGGTGTCGCTGACAATTGGTGGGGTCGATGAGGCGCATCTTCAGGCCTCGGGCGTTGAGCTGGCTTACAACGAAGTAACTATCACCCGCCGGGTGTTCCGCGACGGCGGCAGCGAGTATTTCATCAACAAGACCCCCTGCCGGCTGAAGGACATCCAGCAACTGTTCATGGGGACAGGCGTCGGCCGGACCAGTTACAGCATCATGGCGCAGGGGAACATTACGCAAATCCTTTCCAGCAAGCCCGAGGACCGGCGGCTGATTTTCGAGGAAGCGGCTGGCATTACCAAGTACAAGGCGCAGAAGAAGGAGGCGCTGCGGAAATTGGAATGCACTGAGCAAAATCTGCTGCGCGTCGATGACCTGGTGCGCGAGGTGAAGCGCCAGATTGGTTCGCTGCAGCGGCAGGCCGGCAAGGCGCGGCGCTACAAGCAAATCAGCCAGGACCTCCAGCACCTCGATACGCAATTGGCGCGGCACCATTTCGACACCTTGCAGACCGAAATTCGCGAGCGCGAAACCGCCGCCGAAACCCTGCGCGGCGAGATCGAAACAAACTCGGCAGGTGTGCTGCGGTGCGAGGATGAATTGAGTGAGCTGCGCCAGCGCTTATCCGAGCTGGAACATCAGATCGGGTCGTTGCAACAGCGCGGCCTGGAATTGAAAGGTGAAAGTGACCGGCACGAAAGCCGCATTCAATTTAACCAGCAACGGTTGGGCGAGCTGGGTGAGCAAAATACACGCGCGCTGGCCGAGATCGCCCAATGCGAAGAGCGGCGCAATATCGCCGAGCAGGAGCTGCAGACTGTCACGGCCAATCTCGCCCATGCCGAGGAAGATTTGGGCAGACACCGCCAAACCTTGCAGTCCAAACAAGACGCGTTGCGGCACCTCGAAGAACAACTGCGCCAACAACAGGAACTGTTGCGCCAGGCGCAGGCCGATGCGTTCGCCGCCGCGCAGGAACTTACCCGCGCCCGCAATGAAATCACCGCGCTGGACTTGCAAAAGCAAGGCAACGTCGTGCGCCTGGAAAAGCTCTCAGCCGAGAAAGTGCAGCTCGAAGAAGAGCGGGCGCGTTTGGAAAGCCGCTTGCAGGAATTTGAGGCGAATGTCGCGGCGGAAAAACTCCACGCCCAGACTCAGCGCGGCACAGTCGAAGAGCGTCAGCAACGTTTGCGCGATATCCAGCAGGCATTGAATCAGGCCGGCCAGGAGCAGGACGCGCTGGTTCAGCGCCAGGCCGAACAACGGTCCCGGTTGAATCTGCTGGAACAGTTGCAGGCCGGGCATGAAGGCTTTAGCGAAGGGTCGTTAGCAGCGCTGAAGCAGTCGCAGCACGTTTTGGGCTCGTTGGCCGACAAAATCCGGGTGCCGGACCAATATGTCACCGCGATCGAAACCGCCCTCGGCCAGCATTTGCAACTGGTGTTGACCGAGCAGCCCGAGGCGGCCCAGGAGATTCTGGCGGATTTGCAGCAGAACAAGCGCGGACGCGCCAGCGTCGCGCCGTTGGCGTTGATGCGCAACGGCACACCGGAGGTTTCGTTGTTGCCGTTGGAAAGCGCACCGGCCGGCGCGGAAGCGCACCCGAACGGCAATGGCCATCAACTCGCTGAAACTGCCGAACTGCCGTTAGCAGCGACTACGCGCGCGGTTACGTTGGAAGCAGCCGTTCCCGCAGCCCCGGAACTGAATGGACAGCCACTGGCGGCCATCAGCGTGGTCGAGAGCGAGTCCTCCGCGCGGCCAGTGCTCGAACGGCTGCTGGGGATGACGCGCATCGTGCGCGACCTGGCCGGCGCGACGGAAGCGTGGAACCAGAGTCGCGGCGCGTTCAATTACGTCACCCTCACGGGCGAACTGCTAAGCCGGCACGGTATCTACACCGGAGGCGCAATGGCAGCCAACGGCAATGGCAAAGCCGCCGCGTCGATCCTCGCGCGCAAGAACCAAATCGGCGAATTGCGAATCACACTGGCGGGATTGCAGGAACAAACGGTTGAAGTCAGCCGTCGCAAAGGTTCGCTGCAAGCCGAGCAAACGGAACTGCAGGCCGGGCTGCAACAGGCGCAAACGGAGTTGCGCGCCAAGGAAGTGGCCATCGCGACGCACGAGGGAGAATTTAACGCGCTGCAAAATTCCCGGCGTCTCCTCCACCAGAAAATTGACACTGTAGTCTTTGAGATTCAGAGCCTGGCGGCGCAGGAACAGGAAGGCAACCAGAAGCGAGCGGAATTGGCGGCGCGCGCGGCCGAGTTGGAAACACACGAGCAGGGCGTACAAGCGCAAGTGACCGGGATTGGCGCGCGGCTTGAGGCGCTGCGGCAGCAACGGGAGCAAGCGCAGGCGGGGCTGTCGGAAACCAAAGTGGCGCTGGCGACCGGGGAACAGATGCAGGCGTCGTTCGTGCAGCAACAGCAGGCGCTGGCGCAACGCTCGCAGGAGCTGGCCCAGGTGATCGAAGCGCGCCGAGCCGAACTGGGGGCGTTTGTCGGACGCAAGGCACAGGCCGAGTCCGAAATTCAGGAGTCGCAGGGGCGGATCGATGCGCTCGAACACGAGCGCCAGCAGGTCAATACCCAGGCCGCACAGGTGATATCGCTCAAAGAGGCCCAGGAATGCGAACTGAGCGCGCGCGAGGACAGCTTGCGGGAATTGCGCCGCGGCTTGACCCAATTGCAGGAGCGGCGCGCGAGTCTCGAAGTCGAATTGGCCCAGAAGAACATGACCGTGCAGAACCTGCGCGAACGCATCCAGCAAAAGTATCATGTGACCCTGGACGACATTCGGGGCGAGTGCATCACGATCACTTTCGCGGACGAAGGCCCCGCCCGCGTGCATGTGATGTCTCCCGACGAAATGGCCGCCGCGGGCGCGGCCACGGATTGGGAAGTGGTCGCGCAGCAGGTGGACGCATTGCAACGCCGCCTCGATGAGATGGGACCGGTCAACCTCGTCGCGATCGAAGAATACGAAGAGACGGAACAGCGCTACCAGTTCCTGAGCAAGCAGCAGGAAGACTTGGCCCAGGCCAGGGTCCAGTTGCTCGAAGTGATCAACCGCATCAACAGCCAGACGCGCGACATGTTCCGCGCCACCTTCGAACAGATTCGCGACAATTTCCGCGCGATGTTCACCGAAGTGTTTGGCGGCGGCAAAGCCGACTTGCTGTTGCTGGACGAAAACGACTTGCTCGAGTGCGGCATCGACATCGTCGCGCGCCCGCCCGGCAAACAGTTGCAGACCATTTCGCTGCTCTCCGGCGGCGAGCAGACCATGACGGCCGTGGCGTTGTTGTTCTCGATTTACCAGGTCAAGCCGAGCCCGTTCTGTGTTCTGGACGAGTTGGACGCGCCGCTCGACGAATCGAACATCAACCGCTTCATCCGCGTGTTGCAGCGGTTCCTCGAACATTCCCAATTCATCATCATCACCCACAACAAGCGGACCATCGGGATGGCAGACGTGTTGTACGGCGTGACGATGCAGGAGCACGGCGTCAGCAAGTTGGTCAGCGTCAAATTCCACAAGACCAACGAAGCGGGGGGCGACCATGCGCACTCGACGCTGGAGACGCCGACGCTCGTGCGGCCGGTCGAGCCGGAAGAGGACGCGCCCCAAAAGCGCGAGGAAACGCTCGAAGTGATGATGGCAAAGTAAACGGCGGGCAACGGGGTTCGGTCAATCTGGAACCAAACCAGTACTCCGGACGGGCGTGTGCGCGCGTTTTCTTGGACCAAATGAAATTCCGCAGTGCCTTCCAGCATCGCCCAGGGTCAATAGCATCTCCTTTTGACTGCCCTCGCCTGTTTCGACGCTTGCCTTTTTGCGCAGCCCAAACATCTTCAGTTCTAATGGCAAAGCCACGCGAAGATTCAAGAGCGTTGAAATGGACTGCGCAATGCCGGTGGTTGTTCCTCGCTCTCCCGCTGGCCGTGAGTCTGCCACGCGCGGCGTTCGCCGATGACCGGCCGAACATCGTGTTCGTGCTCACCGACGACATGGGTTACAGCGACCCCGGCTGCTATGGCGGCCATTTCGCGCCGACACCGAACATTGACCGCCTCGCCGCGGAAGGGGCCCGCTTCACGCACTTCTACGATAATGCGCCGATTTGCTCGCCCTCGCGCGCCGCGTTCATCACGGGAATGTTTCCGGCGCGCTGGAATTTCACGACGTACCTCGACAAGCGCGTGATGAACGCCGATTGCGAGCAGGCGGATTTTCTGCCTACCAACGCGCCGGCGATTGCTCGCGTGCTGAAGGCCGCCGGCTATGCGACGGCGCATTTCGGCAAGTGGCACCTGGGCGGCGGGCGCGACGTGACGAACGCGCCGCCGTTCAGCGCTTACGGCTACGACGAACACGTCGGCACCTACGAAAGCCCCGAGCCGGACCCGAACATCACCGCGACGAACTGGATTTGGTCGCCGCAGGACAAGGTCAAACGCTGGCAGCGCACGGGCTATTTTGTGGACCACGCGCTGGATTTTCTTCGCCGCCATAAGAACCAGCCGTGCTATGTCGAGGTGTGGCCCGACGATGTGCACACGCCGTGGGTGCCGAACGTTGAACGGGAAAAGGCCGCGCCGAACTCGCGGCGGAAACCGGATTTCTGCAAAGTGCTCGCCGAATACGACGTGCAAATGGGTCGGCTGTTCGAAGGTTTGAAATCACTCGGCGTGGAGACCAATACGCTCGTCGTTTTCACCAGCGACAACGGCCCGCTGCCCAATTTCCAGCACACGCGCACCGGTGGATTGCGCGGCAGCAAGTTGAGCCTCTACGAAGGGGGCATCCGCGTGCCGTTCATCGTCCGCTGGCCCGGCCACACCCAGGCGACGCGTGTGGACGAGCAGACGGTTTTGGAAATGGTGGATTTGTTTCCAACGTTCTGCGCGATTGCCCGCGCGCCCATGCCGGCCGGAGTTTCTTTCGATGGCGAAAACATGGCGGCGGCGCTGGACAACCAGCCGTTTACGCCGAGCAAAACCATTTTTTGGGAATACGGCCGCAAATCGAAATACTTCAACTATCCCGGTCCGGTCTATGACCGCAGCCCCCATCTGGCCGTGCGGGAAGGCAAATGGAAATTGCTCGTCAACGCCGACGGCTCGAACGTCCAACTTTATGACCTGGGCGCCGACCCGAATGAGACGGCCGACGTAGCGGACACGAACCCGGAGATTTCCAAACGCTTGAAAGACGCCGCGCTGGCCTGGAAACGTTCCCTGCCGGTTTTAACTCTACCAGGCCAAACGTCGTGGAAAGCGCGGTCCACACCGGGTGCGTGATCCTCAGGAGCGACCCTGGAAATAATCAAGGAAAATAGGGGTAATAGACCCCACTGCATTCCCCGCAGGAGCGGTGACGTTATAGGAGAGAGAAACGGAGCTGTAAGTATGAAAGCCGCATTTATCATTGGGTCGTCGCTGTTACTGGTTGCGGGTTGCGCGTCGGATAATCTTCATGAGTCGGATCGTGGATTGGAAGGGACGTTGCGCGCGGAGGTGAATCAGCGCGAAGTCCATCTCGATGTGCATCACGGGATCGTCAAGCTGGAAGGAAAAGTGCGAACAGAAGCGGATCGCCAGCGGATTGATTCATTGGTACGGAACACCAGCGGGGTGGTGGCGGTTAAAGACAACCTGAAGGTGACTTTGCCCTCGCCGGGTATTTACGGCGCATACCCTTCGGGCATTCCTGTTCATGTGGGGCCGGGGCCGGACCTCCCGCCGACCGGGCCGGTAGCGACTTTGCCACCCCCGGTGGTGATCCCCGATTATCCCAAGCTAAAGCTGCAGGCCTGGACTGGTGCCGATGAAGTGGTGGCAAATGCGATTGCGCGGCAACTGACTCCCGACGCGGTGCCCAGAAGCCGGTTGGAAAATGTGACGATTACCGTCCGCAATGGGGCCGTCTATTTGCAAGGCACTATCGATACGCATGAGGAACGAGATGCGCTAATTTACGCGGTGCAGCGCGCAGGCGGAATGAACGCGATTTACGATCAGTTGCAGGTGCAGTGACGAAATGCGCGGCAACGTGCGGGGCCTTGGTTCTGTTGGATTCTTGGCCTCTCGCGAATCGTCTCTCCCGAATCGTCTTGCCGCCGAGGTGAATTCTGCCATAGTAATTCCTGTTGGTTTGCCCGCGTGGCGGAATTGGCAGACGCGCTAGATTCAGGTTCTAGTGAGTAACATCGTACAGGTTCAAGTCCTGTCGCGGGCACCACCCCCGGCAATGGGTTAGCGATGGCCGAGCCCTCGGAAGCGTACTTGTCTCTGGCTCGGGCGCTCGTTGCGGCCGGCGCTGCCTTGGTGCAGGCCGGCCAACTGTTGCAAAAAGCAACGGGCGCCACTTCTGCCCTGCCCGCATCGTCAGCGCTGACACTGCCCGCGGGGTTCATCCTTCCCTTTCCCGACGATCTGACCGTCAGCCAGGCCATCAAAGAGTTTCTCTTGCTCAAAGCCCGCGCCGGAAAATCTGACCGCTATTTGCAAGCGCTCCGCGTTTCACTGCGGAGTTTTTCCAAGGGCCGCTCCGATAAGCAGGTCCGCTCTGTAGTTCCGGCCGAGCTCGAAAAATGGTTGCAGACCAACAAGTGGGCGCCGCGCACGCAGAAGGGTTACCTCACTGACGTTTCGATTTTGTTCAACTGGCTGATCAAGCGCGGCCTGGTCAGTCACAATCCAGCCCGGGCCGTCGAGTTGCCAACCATCCTGGGCAAGCCACCACGGATCCACACGCCGGAACAGGCGCGCCTGGCTTTGGAGTTGGGACGCAAACGAGACTTGAACGTCTGCCGGGCGCTGGCTATTCGCTACTTTGCCGGGTTGCGCTCGTCAGAAGTGGCGCGCCTCGAGGAAAAAGAGGTTTGCGTTGAGCAGGGGTTTATTGAAGTGACCGCTGCCAAGGCCAAGACTCGGCAGCGCCGCCTGGTCACAGTTGAGCCGAACCTGAAAGCCTGGCTTGAGCTCGGGGGCAAGTTGCCGCTGCACGACATTAATAATCGGATGCGCTTTTTCTCTGAGGCATTGAAAACTGAGCACGGGATCGAGTGGGAGCACAACGTTACCCGGCACAGTTTCGTTAGCTATCACCTGGCGAAGTACCGGAACGCGAGCCGAACAGCGCTGGAAGCCGGGCACACGGAGCAGATGACCTTTGCCAATTACCGCGAGCTCGTGACGCCGGCCGCGCAACAGGAATATTGGGCGATTGTTCCGGCGTCTGGATGAGTCGCACTTTCAATCGTGCCGGTTGCCAACGGTCCTGGGCTCGGCAAAATGTATCCTGGGCTGGTGCTCGCCACACCAGAGATTCTCATTGGCCGGAGGCCAGTAGCTGACTTTTTGAACCATGGCCCGGCCGCTAATTTTTTCCGTGGCCGGGATAGTCAGAACGTTGGGGACGTGAGCGCGGCATTCGCCGTCTGAGCCCTCAAGCTGTTTGAAGTGGCGGCAGGTCTGGCAGGTTGGTCTAATCACGGTGGCCAAAGAGAGCAGCGGCCATGCCGACTTTAGTGGCCGGTGAGGATCGACAGAATCCCGCCCACTGTGCCGCGCTGTTGCAAGGTGGTTTGGTAGCTCTGGTATTTCTGGTAAGCCAGGTATGCTCCGACGTACAGCCCGACCATGCCCAGGAAGGTGAGCAAAACCAAAATGCGTTGAGTTCGTTCAGCGTTCATCTGTCGTAGGTCCTTTCGATAGTGCCGACGCCCCCGCCGCTCTCCGAGTTGGGATCGCCCACTAACGGCTGTTGCATGTAGGTGTCGATGGCGGATTGCAGGCCTGGTTCAACCGGCTGCTCCGGCACGTAAGCCGTGTTGCCGCTGTCGGTGCTCAAGGCGGCGTGGGCCTGGTTGAAAAGCATATCGGAAAAGGAGTAACCGCTATTGGGTTTGTAGCTCGCAACGTTCATGAGCGGGGCGGCCTCTTGGGTGAACCAGGAAGAGGGGCCTGGATTGTTGCGAACCGGCACGTGATGCAAGACGCCCCCGTAATAGTAATCGCTGGCGTAGAGTGCAGCCAGGCGTCCCCCAGGGCCTTGAGCGCTGCCGGTCGCGGTGGTCACGCCTGGCGCTGCTGCAGGAGCACGGCCAGAGGCCACGTCATAAGCCGAGAGCGGAGAATAGTTCCCCGCCAGGGCTGGCGCCACGCCACCGGCAGATTGGGGCGCAGCTTGAGACTGGCGCCGGCTTAGAAGCCAGAGCACGGCTCCAGCTCCCAGCGCCAGGATTAAGCCGGCCTTCACGGCCTGAGTAACCTTTAATGGTGACCGCCGCCGCTGGTTCCGCCATGGCCCCCAGCGTGACCACCAGCGCGCCTGCCCGCATAAGCTGCCGGGTTGGGCGCGACTGAATGGCTTTGCAACGGGGCATGGCCGGTGCGCAACAGCGTAGCTTTGTCAATCGCTGCTGCTGTCGCCGCGGCGTGGGCCGTGGCTGAGCGCTGAGGCGCTGCGGCATAGCCCGCACCGCGACTGGCGGCCGGCCTGGGGTGACGCGCGTCCACCTGGGCAGGAGAGAGCCCCTGCGCAGACAGACGATGCGCCACAGAGCCCAGCGCATAGCTGGGCTTGCTCAGGTTGGTTCGGACCGTGCCCAGCGGCAGCGTTTTGCTCAGCAGCGTTCTGCGGACAACAGGCATAGCGCTTACTTGGTTTGGGTTGCCGCCTCAGGTTGCGTGAAGGGGAACTTTTGGCTTGCCAGTTCCCTTTCGAGCAACAGGAGCCGGGCCATGACCGTTCCGGCCGTGGGCTCGGCATCGAGCTCCGTGCTGCGGATTTTCTCAACCAAGCCAGCGCGGAAGGTTTCGGCCTTCTGCTTGGCTTCGAGTGCTAACTGTTCGGGTGTTTTGTCCATATCTTTATAATTTAGGAATTGCGGAGGGGAGAGATTTTACTCGCTGGCTAGTTGGTCCGGCGTCAGCGCCGTGTCTGGCACGTAAGCCTTGTAATCGCCGCTGGCGACACTGGCCCGCAGATCGGTCCAATCCTGAGCCGTGGGAATGCCCTTGCTGAACAGCTTGGAGATGGCCGCGGCAATGGCCGGTTCGTTGGTGATCGCCTCTTCGATAACAAAGAGGCCCAGTTGAATTGCTTGGGGGGGCATAGTTTTTTTGTCAGAGTTTCACGCCGAAGCTTTGAACCAGGGCCACCAGATCGGCCAGGGCTCGCTGTCCTTCGGGCGATGAAAAGGCGTTTATCACGGAGACCCCGAGCGCATTTGTGGTGCCAACCTGGTTGGCGTAGGCCTCGGCAGCGTCAATGGTGGCGAGCTCGGCCGCTTTGGCCTTTTTGTAGGCGTGCAACACTTGGAGCTCAGCCGCGGCGCTGGGGTGGAACTGATGGACGTAATCACCCCAAACCTTCATGACCTGGTCAGCCGTCTCAGCCGGGGCCGAAGCCACGTTGAACGCCTGGCGCTGTGGCGGGCTCTGGCAGGCCGTCAGGCCCGCTATGGCGATGGTGGCCACCAGAAACGCCAGCGGCAAATTGACCTTGGTTGGTCCACCAGCGCCGGCTTGTTCGCTGGTCACATTGTTGTCTCGGGCTGAGAGGCCCATGCCCGCCGTGCCGATCACCGAAGCCAAAAAGGCCGCGCCTTGCAGCCAGTGCGGGAAACTGGCTAACAGATCGGGTTTGAGTTGGTAAGCGCCTACGATGGCGCCGCCAATGGCTGCCACCAGGCCGAAGAATGTCGTTCTCCAGGATGCGTTCATTTGTTGAGTGCTGCTACGTTACGTGGGCCGGTCAGGATTTCCATTCGCGCTTCAAGCCCGGCCACGTGCTGCTTGAGCGCAACTATTTCGAGCAGGCTCCAGGCCTGCATTGAGAGCACAGCCGCAAAGAGGGTTTTCACAACCCACAGCGGTATGGGCAAAATGGGATAGCTGTATTCTTTCATCGGCGCGCCAAGCTCCCTCGCAAAAGCTCCAGACCCCCCATCCACAAAAAGATGAAGCCGACGAAACCGACGTACACCCACCAGGGAATATTTTTGAGAATCCCGCCCAAGACAGAGCTTGCGCCGCTACCAACCGCGCCCACGGCTTGACCCGGCAGCGCCAGCACGTTTTGCAGGCCCTGGACGGCGCCTTGCTGGAAAGCGGTGTCCACGGCGCCAACGACGTTGTCAGTGCCTGCAGCAGCGTCAGCTTGGGCCTGGTCAGTCGCGGCCTGATCAGCCTGGCTCTGGGTCCAGTAACCCTGATCAACAAGCTGCTGGTCAACCGCAGCGCTCTGCTGGTCAAGCTGGTTGGAGCGGGCCTGCTCCGCAGTCAGGTCCGTTCCGAGCAAAAGTCTGTCGAGTCCAAGCCAGGCCATAGGTCACCGAAAAGTATTTTTCACCCACCACTGCGTGCCATCGCTCCAGACAGTCACGGAGGAATACGCGGCCAGGTTGGTCCATCCGGCGCCTGTGGTCCCGTTGACCCCGTCAATGGTTTGGTTGCTGATGGTGTAAATGCCGTTGGTACCGGCCGTGATACATTTGATCGTAAACTCCCTGCCGGCGTTGGTGGTGCAATCGGGCAAGGTCGCCTTGTGCGCGCCGGAGAGCTTCAGCAGCGTATAACTGGCATCCATCAGGACGTCACTGGCCGAGCTGGAGACGTTGTTGGTCAGGTAGGTGCCTCCGCCGTGGGCCTGAAAATTATTGTCCACTGACCACTGGGTCACGAAAGAGCTGTTCATCAGTTCAAACATGTTGCCCGTTGCTGGGGGACTGCGCTGTTGGACCACCGCCAGGCTGGAACTGCCCGTGCCGCTAGAGTTGGTATTATCAATGTAGATTTTGGCTCCGGCAGCGCCGTTGATGAGGTGCTGTGAGCCGCTGCCATCAGTCAAAAATTTCCAATACTGGCCCATGGTCATTAACTGATTGGCCGCATACCAGTCGCCGGAGAGGGAGAATTGAAGGGTGCCGTCGTAGTTGCGGATTTCAAAAGTGTTCGTGGTGGGGCTCTGTCTATTGGTGATGAGCAGAGCGGGTACGCTTGAGCCAGGTTGCCAAAGTTTCAGCATGCCACCGGCGATGCACAGGCCGTGGTTGTCGTTGCTGATTGCTATCGGAAATTGGCCAGCGGTGCCATTGAGCGTGAGCGGGACCCCGGATGCGTGGTCCATTATCCGCAATAGTTCGTTGGTGGTCAGGCCCAGGCCGGGAGCAAAATAACGTTCCTCGATGTTGAATTTGAGTTCGTCATAAGGGAAGCCGATCACCGTATTGCCCAGATCGTCTTTCAAAAGCTGGCTGTTATCCGCGTTGACGTTGCGAATCCAGATCGGTGAACCCTTCGCCGCCGAGTTCATGATATGTACCACCGGGTGACCGGTCGCGGTCTGTTCGCTTCTCACGCCATCAACGGTCAATCCCTGGTTGGCAATCCAGAGCCGCACGTCTTGCAGCGGGTTAAGCGAGCCCTGGCAATAACTGTGATGGAATAAAATGCACCCCGGGCTAATGCCGTTGGTGCTGTCCATCGTGCCGTACTCGGCCGGGTCGTGGCCAATGTCCAGAACCGCGTTGGTGTAGTTCTCCGCGTACTGCTGAATGTCCATCCCGTAAGTGGAATTGCCGATGATGACGGTTTCCTCGGCGTGTTCGCTGCCCACTTTTAAGTGGCCGGCGTTCATGCGGTTGTTGCCGCCCAGGCCGGAGGGAAAGCCGGTATCGAAAAGATTTGTCGTGCTCCAACCGTTAAAGCGCCAGTCTTGATCGTCGCTATAGCCGCCGTTGCGAATGCCGTAATGGCAGTTCTTAAAATAGAGGTCCTGAAAGTTGCAGTAAGAGGTGTCATCAACCCACAGAGGGACTCCGCTCCAGTTCTGAAACGTCACATTTTTGAGCAAGCACTTGTCGGTGGTGTTGGTGTACTCCACAGCCCACCAGTTGCCGACGTTCTGGCCTGGGCCGCTGATGGTCAGGTTTTCAATGTCCATCCCGTGAATGAAGGTCAAAAAAGTCCCCGAGCCCCCGGCCGCGTTAAACTGCAAGGTCGTTTGCGGCGTCGCGCCGATCAGCCGTGCGTTGCCCGTGCCTGAATTGGCGGTGTTGGTGAAAATCCAGGTAGTGACCAGGCCGGGGTAAGGGATGCGGAGCTCACCGCCATTACCGCTGGCAACGTAAAAGGCATTGGAAAAGGCCAGGCTATCGTCCGTGCTTAGGTCGCACTTGGCGCCATAGGCCCTCGGGTCAATGACTAGGGCCGAGGCAACGGCGCCTTGCACACCAGCCGTTGAAGTCAAAACCTTCTGGATGGTCGCGCGCCTGGTAGTCCAGGTCCCGCTACCAAGATTCGTCTGATTAATTAACAGGTCATCGTTGGTGATGACCGTGGTTGCCACCGGCTCACTGCTGATCGGTGTGCTTGAGGCGGCCTGGCTGTGACTGACCAGGCCCATCAAAACGCCGGCACTCAACGCCAGAGCCAGCAGTACTCGAGGCTTACTGGATGGTGATCGGGGTGGCGGTTTCATCTTCAAGAATGCTCCCTGCCTCATCGGAGATCGGGTACGGGTTGACGATATGCTGGTTGCCGCCGGCGCTCCATTTGAACGCGCTGGGATCGTGCTCTGTATTGACGCGATTCGGGCCGGCTACTGTCATTTGCGCGTTGAAGTTCATCGCACCTGGCCTGAGCCGCGTGACGCGCCTGTGTGCGGGGTGGTCAATGCACCGCTAGGGCTTGCGCCAGCCGTGCCGCCGCCCCCTGAAACAGCCCCGCCGCCGCCGCCAGCGCCAGGCGCTGCCGCACTGCGGGCAGGCACGCCGAACACCGGCCAATTAGTGTGCAAATTGCCAGTGTCGGGATATTGCTCGGCAACGCACGCGTTCACGTTGACTCCGTTCGGATTCAAAATCTGGAAGTCATCCGAACAGACCAGGGTGAAAGCGCGCTGGGGATAGATCACGGCCCAAACGGCGCCTGCCAACGTGGCCAGGTAGATCGCATTGGCCGCGTCCATGTTGGTGACGGTCAGCGCCACCCGCGTTTGCTTATGATCGCTGCCGTAAAAAACAAAAGTGCCACTGACATTGTTGGCAGTGATCACGATAATCCCCGAGGCTTTGACCCGCGTCGGAATGCCGGTCACCATCGGCACGATCACGTCATAGGGATTGGGTTGAGGCATAAAAATTAATACAATGTGCCGCTGTCCAGGCCGGCGTTGGGGTCAAACCCCGCTGAGGCGTCACCCGCATTGACGTCATAGGTGCTCAGGGAATAATCCCCGTACCCGGCGCCGTAAGCGTTGGCGTTTTCCGGTGAAGAGAGCGTAGCACCGTCTATTGTGCTGGGATCGACGCTGACGGGATAACCGCCTTCGGAGCCGCCGACGCCCAGCACATTGCCGTTGGTGTCGTAGGTGATGCCGGTTGCCGGATCGGTCCAGGCGCTGGAGCCCTGGTCAATCTGGTTGGGCGCCGTAGGCTGTTGCTGCGGGATGCTCGTGCTTGTGCTGCTTCTGCCGCTGTTGCTCCCCAAGGCTGGCGAGGCGCCACCGCCGAAACTAAACGGGCTGTGTTGAGTACCGCCGCTGCTGCTGCTCTGGCTCTGGCTGCCTTGGGCTGGCTGGGCTGTTCTAATGCCCAAGGCGTTCAAGCCGGCGTTGGAAAGGCTGCCCAGGATGTTTTGCAGCGTGCTCTGGCCGGCGAGGGCCAAGCTCGTGCCCAGACTCGGCACGGGCGCGCCGGCGTAGGCGATGGGCTGGCCAGCAGCGGGGACCGGCACGTAATTGAGCCCGGTTGCCGAGGGAGCGATACCACCGCCCCCGCCCGCCGGCTGGGCGTTGGCTCTGGCCGCCGTGGCGTTGCGGCCTTTGGTGAAATACCAAAGAGCCGCGGCCGCCAGGGCGCCCAGAATTAGTAATGGCCCCTGATTCTTCACGGGGGACTTACTTCTTGCCGAGTAGCATCCAGCCCAGGAGCAGCACGACCAGGCCGCCGCCGACATACAACAGCGTTTTGTTGCTGGTCAGGCCGGCTAAGCCGCCGCTGGCGCCAGCCGCGCTGGGTGTAGCAGCCGAGCCCGCAGGCGCACGTGTGCCCGAGGTGCCCGGGGCGCCGGTCTGTTGAGGCTCGGGGGTTTGAGCACCCAAGAGGCTGGCGATCTGTTGGTCAGCCAGGCTGCTTCCAGCCTGGGTTGCCGTGTTGAACACGCTCGACAAAAGCCCGGAATACCAAACCGAGCTCGGATCGTTGATGCCAGTTGAGCCAATCGGCGCAACTGAGGTGTCCGTACTCGAAGTGTCGCTCGGGCTGTTGGTCCCCGTGTCAATCAGAGTGGGATCAGTCGGATCAGGCATTTTAGGAATGCCCGCGCCGGTTATTGGCCGGCGCAGGCGCTGGCGGGTTTGCGTCCCAGCTTTACTCGGGAGGTCCGAGCCGCTGGACAATGTAGGTTTGCGTGCCGGACATGGCACTGCCGGCCGAGACTTCCAATAGGGAATCCCGCGCACCATCCATGGGCACTGAAGAGCTCAAGAGCCCATCATGGTCGAACACCAGGTCATAAATGCCCGCGGTTCGACCCGAGGCGCCCGGATACATGTGATAGTTGTTGAGCAGCGCCGTATTGGCCGCCGAGGTGAGCTCGTGCAGGATGACGGAGTTTTTCTTGAACGTCACCTGCGTGGGCGATTGGCTGCCGCCACTGTCAGGATAGATGCTGATCTGTTGCAGGTAATCCCGCCGATCAAGCTGGTTGTAGTCGTAGATCGTGCCACCGGGCACGGCCGCCACCTTGAGCCATTTGACAATGCCCGGCACCGGGCCATTGGGCGCCGGCACAAAGTCATCAATCACGGCCCAGGCCTGCAACGTCGGAGTGGACGCTGCGCCCAGGTCAACTTCGACCTGGAACGAGAGCCAGCCGGCCGTTGACCAGGCCAAGGCGTCTTGGTCAGCCGGCGTTTCGCGCCAGGGCTCGTTGAAATAGATCGGGAAGGTGACACCCGGGGAGGTGTTGGGCACACCGGTGCAGTCGTACTGAGTCCCGTTCAAAAGGTTCATGTCC
Organism: Verrucomicrobiia bacterium; assembly: GCA_035934555.1. Lineage (GTDB taxonomy): Bacteria > Verrucomicrobiota > Verrucomicrobiia > Limisphaerales > UBA8199 > DASYXT01. The sequence goes on along the minus strand of DASYXT010000097.1, from coordinate 22,004 downwards.
CGCAACTGTGTGCCGCTGATGCGGCGCTGAATGCGGGAGTTACTCTTGACGCGGATTTCAGTGATGTTCGCCTCTGCTCCGGCAATGGTGTTCGTGCCGGAAGCGTAACCATGCGTCAGCACGATGTAGTGATAACGCTGGCCGCACGGGACATCGATCAGAGCCGTTGTGGAGGCCGCGACGTTCTGCACGTTGCGGAGTTGGACACGGTATTTAACCATAGGTCAGTTGCGCTTCGGAGAGCGGTTGGGGGGTTCTCAGTTCGGCGCAATCGCAGCGCCAAAGATCGCTTTGCGCAGAGCGGCAACGCGGGAAACAATGGCAACGGCAACGAGAGCGACGACTGCGGTGATAAGGAAGGGGGTGAACTTTTTCATAACCCTGTTTTGTTTTGAATGCTGGCTTGGAGGTCGGTGTCTAGCGCCCCCGGCCCATCCTCGGGCCGCGCTTGGCGCGTTTCACTGACCGGCCAGCGGTCTTGCGTTCCCTTTGTAAGCGCAAAGGGGACTGACCAGGTAGAGAGCAAATGTAGGCACTCCCTTCCCGGAGAACTAAAGCTTGAGGCGCCCGCGCAGCTCGCCGCCGCTGTCGCAGTTCCTTGCCACAAATTGAAGGGGCTGAAGCGCTGCAATTTCCTCACGCTTCAGCCCCCAGTTTTTCTCGGCGACGTCCAAGGCAGGGTTGGACTGTAGTCGGAAGGCAACCACCTCCGAGGCTCCATTGAGCAGCGAAGAATTGAGCCGGTTGGGTTCCTGGGTGTTGACCATCAGGCGCAGCTTTCGTTTGCGCCCGCTCTGCACAATCGTTTGGAGCGGCTTGGGGATGGACTGCGGGCTGCAGTACTTCCACACCTCATCGATCTGGATGATCTTCTCCCCCGGAATTCGGCCGGCCGTTTCCCAAGCCCACTCGCAAAAGAAGTCCAGCGCCGCTTCCAGCCGGCCAGGAAAGAGCGTGTGAGGGTCAAAGGCTATCCAGCCCTGGCACAACGACAAATCGAGCTCGTAGGCCGTGCACGCCGGCGTCAGGCCCAGCCGGTCGGCATACTCCCCCTTGTCTGGGTTAAACTCGCCCGGCTCGGGGTCGAACAGGTAACGCACCGAGAGCGGCGCGTTGACCAGGTAGCGAAGCCCAAAGGTGCTCTTGCCCATGCCGGACACCCCGGCATTGATGGTTACGTTCCGGCACGACATTTGATTTTCTTTACCGGCACCGAGTAGCGCCGAGCCCGCTTTTCGAAAATGCCGATCATCGCGCTCATGTAGTCCCATTGCTCAGGGCCGATGGTGAGCGCGTTAAAGGCGTAGGTCCGGGCTTTGCCGCGCCTGGGGATTACGACCAGGTCAATGCGTCTGATTTTGTTCATGTGAAGGTTGGGGGCGCGCCTTTGGGTTGGGCAGGATCGGGCAACACTATCGGCTGTTCCGATGAAACGATTGTCGGGGGAGGCTCAGCCGGCAGGGTTTCAATCGGTCCTTGCTGGCCGGGCTGGACGGGCCCCCGCGCCATAACTGACCTGGCTGCAGGGATCGCCTGTTGCGGTGGCGTCTGCGCGGGAGAGGCGCCCGGCGCCCCGACAGTAGGCGCCGGGCGTTTTTCGGCCATGGCGTGGAGTTCATCCACCAGAAGCCATAAATTCGTGGCGTAGAGCCCCAGGGCGGCCACCGCCGCGGCCACAGGGTAAAGGCGCAGGTCCTCTACCCCAAGCATTTCGCCGAGCATTTGGGCTGCGTCTGGACTGACATCCGTAACGAGCTGGCCAGTAACTTGCGGAATGCTCGCCGAAGAAACAAAACGCCCCACCGTTTGATCATTGGCGCCCGTCGCACGGGCCGCACGGCTGACATAGCGCTGGGCAAGGGTCTCGCCCCCCTTGAGAATTGCAGCGGTAGTTCGCTTGATAACGAGTGGATCAACCGGCACAGGAGCCACGCCACCAGCCTGTGCTTGGTCCGGTGGAACGGTACCCACACCAGGCGCCGCCCCAGGCCCGGCCGGAGCCGGTCCAGCGCCAGGGTTAGCCCCTCCAAGCCCCACAGCCGCTTTGAGGCGTTTAGCGAACGCCCCCAGCTTGCCGTACTGCGAAGGGGTGAGGGGTTGGCCGGCGCTGTGTTTGGCCAAGAGCTCCGCAGTAAGGGGGTCTGGCGCCACAGCCCCTGCTGCCGCCTCTGCCAGCGTTTGGCCAGCTTCTTGAGTCGGGTCTGCCATAGCCAAGCCCTAATCTTCCCCCTCATCGAAAAACGTCAGTCCACCCTTCAACCAAGCCTTTTTCTCAGGGGCGTTGGCAGGGGTAGGGCGTTGGGGAGGGGTTTTGAGCCTCCGGTTTTCGTCCTCAAGCTCGGCAACTCGGGTCTCGCGCTCCTTGAGGGTCTTCTCAAGGTTTAGCTCCCTTTCGTTCTTCTTGGCCTCCAGAACGGTCTTGGCAGCCGGAGGAGGGGATTGGGGAGGGCTTGGAGTTGGAGGGCTGGCAGGGTCTTGCTGGGGGGCTGGAAGGGGTGACCCTTCGGCCGGGTCCGGGCTGAGCAAGGGTTTTGGTCGCATGGCAGGGTATCGTTTGTTCGTTGCGTCGTTTCCAGTAGCGCTTGAGGCGTGCAACCAATCGGTCAGCGTCAGCCTGGCTCCACCGGTGCGAAGCGTGCCCCTGAATTGTGGGGGGCACCCCGAGCCTCTTCCACCAGCGTTTAACCGAGCAAGGGCTCAGGTTTAGGGCTTGGGCCAGGTCTTTGAGACAGACAAACTGTTGCATTCACCCGCGGTGCTTGCGCCCGCATTTGCGATGCCAGTTTTACGCCTCCTGTCTCGGTGACGGGAAGGGGTCAAAAGTGGGCAGTAAAGAAAAAGGGCAGGCCGCGCCCGGGCTGACGCTAAGGACCGAAACGCCAGGGCTGGCGCTGCCGGATTCAGATTGATTTTTCGCGCCGGTTCTGGTCTAATCTCAGGCCCGATGAAAGCGCGCCTCTCTCTCTGCGTCTGCGTGGCCCTCGTGCTCCTGGCCGGCGGCATCTTCGGTTGGCGGGCTACGTCAAATACCGGCACTAGCAAGCCAGACGCAGCAGGCACACCCCAACCCAGCCCGGAATTGGCAGACCAGCCGCCGGTGCCCGCGTCGGCTCACCAGAGTTCCGTTTCCGGAAAGGTTCCCCAAGCACCGGATAACCCTCTAGACGAATATGGGGACCCGGTAAGATACTGGGTGCGCGTCGGCACCAATACTTTTCCTAACACAAACGTCCCCCCCGAAATTCGGCGCGCCTTTCCCAATGGTGCCGACACCTTCATTTTCTACACGGGGACTAACGGGACAGCGCCGCCGTGAGGGCCTGGCGCTGCCCCGAATCCTCAATATTTTGGCGGAGTTACGAAGGTGTAAACCTCCCTATCGGCAGGAACTATTGGAAGAACCGGATTTTGCCCTCCCCCAGAGCAAGGCATTGCCGCTGGGCTACAGGTCGTTATGACGTCGCATGGAGATGACGGCGACCAGCACCAGGTCCAGCTAACGCTGCAACACCCAGCGGGAAGTGTTGCACTGTAAGGGGTCGGGTATCTCTGGTTAGCGTAGTAAACCAACAGAGTGCCAGCGATCGTTTGTCCAGTGCTGCAACACGAACCACTGCAATCGAAGCTGAGGGTGAAATTCCAGCTATTGGTGCCGCACCCAGTGGGATAACAATCACCAACGGCACAGCCCGGCGCGGAAATCCAAGTATCGCCGAACGCGTCATTGGTTGATGTCGGCGTGCAAAAGGAACCCACGATAGTATAGACACTGGTGGTCTCCGGGCAGCTTCTGCCCAGAATTTCAATGACCATCCCAGTAACACACGAGTTGTTCGCCAAGGCCTCTTGCATGCCGATTCTTAACCTGGAGTGCGGTTTCCAACTGACGGTCACTCCAAACACCACTGCCAACGCTAACGCTAGACCGATTGCTTTTTTCATAGGTTTAACTGCCTTTCGTTTTTGTTTTGGTTTACCCCGAGCGCACCATGCGCCCAGGAAATTTTCAAAGGTGCGCTTCCTTAATTGCTGCCAGCAGATAGCCGCGTTTGCGCTCGGGCATCGCTGCCAGCCGTTTCAACCAGCGCCTGGCCAGGCGGGCCATCGCCAGCCGTTGCCGGAAATTTTTGCCGGCGTAACGCCAGTCATGCAGTACGCGCGGCTCAGGAAAATTGGCCCACAGGCACTCGGTAACCGTTCTTCCTCGAGTACGAGTCGTGTAGCTTTCACAGCGCCAGCCCCTGAGCTCCGAATCGTAGAGTGTGCTCGGATAGCCAGAAATCAGCACGTGGCAGCGGAGACTGTTGAGCACGTCCAGGAGCCGGCCATGGTCAGAGTCCCCGAGCTCGTAATCGTAATAAAAACGATTCTGCCGGGTGCTGAGGACGTACGGGGGATCGCAATAAACCACCGTGTCAGGCTCGAACGGGACCAGCTCGGGCAGGATCGATATCGCATCGCCAGTAATGGCGCGCACGCCGGCCTCAGCGCCAGCTTTGGCAAGGAGACCCGGCAGACGATCAATTACAATCGAGCGCTCGGCCCGGCGCTTGCGCCAGAAGACCTGGCCGGAGCCGAAAAACGGTTCAACGTAGAGCCGGTGCGGGGGCATCTGGCCGATGATGCGTTGAAACACGCCGGCCTGGGCCTTTGAGCCAGGGTAAGCATTCATGACTCAAAGCCTGCCATCGCGGTTTCGACTTCCTCACGCCTGGCGTCCAGGTCGGCCAGATCGGCCTTGGCCTGGTCAGTCATGGCGCCCTTGATGTAGTTCCGCGGGTTGCTCAGCCGGCGCTTTATTTCAGCGTCGTGCTTAGCCTTGTCCTCAGCGGTTTTGTTGTTGGCTGGGTCCCGCAGCCAGGCTATGGCCTCGGTGACTTCCCGGCTCAGGGTCTTTTCGTAGTTTTCCGGGTGAGCCTTGATTGCGCGGATGCGCTTCTGAATCGCAGCTAAACGCTCTTTGGCGTCTAAAAAGTTCTTTATTGGGGGGGCGGACGCCCTCCCAGGACTCAAACTCTGATTAATCCTTATCTGAGTCTCCTTAGAAGAGTGCCGTTTCGTGCCGCTCCCCGGTGCATTTTGTGCGATTGGCAGGTGTCGTTTTGTGCCGCTCCCCGTCGCAAACTGTGCGACTCCCCGTGGCACATTTTGCCGCTCCCCGTCGCATATTATGCGATTGGCAGGTGCATTCTGTGCGACGGACAAGGGCCGTTTTGTGCCGCTGGCAGGTGAATTTTCAGGCAAATTCGCAGGATCGGCCTTTTTCTCCGGTGCTGTTTTGTTCACCACCCCCCCCTCCCCCCTCAGGGGCATGACCAGTTGACCAGGCCGCCGAGCTCCCGGGCCTGGCTCGACCTTCTGACGCCTGGCTCCGTTGCCCCACATGCCGTCGCCGGCCGTGGTCTCTTCGTTCCGGTCTGAGGGCGGGTCGAGAATTGTGATGTGGTAAGTGTCAATCGGCCAGGCGTTGGGGATCAGCCAGGGCGTGATCCAAATGAAACCCGCCGACACAAGTTGGCGCTTCCATTTGTAGATGACTCGCTTTGAGCAGTGGAGCTCGTCGCTCAGCTTGGTTGTGGAGATGGTGAGCACTCCTGGGCGCCGGTTTACTTCCCATAGCAACGAAAAATCCAGCAGGTAACAGAACAAGAGTTTTGCTCCTGGCTGGAGGTCCGGGTGACGGAAACAGTAACGCCTGGTCTGGAGAATCTTTTTTGTCAGGTCCTCTTTGGCCGGCGCGATGGAAAAGGCTTTCTGGTTTTGCTGTTCAGCAGGACTAGGGATATACTCGGTAATATCGATCATGTTTTTTGAGCCGCGCTGGTTACGCGGCTTTTTTTTGTTTCTGGTTTGGTTTCGAGTTGGTGGACCGCTCAGGGAGCCACTGCTCCCTGAGCTCAGTCCGTAATTGAAGGTGAAAATCCAAAGCCTCGAAATCGTCCATCGCTTCGAGGCAAAGGAGTCGCATCATTGCCGGCAGCAAGAGGCAGAGCGATTCCGCGCTGTCGCGGTCGCGGCAGCGCTTGGCTTGATGGGCCAAAAACCGCAACGCCTCTTCGGAGATCATTTAACGAGCCAGCGCAGGTCCACTTCATCAGAGTTTTCCAACGCATTGACCGTGATGGCCGGTTCCGGCCCCGAGCCCCAGACTTTGTAAACGCTCTCAACCATCTTCTGGATCGCGCGCAACAGATCGGCCTGGTCGCACACGAGCCGCGAGTCCGGGTGCAGTTCCACTTGAATCAAGAATTGCTCTTTCATATGCCGTGGTGGTATTCGATACGGTGTGAGCCGCAGAGTGAGCACTTGGCCGGCTGGCCCTGGTCGCTCTCTTCGCGCTCAGTGATCCGCTCGCAGTCCCGGCACCACCAATGGGCCTCGCACTGCTCGCGCAGGGTTCGGAGCCGGCGCCCAAGGTCGAGACTTGGGCGCCGTTCTTTTGGCGTCATCATAGTTTTTAGAGAAGAGTGTCATCACCCATCGTGCTGCGGATTCGGTTGCGGATTTTTTCCTCACTGCTCCAGCGCTCCTTATTCCAACGCCACCAACGTTCATCGGGTGGCGGCCGGCGACGCACCGCAATCAGGAACACCAGCAGCGCCATCAGCCCAATGGCGATCACTGCCCCGATAATGGCGTTGACGCTCATGCTACCTCCTTCCGGGCCTGTTCTGCTTCGATCTCCATGTAATCAACGAGACAGCCCCCAGGCTCGAAGGAACATTTCATGCGGGCACCAGGCCAAGGCTGCGCGGCGCTGAAAGATGGCAGGCCAGCGCCAGCCCAGACTTTTGCCCGGTCACTCCAATCCAGCGGGTGCGCAATCGCGTGGTAGGCTAGCTCCTGAGTCTTTCGTTGCATGCGTTGAACCACGATCTTGAAGGCCGTCAGCAAAGAAGGATCGCGGTCGTAAGCGTAAGCCTCCATAATTTGCACCGCCGCCCGAAGTGAACGCGCATCGCATCCAGTCAGTGGCGCAACAGCGGCCGCGCCTAGATTGGAGTGCAGCCAGTTGAGCACGGTAGCTGCTGGAGGTTGGTATTCGTAGTTCACGCTGCCCTCCTTGCTTTGAGTGCTTTGGATTTCTCAGCCCGTAGTTGCAGCATCGAGGGTGCCCCGTCTGTGCTCAGGCCGAGGAAGACTGTGATCTTCTGTGGCGTGGCCGCTGGATACTGCTGGGGCCTTTGCCGCACCCCAAGCGGTTTGATTTTCAGCGCTCGGATGTAGCGGAAAAGCTGGCTCCTGGAAAGGGGCTTAACCCGCGATACCTGCTGTCTGATTTGTTCTATTGTCATTTATCCTTTCTCGACCGCTTGCGCCCAGCTTCTGAAAATGCAGCCAAACGCACGGCGTACTTGAAGGCTGAATCGGCATTCAGAATCCACTTCTGACGCCGGCCACTTTCACGAAAGGTGATCAAGTCTCCCTGCTCAAGTGACACCACGATTTTACGCGGCTTCTGATAAAGGACGCTGTAAGCGCCCCGAGTCCGCCTCTTCACGCCGTTGAAGTCGGTCACAGCAGATGTTTTCCATTTCAAAGTGATACTGTCAATATCAAATAGTATCAAAAAAGGTCAATCTGTTCCCATTGGTGATCCCCTACCATCCCCACGACGCATGCAAACGAAACAACTCCATGTGCGGCTGACGGAAGAAGAATTGACGGCCTTAAAAGGGATAGCTGAACAGTGCGAGATCAATGCCACGGCCCTTGCCGGATTTTTCATGCGCGCCGCGCTTCGAGCAGTAAAGGACTACGGTCAGCGTTTGAAGCTACCGCCAAATTTTGCGGTGGTGGAAGAAGCGATTAGTGGAGGCCGTTTCGAGCGCTTAAAACGAAAGGCAGAAAGATGAACATCACGGCCCTCGCAGTTCCCCCGACAGCTTGGTCTCTCACCGAAAAAGGAGGTGATTCAAAGGGTTTCCAGGTTCTAGCTTTTGGCAGTGGAGACGATCACCAGCTTTATTTTTTTGTTCGTGATGGCTCGAAGCTACCGTTTGGCACAAGGCTTATTGGAGAGAAAAGCGTCGCGGAACTGCATCCACAAAAACAGTGAATTTTGGCGCGACTTCAAGTCCTGTCGCGGGCACCATGTCGATTTAGCGCTTCCGAGCAGGGCTTTCCTCACATACCCCACGTGTTTGCAGGCACCTCCACAGTTCATAGATCTGTTTTCTCCGGCGAAAACATGTGTTCGAGTATTGAACAATTCTACAAAATCACAAAGTCCTGCTGGAGGTGGGTTTCGAGAACGTTCGAAATGGAAGCCGGAGCTTTTCGATTTCTGGCGCTGGGGTTACGCTCAAGCATGCACCAGGAACAAGTGTTGATCGGCTTGCTGTCGCTGCTGGCAGCCTGCGGTTTGCTGCAAAAGGCCTATGCGGCAGAACTGCGGGATGACTGGATTGATGCCGCTACCGGTCACCGAGTCGTACGTTTGTCACGCGTGCCGGGCCGCAGTGAGAGCCTGTATTTCAACCAGAATGCGTTCACCGAAACAGGAGACAAAATGGTGTTCGTCAATAGCGTCCCGGGGACGAGATACCGGGTAATGGTGCTGGACTGGACAACACGCCTTATCGAGCCGCTGACGGGACCGGACGCAAGCGGGGTGGTGGTTAGCCGTGAGGGTCGCAGGGTATTCTATTCGCGCCAAGGGGTGCTTTACGCGACAGACCTGGACACCCACGCGACGCGTCGTATCGGAGAATTGCCCCCGCGCAGCAGTGCGCCGAGCGTGAATGCGGATGAAACGCTGGTCGCGGGGACTTTCACCGAAGGCGACGCGCCCCTTGGACGAGCTGGAGCAAAGCCGGCCCGGTTTGACGAGGTTTTCGAAGCCAAACGGCCGCAGTGGCTCTATTCATTATCTATTGGCGCGGGCAAAGTGAACCCGTTCTATCGGTACGCAGGCTGGCTCAACCACGTTCAATTCTCACCGACCGACCCTGGACTTTTGATGTTCTGCCATGAGGGACCCTGGCACAAAGTTGACCGCATCTGGCTGATCCGAACCGACGCCAGCGGGTTGCGCTTGATGCACGCGCGCACAATGCCGATGGAAATCGCCGGTCACGAATTCTGGAGCTGGGATGGGCGCTCAATTTGGTTCGATCTGCAGGTGCCGCGTGGAGAGCGATTTTTTATTGCCGGTGTCGAGTTGGCTACCGGCAAAGAAACCCGCTATCCGCTCGAACGGGACCAATGGTCGGTGCACTACAATATGTCGCAGGACGGCAAGTTTTTTGCGGGAGATGGCGGAGCGCCCAACATGGTGGCGCACGCGCGCAACGGCAAATGGATTTGGCTGTTTACGCCCGAGTCGAACGGCACCTTGCGCGCCGAAAAGTTGGTCAACATGAGCCAGCACGATTATCGGCTGGAACCCAATGTGAATTTCACCCCGGATGGAAAATGGGTGGTGTTTCGAGGGAATTTCGACGGCAGTCAGCAGGTTTATGCGGTGGAAGTCGCCAACTCAGCCGCCAATCGTAGCGCGTCCACCATCAGCAAGCCGACCCTGTTCCTGATTGGTGATTCGACGGTGCACAACCGAACTCGGGGGCAGCTTGGCTGGGGCGATGTCATCGGCGGTGAGTTTGATGCCGCCAAAATTTCTGTAACCAACTGCGCGCTGGGTGGGCGCAGCAGCCGCACTTTCCTCACTGAGGGGCTTTGGGACCGGGTGCTGGCAATGGTCAAGCCGGGCGATTTTGTTTTGATGCAGTTCGGACACAATGACGGCGGCGCCCTGGACGATGCGAAAGGCCGCGCGTCGCTCAAAGGAGCCGGCGACGAGTCCCTGGTCATCACCAACCGCGTGTCGGGGAAGATCGAAACAGTACACACTTACGGATGGTACCTGCGAAAGTACATTACTGATACCAAGGCGAAGGAGGCCACTCCCATCGTGCTGTCGCCAGTCCCACGCAAAATCTGGCGAGGCGATGAAGTGGTGCGCGCGAACAGAGATTATGGCAAATGGGCTGCCGAAGCCGCCCAGGCGGAAGAGGTTCCTTTCGTTGATCTTAATAACATTGTCGCCCGGCATTACGAGCAACTCGGGCAGGAAAAGGTCAATACCCTCTTTGGTGATGAGCATACGCACACCAATCCCGCAGGCGCCGAACTCAATGCCCAGGGCGTGATCGAGGGGCTAAAGGGACTGCATGACTCCCCTTTGGCGAGGGACCTTGCGCCTGAGAAGGCCCATTAGTCGGGGCATCCGGTTATGGCACGGTTTGCTGGATGGTAACCTTGGGATTGGCGGCGTTGTAAGGAATGAAGTCGGAGAGTTTCACCTGGACGTAAGCGCGGCGGTAGGCGCATTGGTCCTGGTAAGCGTAGCTGAGCCAGGCTTCGCGGGCGGTGGCGTCGTAGGCGGCGTTCATGAGGTTGCCGCCGAGGGTGCCGACGGCTTTGGATAGCTGGATGATTGCGTCCATGTCATAGCGGCCGTGGGCGTATTCTGAGAGGTGGCCCCAGGCGGTGGGGTCGCGCGACTCGGCATGATAAACCGCGTTGGGAAGAACTTCGGGCGCCAGTTCGTCGGTGGGGTCGTTATCCTTCCAAATCTGTAACCCGGGCGCCCAGGCCTTCATTTTCACCGCCGCCGGGATTTTGCCGTCGCCGACAAAGAAGTGATATTTTTTGATGCGGGGCGTGTCTTTGATCATTTGAACGGCCTGGTCCAGCGTGTGGGCCGAATAGAGGATGTCACGAAACATCATCATGAAATGCAGCCCATGCAAATCGTAAGGTTTGTCGCTGGCCGGGGAGTCGCCGATTTCGGTCAGGGTGATACCTTCGGCGTTCATGCCGGTGTGGCAGCCGATGCTGCCGGCGAAGGAAGGGTTGAGGTGGGCGATGCCGTCGCTGGGCACGTAAATGACCACACACCGATAATCCTGTAAATGGGCCTTGGTGGTGTAATCGAGGTCGCGGATTTGATACAGATGGCCGGTGCGGGTGGCGGACCCCCAGACGGCGATGCCGCTGCACGAGTATTCGCTGATGACCGGGACCATGTGGGCGCGTTGCAAGGAGACCAGGGGCGCCCCCGAGCCCTCGGCGACGCCGCGCAGTTCATCTTTGAAACGGGAGCTGATAAAAGGTTCCATGGTGCGCCAAGCCTGGTCCAGGTTGGTAGCGCTCAACTCAGGTCCGCCGGCCAGTTGCGCTTCCATGAGGAAAAAGGGCAGAAATTTCTGAATTTCCGGCTTCATCAGCGTGCCGAGCGCCAAGCCCATTTGGTAGGGGGTGCCGGAAACCACCACGAGCGGAAAAGAATCCGGGGCCGTGCCCAGCGAAGTGCGGTATCCCGCCGCGGGGCTGCTGGCAGCCAGGCCGGCCAGCAAAAGCCAGCAAATATGAAGGTGCTTTGATTTCATGGGTTGAGCAATTTATGCAGTTCGACTAGTCGGTTCGGTTTGGCGCCTGCGGAGGCGGTCGCCGGGGGCCGAGGTGAGCGCCGGTGCAGGGTCTAATGTTCTTATACGGCGAAAGGGGCCAAAAGGCAATGGCTGGGCGTTTAGCATTTGTTGTGTGGCGGTGTCGCAGTTCTTATTTCTTCTGTTCCTATTTCTTCTTGACATTTCATTCAGGAAAATGGCAAGGTAGCGCCGAACTTACCACCTTAACATTCTTATGAATGCGACGCATACTCGGCTTCCGGGGCTGACGGTGTTGCGCAGCACACTGATTCAGCTCTCGATTCTTGGCGGCTTAACCTCTGGCGCGCCCCTTTGGGCGCAAACCGACGACTTCAACTCGGGCAGTGACCCAGCGTGGACAAGGTACGACCTGGGTGTCCTGGGGATTCCGGGGGTGGGGGCAAGTTATACTTTCCCTCCGGACCCTACGAATGGCTACGCGTACCGGATTATGGCAACCGCGAATCCGGATTACCCGCAATATGGGCCGGGGCGGGCCGCGAGTTACCGCAGCGAGGTGACCTACACCGGCCGGTTCTCGATGGGGATTGACCTGCTAGGGTGGAATGACACGATCGACCAGGATTTCGGATTGTTCTGGTACTTGACGAACCCGGGGATTGGCAGCACCGACGGATATGCTTTCACCTATGGCCCGCAGGACCATCTGCAAATCAACGTCATCAATACGGAAAGCCCGACGGAAATAGGTCGCTGGTCTCCGTTCCACTTGGATCCGACGCAACATTATCGATTCCAGGTCAGCAGCCATGATGGCTCGACTTTCCTGGCCCAGGTGTTTTACACCACTGATGAGAACAACCCGATTGCGTCGGCGATTACTTCGGACTCGAGCTGGACCAGCGGGTTCGGCGGTTTGGTGCTGTACGACGGCACCAGCCCCTCGATCGATGGCGCCGACGCGACGTTCGACAACTATGCCGCCCAAGTGCCCGCCGCCGGTACGCTGCGCACGACCGTTGCCGATCTTTACCCGCCCACCCGAGGCAAGGCGACGGAACTGTATCCCGTGACGAGTGTTGGGATTCTGGACCGGGACACGACGGTAAATCCCGGCTCGATCCTGTTGTGGCTGGACGGCAGTTTGGTGCCGAGTGGTGCAGTGACCGTCGATCCGCAATTGGCGCGCCCGAACAACCCGGGCGGCTATACGGGACCGTTCGGTGGTGCGACGTTAACGTATTCGAATACCGTTTTGTTGGCGCCGGGCAGCCGTCACACCAATACGGTGGCGTTTGCCGATAACACCGGCACCTGGCAAACCAATACCTGGTCCTGGACGACCGCCTACGCGTATCTCTACGCCTCGAATTCACTTCCTCTGGGCAGCTTAAGCTTGCGTGGCATCGACGTGCGGACGGTGCAAACGGCCAACGGCGGCACGAACCTGGACAATAGCCTGGCCCGGGCGCTGCAGCAATTGGCTATTCCGCCCCTGATTCCGTATGAGTTGACGGCGACGAGCCTGGTGCAAGTCCTGGCCTGGAACACGACCGGGTCACCCACCAATGTGCCGGGCCTGTGCGCCACACCCGGCGAGGTCAAGAATATCGCGGTGGAATCTTTAACTTACCTTGAGCTTACGGCCGGCGTGCACCGGTTCCATGTCACCACCGACGACCGGGCGGGGTTCTATTCGGGAAGCCGGCTGGAGGACCCCAACGGCGCCATTTTGTGGGAAGCGGCGAACAACACAGCCGATACGACGTTTGATTTCGTGGTCCAAGCCGACGGTCTATACCCGTTCCGCAGCATCTGGGAACAGACTGGGGGCGGCGCTGTCCTGAACGTGAACTCTGTCAACCTGACTGATAATTCCGAGGTGCTGCTCAATGACCCAACGGATCCTGTGGGCGTGGTGCGGGCGTGGTACCCGCTGGCGTGCAAGTCAGCGGCCGCAGCGGCGGGACCATACACGATGGATTCGACAGCAGCAAATGCGGTTACCCTCGGCGATGTTTTGTGCAACGGCAGCGGCGACCCGCTTAACCAGATGGTCACCGGCGGAACGTTCACGGTGCCGATTGCCGGGGGGACGCGTTTTTACCGGCTGGATGGACCGCGAGTGACGCGGATCACCGGGCTGAGCAAGGCCGGAAACAACGTGGTCATCGCGTACCAGGTGCAGTAGAGCGGCCCGCCGCCGGAGCGCGGACTTCAGTCCGCAGCAACATTCGAAAATCCCGCCGCATCGGAGCTTGCTGCGGACTAAAGCTAAAGCCCGCGCTCCGCCAGCTATTGCATCTGTTTGACAACTGTAACGTGATCGGTTACATTTGCCCACCGAGATGAGGAGCAATGGCCGGTTTGCAGTAGCGGTGCACGTGTTGGCGGTGCTGGCGTACCAGGATGGAGACGCCGTGTCGTCGCAGAGGCTGTCGGCCAGCGTCAACACCAACCCGGTCATTATTCGCCGGCTGCTGCTGGCGCTAAAGAGGGCGCGGCTGGTGGAGACCCGCAAAGGGCCGCGGGCCGGCTCGCGGTTGAGCCGTTCAGCCGCGCGGATTAGCCTGGCGGAGGTTTATCGCGCCGTGCGATGCGCGGAGGTATTCGGCCTGCCATGCCGCAAACCGAATGGGGAGTGCCCGGTGGGCCGTAGAATTCAGGCCGTGCTCAAGCCCGTGCTAGCCTCGGCCTGCACCGCCCTGGAACGGGAATTAGCGCAATGGTCGCTGGCTGAGGTTGTGGAGACGGTCCGAAAGCCGGCTCGACGGGGGTGAGCAAGGTCACCTGATTTCTGTTTCCGTTTCCGTGTTTCCGGTGGCAAGCGCGTGACAAATGTAACGTTGTGTGTTACACTCTTATTCTGGACATGAAGTTAAAACGTACCAAAGTTAAGCAAACAAGAGCCACCCGGTCGGCGCGCCTGCACGCGCCCCATAGGCGAGGCGGCTTGCGCCCAAGGCGCAGCCGCCATCCGGTGGCCCCACCCACCCCCGAGCCGCCGGAGTCAGAGCTCAGGGCTCTGGAAGCCATTGAGGTCCGGCCACCCGCGGTTATCGTTCATGAGCCCGAACCGGGGGAACATGAACGGGAACGCGGATCCGAGGCTTCGATGCTGCAATTGTACCTGCGGGAAGTCGGGCAGGTGAAACTGCTGACGCCCGAGGAGGAAATTGTGCTGGCTAAGCGGATTCAAAAGGGCGACGAAACGGCTCGGGAGCACATGATCAAGGCCAATTTGCGGTTGGTGGTCAAGATCGCGCGCGATTATGAGAACCTCGGCTTGCCGCTGTTGGATTTGATCAATGAGGGCAATATCGGGTTGATGAAAGGCGTCGAGCGGTTCAATCCGGCCAAAGGCGCCAAGCTTTCAACTTACGCCTCCTGGTGGATCAAACAATCCATCAAACGGGCTTTGGCCAACCAGTCCAAAACCATTCGCCTGCCGGTGCATGTGGTGGATAAGGTGGCTCATATCCGCAAGGCGGAGATGAAGCTGAAGGAAACGCTGGACCGTGAACCGACCGACGAGGAATTGGCGGCCGAGGTGCAATTGAAGCCTCAGCGCGTTAGAGAATATCGGGAGGCCGCGCGCGCGCCGGTTTCGCTCGATGCGCCGCTGGGGGATGAAGATTCGGAGCGGGTGGCCGAAGTCGTGGCGGATCCGCGGGTCGAAGCGCCGTTCGAGCGCCTGGCCAACAGCAGCGACAGTGCGCTGATGCAGGAGGCTTTCTCGACATTACGCGAGCGCGAGCAGGAAGTGCTGCGGCTACGCTTTGGGCTCGGCGACGAAGCGCCCCGGACGCTTGAGGAAATCGGGCAGCGCTACGGCCTGACCCGCGAGCGGATTCGCCAAATCGAGGCTGAAGGGCTGAAGAAGCTGCGGAGCAAAATGGCCAAACGCGACCGCCTGGCGATGGAAGGCATCCGATCGTTGGCGGCGTAAACCGGACGCCCTCGTCCGCGCGTCCGTGCGGTTGGGGTTGCGCTTTGCGCGTTTCGCGGTGAAACTCGGTGCGTGAACGCGCAGACGCTCAACTGCCCGATGTGCGGCGCGGCAGCCGCCAGCGATGCCACACGTTGCGAACATTGCGGCGCACGCCTGGCCACCATCGCCTGTCCATCCTGTTTCGGCCTCATGTTCCTTGGGGCAAAATTCTGCTCGCATTGCGGGGCGCCGGCGCAGCGCACCGAGTTGGAAGGGGCGCAAAAGCAGCTCTGCCCGCGGTGTAAGGTCCCGCTTGAAGCCGTTGCGGTCGGGACCAGTAATCTGCGCGAATGCCCAAAGTGCGAAGGGATTTGGGCGGACACCGCGTCGTTTGAACAAATCTGCGCCGACCGCGAAAAGCAGGCGGCGGTGCTTGGCATGGCACAGACTGTGCCACAAGCGGAAGCTGAGATCATAGAGCAGGTCCGTTATATTCCTTGTCCGTTGTGCCACAAGCTGATGAACCGCGTCAACTTTGCGCATTGCTCGCATGTCGTGGTGGACGTGTGCAAGGGGCACGGCACGTGGTTCGATAAGAACGAGCTGCGGCAGATTGTTGAGTTCATTCGGGCAGGTGGGCTGGAGGCGTCGCGCGCACAGCAGATTTCGCAAATGGAGGAGGCAGAACGCCGCCTCAACACGGAGCGGGCAGCCGGAAGTGCGTGGGATACTCCGGCAGCGCGGTCCTCGCCTTCGGCTCTGGATTTAGCGGTGGGGGTGGAATCGGTGGCGCATCTGCTGAAGGACTTTTTCCGCAAGTAACAGGGTAGCGGCGGACTGGAGTTCAGCACATAGGACCTGACCTTCCTTTGTCGGGAACTTTGTCGAACCGCCGCCACCCCTCCCTCGACGCCCACAACGACTTGCGGCAAAGTTTGCGAATCGCCGGGGAGAATTGTCTTTGAAATTGGCGGCCAAGGCGGCAGTATGCGCCTTCCTTTTGGGTCGCGCACGGCACTCCAGGCGGAATGGTGTTGACGGGACTCACGCACACATGAAACGAACGCATCATTGCAATGAGCTACGTCCGGCGCAGATCGGACAATCCGTGACTTTGGAAGGCTGGGTCCACTCCCGCCGGGATTTGGGAGGCGTCATTTTCATTGATGTGCGCGACCGCGAAGGCCGCACCCAAACAGTGTTCGATCCGTCGGATTTGCCGGGGGAACTTTTTGAACGGGCGGCCGCACTGCGCAGCGAATGCGTGATTCGCGTCGCCGGCAAGGTGCGGCAACGTCCGGCGGGCACGAATAATCCCAAGATCGCCACCGGCGAGATTGAGGTGGCGGTGTCGAGCCTCGAACTGCTCAATTTCGCTGAGGTCCTGCCGTTTCCGGTTGATGATCCCGAGGTCGCCAGCAAGGTTAACGAGGAGTTGCGGCTGAAGTACCGTTACCTGGATCTGCGCCGGCCGGAAATGACCCGTAACCTGCGCCTGCGCAGCAAGGTTGCTGCGGCGACGCGGAATTACATGGACGAGCAGGGGTTCCTCGATGTCGAGACGCCCATTTTGTTCAAGAGCACGCCCGAAGGCGCCCGGGAATTCCTCGTGCCCAACCGGCGCGAGGCGGGCACTTTCTATGCCCTGCCGCAGTCCCCGCAACAGTTCAAACAGATTCTCATGGTCAGCGGCGTCGAGCGGTACTACCAGCTCGCGCGCTGTTTCCGAGATGAGGACCAACGAGCCGACCGGCAGCTTGAATTTACCCAAATCGATATCGAGATGTCGTTCATCGAGCGGGAGGACATTTACGCGCTGATTGAAGGCTTGCTCAAGCGCATCTGGAAGACCGCCCTGAACCTCGAGGTGCCGACGCCCTTCAAGCGGATGTCCTTCCGCGAGGCGCTCGACCGGTACGGCATCGATAAACCGGACACGCGATTCGGGATGGAATTGGCGGACCTGACGGAGGAGTTTCGCGGCAGCGCGTTTAAAGTGTTCAGCGGGGCGGTGGCCAACCAGGGGGTGGTCAAAGCGCTCAATGCGAAGGGCATGGCTGGAGTGACGCAGGGCCAAACTGATACGATGACCCAGATTGCGAAGGATTTCGGAGCCAAGGGCCTGGCTTACATCAAAGTCGAGGGAGGCGAATGGAAGTCGCCCATCGTGAAGTTCTTTTCCGAGACCGAGAAGAGCGCGCTGAGCCGCAAATTGGGTATCGAGGAAGGAGATTTGATCCTGTTCGCGGCGGACCAATGGCTGACGGCTTGCGAGATTCTGGGCAAAATCCGGTTATATTGCGCCGAAGTGCTGCGCAACCAAGACAAGCTCATCGTGCCAGCCGACCGGTTTGATTTTCTTTGGGTAGTCGATTTTCCGCTGCTGAGCTTCGATAAAGAGCAAAACCGATGGTACTCGACCCATCATCCGTTTACAGCGCCGGTGGCAGAGGATATTCCCTGGCTCAAGAGCGAGCCGAGGAGGGTGCGCGGCCAGCACTACGATGTGGTGGTAAACGGGGTGGAGTTGGGGGGCGGCTCGATCCGAATTCACCAGCCGGACGTGCAGAAGACGGTGTTTGAAGAGGTGCTGCAAATCGCGCCGGCGGAGACGCAGTTGCGTTTTGGCTACATGCTCGAGGCGTTCAAGTACGGCGCACCGCCGCATGGCGGAATCGCGCTGGGGTTCGATCGCTTGCTGGCGATCCTGTGCGGCACACCCAGTATTCGAGACGTGATCGCCTTCCCCAAGACCGCCAAGGGCACCTGTTTGATGACCGAATCGCCAACGGCCGTTTCCGCGCGGCAATTGCGCGACCTGCACATCGAAGTGAAAGCTCCCAAGCGAGACTGAAGCGAGAGCGGACTTAGATCTGCTGCCGCCCCCGTTCCATTCGTTCATTGCTGTATCACCTTCAGTGAAGGCGGGCGGAGCGCGGAATTCAGTCCGCAGCAACATTCGAAAATGCGCCCTAGCGGACTTTGCTGCGGACTAAAGTCCGCGCTCCGGCGCCGGTCCCCTTTCACTGGGGGGACACCCATTGCGCGCGTTTCACGTTTTACATTCGCGGTCGTCGTCCGCATGCTGACGCGCGATGCGCATTCACTACTTCGGCGCCGCTCGAACCACGACGGGCTCGCAGTACCTGCTCGAAATCAATGGACAACGGTTGCTGCTGGAATGCGGGCTTTTCCAGGGCCGGCGCGAGGAATCGATCGAACGGAACCGGCAATTCCTTTTCGACCCGAAGGACATATCCGCCGTCGTGGTGAGCCATGCACACATGGATCATTGCGGTAATTTGCCAAATCTGTGCCACCAGGGGTTTGAGGGGAACATCTACTGCACGTTTGCAACCCGAGACCTGGCTAGCATCATGCTGGAGGATTCGGCTGAAATTCAGCGCGATGACGCGGCGTTTGTTTCCAGGAAACGCGCCAAACATGGCCTGCCGCCCGTTCAACCGTTGTACTCCGCTCAGGATGCCGAAAAGGCCGTGCGCCAGTTCGTCAGCATGAATTATGACCGCCCCTTTCCAGTGTGTGACGGTGTCACGGTGAAGTTCCGCGACGCCGGCCACATCCTCGGCTCGGCGCAAGTGGTGCTCGATGTGCGAGAAAACGGCCGCGAATTTCGATTCCTGTTCAGCGGGGACGTCGGCCGCGGCGGCGATGATGTTCTGCGCGATCCCCAACCGGTCGAAGGTGTCGATTACCTGCAAATCGAGAGCACCTATGGCGGCCGCGAACACGCGGCGAAGGCGCATGCCAATGAGGAGGTCGGCGTGCTGGTGCGCCAGACCCTTGACCAGAAGGGCAAAGTGATCATTCCCTCTTTTTCGGTGGGACGCACGCAGCAGATTGTTTATACGCTGCACCAATTGACGCTGGCCAACCAGTTGCCGCGCGTGCCGATCTTCGTGGATAGCCCCTTAAGTGTGAACGCGACGGAGGTTTATCGCCTGCACCCCGAGTGCTTCAATGACACCATTTACCAATTCCTGCGCGAAAAAGAGAATCCATTTGGTATGGAGAATCTGACCTACATCCGGGAGGCGGCGCATTCGCGCAAGCTCAACGACTTGCGCGACCCGGCAATCATTATCAGCGCCTCGGGGATGGCCGAAGCCGGCCGTATCCGGCATCACCTGGCCAACAATATCGGGAACCCGGCTAACCTGATCCTGTTCATAGGTTATTGCGCCGAGCACACGCTGGGCGCCCAAATCGTTGCCGGTCGCAGCCCGGTAAACATTTTCGGCGAACCTCACGAGGTGAAGGCAAAAGTTGTTTCACTCGATTCGTTTTCCGGGCATGCGGATAAAAACGAGCTGAGCCGTTATGTCAAAGGGATAGAGGGAGATGTGAAGAAAATTGCGGTCATCCACGGGGAGGAATCGCAAGCTCTGGCCTTTAGCCAAACCCTACGAGTGCTCAAGCCGAAAGCCGAGATCCTGGTCCCGGAATACAAGCAGGTGATGGAGGTTTGACCGGTGTCAGGAAGGGAAATGTCTCCTCTAATGATTTCTGTCGTGGCTCCCTAATATCAGCTCTTGCTCCTTGCCTCCAGTCGTGTCGCGGATGCGCACGCGGTCCTCTTGAATCGCCAGGCAGCGCACCACCACGTGATTGGTCCCGACCAGCACCCGGCCTTCCTCTCCCGGTCCAAAGGTGCGTCCGTTGATAATGGCTGAGGGCCGGCGGCTGTCCCAAAAAATCGCCTGCACAACCAACACCGAGGGTTCGGTCGCAGGACCCGCGCGGAGTATTGGGTAAATCGGGGTCGCCGCTATAGGACCGGCGCCGTGGCCTGGCCGGGGCATTTGCACGTTATGGATGCGATCGGGATCATCTGCGCTGAGGCGATCATCGGTGCCATAGAACATCCAATCCAGCACGTCATTGAAGCCGAACTTTTGTTCTGCGGCGAGGAACAACTGCACCTGGCCGCGGGTGTACGCATTACGCAAAATGTGCGCTTTGCCAGCTTCATCGTGCAGGGAATCCATGAGCAGATATGAAGTGAGTTCACAAAACCCCTCCTCGGTCGAACGTTCGAATGCTTTCCGGCGAGCTGGCGGGACGTTCTGTGCCACCCAGGCGTGGCCCAGTTCATGGGCACAGGTGGCCTGGAACCACTGGGTGGGCAGGCCGCTCATCAGACTGATTCGGTGCCTCAGGGCTCCGTTTTTGCGTTCGCTCAACGTGAAACCCATAACATTCGGACAGGAATAATCATTGCCGGCCGTCTTGAACAATTCCTGAATATGGACACGGTCCACCATTTCAAAGGATATGTTGTTGTCTGGCAGTTGCAAAAAGCGTGAGAATAGCCGGTTGAGGTTATCCTGAACCTCATGGTAAAGGTCCAGGCCCTGTTGTTCAGTCAAGACCGCCGTCCTGGCGTCACGAGCGCAGAGCACCCGGCCATCCGGCAATACCAGGAATCCGGGAGCGTTGGTGTAGGCCGGCAGGCCGCAGACGAAACAGTCCGGCATCTCCTCTTCACATCGAGGGCAAACAAACACCTTTTCTTGCCTGACTTCATCATAGACGGTGTAGATCGTCAGCGCGCCGATGGTCTGGCCGCAGGACGCGCAGATCTGCGCGAGCGTCGCCGGCACTAAGGTGGTCAATAATAGGAAACAAAAAAACCGCTGCGCGATTTTCCGGAGCGGAGAAAATGGCGAGCCGAACTGACGCCGGCGTGCTGGCAGCTCAAGTACTGGTTGTGGCCGCGGCTTGCGCTTGTTCGCTACCGGTTTCAAAAAGTAGCTGACGGCCGCCCTCGGATTGGTCCACGCATTCACGAATTATTGCCGCCAGTTTCTCTGTCGAGTAAGGCTTTTGCAATGCAATGTTGGCACGAATTTGAGAAATGCGGAGCATATTCCAGGGGCAAAACGCGGCCGGGGCGGTGCATGGTCATACGTTGTTGTCGAACCTGTTCGGAAGGAGCATAGGCAATGCCAATTGACAGTTCCTCATCACGGGCCGACGTTGTCTCAGGTTCACAACAAACAGGGACCATGTATGAAGACGTTAGTCTTTCTGCTCCTTCTCGGCAGTGCGACCGGTCTGCTCGCCCAAACCACAAATCAGCCACTGCACAAAACGGTACCCCACCGCGCAATTGCGGCCGTCGTACCCACCAACGCGCCGACGGTGACTTACCCCGCCAATACCAACTCCGCCTCAGCGGTCCAGACGCCAACCACCGGCTGGGAAGGCGCGCTGACATGGCGCCAGCCTAAGCCCAACGAAATCGTCGCCGGGAAACTCACTTACAGTGGCAGCGTCATCGAAGCCGTTAAGACCCGTCGGCCCTGGCAACTCTTCAATCCACTGGCGCGCGCGCAGTACGGCTCGCCCGAGGACAACCTCGCTCGCGATCCTGTAAACGGCCGCGTGGAAGGGTTGAAGTTTTTCGCGATACATTTTTAGCACCGAGAGCGTAGGGCACGCCTGAAGGTTCGGGAGCTGCTGCGGACAGGAATGCGCTCCGGCGCGCTCCGATTAGTCTGGTTAGGCCGTGATGGGCGCACGACAGAATTCTTCGGCTACGCCGCCAAGCTGAGGCAATCGTTGCTGGCAGCCTGAGTATTGAGCCGTTCCTTCCAGAACTGATCCCGGCGGCGACTGGCATGGATGCAGCGCAAAGCCAGTATATTTTCGGC
>DASYXT010000096.1:0-147195 GCA_035934555.1 Verrucomicrobiia bacterium | reverse complement strand
GAGGTTGCTGCGGACTAAAGTCCGCGCTCCGGGCCTAGCCGCCAAGCGCATAAATCGCAGTATTTCAGTATTCCGATATTCCGTTGTTAATTGGTTGTGAGAGCATTAGCGAAATGGGAAGAGGTGCCGATCTTCGACAGCGAAGAGGCCGAAGCGACTTTCTGGGCCGAGAACAGGCCGGATTTGCGCTTGATGGAATCGGCGGTGGCAGGCAACTCTGAGGTTGCCGAGTCGATTACCATCACGCTCCGGATGGACCCGCGTATGCTGGCGCGGATCAAGCGCCTGGCTCGGTCCAGGTATTTGAACTACCAGAGCATGATCAAGCAATGGCTCAGCGAACGCATGGAACACGAGCTGCGCGAACGATGAAAACGAGTCTCAATCGGCGTGCAGGGTTCACGCTTATCGAATTGTTAGTGGTGATCGCCGTCATCTCGATCCTCGCGGCGATGATCTTTCCCGTCACCCGTGGTCTCAACCGCCAGAAAATCCGCCGCCGCGCTTCGAGCGAATTGGCCCAGGTCCAAACCCAAATTGATGACTACAAGATGAAGCTGGGCCATTACCCGCCCGACAGCTTTCCTACCACTCCTGGCCCGTTTAAGCCCTGGCTTAATCAGCTCTTTTACGAGCTCAAGGGCACTACCGTAACGAATAACACCTACACCACGCTGGACGGCACCGCGCAGATCACTCAACCCGCTATTCCGACTATCTTCGGCGCCAGCGTCACGCGGTTTAATAACAGCTCGCAGCCGGGGGCCGGTGACGAAATCCGCTCGGCGGCTAATTTTCTCGAGGACCTGCGGCCAGCAAGTTTTATGTTTGTGAGCGGCTATGTGAACGGCCCTGGCCTGCCGCAGCCGGCGTATGTCCTGGGCACGATGCTGGATGGCGGCATCATGTTTCAGGGGGTTAATGGGGGCAAAATCAACCCGTGGCGTTACAACTCGACCAGCCCGACCAATAATCCTTCCTCGTATGATCTGTGGGTTGACGTGCTGATCGACGGCAGAACCAACCGCATTTCAAATTGGAGCAAGGATCCGATTATCGTGAACACACCGTATTAACGAAAGGCCCTATTATGGCCATACCCTTAACTCGGAAGAACTCAACAGGCAGGATTCAAGTGCCGGTGGAATGGCATACGAGCGCCTGGTCGCAAACTGTCCTGCTCCCTCGTCTTTTCCCTCATAATCGTAATCGTAATCCTAATCGTAATCGCAACCTTCACACACGCCTCGGTGGTTCGTTGTTTCGGGGAAGCTTTAGTGCTCCTCCCGTCCTGCCGCCCCATCGCCGCTGTGGAGAACGGGCGCGAGCATCGGTCCGGGCAATTGACAATCGGAAATCGCAAATCGAAAACTCCCTGCGTTCCTTGGCCGCCATGCCACTGCACAATTTTCCTGCGTCTCGCCTGCAGGTCCGTCATTTGTTTCAGCAACCCGACTCCGACTTATGAACGCCACGCCCCGTTCCGCCCGGCGCAGCCATCCCGGCTTCACGCTCATCGAACTTTTGGTGGTCATCGCGATCATCGCGATTTTGGCGGCGCTGCTGCTGCCCGCGTTGAGCGCGGCCAAGACGCACGCCAAAATTGCCCAAGCCAAGCTTGAGATGGGCCAGATTGAGAGCGCGATTCACCGGTACGAATCGGTCAACAACCGGTTTCCGGTTTCAGACATCGCGATGAGTGATGCGACTGCGGTGCAGGAGGACTTCACTTATGGCGCGTGCTTTCTCAGGACGAACACCTCGACAGTAGCAATAGCTCCTTTGTTGCCGGCCTTTTACGCGGTCCACTATTCCGATAATTCCGATGTGATCTCCATTCTGATGGACATTACTAACTATCCCGGTACTGCCTTCGCCACTGCCAACGCGAACCACGTCAAGAACCCGCAGAAGGAACAGTATCTCGGCGCCAAGATGGTCAACGGCACCTCCCCGGGGGGTGTGGGGACCGACCTGGTGTATCGCGACCCTTGGGGCAACCCGTACATCATCACTATGGACCTGAATTATGACGGAAAGGCGAGGGATGTATTCTATAGGCTCAAGCAAGTCTCACAACAGAACGGCAGCGCTGGGTTCAACGGCCTGATTAATACCGTGGACCCCAACGGAATCGGCAATCATTTTGAGGCTACATCCAAAGTCATGGTGTGGTCGCTGGGCCCGGATAAATCCGCCAGCATCGTGCTCCCAGCCAACACGGGTCCGAACAGGGACAACATCCTGACCTGGAAATAGTGCCCGTGAAGACAAATCACTTCAACGTGGACGCTGCTCGGGACGAGAATAGTGGAGCGCGGACCGGAGCGCGGACTTTAGTCCGCAGCAATTTCCTGACGGCAGGGGTGTCCCGATTTGCCGGCGCGCTGGGCGATAGTACGTTGCTGCGGACTAAAGTCCGCGCTCCACGCGCTGGGTTCACATTGTTAGAGTTGCTGACGGTGATTGCGATCATCGGCATTCTGGCTGCGCTGGCGGCGCCAATTCTGAACAATTTCAAACCCAACTACCGGGCGACAGCGACGCGCCAACTGCTGGATGACCTGGGCCGCGCGCGGCAACTGGCGATTAGCGAACGGACGACGGTGCTGATGGTGTTTGTTCCGACGAATTTCTGGAACAACAGTTCGTTGGTTACCCGCTGGGGCCCGAAAGATTGGGTTGCGGCGACCAACCTGTTTGATAAGCAACTCATTGGTTATAATTACGTGAGCCTGCGCAGCCTGGGCGACCAACCGGGTGTTCATTATCCCGAGTACCTTTCGTCCTGGAAGACGTTACCTGAGGGCGCTTTCATTCCGTTGTTGAAGTTCGCGCTCCCGCCCGAGCCGCCGGAAGGCCCCAACGCCGTCCCGTTTCACATCTACACCAACACGGCGGCCGGCCAGGTGATCGGGTTCAATCTCTATGGATTCAATTGGACCTCACAAGTGCCGTTCCCGTTACTGAGCACGCCGACGCCGCCGAATCGGCTGCAGTTCATCAATTTGCCCTATATTGCCTTCAACTATCTCGGCCAGCGGTGCGACCAGTACGGCACCGTTATTCAAAGTCCTGCCATCTTCCCGCTGGCCAAAGGCAGCGTCGGTTTCGGGCGGGATCCCTTGACGAAGAGACCCACCGAAGCATCGCCGTCGGTCAATGAGGTTCCGCCTGGCAACGCGACCAATAGCCTGGCGTATAACGTTGTGGTGGTGGACTGGCTGACAGGCCGCGCCCGCGCTTACCAACAGGAGATTCGATGAGCATCTCAGAGAACAGAGGGCAGAGGTCGGAGGTCGGAGATCAGAGATCAGAAGTCCGAGGTCAGAGAGGTCCAGGCAACGCCGCTTTCACGATGATCGAAATCGCGCTGTCACTGGCGATCATTGGTTTTGCCCTCGTCGCGATCATTGGGATTCTGCCCACCGGGATGAACGTGCAGCGCGATAATCGCCAGGAGACGATCGTCAACCAGGACATGAGCGTGTTGATGAATGGCATCCGCAACGGCGAACGCGGGCTCGATGACCTCACCAATTACGTCATTGCCATTACCAACCACTCTTACCTATATCGCAACGGCGGCATCACCAGCACCCGGCTTGATTGGTACACGCCCACCAGTTCCTCGACCTGGCCGGTGCCGATCTTTGGCGCCGTCAACTTCCCTCTGACCAACGGCTACTACATTATCGGGCTGCTGGGCACGCCGAAGTTACAAAACCAAATTTATAACCCGCGCGGCCAGCTCGTCTCGTTCGTCAGCAATCACATCGTCGCCTCGTTCCGCTCGATGAGCGGGCCGGCGAGCGAAAAGTTCCCGCAAACCAACACCATCATCGAGGAGCTCGGGCTCAGCTATAAACTCATCCCCGAGGTCACCGGCTACGGCACGAACTTTTACAGCCCGGACTGGACGAACTATCTGGCCCGGGGCCTTTTACCGGTCGATATCGTCAATCGCTCGAACTATTTCATTCTGGTGAAGTGTTACGAGACCAACTTGCACGACGTGTTGTTGACGTTCCGCTGGCCCATCCTGCCCAATGGCAAGAGCGGCAACGGCTACCAGGCCTATCGCACGACGGTGTCCGGTCCTTTGACCAATGACCCGACTAATAGCCCGTTTTATTTCTTCCAGCCAAACACCTTTTTCCGGGGCTCATGAAAACAAGGCTAACATCGAGCATGAATGCCCTGCGTCGCATTAACACTCCGCTTCAGTGTCCCCTCAGTGAATGCGGCACTGGCGCCGGAGCGTGGACTTTAGTCCGCAGCAACATACGAAAACCCCGGGCCATCGGAGGTTGCAGCGGACTAAAGTCCGCGCTCCGCTCGGCTTCATTGGGGCATTCCCGAGGTTTCTCCCTCATCGAGATACTCATCACGATGGGCCTGTTGTCATTGATCGTGTTGGGGCTGCTGGCGATGTTCAACCAGACCCAGCGCGCGTTTACATCGAGCATGACCCAAACCGATGTGCTGGAAAACGGCCGCGCGACGATGGACTTGTTCGCGCGCGATCTGTCCCAGATGACCTCCTCGCAGTTTCCGAATGTGCTCTATAACGGTGTCGCTTACCGCCCGACGAATTTCTTTGTTGAACCGAGTCCCGGGTTCAGCGTCGCTCGCCCGCTGCTGCAGGAGATGCCGAATACATTCGAGCGGCGAACCAATTTCGTTCAGCGCTTCTTCTTCCTCACCAAACTGAACCAGGACTGGCTCGGCACCGGTTACCAGGTAATCCCCGATGATACCAACGGCGTGGTCGGGACTCTGTACCGGTTCAGTGTCACCAATGATTATCGGTATGGGCCGTATGTGACGGCGAGCGGGGCATTCCAGCAAGCCGCAGCCATCGCGCTGGCCAATGCGCTGAGTATTCTGCCCGTCACCAACACGCTGGTGAATTTAAATTACGCCGGAGTGCGGAGCACGGACCTGGTCCTGGCCAACCGCGTGGCCGATGGGATCGTTCACCTGCGCGTGCGTGTGTTTGCGGCGAACGGCTGCTTGATAGTTACCAACGCGACGCCCGGCGTGCTCTACGGCACCAACGGCGTATTTGCCATCTTGCCAAGGCCGCTTACCGGCCCCTTCTACACCAATGTGCTGGATACGAACCTGTACGGGACGGTGCTGGACCCTGAGCAGTCGGCGGCGTATTTCATGGGCCCGGCGATTCCCGCGTATGTCGAGGTGGAATTGGGCATCCTCGAACCCGCGGTGCTGAAGAAATATCATTCGATTCCTATTTCCGCCGTCCAGCTCCAGTACCTGTCCAACCACGTCGCGCAGGTGCACATCTTCCGCCAGCGCGTGCCGGTGGCCAACGTTGATTTGACCGCTTATCCATGAAACTGCGTCACATATCCGGAATGCCGGCGAGCCGGCGCGGCATTGCGCTGATCATCACGCTGATCCTGCTGGCCGTGATCACGTTCATGGCGATTGCGTTCCTGGTTCTCAGCAGCGCTCAGCGCGCCGCGGTCACCAGCACCACTGACCAAAACATCGCCCGGAATGCGGCTGATGCCGGCCTGTCTCGCGCGGAGAATGATTTGCTCGCCCAAATCCTTGCGAACGGAAATGCTTTTAATGTCGGCCTGCGCGTTTCGACTAATTACATCAACCCTTTCGGGTTCACGAACGGCGTGGCGAGCCCGCTGAACGTTAACTACGACTATCTTTCGACCGGCGGTACATTGAATGGTTTGCAACAGCAGCAGAACATCGCGAACCTGCTCATCGACCCGCGGCCACCGGTCTTCATTCAAACTAACACGCTGGGTTCCAATGATTTTAGGTTTTTTCTGGATCTGAATCGGAATGCTCGGTTTGAGCCGACCGGGTGGGAGGGGGTTACCAATGATCTGGGGCAGCCCATAGTGACCCAGAACGGGCCGGTGGTTAACTTTTTCACCGGCGACCCGCAATGGATCGGCGGGTTGCAGTTCCCGGACCGGGCGCATGCATCCGATAATCAGTTTATTTATCGTTACGCGTATATCGCGCTGCCCGCCAGCCAGAGCCTGGACCTGAACTACATTTACAACGACGCCACCGACCCAAACGGCCTGATGGCTCAGGACCACTTCATGCGCAACCAGGGCGCCAGCACATACGAAATAAACCTTGCTGGGTTCCTGGCCGATCTGAACACAAATGTCTGGTTTACCAATAGCGATCCGTACATGTACCTGACTCCTCCCAGCGGTTTAGCGGGGAACCGAGGTAAAGCATTCGAAGATGCGTTGAGTTTATTGCGCTACCGATACGGGGGCACAACTGGGACACTGGCGAATGTCACTTCACTCTTCGGCCCGAATGGCGTCTATGCATTTGCGCACGACTACATTGATGATTTCTCCGCCGGCCCGGTAATGACCAACACATGGTGGGTGCCTCCGACGGGCGATGCAGATCTCAACCGCATTAGCCAGAATTTTCGCTGGGCGGGCGCCAACAACACCAACCATTATTTCACCAGCCAGGACCTATTCGACGCGACGAAGGTTTCGCCCCAGTTCGCGGCGAACCTGCAGCGGGCCGGCGCCGGCCTTAGTTCCTACAACCGTTACACCTTCTACCGGATGCTCTCGCAGCTCGGGACGGACACCGATTCGGCGTCCGACCTGAATAAGATTAATCTCAACTACGACAATAAGGTCCGGCCCAACGCGCAAGGGATTGTCAGCGCGACGAATTTTTATACCTGGGACCCAGCCGCGTTCTTCACCAACACGGCGATTGCGCTGCTGGCTAATGCCGGTTACGCCGCCGGGCCGAACCTGAGCCTGACGAATATCCCGCTGATGTCGGTGAACAACCAGGGCCAGACCAACTTCCAGATTGAGGTTTGGCCCATCAACAACTACACGCCGAGTGTCCACCGGCTGCTCCAGGTCGCCGCGAACATTTACGATTCCACCACCAACCGCGTGTTCAGCGGCGCGGCGACCTACCCCTATTGTCCTTCCGTTTTCCGGCCGATTTTCCGACGAACGACCATTCTGGGGACGAATGCGGTTTTTATCGTTGGCTATCGCGAAGTAATCGGGACTACGCTGATCGCCCCTGGTACCGGCGCACCTGATATCGAGCTCGACAGCAACCCGCGCAATATTCTTTCCATTCCACCGATGGGGACACCCGTGGGTCCGCCGGGCAATGAGCGTGGCGAGCCGCTCGTCTCCGGAGTGCCGCTCGTGATCGGCGTCAAGAAGGGTTTCCCGAACTTTAACGAGTTTTCGATGCAGACATACATCAATGTGTCTCGCTTGCTCGAATTTCGCCGGGACACCATCG
The DNA here is from genome assembly GCA_035934555.1 of Verrucomicrobiia bacterium. Lineage (GTDB taxonomy): Bacteria > Verrucomicrobiota > Verrucomicrobiia > Limisphaerales > UBA8199 > DASYXT01. The sequence continues at coordinate 139,884 of DASYXT010000096.1, read as the reverse complement.
ATGGACCCGTGACGCATACCAACCAGATGTACGTGGCGAGCATCACGAACGCGTTCGGGTTGGAGGCTTGGAACGCCTATGCTGCTACGTACCCTCGCCCGCTCCAATTAATTGCCTTGGCGAAGACCACGGCGATGCTGACGAACGAGCTCAACAATGTAACTAACCTTGCGCTTTATTCGCCCTTTACTAACGCTGTCACATTAGCCATCGGACCCGGGAATCCAGTCCCAAGCTGGCCGGGCTGGACTGCTCCCGTGAATGTCAATTACTCATTTTTGTTGCCCTGGGGCACAAATGCCAATTTCATGTCTCTCACCAACTCAACCTTCAGTACTTTGTTGAGTCCTGCTCAGTTCATTCCGCTTACCCACATTTTTTCCACTGCAAACCAGCAGGACACTTACCCGATCCCACAATGGTGGCTGAACCTCAATACGCGGGTGAGATATATCCTTGTGGATACGAGGGCCAACCGGATTGTGGACTACGTGGACCTGGACTATTGGCAACCGACCTTGGACCTGAACGCACAGTTGGCTCCGCCCAGCACCGATTGCAGCGGGAACCCAGCCGCCCTTTCTGATCCAGTCCAGCGACAGTGGGTTCTGTTTTGTACCAACCGCGTGGATGGGTCTCTCAACGTGAGGGTTCCGACGCAAGGCATCGTCAACCAGATATCCCTTGGTTTGGGCATTAATCCCAATGTTAATCTCGCGAGCTTCAGCTTAGACACTTACGCTGGACTGGATGCGGAATCGGCGATGGATGGTTTTCGGTACAACTTAATGGGTTGGGGCCCGGCGCCGCAGAATCCTAAAGACATCGGGAAGACGTTCTATCGCTCGAATATTTTCTATGCGCCCTTTGCGCCAAACAACCCGGTTTTCATTCATCTGAGCTTACAAGCCAACGATCCGTTGGTCCACTACACCGTGGGCGACCTGATGGAACTGAGCAGCAACCCGACGAACATGCTGAACAACATCAGCCACAATCCGCCTTTGGACAACCTGGGCCTGCCAAATGGCCGGTACCAACCGTGGGGCGGCAATCCGTTTGGCGCGGCTAGCAACCCCACCATGCCGGCGTATCAGATCGCCGCCAAGGATCCCTTTGTCACGCGGCCGGATAACTGGGAGTTTCCAACTAACAAGTATCCGAACGTGGGCTGGCTTGGGCGCGTTCATCGCGGCACACCCTGGCAAACTCTTTACCTCAAGTCTCCGAGCATCGCTCCCGGGTACAATGGGTTGGCGGCCTCCGGGGTGATAGTTAATGGCAGTGGCACACCTATCTGGCCCGGGTTCCTGGGGACCGGGTTCGGGTGGCCTGGCTGGCTCAGCGGCACCACCAACGGTGTTTTGTCACCGGCGTTCGGGATTTGGCAGATTTGGTCCGGCAATCAGCAGTGGGTGACTAACTTTGGGCAACTATCCACTAACATCTGCCCCGTGTATAACCCGCGCCTCCTACCCTCGACCGCGAACAACCTGGCAGCCATGGTCCCGGATGCTGTATTCTCACTTCCGACGAACGATTGGCGCGTCCTGGACCTGTTCACAACGAGCCTGAATGAGAACTCGCAACGCGGGCGCCTTTCCGTGAACCAGACCAATTTGGCGGCCTGGTCGGCCGTGCTAAGTGGAGTCAGTGTTTTGCCTGACTTACTGACGAACAGCGTGTACATCCCACCAGCCGGGGCTTACACTTTTCCAGGGGGTTTTGCAACGGGTATCGTGGCGGTGGTCAACGGGATCATCAACACGCGGACCAACTTTCCCAACTGGTCCTATCAGCGCCTGGGGGACATACTGGCGACGCCGCAGTTGACGGTGGCCTCACCATTCCTGACTGGTAATACCAATTACATGAACGATGAGGTGGTCGAGCGCATTCCGCAGCAGATTCTGGGATTGCTCAAGGGCGGCGAAGAGCCGCGATATGTGATTTATACCTGGGGCCAGGCGCTCAAACCAGCGCTGCACTCGGTGGTTCCCAACGGGACTTTTTCGGGAATGGTGACGAATTACCAGATTACGGCTGAAGTGGCGACGCGGGCGGTGGTGCGCATCGATGGGGCACAACCGGTGGCGGGCAAGCCCTATCACCCGCGGGCGGTGATCGAAAACTTCAACGTCCTTCCACCCGAGTGAACGTTGAAATGAAAGTACTTCGCGCAACTGAGCAGGCGCGATCTCAAAAACCCCGTAGGGGTGCCCTGTTTATAGTACGGGCCGCCCCCCCTCCCCATTCATCTCTTTTTGTTTTTCGGTGGCGCGGACACAAGGCACCGGTGGATTTCAGGATCGAGGTCCGCGCCACCGAAAAACAAAAAAACAATCGGGGGCCTGGCGGACGGTCTATAAACAGGGCACCCCTACGGGGTTCCAGCAGGTCGGCCGCGAGTCCCTGTTCACAAACTCAGATAATGAAGCCCTGGAACATATTTGCCCACTGTTTTACTGCGTAAAACCGTTGTTTACCCCATTGGTGCTGTGACCTTTAGGATTGATTTTGCCCCCTAACCTTGCTTAACTAAACTTCTTAAATATGCGCTGGCGATCTTTGTTCTGGCTGTGCGTGAGCATGCTGTGTTTTATCGGCGCGGTTTATTTCTGGCGGCTGGGGGACCAATGGGCGGCCGAGAAAGCCGCTTCCCGTACGCGCGCCCAGCACCCAAAGCAAGAGCCGGCCCAGGCTAAACCTGCCAGCCACCACGCGCAGCCGTTTGCATTGCTCAGCCAGCCAGGTGCCCCGAATTTCACCGACACGACCTCGACGAACGCCCCGCGCGCCGGCTGGCTCAAGCACCGGTTGAGCAACACCAGCCAGAAAGTCTCCGCACTCGTGCGCAATAACCACGCAATCCTGCTCGAAAACGCGCTGCTCGATACCTCCCTGCCCGGCAAACTGCCCATCCCCGATGCGCTTCGTTCGAAGGGCGACCCCGGAACTTACATTGTCCAGTCGCGTCAACCGCTCGACAACGCGTTTCGAGGCGCGCTGAAGGCTGCCGGCGCCAGCATCGTCGGCTTTGTGCCGAATAACGCATACTTGGTTCGTGCTTCGGCGGAGGTCGCGGGTCAACTCGAGGCGAACCCGACCACGCAGGCAGTGCTTCCGTTCGAGCCGTATTACAAGCTAAAGCCGTCGCTGCTGGCGTTTGCGGTCGAGCAACAGCCGCTGCCGGCCAACGCGATGGTGAACGTGCTGGTATTCCCGGATGCGGTTGATGCCACTGTGGCGCAGGTGCAGGACCTTGGGGCGCAAGTCGTCGCGCAGGACCGTTCGCCGTTCGGCCCGGTGCTGCGGGTGCAGCTTCCCCCGAGTGGTTTGGCCGCGCTGGCTGGCCTGAGCGGGGTGCACGAGATTGAGCGGTTTCACCCGCGCGTTCTGGCCAACGATCTGAGCCGGATGGTGCTCGGGGTCTCGACGGATTCGGTTACGACGACCACGTATCTTGATCTTACTGGTACAAATGTCGTGATCGCGATGAGCGATACCGGCGTGGATACCAACCACCCGGACCTGCAGGGGCGGGTGTTTATTGATTCACTTTTGAGCGGCGTTGACACCGCCGGCCACGGAACCTTTGTGGCGGGGATCATCGCGGGGGACGGCACCGAATCTACCACCCTGACCAACGTGTCCGGGTCCGTTATGCCCGGCACCAACGGCCAATTCCGCGGGAAAGCGCCTGATGCCAAGCTGCTGTCGATGGAACTGCAGTCGCCCGATTACTACATCCAGGAGACGGCTGCCAGGACCAATGTGCTGATCGAGAATAATTCGTGGACCTACGGCATCGCCGATTACGATCTGGCGGCGGCCAGCTACGATGCGGCGGTGCGGGATGCCGTGCCGGAGGTAACCGGCCCGCAATCACTGGCGATTGTATTTCCCGCCGGCAATGGCGGAGGCATCAATAACTACGATGCCGGTAACAATGACGGCGGGACTGGCGGCAGCCAGGACACGATCCAATCGCCCGGCACGGCGAAGAACGTGATCACGGTCGGCGCCGTCGAGCAACTGCGCAGTATCACGAACCAAACCTGGACTACCTCGGGCGGCCAAACCAATGAGCCGTGGGCGGCCAGCACCGACTCCTCGAACCAGGTCGCCAATTTCTCCAGCCGCGGCAATGTCGGCTATGGTGTTGAAGGCGACCATGGCCGGTTCAAGCCGGACGTAGTGGCCCCGGGCACGTTCGTTGTTTCGACGCGCTCGAGCCAGTGGGACGAGCAGGCCTACTACAACCCGACAAACTACAACTACCAGTCGTTCGCGAATTTGACGCTGGCGAGCAACGCGGTTTATAGCTCGGGGACTTTTGTTCCCAATAACGCGGTGCAAATGATTGTGAGCGCGCAGGCGACAAGCCCGATAACGGATTTGGGTGTTGAGGTCATTCCACCTAACGGCGGAGCTCCGATTTTCGGCATCAACCAGGTATCCTTGCCCCCGGACGGCAATCTCAGCCCGGTGGCCAATTTCTGGAGCTACACCATTACCAACCCGCAGCCGATCCCGGTGACTTACACGCTTAGCGTGCTGCTGGTTAGTACTAACGATCATGGCAATTTCCTGCAGGTCCTGAGCAACATGAACAACTCAATCGGCACGGGTCCGCCGTATTACTACCGTTACGAATCAGGCACCAGCCTCGCTGCCGCCAGCGTGTCCGGTGTGATGGGCCTGATGCAGGAATTCCTGGAACAGCGGACGCAAGGGTTTTTCAGCCGGAGCAATCCGCCGAGCCCGGCGCTGTTGAAGGCGCTGCTGATCAATGGCGCCCGTTCGCTTGGGGATCAGTATGATTTCCAAGTCCGCAGCTCGATCAATTATCAAGGTTGGGGGCAGGTTTATTTGCCCAACAGCTTGCCGGGGGCGCTTTCCAATCTCACCACGGCCGCGACTGCGCCCAATAACCCCATTTACATCTTTGACCAGAGTCCGACCAACGCCTTGAGCACGGGCCAGAGCCACACCCGCTTTTTTACGGTTGCCAGCGATGCCCAGGCCCAACCGCTGCGGGTGACACTGGTTTGGAGCGACCCGCCGGGCGATCCGGTGGTGGGCATCAAACTGGTGAACGACCTCGATGTGGTGGTGACTAACCTCGACGACGGCACGGTCTATTTCGGCAACGACATACGGGCCGGCAACGATTTCAGCTCGCCGTGGGACACGAACACCATCCCGAACGTGGACTCGGTCAACAATGTTGAGAATGTTTATCTCCAGGGTCCGCTGGGGACCAATTATTCGGTCACGGTCATTGGGCATCGTGTGAACGTGAACGCGGTTCCGGAAAACCCGAATGATGTTGTGCAGGACTATGCGCTGGTGGTTTCCAGCGGCGACGGCACGGTGCCCGACGCCCTGACCATGAATGCGGGTCAGTTCCAGAATCTGTTCGTGACCTTGCCGAATGTTTACTTCGCCACCAACCAGTTCCCGTATGACCCCGAGGACCCGGTGTCCGGCGCGATGCTCTTTCACCAACGCGTGGGCGCCGACACCCCCTTAATGGGCACGAATACTGTTCCGCTGCCGACAGATGCCAATGCGGTCATCACTCTGGGGATGACCAACCAATGGCACTTCTACGTCTTGTCCAACCAGTTCAACTTTACCAATGCCAGTTTCATTACCTTCCTCCCACCTAACTTGTCCGTGCCGCGCATGGGCGTGACCAACGTCAACAATCCGAATAATGCGACGCGGCCGGAAGCGGACATCGACATGTACGTCTCGACGGATTTCAATATCACGAACCTGAGCCCGAGCGCGATCGCGGCCGCCGATAAATCTTTGGGCCGAGGCGGCACGGAATATATTTACGAAAGCAACGCCGCCCCAGGAGCGGTGTATTATGTGGGGATAAAATCGGAAGACCAACAATCGGCCGATTACAATTTCCTCGGGGTGTTCAGCCTTTATCCGCCGAGCATCACCGATGGCAGTGGGAATGTATATACGCGGGCGTGGCCAGTGCCGGCGGGCATCCCGCAAGGGTCCGCGTCACAGCCGGGCGGCACCAACCTGGTGGCGTTGGTGATTGCGCCGATCCAAATCCAACGGGTCATCGTCACCAATTCCTATTATCACACGCTGCCGGGCAACCTGGTTGGCACGCTGAATCACGGCACCAAATTCGCTGTGCTCAACAACCATACTTGCGTCACCGATGCCACCGGCAACTGTTACACCAATCTATTGCCGCTCTCTTTCCCCGGTGGCATCTATTATGAAGACAACGGGCAGGGGGATATCCCGCTCTCCAGACATACCGACGGTCCCGGCAGCCTGAAAGATTTCATTGGCGACAATGGTGTGGGGCCGTGGCTCTTCTCGATGGTGAACAATTTCCCGTCGGGGGATGGTTACGAGTACCGGCTTTGGCTTAAACTGGAGCCGCAGAACCTTAACACCAACGGCAGTCCGGTGACGCTGGCGCCCGACGCCTGGTACTATGATTCGATCGATGTGCCGCCCGACGCGACCAACCTTACCGTCTGCGTTTCGGGCAACACCGCGCCGATCGATTTATACGTCTCGCGCGGGTCGGTGCCAAGCGCTACGACGTTCGATTATCACCTGACGGTGAATCCACCTGGGGATTGTCTGCCGATCACGATTTTTGATACCCCGCCGCTGGTGGCCGGCAAGTATTACATCGGCGTCCACAACACCAGCGCCACATCGCAAACGATACGAGTCCTGGCGACTCTTTATCGCAATCCTTTCGCGGTCGCGTCGAGCATCTCGGGGTTTGCCGGGCCTGTGACGATTCAGGACGACGCCATCACCTACGCCTACATCACCAACAACATTGACATGGCGATTAGTTCGCTGGATGTGGGTTTGCTCATTAGTGATCCGCGAATTTCCGACCTGGCGATCAGCTTGATCAGCCCGGATGGCACACGCGTGCTATTGTTTGAGAACCGCGGCGGACTTTCCACCAACGGCCTGGGCACGTTCAGCACCGTGACCAACGCCCAGGGTCTGTCCAGCGCGGGCACCACGAATATCGCCCCCTTCTACACAAACAACTTCGACGATGTGCCGACCGGCACCTACACGCCCGGCGCGGTGTTCGATGGCTGGAACGTGTTGAGCAATTCGGTGCTGGTTTATCCGGAGATGCCGGCGCCATGGCTCAGCAACAACGTGCTGCTGCTCACTTACGGCGGGGTCAGCAATTCCCTGCCGACGACCAACTCGAGCTCCTATAGTTTGAGTTTCGAGGTGACCCACGCACCGTATCTTGTAGGGACGGTGGGTTGGTGGCCGTTCGACCGCAACGCCGCCGACGTCTTTGGCGGCCATGATGGTTTGTTCTTTGGGGATGTCTCTTTTGACGGGGGCCCAGGGGAGGTCAACCAGGCCTACTGGGGAGACGGCGTGGCGACCCGGATGATCGTGCCGCGCTGTCCACAATTGGATCTTGGCCTTGGCCGCGGGTTCACGGTCGAGGGCTGGATCAACCCGGCCAATGTGACCAACTCGGCGCCGCTGGTCGAGTGGAATGACACTGGCACCACTAACTTGGGTATCCAATTCTGGCTTAATGGTGGATTTACCGCGACCAGTGGGCCGGGCTCGCTTTCGTTGCGCGTGTGGGACACCAACTCACAACCGTACTCGCTTGAAACCGGCGCGAACGCGGTCACCAACGGCGGCTGGCAACATGTCGCGGTGACGTTTGATGGCGCCAGCGGGGCTGCTCGCCTTTACATCGATGGGCAACTGACGTCCGTCGGTGTCCTGACTGCGGGCGTTGGGACGTTGCGCACTTCCGGTGATGTGTATTTCGGCTATCACCCGCCGACGTTGCCGAACAACTTTGTCTCCTACCAGGGCGGGCTGGATGAGTTCGGCATTTATGAGCGCGCGCTGTCGGATTGCGAAGTGGCGGCGATCTACAACGCCGGCACCGGCGGCAAGTACGGCACCAACGTGCTGTCCTGCCCGGTCACCAACACCGTCCAAATTGTTACTTCCGCGGGCCTTATCACGAGCAATTTCGTCAACGGGCTGACCTGGACCAACGGGCCGCAATGGGAAACCAATGTTGTCGCCTGGGACGGCCAGGTCTCCAATGCCGCGCCGATCATCGTCTCGGCCACCGACCCGAACGTCGCGGTGGATAATTTCGTGCTGTCGGCCCTTCAGACGAATTACCTGAATGGGCTGATGCATTTCTCCGAGGATACCAACCTGGCGTTGGTGCCGATTAAGTTCGCGCCGGCGCCCTACGCGATCTCAAATTTCCCGCCCACGATTGTCTTCTCGAACGACTTTACTGTGGCAATGCCGGGCATTTACCAAAGCAATGCGGTCATTACCGGTTCACCAAACGACCCGGGCTACGGTCCGCGGGACTGGACTGTGCTTTCCGGCCCGGTGACGGTAGTCAGCAACAGCCTGGTGGACGCGATCAGCACCAATAGCGTGGCGCTGGCCACCGGCAGCATCCAGTGCACGCTGCCGACCATCCCCGGCACTCGCTATCAGCTCACGTATAACGTGCGCGGCCCCGGGGCGGTGAGTTGGTGGACGGGCGATATTGAACCGTCGAGCCAACGGGCCTGGGACCTGCTCGGCGGTAACAATGGCGCGTTGATCAATCTCGATACGAACCTGGTGGCGGTCACGAACGTCGCACCGGGTTTTGTCGGCCGCAGTGCCTTCTACTTCAACGGGGAGGATGAACCAACGCCCGACACTGATTTTGGGGCGCTGGATACTGACGATTCCTCGGGCAAACTGGAACTGGGCGATCCGGCCAATCTGCGGCTCACCAACGGATTCACTATTGAAGGCTGGATTAACCCCGTGTTGCAGACTAATTACGTCGGAACCGAACAAATCCTGTTCCGCGGGGATTCACGCGATTGCCGCGAACCCTACTACCTGGCGCTGGAACCTTACACTGCCAACCAGCGCGACCTGCATTTCCATATCCAGGACCAGAACAACCCGACCTGCGGGTTCGACCTGGTGACGACCAACGGTCCGCTGAGTGTGGGCGGGTGGTCGCACTTCGCGGCGGTATTTGACAAACCGTTTACGAATTTCACCACGGTCATCAACGGCACAAACACGGTGACGATTGTTACCAACCAGTTGCGGCTGTATTTGAACGGCGTCTGTATCGCCAGCAATTACACGACGCTTTCGCCGTTCCGCGACCTCGACCCGGCTTTCAGCCCCGGGGTCAGCATCGGCAACCGCAGCCGCTACGATTTCACCCAGCCGTTCCGCGGGTATCTTGATGAACTGACGGTTTATGGCCGCGCGCTGACCGATCCGGAGATCCAGGCGATCTACAACGCCAATGGCACCGGTAAGGCCGACTTCACTGTGCCGCCCGGCCAGAGCCTGGCGGAGGTCAACGTGTTGCTCGACGACATTCTGCGCGACACGGGCCACGGCGATAACAGCCAGTGGACCACCCGCACGGTTGTGTTCACCGCCGACCACACCAACACGGTGCTGACTTTGCAAAGCGTGCTGCCGGGCACGCTGGTTGATGGCGTCACGCTCACTCAACTGCCCGCCGAGTTGAATTATCTGCCCGAAGACTCGCTGTCGGCGCTGAATGGTGAAAATGCCAAGGGCGTTTGGACTTTGGAGATTTGGGACAACCGCCTCGGCATTTCGCCCACCAACGCCCTGCCGGCGTTGCTCAACTGGCAGCTCAATTTCATCCTGCTGCCGAGCAACCCGCCGCCGGTCATTCATCTGGCCCACGGCATTGCTTACACCAATACGCTGGTGGCGCACGGCGTGCAGAACTTTGTCGTGGATGTGCCGCAGTGGGCGATGTTCACCACGAACTCATTGTTGCTGACCACCAACGTCCAATTCCAGAACAACCCGCCGGTGGGGGTCCTGTTCGATCTCACCAATCAAGCACCCTCCGACACGAACCTGGCGATTTTCTGGCCGCCGGTCACCAACGGCACCGACGTGCTCAACCTGAACACGAACACGCTGCCCTACATCGTTCCCGGGCAGCCGTACTATCTCACTGTCACCAATCCCAACCCGGTGTCAGTCACGTTCGCGTATAGCATCTGGTTCGACATCACCACGCTGACCAATTGCCAGGCCCAATCCAATTTCGTCGCGCAGGCGGGCATCCCGAGATACTTCCAATTTGACGTGCCGTCGCCGCTGACCCCGACGGGCGCGCCCCCGCAGGCCGTCACATTCCTGCTCAGCGGTGTGCCCGGTGTCGATGTGGGCATCGGCAGCAATGTTACCGTGGTGCTCAGTCAGCACTTGCCATTGCCGGACTTGACGCATTTCGATTACATCAACCAGCTCGCCTCGACCAACGACAATATCGTGGTGGTCGTTACCAACACGACGCCGTTTCCGTTGCAGACCAACCGCTGGTACGCCGGCGTGTTCAGCCAGGCCTCCACCAACGTGCCGTTCTTCGTCGAGGCCTGCTACACGGTCTCGAATTATCCGGTCATCATTCCGCTGACCAACGGCGTCGAGTTTACCGCCGACTTCGCCAGCCCGTACGTCGCCCCGCCCGGACCGCCCCAGTGGTTCTTCTTTGAATTCCAGGTGACAAATTCGCCGCGGGGCATTTTGTTCGAGCTTTACAATGTGTCTGGAGATGCGGACCTGGTGCTGCAGCGGGATGTGCCGCCGGCTATGCCGCCGTACCTCGCGGGCAGCTTCAGTCCCGGCCTGCAACCCGAGCAGATCGTGGTGCGCCCGGGTCAGGAAATCCCCGACCTGTTCGGCAATTGGTACCTGGGTGTGATTAACAACGAATCGGTGCCGGTGGCTTACACGCTGCGAGCGACGACGCCGACCAATGGCTTGTTGCTCAGCGCGCAACCGCTGCAGGAAACGCTCACGGCCCTGCGGCCGCCGCAAGGGTTGCTGTTCCAATGGAACTCTGTCCTGGGCGAGCTGTATATCGTACAGCACTCGACGGATTTGAGAAACTGGCAGGACCTTTCCGGATTCATCCGCGCGACGACACCGCTGAGCACTTACCAGATTCTGCCCGTGCCGACCACCGGGTCGCATTTTTACCGCGTGGTGCAGGTATCCGAGTTTTCCGGAGCCGTTACGTTGACGGTTCAGCCCTGGCCGGGCAACCAGTTGCGCCTGTCGTGGTCCACCAACTTCCCCGGTGAGACCTTGCAATCCTCCTTCTCTCCGCAAGGCCCGTGGCAGAACGTGAATCTGCCGGTCCAAATCATCGGCAACCAATACGTCGTGTTCTATCAGATCAATACCACGCCGATCTACTTCCGGCTGGTGCCATAACGTGAGCGCGGGGCGGCGGACTGAGTCCAAGGTGCTTTGGGAATATGCCAAGACTAACGGCTTCGTTATAGTCTCGAAGGATTCTGATTTCAGTGACCGCAGCCTGCTATTTGGGCATCCGCCGAAGGTAATTCGCCTGCACCTCGGCAACTGCACTACCATGGCAGTGGAAACTTGTCTCCGGAGTCATCGGGACAGTATTGCTGCGTTTGAGAATGATCCGCGGAGGGCTGCCTCCACCCGCCCCCTGGCCCGTGGGCGTAGCCCAAGCGGAATCCGTCATTAAACTGCCTTGGCTTCACGACTGCCTGCTGCTAAATTTGCCGATTGGTTGAATCGAGAATTTGGCGGCGGTGAGCAAAGAATTCATACGCATCGGCGGCGCGCGTGAGCATAATCTCAAGAACCTCACGCTGAACATCCCGCGCGACAAGCTGGTGGTTATCACCGGGTTGAGCGGTTCGGGCAAGTCGTCGCTGGCCTTCGACACCATCTACGCCGAAGGACAACGCAAGTACGTCGAGTCGCTTTCGGCTTATGCGCGCCAGTTTCTTGATCAGATGCAAAAACCCGAGGTGGACTACATCGAGGGCCTTTCGCCGGCGATCGCCATCGAGCAGCGCAGTTCGGGCTCCAGCCCTCGTTCGATCATCGCGACCACCACCGAAATCTACGATTACCTTCGCCTGCTCTACGCCCATGTCGGTCAGCCGTTCTGCCCCGAAACCGGCGTGCCCATCGTCCGCCAAACCACGAGCGATATCGTCGATAAGATCCTTGCGTTGCCCCCGCGCAGCCGGGTGATGCTCCTGGCTCCGGTTGTGCGCGAGGAGAAAGGCGAGTTCCGCGATGTGATCGAACGGCTCGCGCGCGAAGGGTTCGTTCGCGCGCGCGTGGACGGCGAACTGCTCGAGTTGACCAACGGCGCGCGCGTGAAACTCGAACCGAAGCAGAAGCACACCATCGAAGCCGTCGTGGACCGTCTGGTGATTGACGACAAAATCCGGGTCCGGCTGAGCGATTCGGTCGAAACGGCGCTCAAATGGGGGCAGGGGAGCTTGCTGACGCTGCATCAGCTCCCTGTGGGAACCGCTGCCCAACCTGGGACAAGCGTGCCGGCAGCGCCTCGTGTGGGTGGCAATGGGTCTCCGGCCGCGCTTCAGACCGCCCCCGCCGCAACTGCGGAGACGGCAGCATGGAACGAGACTCGCTATTCGAATCGCAACCTGAGCCCGGCGACCGGCCGCACTTACGAGCCATTAACGCCGAAGCATTTTTCGTTTAACGCGCCGGTGGGCGCCTGTTCGGTGTGCCATGGGCTAGGGCAGAAGATGGTATTTGACGACGGGTTGATCGTGCCGGATGTGGAGAAGTCCCTCGAAGGGGGCGCGGTGCTGCCCTGGCGGCGTGGCGGCAAACGCATGGTGGTCTATTACAAAGCGATGCTCCGCGGTGTCGCTACGCACTATGGCCAAAGTCTCGAAACGCCTTACAAAGACCTGCCGGAAGATTTCAAACAGGTTTTGCTCTACGGCTCCGGCGCGACGGAAATCGAGTTCACTTTTTGGCGTGCCGGCAAACCCAGCAAGATCGCCCGGCCGTTTGAAGGCATTATTCCCAACCTGGAACGCCTCTACCACGAAAGCGAAAGCGAGTTCACCCGCAACCGGCTCAAGAGTTTCATGAGCCCGAAGTTCTGCGACGCCTGCAATGGCCAGCGGCTTAAGCCTGAAATCCTCGCCGTGCGTCTCGGTGTCAATGGTGCGCAGAGCGACGGCTCAGTCTCCCTCTCCCATCCGGCGGGAGAGGGTAAGGGCGAGGGTTCTCTCAATCTCCCCGGTCTTTCGATCATGGAGGTTTGCGCGATGTCAGTGGAACGCGCGGACGAATTCTTCGCGGCACTCAAGTTGACGGAATTTCAGCAGAAAATTGCGCAGGAGATCATCAAAGAAATCCGTGCGCGGCTGGGTTTTCTGAAAAACGTGGGGCTCGGGTACTTAACGCTGAACCGTGAGAGCGGCACTTTGAGCGGCGGGGAAGCCCAACGCATCCGCCTGGCGACGCAGATTGGCGCGGGCCTGGTGGGCGTTCTCTACATTCTCGACGAGCCGAGCATAGGATTGCACCAACGCGATAACGACCGGCTGTTGCGCACCCTCGAGGGGTTGCGCAACCTCGGCAACTCCGTCCTGGTGGTCGAGCACGACGCCGACACGATTCGCCACGCCGATTATATCCTGGACCTGGGGCCGGGCGCAGGCGTGCGTGGCGGCGAAGTGGTCGCTGCGGGCACCTTGCCCGAGGTGCTTGCCTGCGCGCATTCTCTTACCGCCAAGTACCTTAATGGGGAGCTATCCATTCCCGTGCCGCGCCAGCGAGTCAAACCGGCCCCCGACCGCGGCTGGCTTGAGGTGCTGGGCGCGCGCGAAAACAATTTGAAGAACATCGACGCGCGCATTCCCCTGGGCACGCTGACCTGTGTGACGGGCGTGAGCGGCTCCGGCAAGAGCACACTGGTCGATGATATTCTGCGCCGCGCGCTTTATCGGAAGTTCTTTGGGTCGAAAGAGCGGCCGGGAGCGCATCGCGCGCTGAAAGGATTTGAGAACCTCGACAAAGTTATTGTCATCGATCAAACCCCCATCGGCCGCACGCCGCGCAGCAACCCGGCCACTTACACCGGCATGTTCAATCATATCCGCGATTTGTTTGCGCGCCTGCCGGCGGCTCGCATTCGCGGTTATGAATCGGGGCGGTTTAGCTTCAACGTCAAAGGCGGCCGATGCGAGAAATGCCAGGGCGACGGGGTGCTCAAGATCGAGATGCACTTTCTGCCGCCGGTTTACGTGACGTGCGAGGCGTGCAACGGCCGCCGCTACAACCGCGAAACGCTCGAGATTACTTATAAAGGCAAAAACATCGCCGACGTGCTCGATATGACTGTGGACGAGGCGGTGACCTTTTTCCGCGCGGTGCCGCAGATTTACGAACCGTTGCTGACGCTGGCCGAGGTCGGCCTGGGCTACATCGGGCTGGGCCAGGCCGGCACCACCTTGAGCGGCGGCGAAGCCCAACGAGTCAAACTAGCCGCCGAACTGAGCCGCAAGGCCACCGGCCACACCCTCTATATTCTGGATGAACCCACCACCGGGTTGCATTTCCATGACGTCGCCAAACTGCTCGAAGTGCTCTTGAAGCTCCGCGCATCCGGCAACACGCTGCTCGTAATCGAGCACAACCTGGATGTGATCAAAACCGCAGATTGGATTCTGGATCTTGGCCCCGAAGGCGGCGAAGCCGGGGGCCGGCTCGTCGCGCAGGGGCGTCCCGAAACGGTCGCCAAATGCGCAGAAAGCTTTACCGGCCAGTACCTCGCGCGCATCCTTTCAACTTAATCATAATCGTAATCGTAAACAATCCAACCCGATGAAAATCGCCCTGTTCGGCTTCCCCGCCCTTAAGCCTGGCAAACACAATCTCAAAGACCCGCGTCTGGACCAGGCGGATAAGCTGGTCGAAGCGGATAAGAAGACCAATGTGCAGGTCGATGTGATTGGCGAAGATGAGCTGCTCGACGCCGATAGCATCATCGCCACGCCGGAATCTCAAGCGGATTTGATTCTGAAAGACCTCGAATTTGTCGAGACCCGCCTGGGGCGCGACCCACAACCGGCTGAGCGGGCGGCCCTCGAGAAGATCAAGACGCTGCTCGAAAGCGAGCAATTCCTGTTTCGGTCCGGGTTAGCCACGGCCGACCTGCAAGCTGTCGCCGCCCATCACTTCTTCACCAATAAGCCGATCACTGTGGCCACTAATGACGAAATGCAGAATCCGGAAGGCTTGTTGTTGCGCGCGTTTGCCGAGGCGGGCTATATCAGCTTTCTGACCGTGGGCGGGAAGGAAAACCGCGCCTGGCCGGTTCGCCGGGGCGCTACCGCCTGGGAAGCTGCCGGGGCGATCCATACGGACATCCAAAAAGGGTTCATCCGCGCCGAGATCATCAGCTTCGCCGACTTGGTTGAGGCCGGTGGTGAAACGCAAGCCAAACGCGCCGGCAAACAGCGCCTCGAAACCAAGCAATATGCGATGCAGGATTACGACGTCGTCAATTTTCGGTTCAATAAATGATGGCCGCACGAACAGGTGGAACATCGAACGCCAACGTCCGACTCGTAAAGCCTCAGCGGAGCGCGGACTTTAGCTTTAGTCCGCAGCAACATTAGAGATTGGAGATGGCGTGGATAATGCGCGAGTGAGCGTTCGGGCGTTGCTGCGGACTAAAGTCCGCGCTCCGTCTTTGCTCTTTCTTCTCGATTATCCCTTCCCTAGACTCCCTGCCATGGCCCGTGTGTGCCGTTGGGTTTTGCTGCTGTTGCTCTGTGCCACACCGCACTTGCGGGCGGCCAGCTCGGCGGAAAACCGCGCGTTCGACGCCGCCCTCGGCGCCTTTAACGGCACCTTCTGGGAGCGCGCGGAAAAGGAATTCGGCGAATTCGCACAAACCTTCACTAACTCCACTCACCTCGGCCAGGCACGCCTGTATCAAGCCCGGGCCAGGCTTAACCTGACCAATTACGCCGGCGCACTCGAACTGCTCGGTCATCTGCCGGGTCCGACAGATCGCTTAAACGACCAATATCTCTTTTGGACCGCCGAAACGCTGTTTGAAAAGGGGGATTACCGCGGTGCGGCCGATGGATTCGCGCGCCTGGTGCGGGAGTTTCCAACTTCGCCGCAGCGGCTGGAGGCAGCGTTGCGCGAGGCCTTCGCTGCGTCGCGGGTTCAAGACTGGCCGCGGGTGCTGCAATTGGAGACTAACGCCGTTTTTCAAGCCGGTGCCCAAACCAATGCGGCTGGTCCGCTTGTGGTGCGAGCATATTTGCTGCTGGCCCACGCCAATCTCGCGCTGACCAATTACGCCGCGGCCGAAAGAAACCTAAAACCCCTGACACAGGTCGCCCTGGAGCCGCAATCCGATTGGGAGCGGCAGGACTTGCTTTGCCGGATTTTTGCAGCTGAGGGCCGTCTGCTCGAGGCCTTGAACAATACCACTAATCTGCTTGCCGCTG
This sequence comes from Verrucomicrobiia bacterium, assembly GCA_035934555.1. Taxonomy (GTDB): domain Bacteria; phylum Verrucomicrobiota; class Verrucomicrobiia; order Limisphaerales; family UBA8199; genus DASYXT01. The sequence continues at coordinate 123,499 of DASYXT010000096.1, read as the reverse complement.
CCACTGCTACCGGCCAGCTCCCGCATGTAGCCGATGCGGCTGCTTTCCAGGCGGGCTTGCTCGAGGGCCTGGGCCGGCCTGCCGATGCCATCACCTCCTATCAGCGCAACCTGGCGGAGGGCATTCCGCCGGAGCGCCAGCGGCAGGCGTTGCTCAAAATTGCTGAGCTTTCGGTTGCGCAAAACCAATTGCCGGAAGCAACCCTCACCCTCGAGCGGTTCTGCGCGCGCTACACCAATGCTCCCGCGGTGGACGTGGCCCTGGTCACGCTGGGGGAGTTGCGGCTCCGTCAATATGAACAAGCCGCGGGGACCAACCAATTCGAGTTTCCGCTGACCAATTCGCCCGCTGGCACCAATCTGTTCCTGGCGCTCAGCGCGCTGGAGACCTTCACCAACAAATGGCCGCGCAGCCCCTGGCTCGGACGCGCCGAGCTGTACCTGGGCTGGTGCTTCTGGATCGAGCAGAAATGGCCTGAGAGCCGGACGGCCTTTCAACTCGCGGCCGAGCGATTGCCGCCGCTATCTTCTGAGCGAGCGATGGCCTTATTCAAGCTCGCGGATACAGAGTTGCGGCAAAGCAACCCGGCGGGCGCCACCACCAATTTGGCCGCCGCGATCAGTAACTACACGACACTTACCGAACAATTCCGAGGCAACCCCGAAGTGCAGACCAATCTGTTCGAGCCGGCGCTGTATCAACTGGCCAGTGCGGCCTTAAAGGCCGGGGACTTCGCCGCGGCGAGCAACGCCGTCTGGGAACTCCTGGCGTGGTATCCGAACGGGTTCTATACCGATCGCGCCGTTCTGCTGCGCGGACAGGCCGTCGGACAGAACAATCCGGGCGAGGCCCGGCAACTGTTTGAAGCCTTTCTTGCCGCGGTTAAGGACGCTAAGCTTCGGCCGCAGGTCGAATTGGCCCGGGCGCGGACCTTCGAGCAGGAAGGCCGCTGGTCGGACGCGGTGCAAGCCTACGACGGTTGGCTGAACATTTACACCAACCAACCGGAGCAGGCGCAGGCAGAATTTTATCGTGCGTGGGCCAATTCCGAGGCGGGCCACCTCACCAACGCGTTGACGCAATTCACAAATCTGGTTGCCCGGTTCCCGACCAACGACTTCGCTCCGAAGGCCCAATGGTGGGTGGCGGACTACTTTTTCAATCAGTCGGACTGGGAAGGCGCCGAGAAGAATTTCCAGGCGGTTTTTCAGAACCCGAAAAGTCCACCCGATTTGGCCAACGAGGCCATCATGATGGCCGGCCGGGTGGCTTTTGCACGGCAGGGCTGGGAAGATGCCCGCCGCTACTTCAGCTTAATCACCAACAACACCAATTGCGTGCCGCAATTGCGCGCCCAGGCCTACTTGGCTTACGGCGACCTGCTAGTGAGCCGCGATTCCACCAATAAGCTGGCCGACTTCCGCGACGCTTTGGCTGCTTATAACCAGGTCGGCTCAGTTTGTCCCAACAGTGCTCTTGCGATCCTTGCGCTGGGTTCGCGGGCCAACTGCTGCCTGCAATCTCAGGATTACGAGGGTGCCACCAACGCCTACCTGCAGGTGATTGCCGCCCCCACAGCGTTGGCCGACGCCGCCGTGCGCAGCGGGGCCAAAGTGGGTCTGGCGATCACGCTCGAAAAGATGTCGCAGCAACCCACGCTCGCCGAATCCGTGCGCCTCGAACTGCTTAGCGCCGCCCTGGACCATTGTTTAGATGTCTTTTACTACGCTCATTTCCTGCGGGACGGCGAGAAACCCGATCTTTTTTGGACCGTTAAAGCGGGTCAGACCGCCGGCCATCTGCTGACCGAAACGCCGCTCAAGCAAAGGCCGGACTCACTCCGCCAAGCCCTGCACGTTTATGAACAGGTGCAACAGCTTTTCCCGGCTCTGCCGCTGGACAACAAGATCAACACGCTGAAAAACCAGTTGCAAGCGTTGACCCAGGTTAGCGAGTGAGACGGGAGTTCTCATTCCGCTCTCGACCCGGCGGCGGTCATTTACGTGCAGTTTTGCCGCGCGGGGCCTGCGCGCTTCGGCCGCCTTCAATTGGGGGGACGCATTGCGCACGTTGACAGGGTGCCAATGCCAGCTTAGCATTTTTTAGAACGAATTATGGAATCCGCTTCCACCACGCAGCCTTTGGTCCATCTGACCGCCCCGGCCGTTGAAGAAGTCAAAACTCTTCTGGGCAAGCCTGAGAACACCGGCAAGGCCCTCCGGCTTTATATAGAACAGGGCGGGTGCTCAGGAATGCAGTATTCGATGATCTTCGATGAGGTCCGCCCTGATGACCTCTCGACCGAGTGCGGCGGTGTAGCCGTTCTCATCGATCCTTTCAGCGCCCAATACTTGCGTGGAGCGACCGTAGATTTCAGCGATAGTTTGACCGCGGGCGGTTTCAAAATCACCAACCCGAATGCGCGCCAAAGTTGCGGCTGCGGCAAATCGTTTGCCGCGTAGGCCGGTCGGTCTCCTTGGTGTCTTATTCTGAGACACTATCTTGCTTAAAATGCCGAGCGGCGCGGGCGGGGACTTGTCCAAGCAATTGATTCTCTTGCCTTGTTGCCCTTTCTCATTCCTGCGGGCACACCGATTGCTGCCATCCGTAGATAGCTCAGGTCAACGGCCGCGCGACCCTGCTCTGGTTTGGGCGGGTCGGTCGAAGGTGCAGCACGCTAATGACCTGGTGAGATACCAAGCGCATGGGCCTAAGGCTACCCAGCATTAAAATGAGCTTCGGCACAAAAGTGCTGGTGACGGTCGTCACCATCATGGTGCTGCTGCTGGCACTTACCGCCTGGTTGGTCAATCGCCGGATCACCAAAGAGTTCGGCGCTGAAGCGGCGCGCAGTCTCGAGACGGCGGATTCGGTGTTTCGTAGTTCGGAGGACCTCCATGCCAGGAATCTGTTGCTGCGTTTTGGGAATTTGGCCAACGACGTGCGCTACAAGGGCGCGTTCCAAAGCCGGCATCCGCAGACCTTGCGCGACGCTCTGAAGGATTTGTCTGCCGAACAAGGCATCGATGTGGCCTTGTTCACTTCCGGCAAGCAGGACTTGCAAGCCAGCGCCCAACGCGATCCTCGCGTTGCGTTGGGTGAATTCCAAGCCAACAGCGCGGCGGCCGTGAAGTGCGCGTTAACCGGCGCGCCCAAAGCCGATACTATCCGCGTGGGCAATCGCTTATTTGATGTCGTGGCGGTCCCGATTTTTGGCGGCAGCGGCATACCAATCTTCGGTAGCAGCAGCACCGTTCCGGTCGGGGTGCTGACGATCGGCTCGGAAATCGGCGATTCAGTCGCGCGTGAGCTCAATCAGATCACGCGCAGCCAAATCGTGCTGCTGGCCAACGGACACGTCGCGGCTTCGACCGTTCCGGGGCTGGACGTGCGTGAGCAACTCGCGCGCCTCTTTACTGAGGTCACCGCTGACACAGCTCGCCACAGCGGTCCCCGGCAGGTGGTGCTGGGCGATGAACATTTTTTCTGCGTCGCGGGAAGATTTGCCTCGCTGAGCGGCGACACCGGGCTCGGTTACCTGTTGCTTTCCTCCTACGAGCAGCCGCTGCGGGCCTTTCACAGCACCCAGCAAATGGTGCTGCTGATCAGCGGGCTGGGAATCCTGCTGGGGAGCGTGATCGTCGGTTTGCTGGTACGCAAACTGACTGAGCCCTTGCGACAGTTGCAGGTCAACGCCGACGCCGTCGGCGGTGGCGACTTCTCGCGCCATGTGGAGGTAGGTTCCAATGACGAATGCGGGGACCTGGCCGAGGCCTTCAACCGCATGACCGACAATGTGAAGCGCTCGCGCGAAGAGTTGGAACGCACCGTGACCACTCTCAAGAGCACCCAGGCCCAATTAGTGCAGAGCGAGAAACTCTCCGGCCTGGGTGAGTTTGTCGCTGGCGTTGCTCATGAATTGAATAATCCGCTAACGTCAGTAATGGGCTTTTCGGAGTTGTTGCTGCAGACGCCGGGCCACCCCAAACAAGAGAGGTACCTCGGCCTGATCCTCAGCAGCGCTCAGCGTTGCAAAAAGATTGTGCAAAGCCTCCTGACTTTCGCCCGGCTGCATCCCGCCGAGCGCAAGCTCGCCAATGTCAATGCGCTGCTGCAGGACGCCGTCGAATTCATGCAATACCAGTGCCGTACCAGCAATATTGAGCTGGTCACCCGGCTGGATCCGAGTTTGCCCGAAGTGATGCTGGATAGTCATCAAATGCAGCAGGTTTTTCTCAATATTCTGAACAACTCGCGCCAGGCTATAGAGGCCAAGGGAACACCGGGCCGCGTGCTGATCAGCACTCAGCGCCTTTCACCGCGCATGCGCATCGTTTTCGAGGATGATGGCCCAGGCATTGCCGAAGAAAACCTGCCGAAGCTCTTCAACCCGTTCTTTACCACCAAAGACATCGGGCAGGGGACCGGGCTGGGACTGAGCTTGTGCTACGGAGTCGTGACCGAGCACGGCGGCACCATTCAGGCCCAGAGCAAGTTCGGCCAGGGCGCGACGTTTATCATCGATTTGCCGCTGGGCGCCACCGTCGAAGCCTTGCCGTTGAAGGCTATCGGGCCCGCCCCGCAGCCCTTGGTGCTCGAACAGGGCCAGGGCAAGAGAGTGTTGGTTATCGACGATGAGGAACCCATCCTGGAAATCATTCGCAGCGAATTGCTCCAGCAGGGTTACCAGGTGGATATCGCGCAGGATGGCGAGGCCGCCTTGCGTTGCATCAGCCAAACCCACTACGACCTGGCCCTGTGCGATTGGAAAATGCCGGGCCTGAGCGGAGGCGACGTGTACGAGCGACTGCAAACCTCCAATCCGGCCCTGTGCGAGCGCTTTGTCTTCATCACCGGGGACGTGATTAGCGAGCGGGTCCGGAAGTTCTTAAGGCAGCGCAGCCGAACCTGTTTGCTGAAGCCATTCTCACTCGCTGAATTCCGGAATGCGGTAGAACACGCTCTGACGCCGCGATAATGCCCATCGGTGCTGCTAGACCGCGCTACCCAGGGAAAGTGCCTTCAGCTTGGGATTGATCACTCGGCGCCACCACGGGGGCATCAGCACCATAGTTATCGACCACAAATAGCCCACCGGCAGAGTCGGCGCCTGCGGTTCGGTCGCCAGGAGATAATATGGTTTGACGGCCAGATGGTGGTACGAGTGGTGTCCCACACGAAAGGTCGCATAGCTCGAGAAATAATGGTACGTGTCCCACGAATGTTCGGCGGCGGTGTCTTCATATTCCCCCGCACGCCGGTCACGAAGCAAACCGTAGTGCTGAATGTAATTCACCGATTCCAACACGACGTGGGCGCCGAGAATCTGCGCCACATAAAACAATAACCCCCAGCCGCCCGCGACCAGGTAGAGCGCAAGCAGAAGCGCCAACTGCCCGAGCGCATAGTGCGACATTCTGTTGCGGAAAATGCTTCGTCCGTTGGAACCTGCTCCGGCGGGCCCTGCTTCGAGTTGCCAGCACCGGCGCATGCTTCCCGGAATCGTGCGCAACAGGTACGCATAAATGCTCTCGTTGAACCAGGCGGTATTCTCATCGTGATCCGTCCCGACGTGCACGTGATGGCTGCGGATGTGAATGAGCTTGTAGTGGGGGTAAAACAGAACCGCGGTGGTGATGCGCTGTAGCACCTGATCAATTCTGTGTTTCGCATGCAGTAACTCGTGAGCCGCGGCAAAACATATCCCCGCCAACAAGCTCATATCCAGCACCAGCATCCCAGTCTCCACCAGGCTGAAACGACGAATGTTGGTGGCCAGCGACGTCACCGCCACCAGGTACAGCAGCGCGTAGAGTCGCGGACACCAGCTCAGCAACGAGATTTCCGCCCTCGTAAGATCGCTCTTTTCCAAATGCACCGTATCCTGCCAGCCCGTCAGCAGGTCCAGCACCGGCAGGAGGCCCAGTAAGACCACCACGGGCAGCAATAACCAGTATCCCCTGCCCAAGACGCCCAACCCCAGCGGCAAAAACAGCCAGGGGGGCAGCAGGCAGAACAGGAGGTGTTGGTACTTCAGACCGCGCGATACCCGGGCCGAGACGACGGGCGGCGAATTTTTGCATTCGGTCAACATAGGTTCCTTATCCGGTGAAGCTAATGCGCTTATGTCAGGCGTCAGAGGTGGTGTCAAGGGCAAACAGATTTGATGATAGCGCCGGCGTTCCTCGCCGGAGGCCATTTCCGCGAGAGTTTCGTCAGGATTAACCGCACATGAATGCCGCATTAAAACTCGAACGGTTGCGTGTTGGAGGCGTCTAAATCCTCGATGCAATACGTCCTTTGGCGAGAGTCCTAGACCGCGTAAGGGCGCATTTGCCACCATTCCCGTGGACCTATGAAAAAGAGAAGTCAGTCTCGCCGCTTGAGTGTGCGGGTTTTTGGCCACTGCGCGACGCCGCCGTTGCCGGGCGATTATTCGGCATTGGTGGTCATCAGCGCCATTCTGGCCTTGGTCTTCTTGACCGAGTCCGCCCCCGCCGCTTTGGGCGGCCTGTGAGCACACGCTCCAGGCCTTCCCCCTTTACGCTCGACGGTTGGGCGTGGGGAGTGAAACATCCTATTTGCCGGCGCGCGAGGCGCGAATACGTTGGTTTGTGGTCGAGACGATTCAATTGGCTGGCGAGTGGATTGGGCATTATCCGGGGCACTTCGACGAAGTCATTCGCATTATCCAAGACGACGACGAGATCGAGGCCGTCAAAATCACCGGCGACGACTATGTGCCGGCCGAAGCAGTGACGTGGCGGGCCAACCTCCGCACCATGAGAGGCGAGGGCCAGATCGCCGAGAAAGACTTCCGCCATCCGCGGTTCATCCCCGGGAGGTTGGTTATCGTAAACCCGGAGCGGATCATCTTTCGGTGGGATCATTGCGGGGAGGTCGAGTACCGCCGGGATGAGTGACGGGGTCAAGTATTCAGCATCCTTCATCCGTTTTTCAGTGGTTCGGTAATCCGGAAATCAGTGCGGGGCACCCGCGGAGAACAAAGGCTCCAAGGGCGGAAGTCAGAGCTCACCAGTGAGGCCTGAATGCCCAGAGAGCCCCAAGGAATTTCCCGGCAGTTGACAGCCCCCTGGGTAGTTGACAGTAGGTGCTCGAAAGTAGAGTATTAACACGTCAAATACCCCGGCATGGGCACTGAGTTTTCGACGCCGTTGCGCGCGCGCTTTGTCCGGCCGGAAGCGCATCATTGTTCGCTTCCGACCCGGTTAATGCTTTTAGTCGTCTTGGCGCCAGCAAGCGCGCCAGGTTAGCTGGTTTGAATTGCTTTTCCCCACCTATGAAACTCCCGACCCCGAGCGGTTGTTGGCGCCGGTTGCTCTATGTCATGTTGGTGATGGTCGTCGCGGGGCGAGCGGGGGCGCAGATGGTGGATTTGAACCACAATGGGATGAGCGACATCTGGGAGCTCATCTACGGCGCGTCGGCTTTGGACCCGAATGGCGATGCGGATGGCGACGGCGCTTCCAACCGGCAGGAGAGCATCGCCGGCACTAACCCCTTTGATTCAAATTCGGTGCCGCGGATCACGGTGAGCGCCATAGCGGGGACTAACTTCAGCGTCAGCATGGCCAGCGCGCTGGGCAAGCAGTACAGCCTGCAAGTGCTGCAGGCGGGCCCCGGGACCCCATGGACCAATTGGGTGACCCTCTCGAGCCTGGTCGTTCGGACCGGGACGGTCGTGACGCTGGAGGCACCGGCCAATGCGGCAGCGAGCTTCTTTCGGATAGGCATTGCTGATGTGGATAGTGATGGGGACGGAGTGAATGATTGGGAGGAGTATCAATTAAAACTCGACCCGCTTAATCCCTATAGCAACGGCCAACTCGATGCGAGCGGGCAGGTGTTGGGCGATTATGCGTACGTAGTGGGCAAGCTGGGGTCGCAGAACGTGGTGACGATTTCGGCGACAGACCCGACGGCCCTCGAGCCGGATTTAGGCCAAGTGCCCATCAACACGGGCGTGTTGACCGTTACGCGCGGCGGGTTCCCGCTCAATGCCATAACCGTAAACCTGACACTGGCGGGACCCGGGCCGGGACAAGCGGTGGAAGGATTAGATTTTGCCGCGCTGCCGCGGACCTTATCCTTCCCGGTGGGCGTGAGTTCACAAACCATTTCGGTCACGCCTTTGGCCAACACGAATTTGTTGGCTCCCGTATTGGCGACGGTGCAGTTGGCCGGCGGTACCCGGTATTCGCTCGGGAGGGCGACGCGGGCAAGCATCGCGATCTATCCCTCGGCGACTGCGAATGGCACCGGGCTGACCGGACAGTACTTCACCAATTCGAGTTCGACCTACTCGAACAGCGCGAATTTCAAACCGGCGAACCTGGTGATGACGCGGGTCGATCCCACAGTCGATTTTGTCTGGGGCACCCCCACCAGTCCCATCACCAACTCGGGTTACTACACGGTGCGCTGGACAGGGCAGGTCGAGCCGGAGTACTCCGAAACCTACTATTTTGATGCGAACACGGATGACGGCGTGAGGGTATGGGTAAACAATCAGCTCATAATCGATTCGTGGGTGACGCGAAGTGCGGCCGATTCGATCGGGACGATCTCGTTGCAAGGCGGTGTGCGCTACAATATCCAGATGGATTATTTCCAAAGCGGTGGCAATGCCGCCGCGCATTTATCCTGGTACAGTCCGAGCCAGCCCAAGCAAGTGATCCCCAGCTCGCGGCTTTATCCGGCGTCGGTGCCGCCGGCCCCGGCGGCAGTCACCAGCCCGCAAAGCGCGGTGGCGTTTTTGGGACAACCGTTCAGCTTCACCGTCACGGGTGCCAATGGCGCGAATGCGTTTACGGCCGGCGGGCTGCCTCCCGGATTAAATTTTAACGGCGCCAGCGGGGTGATCAGTGGCATTCCGACGGTAAGCGGTGATTATCAGGTGGCGCTGACGGCGAGCAATCCGATCGGGCTGGGGGCGGGAGTGCTAGACCTGCTGGTGATTGACACGGGGAGTTCCGTCACACGCGAGGTCTGGCTGGGAGTTCCCGGGACGAACGTGGCAGACATCCCGGTGAGCGTGCCCGCCAGCCAGACCAATACCCTGGCGACACTGGAGGGCATCACTGGATTTGGGCAGAACTACGGCGAGCGGGTTCGGGGGTATTTCACCGCGCCAGTAACGGGCAATTATTACTTTTGGATTGCGGGCAGCGACGCGGCTGAGCTGTGGATTTCGAACGATGGCGAGCCAGTCAATAAGGTGCGCCGGGCATACGTTTCGCCGGCTTTTGCCACCGCCCCGCGCCAATGGACCCTGGAGCCAAGCCAGCAGTCACCCTGGTTGACGCTGGTCGCCGGGCAGCAGTATTACCTCGAGATTCTGCACAAGGCAGGCTCAGGGACGAACGATAATTGGTCGGTGGGCTGGGTGCAGGACCCGACGGGCACCAATACCGTGCCCGGCGGCGTGGTTCCGGGGTATGTGTTGTCGCGGTACTTCGCCGTGCCGACAATCGACGCGCCGGGCACGCTTTATACCGCGAACTTGCTTGCCTCACCGGGGGTGAATAGCCCGGGAGTTGGCAGCGCAACGTTGCGGTTAAGCGCGGACGGGTCGCAAGCGGTGCTGAATTTTCATTATAGCGGGCTGACGGCGCCGGTGACTGGGCGTCATATCCATAGCGATACCTATTTGAGCCACGCCAGCCAAATCATGTTTGATATCGATACGGCGACGCAGCAACCCGACGGCAGCTACGTGTGGCAAATCGGCCCCGTGGGAACGCTGCAACCGGCGGATATCGTCGAGATCATTCGGGAAGGCAAGGCGTACCTGAATGTTCACACGGTCAATTACCCGGCAGGAGAGATTAGCGGAAATTTCACCCTGGCAGCCGGGACGGAGACTTTCGTCGCTCCGCCGCCCCCTCCGGCTTGGACGGACGACAGCGCTAATTCCAATGCTGCGGCGCGATTTCTGATCCAGGCGACGTTTGGGCCCAGCCCGGCGGATATTGCAACGGTGCAGGCACTGGGCTACGCAGGGTGGCTCAGCAACCAGTTCAACTTATCGCCGACCCACCATTTGCCACTGGTCTTGAGCAATGCCAGCCCGGATCCGAGCCAGCCTTATTCCGGTACGCTGACCTTTAACACCTGGTGGCGGCAAAGCGTCACTGCGCCAGACCAATTGCGGCAGCGAGTCGCGTTCGCCTTGAGCGAAATCATGGTGGTCTCACAGCAGGGCGTATTGGCGAACAACGCGCAGGCGCTCTCCAGCTACTACGACACGCTGCTCGATAACGCTTTCGGCAATTTCCGCAGTTTGCTCGAAGCAGTCACGTTGAGTCCGGCGATGGGGATGTACCTGAACATGCAGGGCAATGACATGGGGAGTATGATCACCGGCATCCACGCCAACGAGAATTACGCGCGGGAAATCCAGCAACTATTTTCCATCGGACTGAACCGGATGTGGCCCGACGGGACGCTGGTGATGAATTCCCAAGGCAGCCTCGTACCGACTTACAATCAGAATGTGATCATGGGCTTTGCCAGTGTATTCACCGGGTGGAACTATCATCAAGCCAACCAGGCCAATGGACGCCTGCCAACCAATTTCTATCCACCCGCGGATTACGTGGACCCGATGGTGCTGGTGCCGACGCACCACGAGCTGGGGACGAAGCTGTTGTTGGATAATGTGATGCTGCCGCAGGCCTGGGGCAACCAGGCCAATTCAGCCACCACCAATTTCGATTTGTACGGCTTGGCGGATCTGGAATCGGCGCTGGACTCGATCTTCAACAACCAAAATATGGCGCCATTCATTTGTCGCCAGCTCATTCAGCGGCTGGTGACGAGTAACCCGAGTCGCGAGTACATCTACCGTGTGGCGCAGGTGTTCAACGACAACGGTTCGGGCGTTCGCGGTGACATGAAGGCGGTGATCAACGCGATTTTCCTCGATTACGAGGCACGCAGCAGTGCGCTGAGCGCGCAGCCGACGTTTGGAAAAATGCGGGAGCCGTTGTTGCGGGTGACGGCGGTGGCGCGGGCGTTTCCCTCGCCTCCCGCGAACGGCGGAACGTATTTGGAAACGACCAACCAGCTGGTATCGGTCAGCTTGACGAATCTGCATCGGCTAAACAATGGCGATACGGTCTTTCTGTCTTTTACGGATACGTCGAGTCAGCCGGCGCCGCCGGGGCAGGGCTACTCGGTTAGTGTCACCAGCCCGAACAGTTTTACATTCAATGCGCCGGGGCTGAGCTCAGGAATCTACGGACAAACGAACAACACAATTGCCATCGCGATGTCGGGCCATGGTTTGAACACTAACAACTGGTGTTACCTGACGTTTACAACCGGCGGGGCTACTAACGGCGTGTACCAGGTTGTGACGGTGCCTGATAGTTCTCACTTTACGGTAGCTGCCATCGACCCGAGCACGCTTTACGGCAGTTGCCTCCTGTCGAAATTGAGCGGCGGCGGCTATATCCAGAGCCGGACGAACGTAACGTTCAGCCTGTCGTTGCCGCATGAATTGATGCCCGGCACGAACGTATTCGTCCATTTCAGCGCTGCCGGCAGCCCGGCCAGCGGCCTCTATCAGGTGGCGACTGTGCCGGACGCGACGCATTTCACGATCGTTGTTACTAATTCCGCTAACAAGGCACAAAATGGCCAGACGATTTATCCCTTGGCGCCGCCGGCGTTGGCGCGTTCTGGGAATGTCTCGCTGCGGTTCGGCACCTGGTCGGTGGGCACGACTGATACTGGTTCCTCGGCGGCGCTGGACCAGACGCCGCTGAACTCGCCGACAGTGTTTAACTTCTTTTACCCTGACTTCCAGTTTCCGGGCGTGCTGGCTTCTGCGGGGTTAACCACACCTGAGTTCCAATTAACCTCAGACACCAGTGTGGCTTGGCAGATGAATTTCCTCGAGGGGGGACTGCTGAACAACACGGGAAACACCAATGGCATCAGCAGTTTTGTGGGCGGAAACGGCGCGGTGGTGCTGGACCTGGGGCCGTGGATGACCCCGGCCTATACCGCCGATGCCGGGATTCCCTCACTGGTGAATGCGTTCAACAGCTTGTTAACGGGGGGAAACCTATCCACGACAGCCAAGAACGTAATCGTAGCTTTTGTCGCCAACACCACGAATTTCCCGCTGAGCAGTCCGCCGACTTACTCGCAAATGCGCGACCGGGTGCGAGCGGTGGCGCATCTCATTGCCGTGTCGCCGGATTTTACGATTCAGAGATGAGTGGAGGATGATGAAGCTAAGTATCGGTTACGATTACGATTACGATTAAGATTAAGATTTAGATCAGGAGTAATATTATATGGAAGCGCCTCCCGTATCCGTCCTGCGAACCCGCCGCGAGTTCATCCGCCAGGCTGCCTGCGCGGCGCTGGGGACGGCGGCGTTAACTTCAGCGATCCGCGATCTACGCTTCATGAACGCCGCCGTCGCGCAGAGCAACATCACCGATTACAAGGCGCTGCTGTGCGTTTTTTTAACCGGCGGGAACGACTCGAATAACCTCGTGGTGCCGACGCTCAGCTCCGAATACAACAACTACGCGGCGATCCGCACGCCGGTGCTGGCCCTGCCGCAGAATTCGTTGTTGCCTTTGTCGCCGTTGAACAATGACGGGCACGATTTCGGCTTGCACCCGGCGTGCCCGGAACTGCAGACGCTATTTGGCGAAGGCAAGCTGGCGTTGCTGTTCAACACCGGCACCTTGGTTTATCCATTGACGCGGGCGCAATATTTGTCGGGAGCATTACACAAGCCGCCTCAATTGTTTTCGCACGCCGACCAGATCACACAATGGCAAACGTCGATCCCGGACCAGCCGCCGGTGACGGGTTGGGGCGGGCGTTGCGCCGATCTGATGGCGGCTGTCCAACCCAACTCGCGCATCTCGCTCTCAGTGACCCTCGCGGGAGCCAACACATTTGAGGTGGGGAACATCATTTCGCAGTATTCGGTTTCGACGGGCGGGGCGATCTCGCTCAGTGGGATTACCAGCGGCACAGCGCGTTACCAGGCGCTGACGAATCTGTTGGGGGTGTCGTACCCGAACCTGCAGGCTCAGGCTTATGCCGGTGTCGCCGAGCACTCGATCAATTCAGCCGCACTGCTCAACGGCGCGCTTGCCGCCACCGCGGCTGCCAATTATTGGACTACGCCCTTTCCGACGCAGATTACGACGCCAGGCACCACCAAGGCGTTTACCTCTGCGCTCAGCCCGCAACTGGAGATGGTGGCACGCTTGATCGAGGCGGGGCATCGCAGCGTCGCCAATGGCGGTTTCGGCATGTCACGCCAGATTTTCTTCTGCTCGGTGGGCGGCTACGATTTGCACACCAACCAGACGCCGGGACCGGGCCAAACGACGATTGGCTCGCATGCAAATTTACTGGCTGAACTGAGCCAATCGCTACTGGCGTTCCAGCGCGCGATGGAGCAACTGGGATTATCCAATAAGGTGACCGCATTCACGGCGAGCGATTTTAGCCGCACTTTTCCCAGTAACGGGCAGGGAAGCGATCACGGTTGGGGCAGCCACCACCTGGTCGTGGGCGGCGCGGTTAAGGGGCAAACCACCTACGGTACGTTCCCAACCTTGGCCGTAAATGGCCCCGATGACACTGGCACCGGCCGCTGGATTCCGACCACAGCCATTGATCAGTATTTCGCCACGCTTGCCACCTGGTTTGGCGTCGATAGCGGAAACCTCGCGACGGTGTTTCCCAATCTCGGTCGGTTCACGAGCCCGAACCTTGGCTTTATCTGATGCCGCTGGGATGCCCGCACCGGATTTGGTGATATGAAAGCCCTTTTCGCCACCGGCGCCGTGCTGGTACTGAGCTTGGCGGTGTGGCTTGCGTATCGCAGCGGCCAACCCGCCGGCACAGGGAACCCAGCCCCCGCTGCTGGGTATATTTCCGGCGGCGTTGCCGGGAGGCCGTCGCAGTCACCTGCCGAAAAGCCGCCTGCTCCTGTGTCAACACCGGCCGGTCCACCAGCAACTCCGGATGGCCAGGTCGCCGGGACTCTGCTGCCCGCGAACTCGCTAATGCCGGCTTTGCCACCCGAGTTAGCTGAATTGCCACCGACGACTGTGCTGGAAAACATGCGCAGGGTGATTAAGCAGTATGGGGAGATGTTTGGAGGCAATCCGGTTGGCACCAATCAGGAAATCACGCGCGCCTTGCAAGGGGACAACCCGAAGGGCATAAATTTTTTGAAAGCCGACGGCAACCGCGTCAATGCGAATGGCGAACTAGTCGATGTTTGGGGTACGCCCTACTTTTTTCACCAACTCTCGGGGACGATCATGGAAATCCGGTCGGCCGGGCCGGACCGCCGGCTGTGGACGGACGACGACCTGGTAATCCGCTGAAAAGTGTGCGCGACAAGGTCGCGCCACGTCAACCGGCTGGCTGCCTGGGGACGTTCATACCGACCGCCCGTTCGAGACGGGCGCGCGCGGCGGCGTAGTCGTGCAGCGCTTGAATTTGAGTCGTCCGTGCTTCGGTAAGAGCGGTTTGGGCGCTCAGCACATCGAGCTGCGTGCCGGTGCCCGCTTCATAGCGCGCGCGGGCTAGCCGGAGGGCTTCGTCGGCCTCTTCCTGCACTTTTTTTTGCGTGTCGAGGACTTCGCGCGCTTCGATAAAATTCGAATAAGCGGTGCGAACATCCAGCTCGATTCGGCGCGCCATATCGTCCAGGTCAACGCCGGCACGTTCGTAGTTGGCGGTGGCTTCCACAATTCGTCCCTGGGTGCGGAAACCGTCGAATAGATTCCAGGTCAACTGGGCGCCGCCGATCCAACCGCGGTCCACGTAAGACAAGTCCTGGCTGAGCACCGAGTTGTGGACATCATAACCGACATAGCCTTGTATGCTGGGCTTATAGCCGGCTCGGGCGGTGAGGAGGTCTTCCTTGCGAAGCGCTTCGGCTTTGCTCAGGGCGCCCAGTTCGGTGCGCTGTTGCAGCGCCAGGGTTACAGCGCGCGGCAAGGGAATGTCGAACGGCTCGGCTTCCAGCTTGCCGGCGACGCTCAGGGGTATCTCATCTCCAGGTTGGCCGGGCAGCTTCAAGCCGAGTAGGTTCGCCAGGTTGTTCTTCGCAATCCGGAAGTTGTTGCGCGCGCTAATCAGCTTTGGGCGCGCATTGGCCACCTCGACCTCGGCCCGCAGCACATTGAACCGCGGCACCGTGCCGGCGTCGTAGCGGCGCGTGGTGTCGGTCAATTCCCGCGTGAGCAGCTCCACCGAAGCCTCTTCGACTTTGATCTGTTGTTCTGCCAGCAGCACGTCATAAAAGGTCACTTGGACGGCCAGAACGGTGTCTGCCAGCACGGTTTGATAGCGCAAGAACGATTGCTGACGCGTGAGCCGGGCGGCGCGCAGCGCCGAGAGCATCCGCCCCCCTTCGTACAACGACTGGACAAGCTTGATTTGGGATGACCAGTTTTGTGGCGTCCCGAAAGTGAAGCCGGGCGCTTGAAAAATATCAACGTCGGTGCGTTGGACGGCGGCATAATCGCCGTTGATGCCGACGGTCGGCAGCGCAACCGCCCGGGTTTGGATGGCAATGCCCTGGGCGGCTTGCACGGCCTTTTGGGCGCGCAGCACGTCCGCGTTCTGGTGCAGCGCGAAATCCACGGCATCGACCAGAGTCAAATCGTGCATCAGCGATTGCGATGGGACAGCCGGCGAGGCGTTCGTCCTGACGCTCGATAAATTGCCGTCAGGCTCGTTGGTAGATTGGGCTTGCAAGGACCATGAAAACAGACTTAGACATGCGGCCAGGAGCAACCCCGTAATGGCGGGCACGCGTCGCAACTGGACTTGCCGTGGCTGCTCTGGCTGCACCTCCGGAACCGCTTGCAGAACCAAGGCCGGGGCTGCAGTCGGACGCTCATCCGGCTCCCGGGCGCAGACGTGCATAAACACACTTCGGGCGGCGGATTCACCCATGCCGGTGAGTTCCATGTACAACCGGACCAGTTTTGTTTCGTCGGTGTGGGCCTTTGAGTTACTGCTCATGCCTCGTAATCAGTGCGGTGTAACATGTTTTTGATCGAGCGCATACAAAATTTTTTGTGAAACGCTGGCTCTTTTTTGGCCGAAGCGTAACACGTGCGTGCCACGTTGTGCACAGATTTTCAGCGTGACTTGCCCAATGCTTTTCCGTATAAGCTTATTAGGTAGTGTCAGCGAACTGTGTGGTGTTGGGTCATGCACGCTAAAATATATAAAATGCGCAGTGTCACAGTGGAAAAGGGGAAGACAACCAGCGTTAACTTGAATTTGGAATTTGAAGGGGAACGGGCGTTCGTAGTTTTGGACGCCATTACCTTGGGCAGTTGTCTGGTCAAGGCACGGGTAGAGATTGATCCCGATTTGTTGCAGAAGGGTGGCGGGCGGGAATGGGATTTCTACTATCGCGGCTCGATCGTCTTGCCACGGCCCGAGAATAATTGAGCCGCAAGCCCAAAGGCTGGACCGCAACGGGCAGCCGTGGCGCTTTCTCGCGTCTGCTTTTGACATTTCATTTGATCTTAGCACGGAGACCGCGCACGTTACGCCTATGCTCCCAGGCGTTCTGCTGACGGTCTCCGGCCTGCACAAATCGTACAACGTGCCCGTGCTGACGGACTTCAGCTTCGAACTTTTAGCAGGAGAGGTCCACGCACTGGTCGGCAGTAACGGCGCCGGCAAGTCCACCTTCGCGCGGATTCTCTGCGGGTTGACGCCACCCGGGCAAGGGGAAATGAAACTGGACGGCCGAACCTTTTCGCCGCGAAGCAAACACGAGGCGGAGCAAGCCGGGGTGGTGATGGTAATGCAGGAGTTGAACGTCATTGGGACCTTGAGCGTGGCAGAGAACCTCTTCCTGAGCCGTTTGCCGCAGCGCGCAGGTTTTGTGCGCTTTGGCAAATTGTACCAGCGCGCGCACGCCGCGTTGGCGCGGGTCGGCTTAGGCGACCTGGACCCGGCCACTCCCGCCCATCGCTTAGGAGTGGGGCAACAACAACTCGTCGAGATTGCGGCGGCTTTGTGCCAGAACTGCCGCCTGCTCATTTTGGATGAGCCGACCGCCGCGCTCACGGACCCGGAAATCGAACATCTCTTTTCTAATATCAGCTCACTAAAGGCCCAAGGCGTGGGCGTCATTTATGTGAGCCACCGCATGGACGAAATCCGGCAGGTCGCACAGCGCATTACCGTGTTGCGCGACGGCCGCCGAGTGGCGACTCATGCCGCTGCCGAAGTGACCCCCACAGAGTTGGTGCGCGAGATGGTCGGGCACGATTTACCCGAACGAAAAGGCGACGCCGACCGGCGCTCCGGCGAGCCGGTGATGCGGGTGCGCGGCCTATGTGCGGGCGAACGCGTGCGCAACGTGAGTTTTGATTTGCGCCGGGGCGAAATTCTCGGCCTAGCGGGTTTGATTGGAGCTGGCCGCACTGAAACGCTGCGTGCCCTGTTCGGCGCCGACCCGAAGGAACGCGGGAAGATCTTCCTGGGCAACTCGCAACGGCCGGCCCGAATTCGCACCCCGGCGGAAGCGGTGCGCGCAGGGCTGGGGATGGTTCCCGAGGACCGGAAGCTGGATGGATTGCTGCTATCGCAGGCAGTGCGAGTCAATACGACTTTGGCGACCTTGTCGCGGCACGTGCGCCGTGGAGGTTGGCTGCGAGGCGGGTTGGAGAAAGCGACGACCGAACGGCTTTGCGAGCGGCTGGGAGTTCGGTACCAGTCGGCGGAGCAAGTGGTTGGCGAGTTGAGCGGAGGCAACCAGCAGAAAATCGTCATGGCGCGGTGGCTGGCGCGCGATTGCAAAGTGCTGCTGTTCGATGAACCGACTCGCGGCATCGATGTCGCCGCGAAAGACCGGATTTACCAACTGCTGCGCGAATTGGCAGCCGAGGGCAAAGGTGTGCTGGTGGTATCGAGCGAGTTGACGGAGTTAATGGCCATTTGCGACCGCATTCTGGTGATGTCCGCTGGAAGGTTGGTGGGAGAATTTCTGCCAGGCCAGTGGAGCCAGGCGGCCATCACCCAGGCTGCATTTAGCGGGTACCTGGAGCCGGCTTCAGCCCCGCCAACCTGAAGCACGACGAACTCCCCCGTGCATCTAATTTTCAACACCTTGACAGGCGCAGCCAGGTAGGGCATGGTGAGGTCGAACTAAGTGGAAGATTTCCCTTGCTGTTTTATTCCAGTAAGGACATCTTTAAAGCACTCGCTCCCGGTTGAATTCCGATTGAACTTATTGGACGCAGATACGTCCAATGGGTAGCCGGACGAAAAGCCAGCCTCGTGAGCATCTCACCTGATCTCACCGCTGAACCATTTTAATAAGCATTGAACTGACCTATGCCTAGACCCCCACGAAAGGCCAAGACTAAATTGCCCAAAGGCATCGCGCCGGAGCCCGCTGAGGGTGCGCCAGCTGAAAACCAGCCCGTAAGCACCGCCGTGGCCGAATTGCCTCCGACCGAAGATGTGCCACCGGTTGACCGTGCTGTCGCAGCGGGAGACACCGGCCCGACCGACGACGGCCAGCATCGCGACCGGCCCGCCGCGCCCAGGCCCGAAGAAGGCGAGCGCCGAAACCGGCCGCAACCTGCCCAGCCGCGCAGGGACCCCGAGCCACGCCATCCGCAGGACAAGCATATCCAGGACCGGGATCGGATCGCCGCTACTTCATTGAACATTGCGAAATTGCAGGCGATGTCGATGCCCGAGTTGAACCAAATGGCTCGCGACCTCGGGGTCGAAAACTTCGGCACCATGCGCAAGCACGAGGTCATCTTCCATGTGTTGCAGAAAAACGCCGAACGCGCAGGCGTGCTGTTTTCCGAGGGTGTGTTGGAAGTGCTGCCCGAAGGGTTTGGTTTTTTGCGTTCACAGAGTTTTAATTACCTGCCGTGCCCCGAAGACATTTACGTTTCGCCGTCGCAAATTCGCCGGTTCGATTTGCAAACCGGCAACCTGATCGCCGGCCAAATTCGCCCACCTAAGGAAAAGGAGCGCTTCTTCGCGCTGTTGAAGGTCGAAGCGGTGGACCAGGAAGACCCCGATAAGGCGAAGGATAAAACCCACTTTGATAACCTGACGCCGCTGTTCCCGAACAAGCGGTTTATTCTCGAGACGATGGCGGACGAACTCTCGACACGGGTGCTGGATCTGGTTTGTCCGATTGGCAAGGGCTCGCGCGGGCTCATCGTCGCTCCGCCCCGCACCGGCAAAACCGTGCTGATGCAAAAACTGGCCAACGCCATTCTCAAGAACAACCCCGAGTCGTACTTGTTCATCCTGTTGATCGATGAGCGGCCGGAGGAAGTGACGGACATGGAACGCACCTGCCGCGGCGCGGAAGTGATTAGCTCGACCTTTGACGAGCCGCCGGAGCGGCATGTGCAGGTGGCCGAAATGGTCATCGAGAAAGCCAAGCGCATGGTCGAGCATAAACGCGACGTGGTGATCCTGCTGGATTCCATCACCCGCCTGGCCCGCGCCTATAACACCGTGCAACCGCACTCGGGCAAGATTCTGTCTGGCGGTGTGGACGCCAACGCGCTGCACAAGCCCAAGCGGTTTTTCGGCGCCGCGCGCAATATCGAAGAGGGCGGCTCACTGACCATCATCGCGACCGCGCTGGTTGATACCGGCTCGCGCATGGATGAAGTCATTTTTGAAGAATTCAAAGGCACCGGCAATATGGAGGTGCACCTGGACCGCGCGCTGGTGGACCGGCGCATTTTCCCTTCGATCAACATCGAGCGGTCCGGCACACGCAAAGAGGAATTGCTCTATCACCCGGACGAGTACAGCAAGGTCGTTATTCTGCGGCGCGCGCTCACGGGCGTGCCGCCGGTCGAGGCGATGGAACTGGTGCTGAACAAGCTCAAAAAAACCGGCAGCAACATCGAGTTCCTGCTCTCAATGAGCGTGGGCTAGACCAGGGTTGGGCTTTCGAGCATCTATGGTTGGACGGTTAGGTACGCCGTCACGCCATTTTGGATCACCGGTTGGAAATAAATGCCGTTGGCCTGGTACAAAAGCGTGCCATTCTCGTTCACCGCCATGGCCCCCGGCGGCAACATAGGCACCGTCACCCCGAGCACCGGCGGCACTACTTGGAAACCGCCAGGTGCCGGCACGTAGAACGCTCCGGCCGCATAGTAATAGACCCCTGAACTCGTGGGAATGGTGACCGCCCCGGGAGGCAATTGCGGCACCACAGCGCCAATCGGCGGTGTGACGACGACATAGCCCGAAGGGCCCGGTTGGTAGTACACCCCTTGATCATAATAATATGGGTTCCCGCCGATATAAATCTGGTTGTAATCGGGCGGGAGCGTGCCGATGATCATGCCGGGGTTATATCCGAACCAGGGATAAGAGTGGCGCTCCTCTTCCTCGATGCCTTCGTGCCGGCCCTCGCCCCACACGCCTTCGCCGGGCCACGCCCGTCCGTGACCTATTTCGACACGCCCGCGAGGCTCGGAGGCCCAGCCTTGCCCGCGCATCTCGCCTCCGCGGTGTGCTTCGGGGCGGCCCTGCTCGCCGCCGCCGCGCGCTTCGGGCGCTCGGCCGATTGTTTGCTGACCTCCCGCCCGTGCCGCCGGTGCTCGGGCCGCCGGCGCATGAGCTTCGCCACCCGAGCGGTTGTTCCCATGAATGCTGCCCCAGGCGGCAGCGTGGGCGCCGAGACTGCCGGCCAGCAGGAAAGTGATCGCTGTAAGCTGTGTGCGTTGGATTGCTTTCATAGTGATGCCTATCGTTACCTGCCGGTGGGCGCGTTTGGACCAGGGCCCGAGCTGCCCATCGGTTCACTCCCGCCATTACCCCCGCCGGACCTGTCGCGCAGCATTTGGACACGAACCGCGCCGCGGGGCGGCTCGAATGCAAATTCTAAATTGGATATCCGATCCAACATGTCCCAACCGCGGATGAGCGCGGTGAACTCCGGTTGCCCAGGCTCACGTTTGTGCGTGATGACGAATTTCCGGATGAGCGGTTGCGGACCGTCCTGAATCCAAACTTGCCAGTCGATATTCTCCTGCGTGAACGCCAAATGATGGCAGGTGTAGCCCATCGCGCTCGAGATGCCCAGGTACCGCCCGGTCTGAACACGCTGGATCGCGTTGTCATAGGGATCGCTCACCGCCAGGTCCACCAGCGGCAGATCAATCGCGAACTGATCATGCGCCGCGTTCAACATCTCATCGATATTTGGTGGCATCGGCGTCGTGCTGAAAAAGTTGTTTTTCCGGTCCAGCACAGCCAATTCATGGCCCTGGTACCAAAAGCCACGGTCGGTGTAGGAAGAGTGAATATCGACGTGGAGGCTGTTCGGGCGTTTCACTTCCATGTTCACTTCCCGTGTGAATTGGACTTTGTCGCCGTCGGCTTCGACGTGTTCGCGCCAGATTTCGGCCGTCAGCCCGAAATGGGGCGTTTGCGCCAGAAACTGGCAGGCAGAGCGAAGGACTTCCTGCGCGTGCGGGTCAATCTGGGGCTGTTGCGACTGGGTCGGCGCTCGTAACTGCAACTCGTTTTGGCCTTGCGCCCGGGTTTGGTCCTGAGGATGAGGGCGCGGCTCATTTTGCTCAGGCGGTTGCGACTGGTTTTGGTCCTGGGGTTGCCGTTCGATTTGAGCTTGGGCGGCGGCACTCCAGGCGCCCACCAGCAATGTGGAAAGAATTAAAAGATGGCGTTTCATAAGCTTCAAGAGATTCGGCTTGGTGCTGCCCGATATTTGACTCCGCCTCCAAGTTACCGCCGATTACTCGCGTTGAAATAGGGTGTTGCCCCAGATTATTAGCGTGACAGGGTTCCAGCTATGAATATATTGGGTCACCCGTGGACGACCCTATCGTCTAGCGGTTAGGACACCGCCCTTTCACGGCGGTAGCAGGGGTTCGATTCCCCTTAGGGTCGCCACTCCTCAATGCTGTTTTGGGAACTTACGCCCCTTACGCCGCTTGTGCCGCCAAGCGTCCACTACCAAAAACAGAAACACGAAAAACCCGAGGATGAGCAGTACTACCGCGCCAGGTTTGGTGTTCCACAATTCCTGGAAGCTCCTGCCAAATTCCATTGGAACAATCTACACCCCCGGAGCTTAAAAGCCAACCCAGAAGCCAACGGAGCGGGAGTGCGGACCTTCAGCGTTGCGGCCATGCGCCACCAACAAGCCCGAGTGAAGAGGGCGGCTGGCTCTGGCCCAGCCACTACTCGCCAAACGACAGCGCGTCCGACGGCGCTTTCTCCGCCTCCTCCAGGGGAGTTTGCTCCTGCGGCTGCTTGGCTTGTGCGGGAGTCAGCCCGCGTTCGGGTTGACCTTCCGTATCGAGCAGCTCATGTTCGATATCGGGGTATTCCCGATTCAGTTCCTGGACGAGTTGCTCCGCTTCCCCTTTGTCGAACAGCTTGGTTCCCTTGCCCGCGCGTCCATTAATCTTTGACTTCCATCGGATTACGTACGTCTTGCTCATTACGCCTCTGCTATACTTCACAACCCAAACGAGCAAAGTGGGTCATAACCCGAATTTATCGAACGAATACGAAGAAAAAATGCACAGGGGAATCGCCAAGGCCTCGGAAAGGCTTAGGCGAACGGCTGGAAGGTAAAAAGTTTATTTCGCCGCTTGCAGCAGTTCCTCGCAAACCCGGCGCAACTTTGCCAACCCGGCTTTGGAGTGCGCCTCGATGTAACAACGGATCAGCGGCTCAGTCCCGCTGGCGCGGAACGCGACCCATTGGCCATGCGCTAACAAATATTTGTAGCCGTCAGTGGTGATGAATTTTTCGACTTTAAAGGGCCCGAGGTTGGTCATGCCGGAGCCGAGTCGTGCCAGCAGCGCGTCTTTTTTGTCCACAGGGATCGCGACATTAATCCGGGCGCTGTGAAACTCGCTGGTTTGCCTTTCCAAATCCTTCAGAATCCGACCCAGCGATTTCTTTTCCGTGGCCACCAGTTCGGCCATCAACAGGCAGGCCAGGATGCCGTCTTTCTCCGGCACGTGCCCCTTGACGCTTAGCCCGCCGGACTCCTCGCCGCCCACGATGATCGGTTCGCTTTCCATCAATGCGCCGATGTATTTGAAGCCAACCGGGGTCTCGTGCACCTTCACACCGAACAACGCCGCCACCGCATCCACCTGGTGACTGGTAGGGACCGTGCGGACGACCGCCCCTTCCCAACCGCGATTTTTTTTCAGGTGGTACAACGTGAGGGCGAGCACCTGGTTGGGCGTCAGCCACGTGCCGTCTTTATCGACAATCCCGAAGCGGTCGGCATCGCCGTCCAGGCCGAGTCCCATTTGCGCTTTGCCGCTGCGCACAAACCGGCTCACTTCCGCCATGCCGGCGGCATCCGGCTCGGGATGATGCCCCCCGAATAGGGGATTCCATTCATCATGAAACACCGTCACTTGCGCGCCCGCATCGCGCAGGATGGTATCCAGGTAACCGCGTCCGGTGCCGTACATCAGTTCCACTGCGACTTTTAACCGGGCGCGTTTGAGGGAGGAAAAATCAACCAGTTTATGGATTTGACGAAAGTAGGCCGGCTGCGGGTCGATGGTTTTGCACTGGAACGTGCCGATGACCGCGGCCTGGAAGGTCCAGTTTTGTTCCTGGAGCCGGGCAACATTGGCTTCGATTTGCCGGGTGGTTTCCGGTGGAGCGGGTGCGCCGTTGGCAGGCGAAAACTTCAGGCCCTGGTATTCCGCCGGGTTATGGCTGGCGGTCATGTTCAGCCCGCCGAGCGCCTTGCGGTTGCGAATGGTATAAGCAACTACCGGTGTTGGCGTGGGCCGGTCGCACAGGAGCGGAGTCAGCCCGTTGCTGGCGAGCACCTCGGCGGACGCCAGCGCAAACTCGCGTCCGAGGAAGCGGGTGTCGTGGGCGACGATGACGGTTTTGGCGGCGGCTGGGCTCGCGCCATCGTGCTGCCCATTGAGGTACTGCGCGATGGCTTGCGTCACCAGCCGCACGTTATCGAACGTAAAGTCCCGCGCGATGAGTCCGCGCCAGCCCGACGTGCCGAATTTAATCGTAGAAGCAGGTGTGCTCACAGGATTAAGAGAAGCGAGAATTTAAAAACGATGAGAGTTGGTGGCGAATCCCTGGGGCCCAGTGGCGTATGCGCGCCAGCGCTCAGCTCTTCCAGTCGAAGGCCTGCTTTTTGAGCGCGTAGATATACCCGACGAAAAGAGTTCCCATGAAGGAAAGCATCGAGCCCAGGATGAGCGGGGCGTGCTCGCGCAGCATCTGTTTGTACAGCACGGCCCAGGGATAAAGGAAAACCACTTCGATATCGAACAGGATGAACAGCATCGCCACGAGGTAAAACTTGACTGACATCCGGGTGCTGCCTGGGCCGACCGGCAGCATGCCGCATTCGTAAGGGGTATCCTTGATGGGAGGGCGTCGGCCCTTTTTGCCCAGAATCACCGAGGCAATGAGCATCCCCGCTGAAAACAGCACCGCCAGGCCACCGAGCATCAGCACGGGTAGATATTGGTTCAGTTGGTAATCCGCAGAATCCATGAGCCGGAATTTAAGAAGACGGCGGGTTTTCGCAAGGGTTATCCGCGCAGGAGCTGGAGAGAATCTAGAGAGAAGTCGGAGTTCCGAGGACAGCCTGGGTTTACCACAGGGATCACAAAGATGACAAAATGGTTTCGAGTGAGGTCGGTCGTTGGGGGGCTTACCCCAATTTCATGTTCGGCGGGCGCGGCTTAGAGATCAGAGGGCGGAGGTCGGAAGGCAGAGATCAGAAGTAAGAGGTCAGAGGGAAGAGGGCACAAATTTATGAGCGCGCGAGCAGCCGGAACCTGGGCGGCGTTGAAGGAAGTTGCCGAACTGGCAAAGGCGGCGACAGAACCGGTGAGCGTTCCCGCAGCGTCACCGGCGCAGGTGCCGGCGTTGGGCGGCAGCGGGGCGGCACGGATCCTGGTGGCAGGAATAGGGCACGCGGCGCGAGGCGATTACGCCTTCGGCAAGGAAATCATCCGGGAATCACTGCAACGGCAATGGCCGGACGGCGTGCGCCTGGTGGATTTCGGGATTCGCCGATACGATTTGGCATTTGCGTTGGCAGCCGGATTTGACGCCGTGATCCTGGTGGATGCCGCGCCGCGTGGGCAGGAGCCGGGCACGTTGTACCTGGTCGAGGTCGAGCAAGAGCAAGTAGCGTTGGCGCGGACCCGACCGTCGCGGTCGCAGGCACTTGACCCGATTGTGGCAATCCGCTTGGCAAACGCGATCGGGCAATCCACCTCGCGGATATATATCGTGGCGTGCGAGCCGGCGGTGCTGAAGCCGCAGGAGGGTCAGATGGGATTGAGTGGGGTCGTGGAAGCGGCGGTGCTTCCGGCGGTGGATTTGATCCAATCGGTGGTGCAACAGCTTCTGCGCGGGCGCGGCGTGTGAGTAATCCGGGAGAAACAGGCTCGTCCACATGCCACATTCGGGATTAACGCAAAGACGCAGGGCGCAAAGACGATGGCTAATGCGGGGCTTGCTCGCGGACCCATTGGATGGCGTGCAGGACGAGTTCGGTGGCGTTGGCGAATGCGAGCTTGTCTTTGATGCGCGTGCGGAATGAGTGGATGGTTTGAATGGTCAGACCCAGTTCCTCGGCGATTTGCCGGGTCGGTTTGCCTTCGCCCAGCATTTGGAACACCTGCAGCTCCCGGTCGCTGAGCTTCTCAAGGGGGGACGCAGTCGAACCTTGTTTGCCATGAACGACGCGGGCCAAAACCGAGCCCGACATTTTGTCACTGAGGAACACATCGCCGGCGAGGACTTTGAAAATGGCGGCTTTGACGGTGCGGGCGGGCTCGCTTTTCATGACGTAGCCGAGCGCGCCGGCGCGCAAGGCGCGTTCGGCATAAAGCGATTCGTTATGCATCGAGATGACGAGGAGCGGTAGGTCATCGTCGCGGGCTTTCAAGTCTTTGATCAGTTCGATGCCGTCGGTGCCATCGAGGGAGATATCGACCAGCACGAGGTCGGGTTTGAGCTCGGCGACGGCTTTGAGGGCAGCGGCTGCGCTGGGCACCTGGCCGCAAACCACCAGGCCGGGCAACCGGTCGATCATCTGCCGAAGCCCCTCGCGGAAGAGCGGATGATCGTCCACTAACAGGATGCGGTGTTTGTCGGATGGTTTAGGCATGATCGATCAGGATTGGCCGAGCGGCCGCGGTGTCAGGACCCCGCGGCTGAGCGATGGACTGGTGCTTGCAGCCGGGGCAGGCTCGGGAGAGGTCGGCGGAACAGGAAAGAACAGGCACTCGACAGAGGTGCCTTGGCCGGGCTGGCTGTGCAGGGTTAGCGAGCCGCCGATGACGCCGGCGCGGTAACGCATGATGCGGATGCCCATGCCGGTGAGACCGCCGCGCGGAATGACGAAGCCGGCGCCATCGTCGCAGACGGAGAGGCGGAACAGCTCGCCGGCGGGTTCGAGGCGCACGCTGATGTTGCGCGGCGCGCCGTGCCTGGCGGCATTACCGACGGCTTCCAGCGCGATGTAATAGAGGTGCAGGGCAACCGCGTTCTGGATCAGAGCCGGCGGCTGCTCGCAGACGAACCGGCACTGGACATTGAAGAGTTCGCCGGCATTGGCGGCCAGGCCTTCCAACGCGAACACCAGCCCCTTTTCTTCGAGTTGCACGGGGAACAGCCCTTGCGCGACTCCGCGGGTTTGATCAATGACCTCGTTGAGCATCGCAGAAATCTTTTCAGCTTTGGGCGCTTGCGGCTGGGAAACTTCTTCCAGTTCATCGGCGAGGGTGGAGGTCATGAGAGCGATGCCGGCGAGCTGCTGGCAAACGCCGTCGTGCAAGTCATGGCCGATACGGCGCTGCTCGCGGTTGCTGATTTCGAGAATCTCCCGCTGCAGGGCCTCCTCTTCGAACAGTTTTTGACGGAGCAGGTTGGTTTGGCGACGCACCTGGCGGCGGAGCAGGCTGACCCAGCCCAAAGCGAGCGCGACGGCCAGCAGCAGTGTGCCTGCGACAACGAACGCCCGGCGTGCGGTCCACCATGGCGGTGTGGAAAGCACGCGGATGTCTGCGGGCTGGTGCAGCCACAATTTGAAGGTAACAGGCTCGTGCCGTTCGTCGCCTTGAATAGAACAGACGCCGGCAACGCGCAAGAGGCTGCCAGGCTGGACGCGGCTCAGTTGGCGAAGTCCGAGCGGGCCTTCGAGGCTGGCAGTGAAAATGGTTGGCCCATCCTGCAGGACAAGCTGGGGCTGTGCGGCGCGCGGGACGCTTTGGAGCAAACGACCTTCCAGTTGCACCCGCTGTGCGTCGTTGGTGCCGGAAAGCAGGATTTGTTCGGCGGTGGTTCGCATGGCGGCGGGCAGCGGTTGGGCACCGACGCGGCGCAGCGTCGCATTTTCGAGATACGGCGAGAAATTACCTATCGCCGGAAAGCCCAAAGCCTCGACCAGGTCACCCGGGTGGGGCGCGCCGGTTTCGGGTGTTTGGACACGAATGCCGCCTGAGTCGTCCTGGAGAAAGAACCCCTGGCCCGGGAGGCACAAGGTGACCACGCCCCGGATTTTCACTCGCCGGCCGGTAAGACGTTCAGGCAGGGCAGGGGAGTTGAAGGTGGCGATATTTGCGATAGGCGTGGCGGGTATGGCGAACGGATCGGCGGGCGGTTGCGCCAGGATGGTTATGGCCTGGAGATCCGGCACGTGCAGAGTGATGCCGCTTAATTGGCGGCGCGCGTTAAGCTCCGAGGTGCAGGCGCCGCGCACCCGCACCACGGCATCAATCAGGTTCCAGGGCGGCGGGCGGTTTTCAAAGCCGGGCAGCAGGACACGGAAGCGTCCCGTCGGCGTCATAACGTGTAGAGTGAGGTGACCGGCTTGGGTGTCGATGCGTTGCACGACGCCTTCCATTTGAATCCAGTGCGCGTCCCAGGCGCCGCTGGCGAGGTCCTGCAGGTCGAGCCTGGCGGGCGTGGGGAGATTCGTTGTGCCCAGGATCCGAAACTGAGAGTGAATT
Source organism: Verrucomicrobiia bacterium (assembly GCA_035934555.1). Lineage (GTDB taxonomy): Bacteria > Verrucomicrobiota > Verrucomicrobiia > Limisphaerales > UBA8199 > DASYXT01. The sequence goes on along the minus strand of DASYXT010000096.1, from coordinate 95,450 downwards.
ACCTCGGGGGCGAATCCGCCCGAGCTGGTCTGGCCAATCACCTCAACCCAGTTGCCCGGATGCAGCCGGCGTTCGGCGGGAGCGAGATCGACATAAATCGCGCCGCTGGCGTCCTGGATAAAAGCATTGTGCCACTCCGGGTCGGCGTAGGTCAGGACACCATGCACCCGAACCGGGAGCTGCAGCGCGGCTTGCTCACGGGTCAACCGCCGGATATCGGCGATATGGGTGAGGATGGGCGGCAGACCGGCGCGGTTGGCATTGGGCAACAGGGCCGGGGCGGGTTGAACGGCGGGCGCGGGAGCCAGCTCAAACCAGGCCGTATCCAAAAAAGCGCCTTCGGGCGAGGGCCGGAGCAGGCCCCAAAGGTCCACGCGCTCCCCCCCGGCAACCTCGGTCATCTGGGCGACACGAGCGCGGATGGTACCGGTTGGGTCCTTGAGCACCACAAACTGACCTGGCTGATAGGCCGCGACCAACCCGCTGACGTGAGCCCAATCATTGGTCCATGGCCCGAGTTCGCGGTCGAGCAAACTGGAGATCGACACGACAGGTATCGGAGCGCGCTGGCTGGCCGGCTGCAGCAGCGTGAGTTGGTCCATTCCGGCGACGAAGAACAAGGGCGAAACCAGGCGTCCGTTCGAGGCCGTACTCGCGTTAATCCCGCGCACGCGCACGCGGCAGCCGACCCAGCGGTGGAAATCTTTTTCCGGCGCGGCGCTGAGGACGTAGGCGAGGCAGTTCTGAGAGCCATCGTTGAGCAACAGCGCGAGCCGGCCGCGGCTGGCTTCTGCCGACAGCACCAGGCCGGTGGTTTGCACCCACTGGCTGTGCGCTTGCGCCAGGTCCGCCAGGCTGAGCGACAGAGCGGGTGGGAGTTCGCCGTGCCCGGTGACGACTACGTTCAGGTTTGCGAGCGCGTTACTGGCGCGGGCCAAACCGGTCAGTTCGATGCGCTGGCCCTTCTCGAGCGGCACGGCGAAATCATCGGCATTCAGATATCCCGTATCGTGGCCGTCAAAGAGGTACAACTGGTGCCAGCCCTGGTCACAGCAAACGACCAGCGCCTTAAGGTCAATGGGGTGGGCTGTGCCGGCGGGGTCGGGTGCCAGACGGGCCAACTCTTGGATGCCGGTAATCAGCCCGGCAGCGGGCGCGCCGACTGCGGCCTGGCCGCAGGCAAGCGCCAGGCCCAGCAGCAACGCTGGGAGCGGCCGAGGTCGAGTTGAAGCGGCGTGGTTTGCGATGGTGGTAGGGTAAGCGAGCGTCGGGTGCGGCTCAAGCGCTTTGTAATAATTTTTATTGCAAAAGCCTCTAATTGTGATAAAACCCTGAAAAATCCTTTCGGCCCCGCGGATTGGCCCCGCGGTTCGGGGTGAAAGGCAAACGCAACACGCAATCGAACTAAACCTATGAAACTCAAGAGACCGAACTGTTCACCCCGGATACTGGCGTTGGCGCCGCTGGGGCTGGTGTTGGGGCTGTCCGTGGCCGAGGCAGCAGCGGCGGATTACCCCACGACGATACTCGGCGACAATCCGTCCGCATATTATCGGTTGGAGGAGACCTCGGGGACGGTCGCGGCGGATGCTTCGGTCAATGGCGTCCCCGCCACCTACACCTATAACAGCGCGATGACCGATCCGCAGCTAGGCTTGCCGGGAATCGATATCAACTCGATTCTCTTCAACGGCGGCGGCTATTCCTCGGATGTGGGTTTTGTGGATATCCCGGCCAGCCCACTCATCACACCCGTCGGCGACTTCGGGACGAATGGCGCCCCCTTTCTCGGCGGAACTGTGGGTCCAACCGACGAGCCAGCCGGCGACCTTTTCGGTTCCGCTGGAGATGGCGCAATATCCCAATGGCTGGAACATTTACGTGAGCGGGGCCGACTCCGGGGCGACGAGTTATTTTTATCTGAACATGCCTAACGGGGTGTTGTTTCAGGGGGAGCCTGATTTTCCGATCAGCTTCCTGCAGTGGTATCACCTGGTGGTGACGTATGACGGCACCAACGCGATGTTTTACATCAACAGCGTTGCCCATGGCCCGTATCGGGTTAATTACTCACCGGCGTTTGGCTCGAATGCGCATGTCGGGAAAGGTTCGGGTGTTGGTTGGACGGCGTTCATCGGCGGAGTGGATGAAGTTGCGTTTTATACCAACGTGCTCACCGCGAACCAAATCGCGACCCATTACCAGGTCGGCACCAACTCGTTTCGCGCGGTGCCCACGCCGCCTGGCATCGTCAGCGACCCAGTGGACACGACAAATTATTCCGGCTTGCCGGTGACCTTTACGGTAGGTGCCAGCGGGACGTTGCCGCTGCACTACAAATGGCTGCGCGGCGCCACGCCGGTCGGTCCGGATGCGAATTCCTACACGTTTACTTGCCAGTATCCGGCCGATGACGGCGCCCAAATCAGTGTGGTGGTGACCAATAATTATGGGTCGATCACCAGCAGGGTGGCGACCTTATCGGTGCTGACCAACCTCAACATCATTGGCGCGCCGGCATCGCTAACGCGCAATGTGGGGAGCTATGCCGCGTTCCGCGTGATTGCCAACGGCGCGGTGCCGATTACCTATCAGTGGTCCAACAGCACCGATGGGGTCAATTTCACCGCGATTGCCGGCGAGACCAACCGGATGCTCTGGTTGAAGAACGTGCAAATGAACCAGAACGGCAGCGTCTATGCGGTTGGCGTGTTTGGGCCCTTCCAATCAGCCGGCCCCTCCGGTAGCCTGACGGTCCAGCCCCGGGCCGTCAATGTGCCGATTACGAAGTATGCCAAAGTTGTGACAGCGGATGGCCCGGTGGCCTATTGGCGGCTGGATGAACCGAACGGCGCGGCGACGGCCACTGACGCCGTGGGCTCATTTGATGGCAGTTTCCTGGATACTTCAGGCGGTGCGGGCGTTTTTGGATATCAGGCACCGACTGGCATCCCGCACGAGACCGACACTGGCTTGTACGTCACGAATGGCGCGACGGTCACCATCCCGTTCGCGGATGAGTTGAACCCCGACGGCGCATGGACCGCGGAAGGGTGGTTCCAGCCCGACTCGCTCGGGGATTACCGCGTGGTGATGTGTTCGGAGTACAACCTGTATCCGAATCCATACAACGGCTGGTACATTTATCAGCAGCCGAACGCAACGTTCGCCTTTGTGCCCCAGCCCGGCAACGGCTTCATCGTCGCCGGACCGGATGACCCGGCGAACAACAACCTGATTGTGCCCGGTAAGTGGTATCACCTGGTGGTCACCGATGACGGTGTGAACTTCAATGTGTACATCAATGGCGAGCTGCGGGCGAGTTACCCGGTTTCGGGCATCGCCTTCATCCCCAACGGCGCGGGCATCAACCAGACCCCGCCCCTGACCACCGGCGGCGGGGCGACCGTGCTTGGCCGGCGCACCGATGGGGCCTTCGGCGGCTTCTCAGGGACGATGGACGACGTTGCCTTTTACAAGACAGCGCTGACGGCGCAACAGGTGCAGAACCACTTCGAGGCGACCGTGCGGCTCTCCATCACCCGGTCCGGCCAGAATGTGATCCTGTCCTGGCCGTTCGGCACGCTGGTTGGCTCGAGCAATGCCAACGGGCCCTACACAGCGGTGGCGGGCGCTTCGGCTCCGCAGTACACGACGACGATTGGCGCCACACCCAAATACTACCGGGTGATCGCCTACACATCGCCATAAGGCGATTTGAGTTTGCGCGCGGCCGGGGCGGCGTACCGCCCCGGCCGTTCGGCGTGCCGGGGGGACCGGGTGCGCCGGGTGTAGCGGAAGTATTCTGCTAAAAGGAAATATGAAGGAGGCATTGCGGCAGAGGAGGACGGCCGGGGAGGGCGCGGCGTTTACCTTAATCGAGCTGCTGGTGGTGATCGCGATCATTGCGATTCTGGCGGCGATGTTGTTACCGGCGCTGAGCCGGGCCAAGCTGAAGGCTTACGCGACTCAATGCCGCAGCAACCTGAAACAACTGCAATTGGGGGCATTGATGTACAAGGACGATTTTAACGGGTACCTGTTGCCGAATGCGCCGGCGAATTGGGGCCTGCCGGGGGGAGCGCGCTCGTGGGTGGATGCAAACAACGAGGAGGGTTGGGGAGCGTTGCCCGGGAACACGAACATGGCGCTGTACACCTCAGCGCTACTGGCTCCATACGTCGTGAACCAAATCGGAGTGTACAAGTGCCCGGCGGATAACGTGCCTTCGGCCAATGGCCTGCGGTTGCGCAGCTACTCGATGAACGGGCAGATGGGGGCGGTGTTCATTCAGAATCACAATCTGGATACCGGCGCGCGCCAATATGTTAAAGAAGCCGATCTGATCCAGCCGTTGCCGCCGTCGCAGGCGTTTGTTTTTGCGGAGGAGAACCCGGACTCACTCAATGATGGCTACCTGGAGATAGATACCTTCAACGGGAATTTTCCCGATGTGCCGGCGGCGTATATGGCCGGCGCGTGCGGGTTCTCGTTTGCCGATGGCCACGCCGAAGTTCATAAATGGCTGACCGGCGCGCTAACGTCGATTCCGGTCGCGCCGCCGCGAATCGTGCATAATCCCAGCGTTTCGGGCGGGGCGCGCAATGCGGATTGGGTGTGGTTTTCGCAGCACTCGGCTGCCGCGCAGTGAGTTTTCTCGCGCGTCTTTCGGTCCGCCGCCTATGTGCGGCGAGTAATGGCCAGCCCTCGGCAGTCACTTACCCTACTTGAACGCCCGGAGACCTGGGGGGAGGTTAAAGTCACTTGAGCTGGTGAAACCGGAGAGTGATTCAGGGCATCCTGCTGCAAGTAAAGTGGACTTGCGCGGAAGGGAAGCGCATCTGCGGAACGGGACGGCGGGCAAGCAAGCCAAGGAAGCGCTCCGGGAGAGCGAGACGCGGTTGAGGTTGGCGGTGGAAACCGCGGAGTTGGGCCTTTATGAGCGCGATTTGCTGAGTAACGAAGTCCAGCTCAATCCAACGTGCCGCCAGATTCTAGGAATTGGGCAGACCGCGCCGCCGCCGGATATAGCCTATCGTTCGGTGCACCCCGAGGACCAGAAGCGCGTATATGCCGCGGTGGGCCGCGCTTTTGATCCCGTGGCGCGTGAGATTTGCGCCGCCGAATTCCGCATCCTCAGACCAGACGGCACGATACGATGGGTGGCGGGGCGCGGGCGGGTCATTTTTGATGACACGGTAACGCCGCCGCGAGCGGCAAAGTTTATCGGGGTACTGGATGACATTACGACGCGCAAGCTGGCCGAACAGGCGCTGATTGAGGCGAAAGAGTCCTTGAGCCTCGCGAATGTGGACCTGGAAAGCCAGGTCAATGAGCGTACGGCCCGGCTGCGTGATGCCGTGCTCGAACTCGAGCGATTGTCTTATGCGCTCGTCCACGACTTGCGCGCGCCGCTCCGGGCGATTCGCAGTTTTGGCGGTATCATTGCGCAGGACGTGGAGAGCAAGCTGAGCCCGCAGTCGCGCGACCTGCTCGAGAAAATGCGGACGGCGGCCGGCCGCATGGATCGATTAGTGGTGGACGTGCTCAACTACGCGAACGTCGTGCGCGGGGAATTGCCGCTTGGCCCTGTGAACGTGGGTGAGTTGGCCCGGCATGTGGTGGAGACGTATCCTGACCTGCGGCCCCCGAAAGTCGAAGTGAAGATACACTCAATGATCCCGGCGGTGTTGGCCAATGAAGCTGCGCTGGCGCAATGCCTGGGGGAATTGATGCAAAACGCTGCGCGCTTCTGCAAGCCGGACCGGATGTGTCACATCGAGGTGCGCGCGACGAGGGCGGAGAAGGGGTGGGTCCGCGTGCTGGTGGCCGATGACGGGATCGGGATCGCACCGGAATTTCACGATCGGATCTTCGAGATGTTCCAGCGCTTATCCGCGGCGACGGAGGGAACGGGCGTGGGACTGGCGATTGTAAAAAAGGCGATAGAACAGATGGGTGGCCGCGTGGGAGTCGAATCGCAACCAGGGGACGGCAGTCGCTTTTGGTTTGAGCTCAAGGCGTGGTGTTGAATGGAGACCGTTTTGCGGCGGCGCAGGGGGCTAGCCTCAGCGACGACGTTCGCAGGTCGGGTTCTTAATCGAAAGCGACAACCCGGCTGCCCACACAGTAACACTGCGGTTGACGACCTCAATTCCGCGGCAGTACACCGTCAATAACAACCACGGCGTGGTGACCACTGTAAATCTCGCGACCGGCCAGGAAGCACAGGTTAACCTGCCCGTGGACGCCAGTGCAAGCGGCCAGCCGTTCGCCATCACGCGGTAAACAGCGAGAGCTAATCCAGAGTTACCCGGCGGCGAATCGCAGCTTTATGCCGAGGGCCGAAAGTATGCTTTTAATGCTGGAAAGACGTGGATTGCCTCGGCGCGAGAGCTGCCGATAGAGGCTTTCCCGATTCAGGCCGGCTAGACGCGCGGCTCGGCTCATCCCACCATGGGCCTCCACTACGTCCCGCAGCCCCTGCAGAAATACGTCAGGGCCTTCGTCGTAACAGGCAGTAAGGTACCTTGCCGCTTGCTCAGGACTTTCGAGATGTTGTTGGAGAATGGTTTTAAATTCTACAGCATTTTTCATAATTCACTTTTTCTCGCGCTGCAGGTAATCGCTCCAGTACTGCTGCGCCAGCGCAATATCCCGCCTCTGGGTGCGCTTGTCGCCACCGCAGAGCAGGACGACCAACATCTGGCCCTTTTGGCCGAAATAGACCCGGTAGCCCGGTCCGTAGTCCACGCGCAATTCCGAGACACCCTCGCCCACCGGTTTGCAGTCGCCAAGATTGCCACGACGCACCCGCCCAATTCGGGCAAGGACACGAGCAACGGCATTCTGGTCGCCCAATTCGCGCAGCCATTCATCGAAGGGCAGCCTCCCCTCGGACGTTTGATAAAGCAACAGGGCCTTTGGTTGTGCATCCATTTAATCGTAGCTTATAGGCTACATGCTCGTCAAGGGTTTCGGGTGCTACATGCTGCTACATGCCAAGCTATGTCCCCCACTTTCTAAGGTGATGGGATGGTCCCCGACTGGACCTGAACGCGGTAGAATTGGAATGGCGCTTCTGTGACGTCGCTGCTGAACTGAAACGCGCTGCCCGAGTTCGTGTACACAGGTGTCCAGTTCGTAAGCGTCGCCGAGGTTTGCAAGACGTACGTCGCAGCCGGAACTCCGTTCACCGCGATTTGCACGTTGCTGTCCGCACGCGTGATGAACAGAGTTGAGCCGCTTTGTGTTGGTACGGTGAAGTGTATTACGAGCCAGGGTGAAGGTGGCTCGCCCAGCAGAGAGGCGTCGACCAACAATTGGTAATCTCCGGCGGCCAAGTGGCCCAGGACGGTTGCGGTCAGGTTTGTGTAATAGCAGTCAACACACTGGATGCAGGGGTAATAAACGACCTCCTCGACAGTCATCTGGAGGTTAGTCCCTGCAGTGGTCACGGGGCTGAACTGGATTTCGTGGCAACCCAAGACCGTTGCGGTGCCCACGAGATATGTCACTCCACCAACCGTCTGGACGCTCGGCGCCCAGGAGGATGGAGGCGTTTGTGCCAAACCGGCTGCAATCGAGCCGATGGTGAGAGCGATTACAAGAGGTGTTTTCATAGGCGACTCACTATTACGGCACCTCGGCCAAGCAAGCTTTGGTGCCAGCTTCACCCGTCACGTTGACAGGACGCTTGACGTTTGGCTCCTTGTTTCTTGGCGAAGATTCACCATTGTTTGCTCAGCCATCGGCCAGGCGCGCTATCCCATCGCGCGTCAGGCGTTGGACGATCCAATCGGACATCGGCACCGCTCCCAAGGCGCGATAAAATTCGAGCGCCGGCTGGTTCCAATTCAGCACCGCCCATTCCATGCGGCCGCAATCTCGCTCCAGCGCCAGCCGCGCCAGCCGGCGGAAAAACTCACGGCCGATGCCGCGCCCCCGATATTCCGGGCGCACGAAAATATCTTCCAAATAGAGACCGGGCTTGCCCACGAAGGTCGAGAAATTGTGAAAGAAGAGCGCGAACCCGGCGACCGCCCCGTCCACCTCGGCCAGCAGCACCTCGGCCATCGGCCGAGGGCCAAAAAGCTGCTGGCGCAAACCGGCTTCGGTGGCAGTGACTTCGTCTAACAGCCGCTCGTAAGCCGCCAATTCGCGGATCAGTTGGAGAATGACCGCGGTATCTGATTCCCTGGCTGGGCGAATGGTGAAACTGATCCGCGGATTTGCCGCGGTGGATTGAGCGGTGTGGTGTTCGGGCGAATTCATGGGCTAAGACTAAGCAGAGGCAGGATCGTTGGCGATGCAAAGCAGGTCCAGCCAACCGCCCCGTATGCCAGGGCGCCTGGGAAAAAGCGCCAGAGGGCTGGCGCAGTCCACGACGCTTCGCGACCTATAGCGCCAAAGCACACGCGCGACGCCTTCCCAGATTGGACGCCGAATGAGGCGCCAGCTTTTGGACTGCGCCAGCCCCCTGGCGCTTTATTTAGCTCCCGCTGCAAGTCACTGATACCTCCAATCCACATGTCCATCGTAAGCCATGGTTGTGTAGCCCGGCCGCGCGGTGTCTTGGCTGTAAATGACAAGGGCAGTGTTAAAAACGGACTATGCGGCCGCGCCAATACCGATCAGTATTCAGGGCGCAACCCGACAATCACCTTGAACGTTGCGGACGGCAAATTGGCAATCGAGAATAACCCCGGCTCAGTTTCGGGGGCTGCGGCCCATACCCGGGGTCTCTACACACTCTTCTTCACCGAGATGTGGGAGCGGTTCAGCTATTACGGGATGCGGGCGCTGCTGGTGTTGTTCATGGTCGAAGCGGTAGCGCGGGGTGGGCTGGGGCTGACGGACAAGGTGGCTACCGCGATTTACGGGCTGTACACCGCGGGCGTTTATCTGGCGGCGCTGCCGGGCGGTTGGGTGGCAGACCGTTTTCTGGGGGCTCGACGTTCAGTCTGGTACGGTGGGCTCGTCATTGCCTGTGGCCATTTCACGCTGGCGATTCCGCGCGTCGAATGCTTTTACCTCGGGTTGATGCTGGTGGTGATTGGGACCGGTTTGTTGAAGCCCAACATCAGCACGATGGTCGGGGAGCTGTACCCGGAAGGCGGTGCGCGGCGCGACGCCGGCTTCACGGTCTTTTACATGGGGATTAATCTCGGGGCAGCGCTGGGGCCGCTGATTTGCGGCGCGCTGGGAGAACGCGTTAATTGGCATTACGGTTTTGCGGCTGCGGGAGTGGGGATGGTGCTGGGACTCGTGCAATACCAGGTGATGGGCAAAAACCTTGGCAACGCCGGGTTGCAGCCGGGGCACCGGGAAGGCGCCCGCGCACGGGACTGGTGGCTGCTGTGGGGGCTTTTGGGAACGATATGCCTGGGTGTGGCGCTGACTTTCCTGGGAATTTTCCATCCCAATCCCGTGCGGGTGGCCGAGGTAACCACTGAACTCATTGTCGCCATTGGTTTGGCCTACTTTGCCTGCGTGTTTCTCTGGTTTCACCTCCACCAAACTGAGAAGAAGCGGATGGCGGTGATTGTAATCTTGTTCTTTGCCTCGGCGATATTCTGGTCGGGGTTCGAACAAGCCGGTTCGTCATTAAACTTGTTTGCCGCGCGTTACACCCAACGCGCTGTGTTAAACTGGGTCGTTCCGGCCGAGTGGTTCCAATCCCTGGGGGCGATCTTCGTAATCACGTTGGCGCCGGTTGTCGCGGCGCTGTGGTTGCTGTTGGGGCGGCGCGGCCGAGATTTTTCCGTGCCGGTGAAGTTTGGCTTGGGTCTGCTGCTGCTTGGCGGTGGTTTTCTGGTGATGGCCGGGGCGTCGGTGGCGGTCGCAGCAGGACATAAAGTGTGGCCGACGTGGCTGGTGTTTACATACCTGCTGCACACTTTGGGAGAATTGTGCCTAAGCCCGGTTGGACTCAGCTCGGTAACCAAGCTGGCGCCGCGGCGGTTGATGGGGCAAATGCTCGGCACCTGGTTTCTGGCCACATCGCTGGGAAACCTGATTGCGGGCCGGGTTGCCGGAACGTTCAGCGCAGATAATGTGGCGCGGATGCCGTGGGAATATCTGCAGATTGTGCTAACGATAGGCGCAACGGGAGTGGTGCTTCTGTTGTGCGCCGGGCCTATTAAGAGGCTGATGACTGGGGTGAAGTAAGACGAACATCCAACGTCCCACGTCCAACATCGAAGGCGGAAAAATGCGAACGTGATCACCGATGAGCATTACTCAATGTTCAATTCTTCAATTAGCTCATCAATTGATTGAGAATTGAGCATCGAGCAATGGTTATTTACCATTGGCCTTTCCAGCGGCTATGTGTCCATCCACCAAACGACAAAGCCCTAGTGGATTTTTTTCTTTCAGCTCGTCGGGGAGCGTAGCATCGGGGAAGTTTTGGTAGCACACCGGACGCAGGAATCGCTGAAGCGCGCGCGTGCCGACCGAGGTGGAGCGTCCGTCCGCCGTTGCGGGATAAGGGCCGCCATGAACCATCGCATGGCAAACTTCGACGCCAGTGGGAAAACCGTTACAAAGCACTCGGCCAGCCTTGGTTTGCAGAAGCAAAAGCAGATCGTGGGACGCGGCTAATTCCTCCTCAGTGGCGTGAACGGTGGCCGTAAGCTGGCCTTCGAGGATTTCCGCGGCCGCGAGCATTTCTCCGCGCGAAGCGCAGCGGACCACCAGGGTCGAAGGACCGAAAACCTCGTCCATAAGCGACCGGTTCTGCAGGAACGTCGCGGCATCGGTTACAAACAACGCCGCCTGAGCCGCGCAGCCGTTCCCCGCCACAGCAGCGGCTTGTGAGCCCGATTGTTGAACACCGGCGACCTGCGAAAACTGTTTGAGCCCGGCGTGGTATTCGGTGCAAATGCTCTCGGTCAACATGGTGCCTGCGGGCGTGGCACTCATCAGGGTCTGGAGTTTTTGAACGAACTTGTCAGTCGCCGGACTGGCCGGAACAAACACCAAACCGGGATTGGTGCAGAATTGCCCCACGCCAAGGGTCACCGAAGCGTGCAGGCCACTGGCCAGACCTTCGGCCGAGGCTTCGAGGGCTCCGGGCAGGAGAAAGACCGGGTTGATGCTGCCCATTTCGGCATAGACCGGGATCGGCACCGGGCGGGCGGCGGCGGCGTCCATTAACGCGCGTCCACCCGCGCGCGAGCCGGTGAAGCCGACCGCCTTGATGAGCGGATGTGTAACCAAAGCGATGCCGATCTCGCGACCGGGGCCATAGAGCATTGAAAAAACGCCTTCGGGCGCGCCACATTCTCGCGCAGCCTGGTTAACAACTGAGGCGACCAGTTCGGAAGTGCCGGGATGGCCTTGGTGAGGTTTCACAATCACCGGGCAGCCGGCCGCTAGCGCGGAGGCGGTATCCCCACCGGCGACGGAAAAGGCGAGCGGGAAATTACTCGAGCTGAAAACGGCGACGGGCCCCAGAGGAACGAGCATCGAGCGAACATCCGGTTTGGGCAAAGGCTTGCGAGCCGGGTCGGCGTGGTCAATACGCGCTTCTTGCCACCAACCTTCTTCGAGCAGCGTCGCGAACAGGCGCAGTTGGCCACAGGTGCGGGCAGCCTCGCCTTGCAGACGAGCGGCTGGGAGGGCGGTCTCGAAGTTGGCGCGTTCGACGATGGCAGGCAGATTGGCTTCGAACAGGTCCGCGATGCGGCGCAGCAGGGCCGCCCGAAACGGAACAGTCCAGCGACTGAATTGATCAAACGCTTTGGCAGACAGTCGGGCGGCCTCTTCCACATCGGCCATGCTCGCGTCGAAGAACCCGGGTTCCAGGCGTTGGCCGGTCGCGGGATTTAGCGCTGGGCGAGGGCGGGTGAAGGCGTTGGCGCGGCCGTAGCCAATAAAGGAGAGGCCTTCGAGTCGTTGCATACGGTTTCTGAAATTAAACTTTGGACGCGTGCAGGCAGCACCGGAGGCCGGACCGATTCCATCCCCCAGCCGAGAAGGGCTTTTGCCGCGACCCCACAGGTGCGGCCCTGGCAAGCACCCATCCCGCAACGCGTGTGCAACTTCGCCTCGCGCCAGCCCTGGTACTTGCGCATTTGCCCTAGCGTGACGTCTTCGCAGCGGCAGAGCACTGTCGAGTCATTTGCGAGCGTTTTCAATTCGGGACGTAAAGCGAAGGCTTCGGCCAAAGCGCGGCGAAACTGGTGCCAGGAACTGCGCGCCGAAAAGAGGCGCTCGGCCCGTTGGGCGTGGCCCGTGGCGGCATAGCCGGCGATTTGGCCTTCGGTGCTCGCGCAATCGGCGCCGCCAATGCCGGTGGGTTCGCCCGCGCAATAGACATTCGGGACCGTTGTTGCCTGCTCCGCATCCACCCGCGTGAACCCTTCGCCGAGTTCACAGCCGAGGAGCAGGGGCAACTCGACGTTGGGCACCAGGCCGAAGCCACAAGCCACATAATCGCAAGGCATCGTCCAGGTTCGCGTGCCATCGGTGAGCGTCACCTGCTGCACTCGGTCATTGCCTTCTGCTTTGAGCGGCCAGGCCCCGCACCGGTAAGGGACCCCGGTCAGCCCAAGTTTCAGTCGCGCGCCCTGCCAGAGTTTTGCTGGATGCCGGTACAATCCAAGCCCGAAGCGGAGGAGCTTGGAATAGGGCGTCTGTTCGACGACAGCCAGGACCCGAGCACCGTAGCGGCGCAAACCGTTAGCGACAGCGAGCAGGAGTGGTCCACTTCCCGCTACGACCACCCGCTGACCCGAGATTGGCCAGCCATGTTTCGCCAGGTTCTGCAGCCCGCCCGGGCCTGCCACTCCGGGCAGGGTCCAGCCGGGAAATGGCAGGAACAACTCACGCGCGCCGGTAGCCAGAATCAAGCGGCGCCAACGAACCTGGCAAGGTTCACCGTTCTGTTCGGCGAGGAGCAAACCATTTTCGGGCGCCGCAATCACCGCGGTTTGGCTCAGCAGGACGACGCGAGATTTCTTGAACCGGTCGAACCACCTCTGTGCGGCGGCGTTGCACAACTTGGCTTTTTCGCCGCCCCAAATCTGACCGCCCAGCCATGGGTTTTCATCCAGCACGGCGACACTCTGGCCGGACTCGGCGGCAGCGCAAGCGGCGGCCAGGCCGGCAGGGCCGGCCCCAACGACCACAACATCAAAGTCCATAGTGGACTTACTCATCCGTCCACACCTCCATGCCATCGGCGCAGAGCACGGTGCAACTCCGGACGTGTTTGCGGCCGTCGATGGTGACTCGGCATTCCATGCAAACACCCATGCCACAGAGCGGGGCGCGCGCCTGACCTTGAGGCGAGCGGTGGAAACAGCCGACACCAGCGCCGGCAATGGCGGCGGCCAGGACAGTGCCGATTGGGACACTCACGGGCCGGCCGTTGACGCGAATCTGGAGCTGCTCAGTCATGGGTGGCCGGAGTGGTTGCTCCGTTCGCAAACCGCGCAGGAGAATAAGGATCGGTGGGAATTTCGCTCTTCCGGTTCAACAGCAGGTCGGCCAAAAGGCGGCCAGTGCCCAGCGAAGTAGTAATGCCCAAGCCTTCGTGACCGGTTGCCAGCCACAGCCGCGCGTGCTCCGTGCTGGGGCCGATGACCGGCAGTTTATCGGGGGTCGCTGCGCGGTGACCGGTCCAGGTGCGTAACGCAGAGAGGGAGCCCAGAGAAGGGAGATACTGACAACCCCGTTGGAGCATGCGATTAAGGATGGATTGCTCGACTGTCGTATCCTCGGCATCGAACTGGCGCGAAGAGCCGATGAGCATTTGGCCGTTCTTGCGTGGTTGGATGTTAAACGCGACGGAATCCTTATTGAAGCTGTGGGCGCTTTTTAAGTAGCCCAGTTCGACAATTTGATGATGGACGTAACCCGGGTAACGGTCGGTGATGACGAGGTGGCCTTTGCGTTTGCGGACGGGCAGGCCGGGGGTGAGTTCAGGCGACCACGGGCCGGTCGCGTTAACTGAGATGCCGGCGGAAATGGTTGACCCGTCGGCCAGCGCCACGCCGCCTTCAGCCAGCAGGGCCTGAACCGTAACGCCGGTGCGGAGGGTGGCGCCGGTGCGAACGGCTTCCTCGAGGAGGAACCGCGCCGCGCAGGGAGGATATAGCACACCGTCCTCGAGAACGCGCAGACCGCCGGCCATTCCCGAGCGCAAGTTTGGCTCCGCCGCGGCCACCGCCTTGGCCTTGAGCACCTCGACCCGCAGCCCGCGAGCCGAGTAGCTCTGTTGTTTGCGGTGGACCTCGGCCATTTCCGCCTCATCGGCCGCCAGCCACAGCGTGCCGCATTGATCATATTCGACCTCAGCCGGCAGGGCAGGGGCTAGTTCGTGCCACAGACGCCGGGAAAAGGACGTGAGTGCCAACTGTGCTTCGGAATCGTCCAGCACGACGATGTGGCCCATGCCGGCCCCGGTGGTCCCCCCGCCAATGGGCCCGCGATCCAGCACCAGGACTTTAAGCTTCGCCCGTGCGCACTCGGCGGCACAGGCTGCGCCGACGATACCCGCCCCGACGATGATCACATCGTAACTCTGGCTCATACGCGAATGCCCCAGCAATAGGGGTCGCGTTCGTCCAGCAGCAGCGTCGCTTCACCGTTAACGAAAGCCTTCCCGGTAATGACCGGGCTGACCTTTCCGGCCGGGCGGTCCAGCCACCGGAATGTCCCGCTGAAGGTCGAACCGATGATGCTTTCCTGGACCCACGCCGCGCCTTCGTCGAGTTTGCCATCCGCGGCAAGGCAAGCCAGCTTGGCGCTGGTGCCGGTGCCGCACGGCGAGCGGTCGTAGGCCTTGCCCGGACATTGCACGAAATTCCGCGAATGAGCGCCGGCCGTGGAGGGGGGGCCGAATAATTCGACGTGATCGACTTCCGGAAAACCCTGCGCATTGACCGCCTGCCGGATACGCCAACTCACTTCGGTTAACTGCTCAATGTTGGTGAGCGATAGATCGTAGCCGTTCTGTTCCGCCAGGAAAAACCAATTGCCACCCCATGCGACGTCGCCAGTTACAGGTCCGACCGCCGGCACCTGGATGGTGACTTGTTTGCGGGCGCGCCAACTGGGCACGTTGGTGATCGAGACTTCACCTGTTGAGTGCAGCACGGCGGCGACCACACCGACGGGTGTTTCGATGCGATGCTCCCCAGGCCTGATCCGGCCGAGGTGGGCGAGCGTAGCAACCAGCCCGATAGTGCCGTGCCCGCACATGGCGAGGAAACCGACGTTATTGAAGAAGATGACGCCGGCGACGCATGAAGTGTCCTGTGGCTCGAGCAGCAAGGCGCCGACCATCACATCGGAACCGCGCGGTTCCCTGACGATGGCTGAGCGAAACGCGTCGTGATGCTCGCGGAAGCTCGCCAGCTTTTCAGCCGGGCTGGTCCCTTCTAACGCGGGGCCGCCACTAACCACGATACGGGTAGGTTCCCCCGCGGTATGAGAATCGATGATGGCAACCCGTTTCATGACCTTGCGCCCAAAGCGTCGCCCGCCACAGGCCGCGCTGCCCCGAGGCCCAGTGCGGGCTCGCCGGGCCGCGGGGAGCGGTGGCGTGCCGGAATTTTCGGCCGCTGGGCTATTCCATCGTGGATGGTTTTCAGGATTTGCTCGCGTTCGGGTCCTGTCAGCGGCAAGCGCGGCGCGCGGACCCATTCGCTGCCCAGGCCGCACTCCTGCACCGCCAGTTTGATATATTGCACGAACTTGGTGTGTACGTCCAAGTGCAGCAGTGGTGTGAACCAGCGGTACAGCGCCCGAGCCTGCTCCCATTCGCCTTGGCGGGTCAGGTCCCAGAAAAACTGGTTCTCAGCCGGGAACGCGATGCCGCTGCCGGCCACCCAGCCGTCGATGCCGAGGATGGCAGATTCGAGCACCAGGTCATCCACCCCGGTGAATATCGCATAGCGGTCGCCCAGCAGGTTGCGAATGTCAGTGATGCGGCGGGTGTTGCCGGAACTCTCTTTGACCGCGACAAAATTTCTGATTGTGGCCAGTTCGCCCAACAACTCCGGCGTAAGGTCGTTGAAATAGCTGATGGGGTTATTGTAGATCATCAGCGGCAGACCCGTTGCGCCGGCAACCGCGCGGAAATGAGTCAGGTTTTCTTGCGTATCGCCCCGGTACAGCATCGCCGGCATGACCATAAAGCCATCCGCGCCGAGTCGTTCCAGGTCGCGCACGTACTGGCAAGCAGCGGCCGTGCTCGCCTCGGCGACGCCACTTAGCGCCGGCACCCGGCCGTGGACCGCTTCGTGCATCGCGGCGAAATAGCGGCGTTTTTCTTCCGGCAGCAACGCCTGGTTTTCTCCCAGCGAGCCAAGGAAAATGATGCCCGAAACGCCCGACTGGATCAGGGCCTCGACGTGGCCGGACGACGCAGCCAGGTCCAGCGATTGGTCCGGCTTGAACTGGGTCGTGATCGCGGGGAACACTCCGCTCCAAGAGACTTCGCTCATTGCGGGTTAGTGTAGGAAGTAATTATGCGCATGTCTTGGTTGGAAATGACACCCGGGCTGTTAATTGGCTACATGCCTCATCACGAGGGCTTGCGCATCACAGCGCGGAATTCGGTGGGCGTCTGGTTAGTCGCGGAGCGGAACGCGCGCGTCATGGCGCTATGGTCGTAAAACCCACAGGCATAAGCGATGTCGGCCACCGAGCGGTTGGTTTCGGTCAGCAAACGGGCTGCGGCGGCAAGCCGCGTCTGCGTGATGAGTTGGTTGGGCGTCACCCGGAAAATGCGTTTGATCAGGCGGGCAAAACGGACGGGAGGCAAGCCTGATAATCGCGCGAGAGCCGCGGGGGAAATCGCTTCATCGCAATGCGCCTCGAGGTACTCGAGGGTGCTGGCGAGACTGGCGGGAATGATTTCGCGATCCCCCGGCGCGCGCAGGTCGCGGGAGATGCCGACGACGCCGACGATGGTGCCATGACGGTCGCGCATGGGTAGTTTGGTGGTCAGGCACCAGCCTTGCTGCCGATGCGCGTACCAATGTAATTCGAGGTGGTCGATCACAGGGCAGCCGGTCCGCAGCACCGTTTGATCCTGCATGGCGTAAAGCTGGGCAAGGTCCTTCGGAAAAATTTCGCGCACGTCGCGTCCGATTAACTGGCGCGTTTCTTCGAGACCGCAGCGCTGGACCAGTGATTGATTTACGGCCTGGTACCGGCCGCGGGTATCTTTGAGGAAGAACGCCGTTTCGGGCACGTGATCGAAAAGCTGTTCGATGATGGCGAGTTCGGCGGCGAAAGGAGTCGGGGCGCTCGAGGAAGCTGCTGCCCGTGCTAATAGGTCAGATTTCACAAATGGCCTGTCATTTTGAGCCAAGACGCGCCTGCCAACAACCGCTTAAAGTTGTAACATAGCAATGACCCAAATGAAACAGGTTTCCGACAAGGCGTTTCATTTCACGTTAACGGGTATGCGACCACCCAGCCGGGCACACCCGAATTGGCCGCCTCGAACGTCAACCTTCGCATCTACCCGGAGCCGATCCAAATTGGGCCCATTACCGCGATGCCGATGTCTTCCGATCGGGTCCTGATAGCCGATGCGACCATTTCACGCCCTGGTCAGGACAATGAGGCGCAGCGATTTAGTCCGTCCTACAATTACACCGATGTTCAGGGCGGTTACTCCAAGCTGCACACGACGCCGCACCTGAACGGCAGGTATCCCGATGGCGGTAATCTGGGCATGATCGATGGACACGTCGAATGGCGCCGGTTTCAATTGATGAGAGTCCGGACCTTGCCGTCCGGCAATCCAACCTTCTGGTGGTGAGCATCTCGGCAAAGCGTTGTCCGACTGCGGGGAATTATCGACATGGAGGATAATCGTTCTTATAACGGTCCAGAATTGTTCATGAACCCGGCGCGAACTTGCCCCAAAATAATCCCAGGAATGAAATCGGCCCTCATTTTGTTTGGTTTGTGCTTTCTTTCAGCCCCGGCCTTGGCCGATTGCCTTTCGAGTGACAACGGCAAAGACAAAGCGCCGCCGGCCGTCGCTCTGCAGGTCTTCGCCTTTCCGCTGGAACAGGTGCGGCTGCTCGACGGTCCTTTCAAGCACGCAATGGAATTAGACCAGCATTACCTCTTGGAGTTGGATGTGGACCGATTGCTGCACAATTTCCGCGTTAACGCGGGCTTGCCTTCGACCGCGCAGCCGCTGGGTGGCTGGGAAGCGCCCGATTGTGAGCTGCGCGGGCATTTTGTGGGCCATTATATGTCGGGGTGTGCGCTGATGTACGCCAGCACGGGCGACGCGCGGCTGAAGGAAAAAGGCGACGCCGTGGTAGCCGGTCTGGCGGAGTGTCAAAAGAAAATCGGCACCGGGTATTTGAGCGCGTTCCCGGAGAGCTTTATCGACCGCGTCGAGAAGCGCCAACCGGTCTGGGCCCCCTATTACACCCTGCACAAAATCTTTGTCGGGTTGGAGGACATGTATGTCTATTGCGGCAATGAGCAGGCGCTGGCAGTGGCGAAGAAATTCGGGGATTGGGCGGTCGCGCGCAATTCAAAGCTGAGCGATGAACAGATGCAGGCGATGCTCAACACCGAGCACGGCGGGATGAACGAGGCGCTGGCCAACCTTTACGCGCTCACCGGCGAAAAGAAGTACCTCGACCTGTCATTGCGGTTCAACCATCACCGGATGCTCGACCCGGCGGAGAAGGAACAGGACAACCTTACCGGGTTCCACGCCAATACCCAATTCCCAAAGTTCATCGGCAATGCCCGCCAATTCGAGTTGACGGGCCAGCCCGCGCTGCGCACGGCCGTTACCTTCTTTTGGAATACAGTCACCAGGGAAAGATCCTATGTAATTGGTGGCAACAGCAACGGGGAGATGTTCAGTCCTAAAGAACACCTGTCGCAGGCGCTCGGCCCGAACACAACCGAGACCTGCAATACTTATAACATGCTGAAGCTGACGCGGCATCTGTTCTGTTGGGAGCCGCGGGCCGAATACGCCGATTACTACGAGCGGGCGCTCTATAATGACATCCTGGCCTCGCAGAATCCGGAAACTGGCATGATGTGTTATTACGTGCCGTTACGTTCCGGATCGCGCCGCAACTACAACGGCGAGAACGACTCGTTCTGGTGCTGCACCGGCACCGGCGTCGAGAACCACGCCAAATACGGCGACAGCATCTATTTTCACAATGAACAGGATCTTTATGTTAATTTGTTTATCGCGTCGGATTTGAACTGGAAGGCAAAGAGACTGCAACTGCGCCAGGAGACCCGGTATCCCGACGAAGGCGCCACGAAATTGACTTTCACTTGCGCGCGGCCAGTGCGGCTCACGTTGCGGCTCCGGCATCCTTTCTGGGCCAAGGAGTTCACCATTCTGCTCAACGGCAAGAAGGTGGCCGAGGTTGGTGACTGCGGCAGTTTCGCAGCCGTGACGCGCCGGTGGCGTACCGGGGATGTGGTGGAAATCCGGATGCCGTTCGCGCTGCGAACCGAGGGCTTTAAAGATAATCCGAACCGGTTTGCGATTTTAAATGGGCCGCTGGTGCTCTGCGCGGCCGTGGACACGCGGAAGCCATTCCCGGCAGTGACGGCCGATAATTCAACATTACTAGCTGGCCTCAAGCCGGTGAGTGGACGTGCGAACACTTTCACGGGCGGCCCGGACCTGTTCCGCATCCCGGGCGACGAGCAGAATCGCGGCGTGAAGCTCTTCCCCTTTTACCAGGCTACCCAGGTGAAGTACGAGGTTTACTGGGACCGGTTCACGCCTGCCGAGTGGGAGAACAAACAGGTGGAATACCGGCGGGAGCTAGCCGAGCGCCAGGAGTTAGAGGCGCGCACGGTGGATTTTGTCAACGCCGGTGAAGAGCAGGACGAGCGCGACCACAATTTCAAAGGCGAACGGACTGACACGCGCGAGTTCAACGACCGCACGTTCCGATTTGCTGAAACCAACGGCTGGTTTGCCTGGGACCTCAAGGTGTTGGCGGGCCTACCGCAAGTGCTCAGCGTGAGCATGGGGGGTGGTGGGCGCGGTGGGGCAGTATTGGACGTTTTAGTGGACGATACGAAACTGGCCACTGAAACGCTCGGCGGTCAGGAACAGCGCCCGGGTTTTAGCACCAGGACCTATCCTTTGAGCGCTGACCTGCTGAAGGGCAGGGACAAGGTGACGGTGAAATTCCAGGCGCCGGCCGACCGTCGAGGCGGCAGCGTCTTCAGCGTTCGCGTTTTGAAACCTTCGGCTAAGACCCCTGTGTCTCCATGAACCTGTTCCTTCAGACCGCGAGGTTTTGGACTGCGCCAGCCCTCTGGCGCTTTACGCCGAAGCTCCTGTCTCGAAAGCGCCAGAGGGCTGGCGCAGTCCACAACGTTGGCGCGCCAACACACCCCAATATGCGCGGGGCCGGAGGCCAAATCGCCGCGCTCTTCGCGCTTTTGGTTATGCCTGCTGTGGCAGCGCCTGTTGTCCCAGCGCATGATTACCCTGTTAAACCCGTTCCATTCACTGACGTTCATTTGAACGATTGTTTCTGGGCGCCGCGGCTCGAAACCAATCGGCTGGTCACGATTCCCTTTGCCTTCGAGCAGTGCGAACGGTCCGGGCGCATGGATAATTTCGACCGTGCGGCCAAAGCGCTGCGCGGGGAGGAACTCTCTAACAAACGGCCCCCGCCGTACCCTTTCGATGATACCGATCCTTATAAAGTGCTTGAAGGCGCGTCCTATGCCCTGGCCGTCCACCCTGACCCGAAGCTGCGAGCATATCTGGATAAACTCATTGCTGAGATAGCCGCCGCGCAGGAGCCGGATGGCTATCTGTACACCGCCCGAGCGATTAATCCCCAGCACCCGCATCCATGGTCCGGCCCAAAGCGGTGGTTGAGCGACCCTGATGAGAGCCATGAGCTTTACGATGCAGGTCACTTGTTTGAGGCGGCGGTCGCCCATTACCAGGCGACCGGCGAAACCAACTTGCTCGCCGTGGCGATCAAAGAGGCCAATCTGCTCTGCAATACTTTCGGCCCGGACAAGCTGCGCATTTGGCCTGGACACGAGATTGTGGAAATGGGCCTCGCCAAGCTGTATCGGGCCACTGGCGACCAGCGCTATCTGGCACTGGCGAAATTCTTTCTGGATGTGCGCGGCCCCGGCGGTGATGACTACCACCAGTCACGAATTAAGCCGGTGGAGCAAACGGAGGCGGTCGGGCACGCCGTGCGCGCCGGTTACTTGTATAGCGGCATGGCCGACGTGGCGGCGCTCACCGGCGATGAGCGCTATCTCCATGCCATCGATGCCATCTGGGGCAATGTGGTTGGCGAAAAGCTGTACCTCACCGGCGGCATCGGCGCCCGCGGCGCCGGCGAGGCCTTCGGCAGCGATTACGAGTTGCCTAACCTCAGCGCTTATTGCGAAACTTGCGCCGCCGTCGCGAACGATTTTTGGAACGAGCGGCTGTTTCTCTTACACGCCGACGCGAAGTACGTGGATGTGATGGAGCGCACACTTTACAACGGACTCCTCTCGGGCGTATCGCTCGATGGCAAACGATTCTTCTATCCCAACCCGCTCGAGTCGGATGGGCGGCACCAGCGTAGCCCGTGGTTTGGCGTCGCTTGTTGTCCCGGTAATATTACGCGGTTCCTGCCTTCTGTTCCGGGCTATCTCTACGCGCAACGCGGCGACACGGTGTATGTGAATCTCTATGCGGCGGGCACGGCCGACATTAAGCTCGATACGGGTGCCCGGCTTTCTGTGGTTCAGCACACTCGTTATCCCTGGGATGGAAGCGTGAAGCTGGAGGTCAACCCGGCGAAGCGCCGGACCTTCACCCTTAACCTGCGCATCCCCGGCTGGGCGCGCAATGAAGCAGTTCCCAGCCAGCTCTACCGGTTTTCCGACGTAAGTGCCCCCCCGCCGACACTCAAGCTGAACGGGAAGAGTTTTCCCCTCAAATTAGAGGACGGCTATGCGACGATCCACCGCTCCTGGCGCAAAGGCGATGTCGTGGAATTGGCCCTGCCGATGCCGGTGCGGCGGGTTATCGCCAATCCGAAAGTGAGTGATGACATCCACAAAGTCGCGTTGCAACGCGGGCCATTGGTATATTGTGTCGAGTGGCCGGACGTCAAAGACGGCCATGTGGTGAACCTCGTGCTGCCGGATGCGGCGCCCCTAAGTGCCGAATTTTGCTCCGACTTGCTCAATGGGGTTGAAGTGATCAAGGGCCAGGCCGAGAGCCTGCGGTACGCCGACTCGCAGCAACACCTGGCCACAAACAATATCGAGTTTTCCGCTATTCCCTATTATGCGTGGGCCAACCGCGGCCGCGGCGAGATGGCCGTTTGGCTGGCGCGCACGGAAGCGGCAGCGCGGCCGTTGCCCTTCCCGACGATTGCCTCGACGAGCAAAGCCACTGCGTCGGCTGATGGCGTGCGACCAGACACGCGCGCGCTGAACGATCAGCGCGAACCGAAGAGTTCCGGCGATCAGTCAAATCGATTCCTGCATTGGTGGCCGCATAAGGGCACCAAGGAATGGGTCCAATACGATTTCCTCAAACCTGCCCGAGTGGGGGCCGTTGAGGTTTATTGGTTTGATGACACCGGCGTGGGTGAATGCAGGCTGCCTAAATCCTGGCAATGCTTTTATCGCGTGGACGGCCAATGGAAACCAGTCGAGCACCCGAGCGCGTACGGCTGCGCTGCCGATCAATATAACCGCACCACGTTCGACTCGGTGGAAACCGACGGCCTGCGGGTTGAGGTCCAACTCCAGAAGGACTTCTCGGCGGGCATCCACGAGTGGCGTGTCGAGCCTGCAACCCATTGAGGTGCCTGTGAAGTTCGACTCATTTCGCTCTCTAAAGCTCGTCAACCTGCTCACGTTCATGGCGCTGGCGTTGACCGCGGCAGCCCAGGAGCAATCCGCAAGAACCAATCAGGTCGGGACGGCTCGGCGCGGACGTTTCGGAGGCCCCGACCCGGGCGTCTATAAAGCGCGCATCAATCCTCATTGGTTTGCACAGGATGCACGCTTCTGGTACCGCAACGACCTGAAAGACGGAGCCAAAGAGTTCATTCTGGTGGATGCGGAAGCGGGGACCCGTGGTCCTGCGTTCGATCAACATAAATTGGCGGCGGCGCTTTCGACAGTCGCGGGCCAGGAGTTCAAACCCGAGCACTTGCCGTTCAGTGACATCGAATTTACCGAAGCCGGCAAAGCGATTCTCTTTGAAGCTGCGGGTAAGCAATGGCGGTGCGAACTCGAATCATATGAGTGCAGCATTGTTCCCGGCAGCACTTCCTTTCAAGTGCCCGCGGCTAAAACGCAGGAGCTTGAATTGGCGAATGCGGACCAGGGGGACCCCAGTCCGTTCGCCGGCCCAGGTGAGTTGGGATCGCCAGCGGTCGAGGACGCTGTTCTCGCGCAGCGGCAAGCTGACCGGACCAACGGCCAGAGCCTGCCCCGCGCACCGCGGCGTCGCTTTGGCCAGGGGCGCCGTAATGGCGGAGCAGAAGCCGCTTCCCCGGACGGGAAATGGACTGCGTTCATTAAAGACAACAATGTGTATGTGCGGGGGAACGAAGCTGAGACGCAATTGAGTCACGACGGCAGCGAAACAAATGCGTATGGGCGCCTGGCCTGGGCGCCAGACTCGGATGCGTTGGTCGCGTGGCGCATTGAGCCGGGGGACCATAAGGAAGTTTATCTGATTCGCTCGTCGCCGCCGGGCGGTGGCCGTGCCCAATTGGAAGCGCGGCCCTACCCGCAAGCGGGAGACAAATTCGCGCGTTACGAGCCCAATATCTTCCTGGTGGCGGAACAAAGACGGCTCAAGCCCGAGGTGGACCGCTTCGAGCATGAATGGGAAATGCCGGACTTGCATTGGAGCCCCGACGGCAAACGGTTTGCCTATGAACAAGTGGACCGTGGCCATCAGCGGCTCCGCGTGATCGAAATAGACACTCAGACCGGCGCGGTGCGCAATTTGATCGATGAGAGAACCAAGACCTTTATCTGGACGGCTCACACGGAGAATCTCCATCTGACTTATGTCAACTGGCTGGGGAAGACCGAGGAGATCCTCTATCTGTCGGAGCAGGACGGGTGGCGGCATCTGTATCTCATCGACGCCAAAGCGGGGAAACTGGAAAATCAGATCACGCGTGGCCAATGGGTCGTGCGTGGCATCGACCGCATCGATGAAGAGAAACGGCAGGTCTGGTTTAACGCCTGCGGGATGTATCCGGACCAGGACCCCTATTTCCTTCATTATTATCGCATCAATTTCGACGGCACCGGCCTGGTGGCGCTGACAGAAGGGAACGGGAATCACACGGTGCAATATTCTCCGGGGCGCAAATATTTGGTTGATACTTACAGCCGTGTGGACCTGGCCCCGGTCCATGTGCTGCGCCGGGTCGCGGATGGTGCGCGCGTCTGCCAGTTCGAGCGAGCGGACATCTCCGAACTCGAAAGCACCGGCTGGAAACCGCCGGAAGTATTCGCCGCTAAAGGCCGGGACGGCAGGACCGATATCTGGGGCATCATCTGCCGGCCGCGCAATTTCGCTCCGAATAAGAAATATCCCGTCCTTGAGAGCATCTACGCCGGACCGCAAGGTTCCTATGTGCCCAAGTCGTTCAGTGGCCGCAGCCGGTTCGGTTCCTTAACCGACCTCGGTTTCGTTGTGGTCCAGATGGACGGCATGGGAACCGCCAATCGCTCGAAGGCCTTTCACGATGTCTGTTGGAAAAACCTGAAGGATGCCGGATTCCCTGATCGGATCCTCTGGCACAAAGCCGTCGCGGCCAAATACCCCTGGTACGACCTGGCCCGCGTGGGCCTGTATGGCACTTCAGCCGGGGGACAAAACGCCGCGGGCGGCGTGTTGTTTCACCCGGAATTCTACAAAGCCGCGGCGGCGGCGTGCGGCTGCCATGATAACCGGCTGGACAAAGCTTCCTGGAACGAGCAATGGATGGGTTACGCCACCCCCGAACAACTCTGGAGCACTAATTCCGACAATTGGTATTCGCAAAGCTCTAATATCGACAATGCGTATCGACTCCAGGGCAAGCTGCTATTGATTGTCGGCGAGATGGACCACAATGTGCCGCCAGAATCGACGCTGCGTTTTGTCGATGCGCTGATCAAAGCCGGAAAGGATTTCGAAATGTTGGTGGTTCCCGGCGCCGATCATGGCATCGGCGGCGCCTATGGCGAGCGCCGGCTGGAAGACTTTTTCGTCCGCAACCTCCTTCACCAGGAACCCCTCGACCGCAACGCCAGCATGGCCGCGCGGCATTAAGCCATGCGCTCACGTGCGCGGCTAGCGACAAGTTGCGTGGTGTTTTGCGCGGCCAGCGAGGGTCTGGCAGCGCTGGCGAACTTGCCGCGGCCCCGCTCCATCTGGGCAGCCAAGCCGTTGAACTGAGGCTTTCGCAGGTGAGTGACCGAACCTTGCGCGTTCAACTCGCGCCGCTCGATGCCCAGGGCCGGCCATATCCAGGCGTCCCATCGACTGTTTTGGTTGCTTTTCCGCAGACGGAGATAGTCCCTTTACGCGAGTTGGCCACGTTCGGAAATGAAGTCCGAGCAACTTCGCAGGTTCGACGTGTTGCTTGCGCCTGAGTCGGTGCGCAGGAGCCTCCAGTACTCTGGTCAGAAAACTCATGTGAGGTTTTGACGGCAGTTCTTTCCAGCGGACCAGCACTAGTTCGGTCAATTCCTCAGTGGCTGGCCTTAACTTCTGTCTGATTTCGGCGATTAATGTGGCTCAGCCGTCCGGTTGCCGATCCAATCCAGCAGCAGGAACGTGCAGACAAAGAACGGGAATACCCCGTAGAGAGTGTCGCTGGCGGAGTGCGAATGGCGGTCCACCGCGCGAAAGACCGTCAGACAAAACAGCGTCGCTAGCAGCCAAACCGCTGCCCCAGGCGCGCTTACGGGACAAGATGGAGAACCGGTGCGTCGGGATCATCCATGTTAGCCAACTTTCGCTCCAGCGTAGCGAGCTTAAGCCGATGCTTTGCCGCCAGGGCGATGAGATACGCATCGTTCCATTGTTTGAATCCGCTCAAAGAGCGCATGGAGACTTTCTCGAACGGCACGTCGTCTGGCACGAACCGGTGTTTGGGAAGGGCGAGGATGGCCTTTAAATGGCTCAAGGCCTGGCCAGTGCTCATTCGAGGAGGTTGGCGCTGGCCTGAGGCATCTTGCCAGGGGCGGCTGAAAAACCGCAAAAAGGCGCCTTGAGTTTGAGGGGACGTCCGGAACTCCTGTAGGCCTGCGATCAGTGCGTTTGCTCGCGCGTGGTCGGCATGACTCTCATCAAATGCCGCGATAAGAGCATTAGCATCCAGGAGAGCCTTATTCATCTTCCAGCGCCGCCTCCACTTCTTTGGACGTGTAGGTGCCCCCTTCAGAGCGGAACACTGCGCGCCCTCTCGATTTGCTCAGACTCACACGCAACCCCTGCAGGACCAACTCCGAAACCGCTTTGCCAAGTGAAATGTTTTCGTGAACAGCTTTCGCTTTGGCGGCCTGAAAAGCATCCGCGTCGAGCGTCAACGTGGTTCTCATCAGAACATCATCGCATCACAACATCATGCAGTCAACTGTCGCTTTAACCTTTCTCCTCGCGACCTTTGCGCGCCTGCTCAACCAGAAGCTTTTGCAGTTCGGCAAACGACCGGGATTGGGAGGTGCCTTCGACGGTCTTCTCGGCGATGTCCTGGACTTTCTGGTAAGCGGCTTCCAGTTGCTGGGTGAGCTTGTTGTTGATCGTCAGCAGGTCTTTATTGGTTCTCTCGAGTGAGTCGTTCCGGGCAGTCAGCACGTTGCGCTCGCCTTCGAATTGCTTGTGCGCCAGGTCCTCGCGGCTCTTGGCTTCCAGCTTAAGGTGGTCGGTGGCTTCTTTGACGGCCTGGTTGACGGCGCGTTCGAGCTCCTGGGGGAAAGCGGCGGCTTTGGCGCGAAGTTCGGCTAATTCGCGCTCACTCTGCGCGATGTTCTTCTCCCGTTCGAGAAGGTCTTTCTCAGCGGTTTCGCGTTTAAGCTTGATCTCTTTTTCCAACGCCAACTTTTCGTCATTGAGCTTGTCTTTTATGCCTTGCTGCTCGCGTTTGAAGGCGTAATTGAAATCCTCCCGCGCCCGCTCCTGCGCTTTCCTTTCGGCGGCCTCGCGCTCCTTAATCTCAGCCTCGCGGGCTTTCTTCTCTTCCTCCCAGGCGGCGCGCTTCGTTTCGATCTCCTTCTCGAGCTCCTCCTGCTCCTGTATCATTTGCGTTTCAAATTCGGCCCGCTTCTGGTTCTGGGCCTCAATCAAGGCGGCGAGGCTGACGGCGGCCTTTTCAATGCCGTAAAGTTCCTTAATTTCGCGCTCTTTGGTTTCGACCGCCTTCTGGATATTGCGGAAGCGGGCAGACTCGGTAGCAAGGCGCTCGGAGATGTCGCCCAGCATTTTGCCAATCTCCGATTTGAGCCCGCCGACTTCGCGGTCAATCGTCTCAGGCTCAACAGTGGCGGCGGCCTTGACGGCCTCCTCCGCACGCTTTTCTTCGATTCGGCGTTCCGGGGCGAGTTCGGCGGCGCGCTTTTCTTCGAGTTGCTTGGTCAGGGCCTGGTAGGCCTCGAGCATCTCCTGTTTGGTGCTCTTTTCGGAAACCTTTTTGGTGGGTGCCGGCATAGGGTGTCGCTGAGTTCGGTTCAGTCGTTTCGCGTACACGGTGGCACCCGAGGGGTTGGCTGAAAAGAAAAATCGCCGCCGGTTCAAATCGGGTTTGGCATGAGAACCGGAATGATTTGGCGCTTATGACGACGGTAGAGGCGGAAATGCGAATCAGTGGTGACCACGCGGCAGCGCCGGGATTGCTCACTCATGCGCACCAGGCAGGCATCCGCCAGCGACATCGGTAAACTGCGATAAGAACGCTGTAGTTCCAGCAGCCGTTTGATTTCAGGTCCGACGGCAAAATCAAGCTGAAGTACTCCGCGCCGAACGAATTCCAACACGGCACAGGGGTTGCCGCCGAAGCGGCCGACGAGGAATTGCGCTTCGGAGAGTACCGCTTCGCAGGTTGAAAGCGGCGGCTGCAGTTCGGCCCAGACCTCGCGCGACCAGCCGTGGTGCTGGTCCGCCCCGACCAATAGCGCGACCAGGGGTCCGGTATCAACGATAGTTGTTTCGGGAGCGGTCATGATCCGCGAGCATGGCTTCCTCGAGGTGTTGGCGATTCACCGACGCATCCCTCGGCCCCGGTTGCGAGCCGACCAGGTCCGCCACCAAGTCCAGGCAGCTAGGGCCTTTTTGGCCCTGCTTGCGGCGGAGCATTTTTTCCACGCACTCGCGGACCACCAGGGACTTGCTGACACCGCGGCGGCGCGCTTCTGCTTCCACCCCCCGCCTGAGTGGTTCCGGAAGTTTCAACGTCATTGTCGTCATGCTGAAGAGTAATACCCACTGCTACAGTGCACAATACCAGAGTGTCGCTTAATGGCACAGGTTGCCACTCATGCGACCCTTAGGCTATACTGCGATATGAAATACAAAAACCTAACCGGGAGCTGGCTGTGCGCCGCCCTCGCCTTGAGCAGCGCTTTGGTTGCCCGCGCCAGCGAGCCGACTGCCTTCGACCTCATCAAAGAAGGCAATCGCTATGTCGGCGAGCAGTCCAAAGATAAAATTGTCCAGATTCGGTCCGAGAAATCCGTCGGCACCCTCATACCGAACATTTGGTACGTCGTTTACTACGACCCGACTGCGACGCTCAAAGCGGTGGAGGTAAAGTTTGGCGCCGGGCGCATGCTTACGGTGAAGCGCCCCATGCGGTTGCTCGAGCCGGTGACAGGCGGGGACTTGCCGCTGAACCGCGATCAATTGAAAGTGGACTCGGACCAGGCGATCAAAATTGCCGCCAACGATCCGCTCCTGAAGAACATCACCTTAACCTCGACTGAACTAAAACTGGAGCGGGTTGGGGAAGGGGTTCTCGGCGAAGGCGGGGCAGGACAAGCCGTATGGAAAGTGAAGCTTTGGGCTGCCAGGTTGCGCGATCCCTCCCGGACTTCCAATATCGGGGAAATCTGGCTCTCCGCCTTAGACGGCAAGATCGCCAAAGAGGACTTGCACCTGAACCGGTTGGACTAATTGCTTTGGAGGCTATGCGAGACGCGCCGTCAGAGAAGCCTGATTATGACGTCACCATTATTGGGGGGGCGCTGGCCGGCGCGTCGTGCGCGTTGCTTTTGTTACGGGAGCAACCGGCGCTGAAGGTGCTGCTCGTCGAAAGGTCAACCGCATTCGGCCGGCGCGTCGGCGAAGCCACCGTCGAGGTCAGCGGTTACTTCCTGGGACGCGTCCTGGGTTTGACGCGGCATCTCAACGAGGCGCACCTCGTAAAGCAAGGGATGCGGTTCTGGTTTTGCGACGCCAGGGCCCAATCGTTGCCTGACTGCAGCGAGATCGGCGGCCGCTATCTTTCGCGGGTGCCGTCGTTTCAAGTGGACCGCGCGGTGCTGGACGAGCATGTGCTGCAGCTCGCCCGCGCAGCCGGCGCCGAAGTGTGGCGTCCGGCCCGGGTCAGCCGAGTGGGGTTGACTTCCGGCGGAGTTCAAACGCTCGAGGTAACCCGCGATGGCCAAACGCGTACGGTAACGGCGCGATGGGTGGCGGACGCTTCGGGTGTGGCTGCGCTCCTGGCGCGGCAGGAGGGTTGGTGGCGGCCTAACACGGCGCACCCTACCACGGCAGTTTGGGCGCGCTGGACCGGAGTCAAAGATTGGGACGGAGTTGAGCTCGCCAGGAAATTTCCCGAGTGGGCTGAAGCTTGCCATGGCATACGCGGAACGGCGACAAATCACCTGGTGGGTCCCGGTTGGTGGGCGTGGTGTATTCCCCTGAAGGGTGGAGATGTGAGCGTGGGGGCGGTGTTTGACGAGCGCCTGGTGCAATGGCCGGAGGAAGGACCGCTGGGCCTGCGGCTGAAGAATTTTCTCCTGCAGCATCCGGTGGCGCGGGAACTCCTGGCGGAAGCGGAGTGGCGCGAAGGAGATGTGCATTGGCGCAAGCACCTGCCGTACTTCAGCACCACTTTCGCCGGGGATGGCTTTGTGCTGGTGGGCGATGCGGCGGCGTTTCTCGACCCCTTTTACAGCCCGGGCATGGACTGGATTTCCTTCACCACGTCGGCTGCGGTGGAATTGATTCTCGCGCAGCAGCGCGGAGCCGAGATGGCGCCGTTGGTGGCCAGGCACAACCGCGATTTTAGCCGCAGTTACCAATGGTGGTTCGAGGCACTGTACAAAGATAAGTACGAGTACATGGGTGACTTCGAGCTGATGCGGCTGGCGTTCTTGCTGGATCTGGGCTTGTACTATTTGGGTGTAGCGTCGCAACCCTTCAAGCGCGGTGCGAAGGCATTCATCGAACCGATCTTCTCGACTCCGCCGTCGCGGCCGTTCTTTTATTTTATTCGGACGTACAACCGGCGCTTCGCCAGCATCGCGCGCGCGCGCCGGCGTCGCGGTTTTTGGGGGCGGCGCAACCACGGGCAGCGGTATCTTTTCCAGGGTTATACGTTCAGCCCGTTGAGCAGCGGCTGGCTGTTGCTGCAAGCCTTCACAGGTTGGATGTTGCTCGAGTTGAAGGAGGGCTGGCGCAGTTGGTTTGGCAACGTCCCGGCCGCGCAAAAAGCCAGCGAACCGGCTCAAGCCGAGGTGAGAATCTCTAAACCAATCCACGCGGTTGACTGATGGCGCATGACAAGGGACTCGGTAATGGGGGCCGTGCCGGTCCAGCGAACCGGAGCCAAGGACGTGGATTGGCGTGCGCAATGTGCGGCCATTATCCCGTGTTTGGATGAGGCCGCCACCATTGGTCCACTGGTCGAGGCAGTCCGCCGAGAGTTGCCGACTGTGCTGGTGGTGGATGATGGCTCAACAGATGCCACTGCAAGGCTCGCCGCTCAGGCCGGCGCGATGGTGCTGGGCAACCAGCGGCCGTGCGGTAAGGGCGCTGCGCTGCAAGCCGGGTGGCACAAGGCCCGGGAGTTGGGGTTTGCGTGGGCGCTAACCCTCGATGGAGATGGGCAGCACGTGCCCGAAGTGATGGAATCGTTTTTTCGGTGCGCGGAGGCAACCGGCGCGAGCCTGGTGGTCGGCAACCGCATGTTGCAGGCGCAGGCGATGCCCTGGTTGCGGCGGGCCGTCAACCGATGGATGAGCAGGCGCTTATCGACACTCCTTGCGCGCGAGCTGCCGGATTCGCAATGCGGGTTTCGCCTGGTCAGCCTGAGCGCTTTGGCTCGTGTGGGCGTGTCTGCCGAGCACTTCGAAATTGAATCGGAGATGTTGGTGCGCTTCATTCGGGGTGGTTACCGGGTCGAGTTTTTGCCGGTGCCGACAGTTTACGGCAAACAGCGCAGCAAAATACATCCGCTGCGAGACACATTGCGGTGGTGGAGGTGGTGGCGAAAAGAATGCGCCGAGAGCCCAAACCAGTGAGCTTCAGAGAGGTCCTGCTACCATCACGGTTGGGCCGGGAGCGGTTCGTCCAGGCACGTCCTGACAGTGTCCAGCAGTAGCCGCGACGAACACGGTTTCTGGATAAAATAGCAGCCGTGGCGCCGGAAAAACTCGGTATCTCTTCCGGCAACCTCGGCGCTGTAACCGCTCATAAAAATAATGCGCAATTGCGGATTTTCACGGCGGAGCCGCTCGGCCAGTTCGCGGCCGGTAATCCCCTGCGGCATTACCATGTCGGTGAGCAGTAACCGGAAATATTCCGGGCGCGCGCCCCAGAGTTCCAGGGCCTCGTGGGCGTGGGCAGCTTCCTCGACTTTATAACCGAAGCTTTCGAGGACGCGGCGGGTGACCAGGCGCACGGCCGACTCGTCTTCGACGAGCAGGATGGGTTCGGTGCCGCCCAGGGGCGGGGTTTCCGGGCGCGCAGCAGCCTCGGCAAGGGCAGCGCCGCTCAGGGCGGGCAGAAAAATCGTAAAGACAGTACCCTGGCCGAGTTGGCTGTTGACCTCGATCCAGCCTTCGTGCTGTTTGACGATGCCATACACTGTGGCCAGGCCCAGGCCGGTGCCCTTTCCATGTTCTTTGGTGGTGAAGAACGGCTCAAAAACGTGCGAAAGGATTTGCGGTGCGATGCCGGTGCCCGAATCCCGTACGGTCAGGCGAACGAATTGGCCTGCTCGTGCTTCCGGATTAGTGCGGATCGCCGCTTCATTCAGAAAAACCTGGTCGGTGCTAATTTCCATTTTCCCGCCGCGAGGCATGGCATCCCGGGCATTGACGACCAGGTTCAGCAGCACTTGCTCCATCATGCCCGCGTCGGCCTGGACGGCGGGCAACCCGGCGCCGTAGCGGCACTGGAGATCAATGTGCTCGCCGATGATGCGTTTGAGCATTTTGGTGAGATTTGCGATGACTTCGTTCAGACTGAGGGGTTTGGACTGAAGCACTTGTTTACGGCTGAACACGAGCAACTGGCGGGTGAGATTGGCCGCCCGCTCGGCGGCGGCGGTAATTTGGCGCAGGCATTCGCGGGCTTCAACGGAGTATTGGTCCGCATCCATCAGCATGAGTTCGGCGTTGCCGCGCATGACCAGGAGCAGATTGTTGAAATCGTGAGCCACACCCCCGGCGAGCAGGCCGACGGCTTCCATTTTCTGCGAATGGCGCAACAGCTCTTCCAGCGCTTTCCGCTCGGTGATATCGACCCATGAGCCTAAGACCTCGCGAGGCTCGCCGAGTTCATCGCAAACCAGGCGCCGTTCGTCGCGCACCCAGCGGTATTCGCCCTGTTTGTGTCGAATACGGTAGGCGAACACGAGCTGCCGGCCACGGAGCAGTTCGGGCAAGCTGCGTTCCAGCACCGCCCGATCATCCGCGTGGATCTGTTGCACCCACCAGTCGCGCTGGCAGCATTCCTCGGGAGTAAACCCCAACAGGTGCTGAACGTAATTGCTGACCCAATCGGGGACGAGGGTGTTTTGCTCAATGCGCAGGGAGTAAATCACTGCTGGGCTTTGCGCCAGCAGATACTGGAGCCGTTGCTGCGCTGCCTGCAAGGCGGCTTCAGTGCGGCACCGCTCGGAAACATCACGGAAAATGGTCAGCGCCATCTTCCCCCGCACGCCTACCTCGATGAAACAGGTCGAAATATCAAGGTCAAGCAGGGTGCCATTCCAGAGCGTGACGCGGGTGGTTAGTGGAGGATGGACTCCCCCGCTTTCGAAGCGGCGGTGGTATGCTTCCAGTAGTGATTCGGCCGTTTCGGGTGCGTAGGTGGCTGTGAACAACTCGCCCAGCAGCCGTTCCTGCGGCAGCTTGAATAATCGGCAATACGCAGGGTTGACTGCGATGATTCGTCCACGAGGGTCCGTGAGCCGCATCCCGTCCAGGGAGTTGTCCCACACCAACCGCAAGCGCTCTTCGCTTTCCCGTAGCTCCTGCTCCGCAACGAACTCGCAGGCCACGCCCGCACTAGCTACCGCATCGCGGACCCGTTGGCGTAAGCCAGGGTCCTCTTGCGGCAGAGTGATTCGCACCGGCGCGCCAGCAAGGTCCTGTTTCATCGGCGTTCAGACCTTCCCGAGCCGCTGGAGGGCGGCAAAGCTTCTCTTTACGGTGCCGAGCGGGTCTTTGCTGGTCTCATGTTCCAGGACGTACCATTGCGTTCCACCTTTGGTTTCACACCAGGCAAAGACTTCCGGCCAGTTCACTTTGTCCTCGCCAATAACGGCCTCGGGGCCCGCGCCATACGCTTTGATATGAATGCTGCGGGCGCGGCCCGGATACTTGTGCAGGACCGCAACAGGGTCGGCGCCCCCCTCACAACAATTGCTGGTGTCCAATTGCATGATCACGTCCGTTTTGGTGTTGCCAAAAAACAGGTCCCACGCAGAGACACCGTCAAATTTCTCGAAATCATGGGAATGCGCGTGGTAGCCAATCCACATCCCCTCCGGCTTGAGTTTCTCAGCGAGCGTATTGAACAGGCTGGCCTTCTCGAGCCATTCGGCCTGGGACTTGCCGGTCCTCCAGGGGACGATCAGGAACTTATTGCCGATGGTGTGGTTGAACTCGACGGTTTCCTTGAGCTTGTCCTCCAGCACGGATTCGTAAGGCGTGTGGGTACCGCAGGCGACCAAGCCGTTGTCATCGAGCATCTGCCGCAATTCCTTCGCGCTGTGGTTGTGATAACCAGCGAATTCGACGCCTTTATAACCAATCTTACCGACCGCGGTCAGCATGCCCGCCAAATCCGTCTTGCATTGTTCCCGCAGTGAATAAAGTTGCACGCCGACGGGGATTTTGGTGCGCTCGGCCGCGGCGGCGGCGCTGCCAAGGTTAAATGCCATGGCGGTTCCGGCAGCGGCCAAAGCACTGTGACGGAGGAACTCACGACGCGTTTGTTCGGGGCAGGAGGACGTTAACATAGGAGGGTTTAGGTTTGGTGATGAGGTTCGGGACCGACATCGTTCTTGAGCGAGTAAACCGGAATGCGGAGCAAACACAAGCGGAAAGCCTTTCAGTATGATGTGACATTGGGCATTGGACCAAACGCCCGACCGCGTGCGACCCATGACAGAGCCCACTTTCCCTTTCATTGTTGCTGCGGACTAAAGTCCGCGCGCCTTTCGAGCAGCTTCAGGTGTCACCCCTCGTTCGCGCAGCGCACGGAGGCTCAGCGCGGCGTCGCGTTTCGCCAGGCGGACGCCGGATTCGTCGGTGATCAAAGGGCAATGATAAAATGCCGGAATAGGGAGTCGCAACGCACGGTAGAGGAGCAGTTGGCGGGCGGTCGATTTGAGCAGGTCCTGTCCACGCACAACTTCTGTGATGCGCATCGCGGCGTCGTCCGCCACGACCGCGAGTTGATAGGCGGGAGTGTCATCGTGTCGCCAGACAACAAAATCGCCAAAATCCGTTCCGGCCACGAACTTTTGCCGGCCGTAATATCCGTCGGTGAACGAAAGGATTTCACCGTCCGGAACGCGGAAACGCCAATTGACCGGGCGGGGACCTGAGGTTGGCCCAAGTGCGACGGAATGGCCGTGGCCAGGGCGGCAAGTGCCTGGATAGAGCGGTTCCTCTTCGCCCGCATGCGGTGCGCCCAGGGCCTGAAGTACATCACGGCGAGAACAAGTACAGGGATAAACCAAACCGGTCTGGC
The DNA here is from genome assembly GCA_035934555.1 of Verrucomicrobiia bacterium. Taxonomy (GTDB): domain Bacteria; phylum Verrucomicrobiota; class Verrucomicrobiia; order Limisphaerales; family UBA8199; genus DASYXT01. The sequence goes on along the minus strand of DASYXT010000096.1, from coordinate 60,265 downwards.
GCAACTGCGCAAAGGTGGCGCGATAAAGCGTCATCCGCTGGCTTTGTGAGTAGGGGGCAAATGGTCCGCCACAATCCGGTCCTTCCTGCCAGCGCAAGCCGAACCAACGGAGGTCCTCGAACATGGCTTCGACAAAGCTCGCGCGGCAGCGGGCGGTATCCAAGTCTTCATTTCTCAGCACCAGGATTCCGTGATGGGTTTGGGCGCGGTGCTGGGCGGTCCAGAACGTGGCGGCGTGCCCGAGGTGAAGGAACCCGGTGGGTGAGGGTGCCAGGCGACCACGATAGTCGCTCGCTACGGAAGCGGGATGGACGGCTGCTTCGGCGCCTGGCATCGCGGTCAGGCAGGTTCGCCCGCGTGTTGCGCAGCGGCGTGCGACGCCAGCCACTCGCTCCAGCGGGGGAGTTGAAACGAGAGCAAGGATTGGACTTTTGCGCATTTCAATGAGCTGTCGGCCGGGCGAGGGGCGCCTTGATAATCCTTCAGGGACGCGGGCTCAAGCTGGGGATTGAGGTGGGGACAACGACTCGCGACGAGTTGGCCGATTTGCCAGCGGGACAGACGCTCGCTCCCGGCCAGATGATAAAGGCCGGTGGCCGATTGGGCGACCAGTTCCCAGATCGCGCGCGCCGTTACTTCGGCAGGTATAGGGCAGCGAAATTCATCAACAAAAAGCCGCGTGAGGCGCCCCGCGGCCCAGCTCCGCTGCAGTTGTTCTTCCAGTCCGCGGTCGCCGCTTGGCGAAACTCCGCTATTCAAGGAAGTGCGCACGACGGTGTGGCGCGGATTACGCAGGACAATCTGTTCGGCCACGGCCTTGGTCTCGCCATACACGCTCAAGGGATTGACTGGAGCCGCTTCGTCATAATTGCCCTGGCGTCCATCGAAGACCAGGTCCGAGGAGAAGAAGACGAACGGGATTGCGGCGCTGAGTTCGGCGAGCAGGGCGGTGAGGTCCACATTGAGTTTGCGGGCGAGAGACGGTTGCTGCTCGCATTCGGGGCTGCGGCTGAGCGCTGCGCAATGAACCACCAGTTGCGGAGGTTGCCGCGCGAATTCGCGGGCAACCGCAGCGAAGTCGCTTAGATCCACCTGGGCACGGGTCAAGGCGCGGAGGGTTGTGGCTTGCAGGAATCGAGGCGTGGTTTTCACCAACCAGCTTCCAATCAAGCCGCCGGCCCCGGTGATCCAGATGGCGCGTGCGTTCAATCTACCAGCCGTTTTGTCAAGTCGCCGTACGCGTCGATGCGCCGGTCCCGGAAGAATGGCCAATGCCTGCGGGTGACCTCGACTTTGGCGAGATCGACAGGCACAACGAGCAGCTCCTCGCGGTCGCTGCTGGCGCGGGCGAGAATTTCGCCGGAGGTGCCGGCGATGAAGCTTTGGCCCCAGAATTCGATGCCGTCGCCTGCGAGTTGTTCGAGCCCGACACGATTGGGAGCAGCAACATAGCAGCCATTGGCGATGGCGTGTGCGCGTTGGATAGTCTCCCAGGCAGTGTGTTGCTGCTCGCCCACGCTGCTTTTTTCAGCGGGGTGCCAGCCGATCGCGGTGGGATAGAAAAGGAGCTCGGCTCCCTGCAGAGCGGTAAGGCGCGCCGCTTCCGGATACCATTGGTCCCAACACACCAATACTCCAATTTTGCCATAACGCGTTTGCCAGGCGCGGAAACCCAGGTCCCCGGGGGTGAAATAAAACTTCTCGTAATAAAGCGGGTCATCGGGGATATGCATCTTGCGGTAGAGCCCGAGCAAAGAACCATCGGCGTCGATGATCGCGGCGGTGTTGTGGTAAAGGCCGGGCGCGCGGCGTTCGAAGAGCGAAACGATGAGCACCAGTTGCCGCTGCCGCGCCAGTTGTTGAAAGGCGGCCGTAGTTGGGCCCGGAATCGGTTCGGCCAGGTCGAAAAAGCGGTGGTCTTCAGTTTGGCAAAAGTACTGCGACCGGAACAGTTCCTGGGTGCAAATGATTTGCGCGCCCTGGTCGGCGGCGTGTTGGGCGGCAACCAGCGTCTTTTCCAGGTTCAGCGCCGGGTCCGGTGAGCAGGCCGATTGCAGCAGACCGATCTTAACAATTTTCTCAGCGGGAGAGGCGCTCATAAGGGGACTGAGCCGTGATGGGCCGCCGGACGGCGGGGGCAGCCGACCGGGCCCGGGGTCTTACTTTGCCGAATGGGGTGGAGCGGTTGGCTGGAGCAGGTCTGCGCTGGAGCGGGCGCGGTCGGCAGCCAGCCCGGGCGCAGGCTCGGCGAAAAGTTCGCGCATGAACTTTCCCATCGTTTCGTTGGTTGGACCGTAACCGGAGTGATAAATGTAGTGCTCCAAGTCATACAGCAACTCGTCGGCGGTAGGATACCGGTTGTCAAGGTTGCGAGACAGCGCGCGCTGCAGGATGATGTTGAGCCGGTCATCGATCCGATTATCCATTTTGCGGAAATCCGGTATGGGCATATTGATCATACGTTGCCGGGAGTCCTCCGCATTGAGACCTTTGAACAGGTTGCGCCCGAGCAGCAAGTGCGCCAGCACCACCCCGGCGGAAAAAATATCCGACCGTTTGTCGGTGATTTGAAAGTTCGCCTGCTCCGGGCTCATATAATCAGCTTTGCCGGCGACGACTTCGCCTTCGTTATCCACGAGAAAACCGCGGGCTTTAGCGATGCCGAAATCGGTGAGTTTCACGTCGCCTTCGAAGGCAATCATGATGTTCTTAAAGCTGACATCGCGATGGACGATGCCGAGCGGGCGGCCGTCTTTGTCAGTCTTGGCGTGGGCGTAGGCCAGGCCGCGGGCGACGCGGCTGACGATGAAGACGGCGAGTTCTTTGGGCAAGGTGCGGTGGCGATCAACCAGGCGCAGGGTGAATTGTTCCAGGTTGGCGCCGCGGATCAACTCCATCGCCATGAAGTACATGCCCTGGGTTTCGGCCAGGTGATAGGTCTGGCAAATGTTGGTGTGGATGAGGTCGGCGACGAGCTTGGCCTCGCCGATAAAATTGTCGATGAATTGCTTCTGGTTGGCGTAATTCTGGCGGATGACTTTTATGGCGACGCGTTTGACGAAGCCGTGAGCGCCGAGTTGCTCGGCTTCGTACACGATCCCCATGCCGCCCTCGTAGAGTTGGCGGACAACTTCGTAGCGGAGTTCATTCTGGATGGTGAAAACGGCCACAGTGCGATGTTGGACGATCAGCATTTCAAGTCAAGGCCGGGGTGCGCGCAGGGCCAAAAACTTCATTTTTCTTCGAAAAAAGTAGTATTTTCTACTTGCGCGAGCGGAGTGAAGGGTTTTAATACGGCCAAGTCGTACGACTTGAGTTACCAATTAACAACAAAAACACACACCACATTATTATGGCAAAAGCAATGTCGAAGTCCCAAATTGCGGCGACCGTGGCTGAGAAGGCCGGAATCAGCAAGAAGCAGGCGGTGCAGGCGCTGGATACGGTCGCCGAGCTGGCATACAAACAGGCCAAGAACACCTTTACGGTGCCCGGGTTGGGCAAGCTGGTGTTGGTGAACCGTCCCGCGCGCGAGATGACGATGCAATTCGGGCCGAAGAAGGGCCAGACCATCAAGATTCCGGCCAAGCGCGTTGTGAAATTCCGGGTCGCCAAAGCGGCTAAGGACGCGATCCTGGGCGCGAAGTAAGCCACCTTTTTTCTGAAGGCACTCTGAGGTCCTCAGGGTGCCTTTTTTATTGGCGCGTGAAGATCGCCGTGGTCGGCTGCGGAGCTGTCGGCAGTTTTTATGGCGCGAAGCTGGCGCACGCCGGCCAGGAGGTGCATTTCCTCTTGCGGTCCGACTACGACGCGGTCCGGCGCAAGGGGCTTTTGGTGCGCAGCGGGCAAGGGGATTTTCGCGTGCGGCCGCGGTGCGCGCAGGCGCCGGAGCAGATCGGGCAAAGCGATTTGGTGCTGATCGGGCTAAAGACGACGGCCAACGAGCAGTTCGCGCGGTTGCTCAGGCCGCTGGTGGGGGCGGGGACCGCGGTGCTGACGTTGCAGAACGGCTTGGGCAACGAAGAGCGATTGGCGGAGTTGTTCGCCCCCGGGCAAATCCTCGGCGGATTGTGCTTTGTTTGTTTGAACCGGCTCGAACCGGGGCTGGTGCACCACATTGACCATGGGCAGGTTATTTTGGGGGAATTTCAAGGCTGGCCGGAACCGCGGACGCACACCATCGCCGGGATGTTGCGTGCTGCGGGTGTGCCCTGTTCGGTGACGGACAATCTGGCGCGGGCGCATTGGGAAAAACTGACGTGGAACATTCCCTTCAACGGGTTGGGTGTGGCTAGTGCGGCGGGGTTGGAGGCGGTGTTGAGCGGGCGCTGGGAAGGGGACGCCCGAGGGCTGTCGGGCTGTTTGACGACCGACCGGCTGCTGGCGGATGCGGGTTGGGCGCGGCTGGTACTGGAGTTGATTGAGGAGGTGATTCGGGGCGCGCGAGCGCTGGGGTTCGACCTGCCGGATGACCTTGCGCAAACGCAAATCGCGCGCACGCGGACCATGGGCGGCTACAAACCGTCCACATTGATCGATTTTGAACGGCGGCAAGCCTTGGAATTGGAGGCGCTGTTCCTTGAACCATTACGGCGTGCGCGCCAAGCCGGTGTGGCGGCGCCGCGACTCGAGGCGCTGTGCCGGGTGCTACAAGAATTGGATGAGATAACTAAGGGCGAACAGGAGGAAACAGAGAGAACAGAGACCTGAAAAGCCACGGAAGGAAACGAAGGGCTTATTCAGAGGACCGTGGGAAAAAGAAGCACCCGGGCCTCTCCCCTTCCGTATCTGTTTTAGCGGAGTGCGCCCGTCCCGGGCGCAGCGATGTCCAACAACACTGGCGGCTACGACTCATCTAACGCCGGCCTTGGTTCGGACACTGCTGCGCCCGGGACGGGCGCACTCCGCTACACACATACCCCCTTGCGAAGGGGAGAGCAGAATCCTCGCCAGACTGGGGGTGTCGCGTGTGCGACGAACTGTTCTGTGCCGGGCAGAGGACCAAATGCTCGTGTCCAGAAGGGAGACAACGCGGCGTACGGCCCCGCCGCAGCCGAGACAAACGCCAGCCTGGCCTGAAACGGGCCCGGCGAAGCGGCTCGACTGGTCTGGTGCCAGTGAGCGGGCTCGGATTTGGGTTAAGCCCGGCGGAGGCCAAGGCGGACGCGCTCAGCGTCCATGCGGCGGTTGCGGCGCAGTTCGCGAATTTCGAGCCAGAACAAGTAGCCGACCACTGAGAGTGCGATGGCTGCCATCCACCCTATGAGGGCCTCAGCCAGAACGTTTGTGAAGGAAATTGCTGTCATGGTCCGGAGTAGAGCAAACGGCGTTCCAGACGCGGCAATTCAACAGAGTTGAACAGAACTTGTTTGGGTTTGTTTGGCGGGTCCTGAACGACGAGAGTCCGCGCGCTCTTCGGTAGGGCTGGTGATTGAGGAGGGCCTGGGGCATACTGTGCGGAACATGAAGGCACGAGTTCGTTTTGCGCCGAGCCCGACGGGGTTCTTGCATATCGGGGGCGCCCGCACGGCTTTGTTCAATTGGCTATACGCCCGGCACACGGGCGGCACTTTTATTTTGCGGATCGAGGATACGGATGTGGCCCGGAACACGCAGGCGGCGGTGAATGTGATCCTCGATGGGCTGCGCTGGCTGGGGCTGGACTGGGATGAGGGGCCGGTGGGCAGCGACGCCACCGGGCCGAGCAAAGGGGATTACGGCCCCTACTTCCAGAGCCAGCGCAAGGAGAACTACACGCGGCGAGTGGAGGCGTTGTTGTCGCATGGGCTGGCTTACGAGCACGAAGGAGCGATTAAATTCAAGATGGGCCGCGAGGCGATTATCATTCCCGACCTGGTGGTGGGCGATGTGCGGCGCGAGTTGACCGACCGCGAGCAAGCCGACCCGGATTTCGTCATTGTTCGTTCCGACGGCCAGCCAGTGTTCCATCTGGTGAATGTGGTCGATGACCTCGAAATGAACATTACCCATGTCATCCGAGGCGAAGACCACCTCAGCAATACGGCCAAACACATTGCGCTGTTCCGCGCGTTTGGAGTCGAGCCGCCGAAATATGCGCACATCCCGCTGATTCTGAACATTGACGGGACCAAAATGAGTAAGCGGGACAAAGGCGCGTCGCTGACGAGCTATATGGAGGAGGGTTATGCGCCGGAGGCGCTGGTCAATTACCTGTGCCTGCTGGGGTGGTCTCCGAAGAACAACCGGGAAAAAATGCCCCTGGGCGAGGTGCTCGAGCTGTTTGATTTACCACAGATTCTGCGGCATAACGCCCGATTCGACTTGGCCAAGCTCAGTTGGCTCAACGGCGAGTACATCCGCGAGATGCAGGATGACCGATTCTACGAATTGTCGCTGCACGCGCTGGCTCGCGCCGGTCTGGACACAAACCAATACCCGGTCGCGTATGTCAAAGCTGCGCTCGATACTTGCAAGGGCAAGTTCAAGCTCTTCGGTGAACTGCCGGCGTATGCGGGCTTCTATTTCAAAGAGCAAGTGGAGTATGATCCGGAAGCCGTTACGCGCGATTTCATACCGGAAAACCGGCCGCGCCTGGCTCGGCTGCGGGACGCGCTGGCCCAGCTTGAACCCTTCGAACCGGACCCCATCGGCAATACCTTGAAAGCCGTCGCGCAGGAACTTGGGGTCAAACCCGGTGTGCTGGTGCATCCGACGCGCTTGGCGTGCTGTGGCAAAACCGCCGGGCCGAGTCTGTACCATTTGCTCGCCATTCTCGGCAAGGAACGGGCGCTGGGACGATTGGACCAAGCGCTGGTTCAGTGTGCAGTAATCAGTAAACAGTAATCAGGGTTCAGTGATGAGAGTGGATATTAGAGAGCATTGGTCAGAGGGCAGAAGTCAGAAATCAGAAGTCAAAGGTCAGATGTCACATAGCAAGAGTGAGGCATCAGGGGACGTTCTCAGTACCACCAGTTATGGGGGTGGGGAAACGCGCAGGGACAATCGAACGATGCCCATGAATGAGGGTGAGATTTCCGGGTTAATCGAAAATCGAAAATCGAAAATCGAAAATCCATTAATCCTTGTCTTATTCACGGCCCTGGCGTTGCTGGTATCCGGGTTCTGCTCTCATGGGGCGGAAGCGCCGCTGAAGCGGTTTGAGTTCAAGCACCCGGCGATGGGGACGTTGTTCTTTATTACGCTTTATGCGCCAGGTAGCGACAAGGCCAACGAGGCTGCGGGAGCGGCGTTCCAACGCATCGAAGCGCTCGAGGACATCATGAGCGATTATGAAGCCGACAGTGAGTTGATGCGCCTGTGCGATCAACCCTGCGGCCAACCGGTCCCGGTTAGCAAGGATTTGTTCGACGTGCTGGAATCAGCGCAGAAGATTTCGGCGATGTCCGGTGGGTGCTTCGATGTGACCGTGGGCCCGTACGTGCGGCTGTGGCGGTTCGCCCGGAAACGCAAAGTGCTGCCCACCGAGGCGCAATTGGCCGAGGCACGCCAAGCGGTGGGATACCAAAAGCTGCGGCTGGATGCGCGCACCCGCACGGTGACACTGCTGGTCCCGCATATGCGGCTGGACCTGGGCGGGATCGCCAAAGGTTACGCGGCCGATGACGCGCTGAAGCTGCTGCGGGGCAGGGGAATTGAGCGCGCGCTGGTGGCCGCCAGCGGGGATATTGCTATCGGCAAACCACCACCAGGCAAGACCGGCTGGAAGGTCGGCATCGCAGCCATTGACGCCAAAGACCAGGAGATCACCACACTATTGTTGCTGCATGATGCGGGCATTTCCACTTCCGGCGATTCCGAGCAGTTTATCGAAATCGGCGGCGCGCGTTACTCGCATATCCTGAATCCGGCAACGGGGTTGGGGTTGACCAACCGCATTCAGGCATCGGTCATCGCGCCCAACGCGACTATGACGGACGCGCTGGCGACGACCGTCTGTGTGCTTGGAGCCCAACGCGGCTTGGCATTGGTAAATCGGTTACCTCGTACCGCCGCTTTGATCCTCATTCAGGATGAGGACAGAAAACAGAGCATTGCTTCCAGGCGGTTCTGGAAAATCCCTCAAACCTCGACGGGCAACCAGGACATCCAGGCAACGGAGAAATAGATCCGCTACTGCGTTACGACTCGATAAAACCGCTGGGGATAATTCGTCGCGGCGGTATCTACAAAGGTTGAAGTACTGGACACCGCGACATTGGTGCCGATAGACGTCCAGCTACGCAGATCGCCCGAGGCCAAAACGACGAAAGTATGCCCCACAGGAACGGAGAATTGGAAAGAGAAGCCAGTGGTGGTCACGCCGGCCCCGGACACCGACAACACAGGCGGGGGTTGGACGGTCAAAGTGGCGGCACTGCTGATGACCGAGCCTCCCGGGTTGGCTACCCGCACGGTGTAACTGCCCGCCTGGGCTTGCTGAACATTTAGCACAATCAACGTTGAGTTAGTCCCTCCCCCGATTGGTGTCGCATTGAAGTACCATTGATAAACAATCGGTGAGGTGCCAGTCGCGACTACGGAGAACGAAGCCGGCTGGCCCGGCAGTACAATTTGGTTTTGGGGTTGAGTTGCGATTCCAGCGGGAACATTAACCGTCAGCGTGGCGACCTGGCTGGTGATGCTGCCGGCAGGATTGCTCACCACGGCGCTGTATCCGCCGGCCTGATTTGTTTGCACGTTCGAAAGCATCAAGGCCGCATTGGTTGCCCCAGGCAATGCCGCGCCATTGAAATTCCATTGGTAGTTGAACGGTGGGGGACTACTTACCACGACTGAAAAAGCCGTGCTCTGGCCCACGATGACCGACTGATTGGTGGGCTGGGTTTGCAGGGCGGGCGGCACATAAACCGTCAGTATGGCGACGGCACTAGTGACGGTCCCAGCGCTGTTGGCCAGGACGACCTTATAATTGCCCGCCTGGCTCGCTCCAACATTGCTCAGGGCTAAAGTTGAACTGGTGCCACTGGCGAGCCTGGAGCTGTTGAAGTACCATTGGTAGGAGGGGCTGGGCAAGGCGTTGGCCCCAACGGAAAACGAGGCGCTTTGACCCTGAATGACGGGCTGCGACTGCGGTTGCGTGTAAATGACAGGTGCCTGTGCGAGATTCAAAGTTGCGTTGGCGCTCATCACCGAGCCGCCCGCATTGCTCACTAGCACGCAGTAGGTTCCGGCACTGAGCCCTAAGACTGTAAGGATCGAGTAACTACTGGAGTTGGCCCCAGCGATGGGATTGCCGTTTTGGTACCATTGATAACTCATAGTCGTGCCGCTGGACGCAGTGACTGAGAATGTGGCAACGCCCAATAATGGGACATCCAAGCTCTGAGGTTGGACAGTTATGACCGGGGGCGGCCCGGTGGCGAGGCAAAGGCGTTGCGCAAAAAGCGCCAGCAACAGGCCGCATCTGAGCATCCTTTGCAGCCGTGTTAGCAAAAATTGTCCGAACCGCATATACTTCTGCCCAAAGACAGAGCACCTGTCGTGCCATTGTCTAGAAACGATACGTCAGTTTTACCCGAAAGCTGCGCCCGTCCTGCACGATCACGTCCTGCACGTGAAACTGCGACGCCGGGTCAACATAATGCCGGTCCAGCAGGTTGTACACGCTCGCTGAGATTTCGAGGTTTTTGATTAGCTTCTGACTGAACAAAGTGAAATTAATCACCCCAAAGCCACCCGCTTCCTCGCCTTGCACCGTGATGGGTTGTCCGTCGATATCAGTGGTCGAGTGCAAGCTGCGACGATCGCTGGTGTATTGAAATTCGAGACCGGCAAACAGCTTGTCGCTGACCACCGGCACACTCAGATCGAACTTAAGCAGGTGGTTGGGGGAGTCGGGCATCTGCCAACCGACGGACGAATTGCGGGTGTCCTGAAAGGAATAACTGGCACGGCCGCGAACACCGTTTGCCCAATTGCCCTCGAAGGCCAATTCGACGCCTTTGGTTTGCGCGTTGAAATTGGTGAAACTCCCGCTGCTGAACACGAGCAGGTCGCTCATATCGTTGTAGAAACCCGACAATGAGGACCGCAGGTGCGGCCCCAGTTCCTGTTCATAGACCAGCTCATAACCGGTGATGCGTTCCGGCCTGAGCGGTTGGTCCGAAGTGGACAGTTCATAAAAACTCGGGGCGCGGAACGCGGTGCCGTAGATCGCTTTGAGCGTTGAAGTGGTAAAGGGGTGGTAAATCAAAGCGACGCGCGGGTCGGTTGAAGGACTAAACTCGCCATATTGGTCGTATCGGACGCCGGCAACCAGATGAAGATTGGTGATAATCTCGAAATCGCCCTGCCCATAAATGCCGTAGCTGGTTCGGTTGGTGCGGCTGTAGAAGCCTTGTTCAGGCGCGCCTTCGACCACCAACCGCGAATCCTGAAGGAAGTCGTCGCGATATTCCGCGCCCAGGGTGAGGATGTGGCGGTCCCACAGCTTCTTGTTGAGCTGAAGTTGGGTGCCCCACCATTCACCCAGGTCCCGTTCAGAGGAAAACCTGCTGAACAGCACGTTCGTTCCCGAGAGCAGGGACTGGGGATAGCCAATCTGGTGCGAATAACTGTCGTAATACACCTGCGCGGCGACATCGACAATATCGGCGAAATTATGGGTGTATTTCAACTCGACGTAGCTGCGCTCATCGGTGGTACGCAGCCGGGGATCATTGAAGGTGGTGAGGTTGAACTGCGCCGTTGGATTAATCTTTTCGCGGTCATTGAAGGCGCCTTCGAGCGCAAAATCGCCGTAGCTCACGGAGCCAAAGGCGCTCCCGGCGCGATCGGCGTCCATATCGTCGGCGACGCCGTTATTTTGGGCAGGAGTATCAAATTGTTTATAGAACAGTTCATCCTGGCCGCCGCTGTCGTAATACGTGCCCGAGAGCAGCAGTTGCACCCCATTGTCGAACAGCTTGCCAAAACTCACCCGGCCTTTGTAGGTGTCGAAAGCGCCGTACTCGCCTGAGGTCTCGAATCCGTTCAACTGTTTCCCAGTGCGGGTGATCACGTTGATCACGCCAAGAAAGGCGTTGTTGCCATAGATGGCCGAGCCGGGGCCGCGAATGATCTCGACGCGATCGATCAAGTCGATATCGAGGATGAACGCGGTGCCAATGAACGCGCCATCCGTGAAGTCGTTATTGACTCGGTGCCCATTTACCAGCAGCAGAATTCGATCATTAAAGTCCCCCAGGTTGATCCCGCGCGTCCCCAGAAACGCGTAATTGCGGTCGTACGAGACGTAAAACCCCTGGACGCTGGCCAGCACATCCGCCAGCGTCCGATAGCCATACTTTTTGATTTCGTCAGCCGTGACGATCGTCACGGAGGAAGGAGCTTCTGTGGTTTTCTGTTCGAGCCTGGAGGCGCCATAGACCACGTGAACATCGAGGTTCATCAACGCTTCCAGTGGCAGGGCTGTAAGGTCAACCTGATTGGTTTGGGTATCGGCGCTCGCTGGAGCCGTAATCAACACCCCCGCTAGCAAAGGAAGGATCCATGCGTGGCCCAACCACGGCAGCAGCCAACGCGCACCCGCAGTTTGGGTGCGACGAGAGCGGACGAGTGATTTCCGCGCAGAAACAATCATTCGGTAGGGAGTAGTCGAGCAACTTCCAAGCCAGTTCTGGCTGTGGTAGTTAGCTTGGGACAATTACAATAATTTGTGCCCTGATTTTGGCCAAACCTCTCAAACCCATTTGGTTCAGAATGCCAAACTTTCGCTTGAGTTTTGCGCCATGTTAGGGGGAAATGACCGCAGCGCTCCCTGCGACCAAATGAGGCGTCTCACTGGTCCGGACGTTTATGTTTTGTTGGGCACCATCACAGGTTTTTTTGATTCTGTTTTTGCTGGCCTTTGCCGGTCATGGTGCACTTGGACAAGGCGTGCAGGCCGAGGAGTACCAGGTCAAAGCTGCGTTTCTGTATAATTTTGCCAAGTTTGTCGAGTGGCCCACCCAGGCCTTTGCCACTGCCTCGGCGCCCCTGGTCATTGGGGTTTTGGGTGAAAATCCATTCCACGACACTTTGCGACAGGTGGTTGAAGGCAAAACCATTGACGGGCACCCATTGAGAGTCAAAGAGTTGCGCTCGCTCAAGGAGGTCGGTGCATGCCACATTCTCTTCATTAGCACCTCTGAAAGGAGGCAGTTGCCGGATATTCTCAAGCTCCTTAAAGGGGCTGCTGTGCTGACCGTGGGCGAAATGGACGGTTTTACTGAAGCTGGCGGAATGATCAATTTTGTGTTGGTGGAGGGGACGAAAATCCGATTTCAGATAAACAAGTCTGCCGCGACGAGCGGTGGACTGAAGGTCAGTTCCAAGCTGCTGGGCCTTGCGCTGCGGCCCGATAGCTGATCGGTGGGAGGAGTTCCCAGCACTAGTGCGCTGTGCGGTTTAATTGGCATGTCAACTGCACCGCCCTAAGCCTTTTATGGCATCCGGCATAAGCGCAAAGCCCGCAATAGATGCGGTGTGTCCTTTTTTGGAACAGTTTGCGCCCGGGCCGTTACCCATATCAGAGAATGGGATGGCAAGCTCATGAGAAACATTCGGGATCTTCCCATACGACAGAAGATGCTCGGGATGACGTTGCTCATTTGCGGCGCGGTGTTGTGTGTCGCCATTGCAGCACTCATTGCTTTCCAGGTTCTCAGTTTCCGAGCCAATTTCCAGCGGGAGGTTTCAACGTTGGCAGAGATCATCGCCAACAACAGCACCGCTGCGATTGCATTCAATTATGATCGGGACGCCGCTGAACAGGTAGGCGCACTGAAAGCTCAGCCGAACGTCACCGCCGCCACCCTGCTTCTGCCTAACGGCACGGTGTTCGCTCATTACGGCAAGCCCGAAACGGCTCAGAGCCTGTCAGAGTTTCCCGCCGCGGGCACGTACCGGTTCTTTGGAGGAGACCTGCTGGTAACCCAGGCCGCCAAAGTAAAGGGCGAACAGGTAGGCACCCTTTTCCTGCGCGCGGATTATCGGCACAGTTTTATTGGGCTGCTGTTTTTCTTTGGCAAGGTCATCGTCGGCATCATGCTCGCCTCAATTATCCTGGCAGCCTATCTTTCCAGCCGGCTTGGCCGCAGCATTACCGATCCGGTCCTCCAGCTCGCGCAGACAGCCCGCATCGTCGGCGAAAACAAAGATTACTCGCTTCGTGCCCCGGTAAGTCACCGGGCAGATGAAGTGGGTCACCTGACGGAATCCTTCAACGAGATGCTCAATCGCATCCAAACCCAGGATGCGGCCTTGAGCCTTTCCCAGCAGAAGATGGAGGCCTTGATCAATTCCATCGACGGCATTGTGTGGGAACGGGAGCCGGCCACCTTTCGTTTTACCTTCGTCAGCCGGCAGAGCGCACAGATCCTGGGGTATCCCCCAGAAGCGTGGCTGGCGGCCGCGGATTTTTGGGAACAGAAACTCGATCCCCACGATGCGACCAAAGCCACCCGCGAGGTGCGGGAACTGGCGGCCGCCGGGCAACCCTACACCCATGAGTATCGTATGACGGCCGCGGATGGCCGCACGGTTTGGATTCGGGAAAGTGGCACGATTTTAGTGGAAAACGGCCGCGCGTCAGCCGTGCGAGGCATCTTTCTGGATGTCACGCGGCAAAAGCTCGACGCCGAACAATTGGACAAATTGAACCGGCAACTGATGAGCACGTCGCGGCTGGCGGGAATGGCGGAGGTAGCCACGGGCGTGTTGCACAACGTCGGCAACGTGCTCAACAGTGTTAGCGTTTCGGCCACCGCCGTCGCGGAGCGGTTGCGGCGCGCGAAGGTGTCCAACTTAAAGCGTGCCGCCAGGCTGCTTTCGGACCACAACGGCCGGCTGGCTGAATTTCTCACCTCCGATCCGAAAGGGAAGATCCTGCCTGAATATCTCAGCTCGGTGGCCGAACAGGTGGCAAACGAACATGCGGGGGTCCTCGCGAAGATGGATTCGTTGGGCGAACACATCGAGCACATCAAGGAAATCGTCGCGATGCAGCAGAATTACGCGAAGGTCTCCGGCGTGTATGAGAATCTGGCGGTGGTCAATCTGGTGGAAGACGCGTTGCGGATGAATGCCGCGGCCTTTGATCGGCACGGCATTGAGCTGGTGCGCCAATACGAGGAGAACGTGCCGGCGGTTTGTGTCGATCGGCACAAAATTCTCCAGATTCTTATTAACCTCCTGCGCAACGCGAAGTACGCAATGGAATCCCGCGGCGATGCCTCTAAACGGCTGCTAGTGCAAATCAAAACACCAGGCACGGGCCGAATCAGCATTAGCATCCTGGATAACGGGGTTGGGATCGCCCCCGAACATCTCACGCGGATTTTTAACCACGGGTTCACCACCAAGCGGGAGGGGCACGGTTTTGGTCTGCACAGCGGCGCCAACGCGGCTAGGGAAATGGGAGGCAGCCTCACCGCCCGCAGTGAGGGCCCCGGTCGTGGCGCCGAGTTCATTTTGGAGTTGCCCGCCGCCGCTGCCGCGCGGCCCGAGCCGTTGCGGCCATTACAGCACACCATATGAATGACCAGGATTTAAAACCTAATCTGCGCGTTCTCATCGTCGATGATAACCCGAGCATTCACGAGGATTTCCGTGAAATCCTTTGTCCGGATACCGCAGCGGATGCCGTGCTCAACGAGATGGAAAAAACGCTATTCGATGGCGAACGGCCCGCGCTGGCGCAAACGTGTTTTGAGTTGAGTTCGGCCTACCAGGGCCAGGAGGCCCTGGAATTAGTCAAACAGGCGCGCGCGCGCCAGCAGCCCTACGCCTTGGCGTTCGTCGATGTGCGCATGCCGCCGGGTTGGGACGGTATCGAGACGATCGCGCGCATTTGGGAAGCCGACCCCGATCTTCAGGTCGTCGTCTGCACCGCTTACGCGGACTATTCGTGGGAAGAAATGCGAGCCAAGGTGGGGCAGCCCGATAGTCTGCTGGTGCTCAAAAAACCTTTTGATAACATCGAGGTCAGGCAGCTTGCTCATGCCCTCGCCCGAAAATGGGTGCTCACTTTTCAGACCCGATTGCAGATGGCCGAATTGGCGCTCTCGGAGGAGCGCTTCGCCAAAGCCTTCCATGAGAGCCCGGTGCCGAGCGGTATCCAGCACCTGCCCAGCCTGCGTTTCATCGATGTGAATCAGCGACTGGCGGCGGTCACCGGCTACCAATGTCAGGAAATGATTGGCCGCACGCCCGACGAACTTTTCCTTTGGGACCAGCCGGGGTTGGCGAACGAATGGTATGACGCGCTGCAACGGCAGGAGTTGGTTCGCGATTGCCCGGCCAAGCTGCGGCAGCGCCGGGGAGCTTTGCGCGAGATGCGCGTCAGCGTCACTTCCATTATTTTAGGGGACCAGCCGCACGCGCTGTTGTTGGCGCAGGACGTTTCGGAGCGCGCAACCCTCGAGCGGCAATTGCGGCAGGCCCAGAAGATGGAAGCCATCGGGCAATTGGCGGCGGGCGTCGCCCACGATTTCAATAACATTTTAACAGTCATCCAGGGCCACGCCGGCCTGCTGCAGTACCGCGCCTCCTCTGCCGAGCTGCAAGCCAAGTCAGCCCGGGAAATTTCCAACGCGGCGTCGCGTGCCGCAACCCTCATCCGGCAACTCCTGATGTTCAGTCGCAAGCAAGTGATGCAGTTCCGGTATCTGGACCTCAATGCGCTGCTGCGCGACATCCTGGATATGTTGAAGCGGCTGGTTGGTGAACACGTCGAAATCCTGTTCCATCCGGATTCAACCCTCGGCGCCATTCATGCCGATCCCAGCATGCTGGAGCAAATAGTGATGAACCTGGCTGTGAATGCTCGGGATGCCATGCCCAACGGTGGACGAATCTCAATTTCGACGGCCGTGCACAGCCTCGACCGGCAGCCCACGCCCATGGACCCGGAGCCGCGAAAGGGTCAATTCGTCTGCCTCGAGTTTAGCGACACTGGCATCGGCATGGACACCCAGGTGCTCAGCCGGGTTTTTGAACCGTTCTTTACGACCAAACCGGTCGGGAAAGGCACCGGCCTGGGGTTATCGACGGTTTTCGGGATCGTCCGCCAGCACCACGGTTGGGTGGAGGTTGAGAGCAAACCCCAGCAGGGCACTACTTTTAAGGTTTTTCTCCCACAGAGCGACGAGCCCATCGAGCGGCGGGCGGCCGTCCAGGAAACCTCATTGCAGCGCGGGCGGGAGACAGTCCTGGTCGCGGAGGATGAAGAGCCGCTGCGGGAAATGGTCGTGCAGGTGCTCCAGGGTCAGGGTTACACGGTTTTGGAAGCCGCCTCCGGCCAGGAGGCGCTTGAACTTTGGAAGAAGGCTGAAACTCCGATCGACCTGTTGCTCACCGATATGGTAATGCCGGGCGGAATTCTGGGCGGTGAGTTGGCAGAGCGCCTGGTCCGCGAACGGCCTGACCTTAAGGTAATTTTTACCAGCGGCTATACTCCCGGCATGGCCGGCAAAGACATTTCTCTGCTCCAAGGACGGAACTTTCTGCCCAAGCCGTACTCGATCGGTAAACTGGCTCAGAAAGTCCGCGAGTGCCTCGATGCTCCGACGAACGACCTGCACGAGAGCTCTGCGAACCACACACCGCGGAACCTTCCGCAAGGAGCTCAAGTGTTCCAGCCCTAAGGACGGAGCGCGGACTTTTAGTCCGCAGCACCTTTCCTAACACCACCGGGGCAGTTCGGAGCGCGAACTTTACTCCGCAGCAACTCTCGAACGCCACCGTCTGAGCGCCCAAAGGCTCGCCGCTACCCCCATCAGCAGCCCGCTCGAAGGCTCCGGCACCATCGTCACCGTGAACGTGTTGCCGGCGTCGGAAAACAACCCACCCGAGTAAGCCACCGATGTGCCCGAATTCGGCGCCGCAGCCAACTGCGACGGAGAGAATGCCGCCGTATAACCGAATCCGGAAAGAGACTGGCCGGGCATAATGTCATCCGCGGCGGCACTCGCGATGAATTGGACCGAATGACCATCGACCGTCGCGGTCCAGCCGGTAGGTGCGATGGCGCTGGTCGGTGTGCCGGGCAAATAGAAGGCCCCAGGCACCCACGAGTACCAAACGCTGCCAATTGGCGAGCTCGCGCTCGAAGAATCACTGAAGGCAAGGCTGTAGGTGTACGGTCCAGTGCCCGACCCGCTGATGGTACCCAGGGCGATTTGTCCCTGGGCGCGCACAGAATAAGCGCTCGCACAAGCCAGGAGCCCGCCAGCCAGCCCAAGGCTTAGCCGCAGTCCCCGACGTGAGAGAGGTTTCAGGAGAGTTACAGTTTTCATAGGTTGCTAGGTTTTCGTCTCGGTCAAACGTGCCGCCTGTATTAGGACGGAGCGCGGACTTTAGTCCGCAGCTACTTCCGAAAGCCCAGTTCGGCCGGTATTTCCTATATGATGTGGCAGCACCCAAATTGTTCCCCAATAATTGGGAAATTTCAACCGGCATTCGAAGGTCCGTTAGTAAGGCGCGAGGGGCCGAGCAAGGCGCGACCGCGACTCGGATTTACCCGACTCGGGTTCACCCGTTGTTGCCGAGAGCAATGTCCGCGCTCCTACGCCCCCGCCATCACCCCTACGCTGTTACTCGGTTCGGGCTCGTAGTTGAGGTAAGGACCGAGCCAGCGCTCGATTTCCGCCAGGCTCATCTGCTTGCGACGCTGATAATCCAGAACCTGGTCGCGCCCGATCTTGCCGACCCCGAAATATTTTGCCCCAGGGTGTGAGAAGTACAGCCCGCTGACGCTGGCGCCTGGCCACATCGCAGCGCTATCCGTTAGTTTGATGCCCGCGCGCCGCTCCGCATCCAGCAGCTTCCATAGCGTCCACTTTTCCGTATGGTCCGGGCAGGCGGGGTAACCGGCGGCGGGGCGAATGCCGCGGTACTGCTCGTGGATGAGTTGGTCATGCGTAAGGTTTTCGCTACGGCCATAGCCGCAGTGTTCGCGCGCGCGTTTGTGGAGGAACTCGGCGAAAGCTTCGGCAAGGCGGTCCGCCAGCGCCTTGGTCATGATCGCGTTGTAATCGTCATGGTCCCGTTCGAAATGTTTGCAGAGTTCCTCGACGCCGAACCCGGCGCTCACGGCAAAACCCCCGATGTAATCCGGCAACAGCGGTGCGCCTTCCGCCTTTGGTGCGACAAAGTCGGCCAGGCAGTGGTTGAACTGATCGGCGGGCTTTTCCATCTGCTGACGTAGAAAGTGCAGCCTCGTCAGGACTTCCCGCCGTGTGTCATCCGTGTAGAGCTCGACGTCGTCTCCCACGGCATTGGCCGGGAAAAACCCATAAACGCCGCGGGCGGTCAGCAGTTTTTCCCTGACAATCCTGTCTAACAGCGCCTGGGCCTCCGTGAACAGCTTTTTTGCTTCAGGATTTTCCAAAATCACCGGATACCTTCCGCGCATTTCCCACGTATGGAAAAACGGCGACCAATCAATGAACGGGACCAGGTCGGCCAAACTGATAGCGGAATGGCCGCTGGACCTTTCGGTGTCTTCAGTCGAGAGCGACCGCAGGCCGGTCAAATCCGGCCGGGCAATGTCGGCAGCTTCCCAGCGGATCGGTGTGCGACGCCGGCGCGCTTCTGCAAGAGACAACAACGGGCGGGCCTTGACCTCCCCGTGTGTAGTGCGCAGCCTTTGGTAATCGGCGCCCAGAGCTTCGACAAATCCCGACTTCAACGCGGGGTTGATGAGTTTCCCAACCACCCCGACAGCGCGCGAGGCGTCCAACACGTGCACCACCGGTTGGGAATAGCCTGGTGCGATTTTCACCGCTGTATGCGCTTTGCTGGTCGTGGCCCCGCCAATCAGTAACGGCACCTGGAACCCCTGCCGTTCCATCTCCTTGGCCACGTGCACCATCTCGTCCAGTGACGGCGTGATCAAACCGCTCAGGCCGATGAGGTCAGCCTGCTTCTCCCGCGCCGTCTGCAGGATTTTTTCGGCGGGCACCATCACCCCGAGGTCCACCACTTCGTAATTGTTGCAGCCCAATACCACTCCGACGATGTTCTTGCCGATGTCATGCACGTCCCCCTTGACGGTGGCCATCACAATCCGCCCTTGCGCCTGGTAATTGCCAGTCGCCTTTTTCTCCGCCTCCATGAAGGGCAATAAATACGCTACCGCCTTTTTCATCACGCGCGCGCTCTTGACCACTTGCGGCAGAAACATTTTGCCGGAGCCGAACAGGTCGCCCACCACGTTCATGCCGGCCATCAGCGGCCCCTCGATGACCAAAAGCGGGCGCGCATATTTTTGCCGCGCCTCCTCGGTATCGACGTCGATGAAATCCACGATGCCTTTGACGAGCGCATGGCTGAGCCGTTCTTCAACCGAGCCCTGACGCCACTCCTCCTCCACCGAGTCGGTCTGCGTTTTCGCTTTGACGCTGTCCGCAAACGCCACCAGTCGTTCGGTGGCATCTGGCCGACGGTTGAGCAGCACGTCCTCGACCCGCTCGAGCAGGTCTTTGGGAATCTCTTCGTACACGCCGAGCATGCCCGCGTTGACGATACCCATGTCCAGGCCCGCCTTGATCGCATGATACAAAAAGGCGGTGTGCATCGCCTCGCGCACCGCGTTGTTGCCGCGAAACGAAAACGAAACATTGCTGATGCCGCCGCTGACCCGCGCATGCGGCAAGTGCGCTTTAATCCAATGCGTCGCGCGCAGGAAATCCACCGCATAATTATTGTGTTCCTCGATCCCGGTGCCAACCGTCAGCACGTTCGGATCGAAGATGATGTCCTGCGGCGGAAAGCCCACCTCGCCGGTCAGCAGCCGGTACGACCGCTCGCAGACCTCGATGCGCCGTTCAAACGAGTCGGCCTGGCCGCGCTCGTCAAAGGCCATCACGACCGCCGCAGCGCCGTAGCGGCGCACCAGCCGCGCCTGCTCTTTGAATTTTACCTCGCCCTCTTTGAGGCTGATGGAATTGACGACGCCCTTGCCCTGAACGCATTTTAACCCGGCTTCGATCACCGACCACTTCGAGCTGTCGATCATAATCGGCACTCGCGCAATATCCGGTTCCGACGCCACCAGGTTCAGAAAAGTTGTCATCGCCTTCTCCGAATCCAGCATCGCTTCGTCCATATTGACGTCGATGATCTGCGCGCCGTTTTCGACCTGCTGTTTCGCAACCGCCAGGGCCGCTTCGTAATCTCCACCGAGCACTAACTTGGAAAATTTGGGCGAGCCGGTCACATTGGTGCGTTCGCCGACGTTGACGAAGTTGGTTTCCGGGCGAATGGTAAGCGCCTCCAAACCGCTCAGCCGGGTGTAAGGCTCGATTTTCGGCGGCACACGCGCTGGCAACCCGCGGACGGCTTCCGCGATCGCGCGGATGTGGCCCGGGGTGGTGCCGCAACAACCGCCGACAATGTTCAGCCAGCCATTCTGGGCCCATTCGCGCAACTGTGGGGCGAGAGTTTCCGGAGTCTCTGGAAACCCGGTTGGGAGCATCGGGTTGGGGAGACCGGCATTCGGATAGGCGCTTACATAGATATTTGCCAGGCCGGCCAACTCCTCGATGAAAGGGCGCATTTCCTTCGGTCCCAGTGCGCAATTGATCCCGATGCTCAACAGCCGGTGGTTGGAAACCGAGTTCCAATAGGCTTCGACCGTCTGTCCGGAAAGTGTGCGCCCGCTCAGATCGGTAATCGTAAACGACAACATCAGCGGCACTCTGCGCCCCGTCTCATCGAAAAGCTGGTCAATCGCGAACAGGGCGGCTTTGGAGTTGAGCGAATCAAAAACCGTCTCGACCAGCAGCAGGTCCACTCCTCCTTCGAGCAGTCCCCGCGCCTGCTCGCGGTAAGCCGCCGCCAGTTGATCAAACGTAATCGCGCGGAAACCGGGGTTCTGCACGTCGGGCGACAACGACGCCGTCTTACTGGTCGGCCCGAGCGCGCCGGCGACGAAGCACGTGCGCCCAGGTCGCTCTCTCATGAACGCGTCGGCGGCTGCCCGCCCGTTGCGGGCCCCCGCCACGTTCAATTCGTAAGCCAGCTCCTGCAGATGATAATCGGCCAGGCTGATGGAAGTGGAGTTGAACGTATTGGTCTCAATCAAGTCCGCCCCGGCCTCGAAATACTGCCTATGAATCGCTTGAATCAGCGCCGGCAGAGTCAGGTTCAGCAGGTCGTTATTGCCCTTCAAGTCCTGCTGCCAATCCTTGAAACGCTCGCCGCGGAAATCGGCCTCCGTCAGGTGCTGGGCCTGGATCATCGTGCCCATAGCCCCGTCCAGCACGACGATCCGCTCGCGCAGCAGCCGTTCCAATTCGGCGATTCTGTTGCTTCCGGCACTCACGTTATGTTTTGCTTAACTGCTGATGGACTGGAAGGTAGGCGCGGCGGCAGGAGGATGCAAGAAAAAAATCAACATATCTTGATGCGTTGATATGTTATTGGAGCGCGGACTAAAGCTAAAGTCCGCGCTCCGGCTCAGTCGAGCACGAGCCGGGCGGGGAACGCGGGGCAGAGTCTGGATTGCGGGATAGGACCGGCGGGATCGAAAAAGCTGATCTGGCCGTTCAGGTCGCACAACCAGAATTCCAGCGCGCCTTTGGCGAAGAACAAGCGCTTGCGCTCCTCCAGTGCCCCTTGGGCATCGGAAGGCGAAAGGACCTCAACGCAAATCTCCGGGGCGATCAAATAGACCGGATCATTCGCGCGAGAAGCGCGGCGTTGCTGTGAGACCCAGGCCACATCTACAGCCTTCACGCCTTCGTCAGTTTGGACCGGGCATTCAGTAATACTGCGACCGCCGCTGAGCTTTTCGCGCAGAAGCACGGCGATTTCGGTTTGATACTCAGCATGGCGGCTTCTGGGCGGAGGGCTCATAACAATGTTGCCCCAGCGATCGGTTTCGATCCGGTAAGGCAAGGACGCCAAGGTTTTATCGTCGCAGATTTCCGCCCATGTCATGCCGATACATACGCGCTCTATTTGGGCGGCGCAAGCTGGAACGCTTTCGTCATCTTTTCCCAACGGCCAGTCCTGGCTGATTTAAGCACGGCGTCGCAAACGTATTGGGTCTCCAGTGCTTCTCGAAAGGTGGGGGAAGCGGGCTGGCCCTTGTCCAAAGCCGTCAGGAAGTCGGCGAATTGGTGCACGAAGCTGTGTTCGTAACCGATCTGCAGGCCCGGCACCCACCAGTGGCTCATATAGGGATGGTCGCCATCGGAAACATGAATCGAGCGCCACCCGCGCAGCCGTCCCTCGTCGCGGTGATCGAAAAACTGCAGCCGGTGCAGGTCGTGCAGGTCCCAGAAAATCGAGGCATGTTCGCCGTTGATTTCGAAGGTGTAGAGCGCTTTATGCCCGCGGGCGTAGCGGGTCGATTCGAAGGTCGCCAGCGACCCGTTCTCGAACCGGGCCAGGAACGCGCAGGCGTCGTCGATGCCAACTTTCTCCACTTTACCTGTCAGAGTATGCTTGCGCTGTTTAATAAAGGTTTCGGTCATGGCCGTGACCCGTTGCATCGGGCCGTTAAGCCAGAGCGCCGTATCAATGCAATGCGCGAGCAAGTCGCCGGTGACGCCGCTGCCGGCTACCTTGGCATCGAGGCGCCACAAACCCGCGCCACCCTGCGGCAGGTCTTTGGAAATGGTCCAATCCTGGAGGAACTTTGCGCGGTAATGGAAGATGCGCCCGAGCTTGCCCTCATCGATGAGTTGTTTGGCCAGCGTAACAGCGGGGATGCGGCGGTAATTGTACCAGACCATGTTCGGCACGCCGGCTTTCTCGACGGCTTTGACCATTTCGCGCCCTTCAGCGGCGTCGCGGGCGAGCGGTTTCTCACACAGAATCATTTTGCCCGCTTTGGCGGCGGCGAGCGCGATGTCCTTATGGACATCATTGGGGCAGGCGATATCAATCAGGTCAATGTCCT
This sequence comes from Verrucomicrobiia bacterium, assembly GCA_035934555.1. Taxonomy (GTDB): domain Bacteria; phylum Verrucomicrobiota; class Verrucomicrobiia; order Limisphaerales; family UBA8199; genus DASYXT01. The sequence goes on along the minus strand of DASYXT010000096.1, from coordinate 37,371 downwards.
TGCGGCGGACGAGTTGGCGCCAATCAGTTTCCACATCCTGGTACCCCCACTTCCGGGCGAAGGTCCGGACCTTGGCGTCGTCACGCCCACAGACGGCTTGCAGGACGGGCTCATAGGGGAGATCGAAAAAGTTTGGCGCTTTGCGAAACGCGTTCGAGTGAGCGCGTCCCATGAAGCCGTATCCGACGAGACCGATTCTGAGTTGTTTCATAGTTTGCGAAAACTGTCTTGCCCGAGTTCCGGCGCGCGCGAGTGGCCGAGTCGCCCCGTGCTTGAAAATGCTCGAGCAGATTGGAAGGGTGCGCCGGGCCGCCTGGCAAGCTCGAAATGCGCACGAAACTCGAGTGGATCGGTTAGGATTGGTCATTTCTGGATTTTCAACTCGGATTAACTCGGATCAACTCGGACTGTCCCGGACTGTTCGGTCCTCCGCTCTAGCAGGACGCGATGCCGTGGCGGAAATGCTCGGGGATGGGCGGGCAGTCGGGGGCGAGATAGGAGACGGCTTCTCCGGTGAAGTAGAGTTCGATGCGCCGAATGACTTCGTCAGCGGTGATCATGTCCATGCACTTGGGCAGGTTCCCTACAACATTGACGCAGAGGTCCTGCGGGCGGTCTTTGAGGTCGCCGTCGCCCAGGGGCACGGCTCGCGATTTCCAGCAGCCGCCGGTTTGGCAACAGGGTAACGCGCCGATTGTGTGAATGAACTGGTGGCCGGGGTAGGCTTCCCAATGGGCTGGCTCTCTGCCGCCGGCCACAACGACGCAGGGCCTTCTGGGCGGCGCGGCGGGTTTCGTCGGGACCGCTGCGGCCAGGTGCATGAGCGAGGTCACGGGGCAGAGCACACCTTGAGCGTGATAAACCAGGCGAACTAGGTGGCGCAGGTCGGTGCAGCCGCGGAGGTCGATGACGCCGTCGAGCGGTGGGTGGTGGTGCTCGGAGAGACCGACCTGCACGAAGAGGATTCTGTCTCTGAAATGATCGATGACCTCCTGGTAGCGGTGCGGGTCCCACCATTTGATGGTGAAGTCGTCCTTGCCGCCGGCGGTGAGCAGCCAAAATGGCCGATCATCGCCGCAGATTTCATGGACCTGAGATGGCCAGGTTTTCTCTTCACTGCTCAGGTGAATGTCGCCGCTGAAATCGGTGGCCTGAATGTCGAGGTCCAGAGTTTCATTCAAAAAGCCGATGAATGCATGAATGAAGTGATAGGGCCTCTGGTTGCTCTGGTGAATCAACGGGTATTCGCAATCGATGAGGCGGACCTCCGGGTCTTTCTCGTCCAAAGGCGTGAGGTAGGGATTGTTCTCCCAAAGCTGAGGGCTTGGTGTTTTGACATCGGTCAGGAAGCGCCCCGGGTAGCAACGGTGGAGGTCCCGAACGGCTGCGGTGAGCATGATAATGTCGCCGGGGGACAGCCAGTTCCTCAGGATCAGCTTGGTTGGCGGGTTTGAGGTATCGGTGGACATGCGGCACGGCGCTCGACCGGGAATCCGTTTGGATGGGTGCGGCTGCTCTCGCGGGAGGCGCCGTTGGGCGGGTGATTTAGAAGTGCTTGCGTCCGGAGAGGCGGATCGAGGCACTGTTGAGCGGCGACCCGGACGTCCTCTGGAATGCCGGGGCATGACAGGATTTGTTCGGCGGAGTGAGCCGCTTCCTTTTGCTTTCCGAGCTGTTGACACGAAAGACAATGCTCGAATTCCATGCCATACTCATAGACCGATCGGTCGATAAACAGAAGGTCGTCGGGAAGCGGGATGCGGAGTCCGGCTGTGGAAAACATGTGCGCCAGCGCATACTGAGCGTTCTGGCGATAGAAGCGTGCGACGTGAAACAGCGGTTCTGCTCTTGTCGGGCGGAACTGGTAGGCGCGGAGATATTGATCGAGCACCAGCACCCACGCAATACCAAGGCGCTGCTGCAACCGAGCGACCTGATAAATTGAATACCATATCTCCTCCTCCCAGCCGGCCATCTTGGACCTGGTTTCGTAATACTCAATGGCCAGGGGCAGATTTCCGAGTTCCCGGTAGCATTCGGCCAGATAGAAAGTGCAGCGGGCGACATTCGCGCCGCGTTGAAGTTCGCTCTTGAGCGCTTCGACTTCGCAGTGGATTTCCGGGGGAGTGCGCGGGGCGTCCCGATGGCGAACGATGCTAAAATTGCCGAGCTTGTGGCGAGTAGAGGCTGTGCGCGAATGGAAAAAGGGGCGCGCCGAACCTGCGCAGCGCCATTGATGCCGGTCGCTCAGGAGACATTCGAGCCAGCATTCCAGGTCCCCTTGCTGCCGCAACAAGTAAGAGTCCGCCGAGAGGGCGTGTTCGAGTGGACTGCACACGTTCACCGCCATGTCTGAATCCAGCAGGAGGTGATAGGATGCCTTTCCCGATGCAAGCCTCAGGGCTTCCGCGCGGTTGTGTCCGAGGTTCACCCGAGGGACTACGTGCAGTTCTCCCGGTATGCCGTCCAGACTGTCTCTGATTTTGTCCTGCGTGCCGTCGGTCGATCCAGCATCGCAAATGACCCAGGTGGAGATAATCGGCCTGACCGAATCCAGACAGCGTGTGATCACCTGGGCATCGTTCCGTACGACCATCACCAGACAGAGCCCTCCGGTGTTGAGGATGCTTTCTGCTGGTTCCGGTGAGATTGAACTCAATGGCATGCGCCTGGCCTCGGCTTCAGCGGCCCTGTGGCGCGAGGCAAAGGCGGTTCTGGCCCTTGCTCAAGCGCGCTACTCCCACTGCTTCCGGGTCGCGTTGTACTTTAGGAGCGTGCCCGAACCGCCGGGGGACCCCGCATAGCCGGCGCTACCTCCGCCGCTGGGGCTGCCGCCAGCGCCGCCAGAGCCGCCAGCAATGTTTAGCCCGCCTGGGACGAGGCTATTATACACGAGGTAAACCACGCCTCCGCCGCCACCACCCCCGCCCCCTCCTGTACCGCTGTCAGAGGGCGTGCCCTGGGCCCCGCTCCCTCCAGTTCCGCCGGCTGCGGTGATCGTTCCGCTCGAATTGTCCAAGGTTGCGGCAAAAATCATTAGCACACCTCCGCCGCTTCCTCCCCCACCACCTCCACCGCCCGGATAGCTTCCGTTGTTGCCGCCGCCCCCACCGCCTCCGCCTGCGCCACCGGAAATGAGGGTTACACCGGATATTAAGTGGTGGTTCAGAGCTCTTAGGGGCCGGCTGCTGGTGATCGCTCCGCCACTGCCTGGGTTTCCACCAGCACCTCCAGTAGCCGAGCCACCCGACCCTCCTCCCCCGCCGCCCGCTCCCATGGCCACCGAAACCGAGGACCCGTTCTGAGCCGGCGCCACGCTGCTGCTGCCGCCGGGCGCTCCGGCCCCTCCCCCCACCGACCCGCCTAGTTCGGCGGCCGCAACCGCCGACCCACCCGAGCCGCTGCTTGAGCCGACCCCGGAACCGCCGGTTGCTCCCGCATTCGTGATCGTCCCCTTATTTGTTAGGGTCCCAGTGCAAAAGATCTTAAACCCTGCCGTCTGGATAGTGACACCGCTGTTCACGGTTATGCTGCCGCAAAAAATTGACCGAGTAAGGGTATAGACCGACCCGTTCTTACTGGCGAAGGAGAACGTCGCGGTTCCGTCGAATGTGGCCCCGCCATCCGACCCGTCCCCGAACATCCCCGTCTCGAGGAAACTGCGCTCCAGAATAATCGTCCTTCCCTGCGTGTCTGTGGTTCTCATGACGACCTCACCTCTGAATACCACTCATGACCCAATCGACCGCGCTAACTGCACTTGCGTCGCCGAGAATCTGATCCCCGGCGCCCATCGTCACCTCCTGGTCCTCAATCGCGAGTGCACCTGCCGCTAAACTCATGTTCTGCGGCGCGATTCGGCGGACCGAGCCACCGTTCGGCTTGAAGTAAAGGTTGACGGTCACAGGCGAGCTACTCACGTTTACTAGGCTAATGTTCTTCACCACGGTTGTCAGCGATGGCGATGTTGGTGACGTGTACAGGTTGCTCTGGGAGGTTGTGCTCAATTGCCCACTTCCCAGGGATAATACTTGTATAGCCATTTTGATTCCTTGGTTTTTTGATGTTCACTTTCGGTTGAAAAATCCCATGAGCAGAGCATCGTCAGCTTCGGTTGAGAGCTCGTCATAGCTACTGATGTCCGCATAATATAGTGACATTTGGCTCAGAAAAGTTCCGCCTGTTTCCAGAAGGACTCCACCAGAGTGGGGCGGCGGCGCATCCGGCCCAGTGCTCTGCGGGCGGCACCTGTCAATTGAGCGAAGTCCTTTGGGCAGAGATTGGGCAGCTCATGCTGTTTGCAATAACCCCAGATGTATTCCACCGGATTGAGTTCCGGAGCGTAGGCGGGAAGATACTCCAGGTGGACTTGACCATCCAAGCCGGCCACAAATTCACGTACCGCCCGGCTACGATGCGCTGGCAGCCCATCCCAAATGACCAGCAGCTTGGAGCTAATATGTCGCTGGAGGTGTTCCAAGAACTCGATCAGTTGAGGCGCTTTGATGCTTCCCGGAAACAGGCGGAAATAGAAGCTCCAGATGGTGATTCCGGCGATGGCCGAAAGGCACTTCCAATTGAATGAATACTGCAATACCGGAGTCTGGCCGCGAGGAGCCCAGGTGCGAACGCGGTGCGGCCGTTCGCTCAAGCCGCTCTCGTCCACAAACACTATCGTGCGCCGCTCTTGCCGGGCTTTTTTTTTAGTTCCGGCCAGCGGACCCGTTTCCACCGGCGGATAGCCGGCTCGTCGCGCTGCGTGGCCCGGCCGACAGGGCGTTGGCAACTCCAACCCAAAGAGCGCAGAATTCGCCACACATGTCCGGGATGAAACTTCTGCCCCGTTTGTCGTTCGATCAGGTCAGCCACGCGCCAGGCCGTCCACAGGCTGGTGCCATAGCCCAAGACCTCGGGGCCTTCTTTCAATCCACAACTCAATTGCTCCAGTTGAGAGGGCTGCAACCGCGCTTTGCGACCGGCCCGGCCAGCCTTAAAGAGCGCTTTGGTGCCTTGCTTTCTCCACGCTTGGTGCCATCGACTGACCGATTGGCGGTGAACCCCAAGTTGTCGGGACACCTCCCCCTGACTGAGGCCCCGGTCAAAGAGGCTGGCAGCCTTGAGTCGCCGCCGTTCCAAGCTGTCGAAATCGCGTTTTACGCCTTTTGGGTTGCCCATGCCCAAAGACTAGCACCAAACCCACAGTGTGTCACTATATTATACGGCACTCAATAGTATTGGTATCGGCGTTAAATCCCTGAATCAAAGTTCCGTTTGAGGTTAAATCATTGAAGTACGTAACCGACCCGCACCTGTTATTGCGGATCGGGTTCGCCGGCTCCGAATCAACGACATTGTTCCGAACGATCAGGTTCGCCGCACTATTTACCTGGATGCCGTAGCCCACGTATCCAGGCGCAGGCGGCGTGCCGTCCAAGTACCGCACTTTGTTATCGCGAACAATGACATCTTGGAACACGTAGGCAGGTGGTGTGCCTTGGAGAACCCCAGTTGCTGCGAAATCCTGGTTATGGATCCCTATGAGTACGCCAGTTGTTGCAGTTGCGAGCTCAACCGTGTTTCCTTCAATGAGGACGCTTTCAGTCACGCCAAAGACCTTGTACACGGTGACTGTATCAGCTCCAGAGAGGGTAGTGTTGAATGTAAACTGACTCGAGTTCACACTTGCAACGGTAACGACTATCCCATTGAAGATGCCACCGCCCGATGACGAGCTCAGTACAACGATGTCACCGACCGCCAGTTGGCTGTTAGTGAGGCCTACAGTCGCAACTCCAGCCGTAACGCTAAGTGCGCCGGATCCGCGCGAAGCTCCCATGCTCCCAAGCACGACGCCTTTATTGACGTTCCTGCACCAGTTGTTTCGGGCGATAATATCTTGGGCACTCGTTGTCTGTTGGAAGGGACCCCCATAGGTCATGTTGTGCATCTGGTTACCCTCGACGATTCCGGCCTTGCACCAGGCAATCGAAAGGCCCTGTATCTCGATCACGGCCGAGGGCGGCGTTTGACCAGCGTCGGCGAAGCAATTGCGTATGTAGGGGGCGACCCCATAACCGGTCACATTCTCGCTGGCAGTCTCGATGCCGCCCGCATGGAAAATCGTTACGGGTCCAGTGTTGCTGATACTGTAGGGTGTATCCGCGATGCACCCTTCTATCCCGCAGTCCTCAACACCATTCAAACCGCCCGTGACACCGGGGTTCGCGGTAATTACCGCTGCCACAAAGCAGGGTCTGCTCGTCGACTTGGTCCCCCAATTCTTGACCCGAATCCGCCGTATCTTGGCGTGATTTCCCATAACCCTAACCGCCCCGGCCGCAGCGGATCCTGCGGAAAACGCTCCAAGATTGGAGTCAACCGTGAGGTCCGACACTTCGAAAAAGTCGATTGAATTCGGAGAACTGCCCGTCGTGAGAGCGTGACCTATTGCGTAGAAATGCGCAGCAGAAGCTGACCCGGCGAGCTGGAGAATCGTGACGTCAATTCCTGACCCAACAATTTTCATTCCAATCGGCGGCTGCCATCCACCGCCAACTCCGTCGGCGTACCCGTTGGTCTGGAATGTTCCCGGGCCTAAATGGACTCGAGTGTATTGGGACAAAGAACTCATCACGGCATCGAACTTCGTGGCCGTGCTGCCGTCATAAGGGTCATTAAGCGTACCTGAACCAGCGCGCCCGTCCGTCCGAACGGCAATCCAGATATTCGTTCGAACGGGATCCAGGAGAAGTGCATCGAGTAGAGACATGAAATCACCTTGGAAAAGGTTGTGGGGGCGACGTGGCGGCTGGAGGGCCACCACATCGAGCGGCGGCTCCATATCCATTCGTCCAAATCAGCCGGTAAAAGCCGGCGGTGCCGGCAGAGCTGTTGGTTACAGTTATAAGTGAGCCGGAAATGCCGTTGGTCACAAACCTCCAGTTGGCTCCCAGCCCGAGCCGGTCGCTTCTTTGCAGTCGAAAAACGCTCGGCTGCGGAGGCCAGGTGATCTGCGTGATGTTAGACAGGCTTCCGTACGCTGGGAAGAATTGGGCCGTAAGCGATGGGATGGGGCTCAATTGTATAGTCGTGAACAACCCTATGCTGTCAAGGTTGGTGGCCATGAGCGAGTTAACAGCCGGTGCCCAAACACGAGAGCACTGGTCGGTTGTCGAGCTGTAGGCCTCAAAAGTGGGGTACCTAGAATCAAATGCCCCAATACTTACAAAAATCCGGACATCAAGCAGCAGGTTTCCGTGGGTAGGATCATATCGAAACGGTCGTGTGAACGGGACCTCCTGGCTGTCACCTGCGCTGCCTCCTGGGAAGTAGAATGAGCCAGGACCGAAAACTACCGTGTCATCAGCACCGACGTTTTCGGAGAAGACCGGGCTCAAGTGATCCGCACGATTGCTGGTGGTGGACAGACTGATCTGCATATTGGTGACGACCCAGTACTGGGCTCCCTGGCCGTAGAAGTCGAGGTAGAACGTCATCGTAGTCACGTAAATGCAGGCCGGGTCGACATTTGTGAATAGGGAGGAATTATAAACCTGCTGGTACCGCAACGAAGGGTAGCCCGAATCCTTTACCAGAAAAGGCAGCGCATTGGAGAGGTAGGTTGTTCCCGGCGTAGGCGCAAGCACAAACGATTCCGCTCGGCACCATTGGCAGCATTCCATCACCGCAGTAAGCAATGCAAACAGCAGAAGCAACCTCGTCGGACGTATTAAGTTCTCCTTCATAATCCTAGAAGGAGACCATCTTGAATGGTGGTTGAAATCTCGTCGACCAACTCCGACGACCCCGCGTTGTATCCCTGCACAAGGCTGCCACCTGGAGCCGCATTAGCAAAGAATTCTGCATTCTGCGTTTGGTTATATGCGATGGGATTTGTCGCTTGGAGGTCCACGACGTTGTCTTCGACCGTAAGACCGCCGCAGCCAACCACCGAAATGGCGAGCGCCGCGTAACCCCCGGAATCGGTCAGCCCGTCAACGTGCCTGACCACGTTCCTCCGAGCGAGCAAAATCACGAAGATTGGGGGGGAACCAGCCGGGGGCGAGCCGAAGTTCAGAGCAATTGGTTGCGCCTGGGCCGAAGGCGTCGGGATGAGTTCGAGGATATTCGCTTCGAGCGCCATATTGTGCGTCTGCCAAACCCTACCGTAATAGCCAGCCGTGGAGTTCGCTCCCGGATTGCTCGTGAGCTGATATTGGAACTGGCTAGCCGAGACCCACGTGATAATAAATCTCCCGTTGTAAGCGTTGACCGCCATGGGGGCCTTGCTGATGAGAACCGCGTCTCCAATAGAAAGACCGTGGCCATTTGAGAAAAGGTTTGGGTCTACCGTGGCTGTCGCAATTAGCGTCGTGGGGTCATAGGTCAACGAGTACAGCAATCGCTGGTTGTCCGGCGGCACGTATGAAGCGTTTGTGGCCTCCGCAGTGGGAAAGCTCGTCTCCCACTGGCTTAGGTCGTACGCAAACGTTGTGGCTGTGGGGGCCGGACTAGCCAAGACGGTCCAGGCTTTAGGCACGCCGTTGGCGTCTAGAGGACTGTTGTAGTACTGTTCCCCATCCGAGCCGCTGGCCCCGGAAATCACGACCGAGTTGCCCGCGACAAACCCATGATTCCCATATCCCGTCTTTGTGGTCGCAGTCGCGATGGAGCCGCTGCCACCGTTATACACCGAGGCGAGTGGAACCACCCCGGTCGTCCTGCTGTAACTTAGGGTTTCCAGGTCCTCATCCGAACCAGTCATCACGGCCCGGAAGTAATTGTTGCGCACGGTTTGGTCGCGGGTGGTAAAGGTGTCGTGATGCGGGCCGCCGTACTTGGCATTGAGTACAATATTGCCTTCAACCACCGAGGCAGTGCTGCCCCCGCCCGTCAGGACGAAAAACGAAACGCCAATGAAGCCGCCGGAGATCCACCCCGGATTGCCGCTTGGGGTGTAGGTAAATTCGTAAGCCTGGCCAGTGGGGCTGGTGGGGATGACGTTGACTTGATAAGCGCCGCCGTAGTCCCCAGGGGTCGTTCCGCCGATCTGTACGGTGCTCCCCGGGGCAAGGAAGTGAGGGGCCGCCGTTTGAACGGTAACGGTGCCACTTCCTGAAATGCCCACGATTCCATTGGGCAAGCTTGGCCAACGTCCGACCCACATATCCCCGCCAGTTGGGGCAGTAGTTTGCGATGGGTTCGGAGTGTACTGAAATGTATACGTCGAGACGTTGGAAATCTTGTAGGCTCCGTTGAAAGAGTTGTTGGTGTTGCCGTTGACCTCAGCGCCGCTGATACGCACCCAATCGTTCGCCGCCCGGCCGTGAGGGAGGCTTGTGGTGACCGTCGCCACCCCAGCGGAAATCGTGAGGCTGGCGATGGGCACCGGCCTGTCCCGATATTCGCAGTTGACGTGGCACCGGCGTATGGCCGGCGCCAGAATAAAGTTCATCCGGCCATCGCCATCGTTTTCACTGCCGCCGAGGCCAATGCAGGTGGTCTCGACTGTATTATTGAATGAGGGTTGCTCGACGATGCAATCCTCGATGATGCAATCGATTCCTTGCCGTGGTTCGCTTTCCACCGGGAAAAGACCGCCACTGGCCAAAGCGAAGCACTCTGTGGAGGTGAGGACGCACTGCGTGCCGAAGTTAATGGCCCGGATGCGGCGCAAACGAACATGGTTGCCGCCGATGGCAATGGCCGCGCAAGTGGTTGTTTGCGAGGGCTGACCGGCCATATTGCAGTCCACGGTGAAATCGGCGGCTTCGAAGGCGCTGACCGAGAGGTTGTACGGGCCGCCGATGGCAAAATAGTCGTTGCCTGAATCGCCAACCACCGCCCGGACAAGCTGCAAGGTTGTGACATTGATTCCCGAACCGAGAATCTTCATGCCGGCGGTGGGCGGGGTCCAGGAGGCACCCAGGTTCGGCATGTCCCCAACCGTCGGCGTGTAGCCCTTGGTCTGAAACGTCCCCGGCCCCAAATGGACGGTAACCGGCAACACACTGCTCTGGAACGAGTACATGACCGCATCGAACCGGTAAGGATCCAGGCGGCAGGTGATCGTGCCGCTGGCCGGAGAGGTGCTCGGTGCTCCAATCATCTGGTACGAAAACGTGGTGGACGTCAGGACCGTGATAACAAAGGTGCCATTGTAGTATTTGGAGTAAGCGGGTGAATAGGACGGTCCCTCGTCGGCTCCGTCGATCAGAACCAGCGCACCGTTTTGGAAGCCGTGGCTTGACGAGGTGGTAACGATTGCTGTCAGCCCAGGTGGTTGGCCTGGGGCGCTTGGTGCTGTGATTGAAGAGACGGTGGGCCCCGGGATGCTCACTGTGCTGCCGTCAAATGGGTCATCCTGTGTGCCCGAGCCCACCGCGCCGTCGGTCCGGAGCGCAAGCCAGACGTCCACCGGAAGCGGGTCTAGCAGGAACGCATCCATCAGCGACATAATGGGTCTCCGGGTTCTGTAAAGATTCAACCACACGGTTCGTGTCCTGGCAATGGAAAAGGGTAAAATCCTCCGCGCTTGCCCAGTGCCTGAAGCAGTTTCCTTCAGGCTTCCTGTGCCATCAATCCTGCAGCGGGAGTGAGAAATAGAACGTGGCGCCCTGGTTGAGCTCGCCTTCGGCCCAGGTGCGTCCGCCATGGCGAGCAATAATCCGGCGAACGTTGGCCAGGCCCACGCCGGTGCCCTCGAAATCGGCGGCGCGATGCAGCCGTTGGAAGACGCCAAACAGCTTGTGCGCATAGCGCGTGTCAAAGCCGACGCCGTTGTCGCGCACGAAAATAATTTGTTCGGGACCGGACTGGCGGCAGCCAATTTCGATGCGAGCCACCGGCCGGGTCCGGGTGTACTTGAGCGCGTTACTGAGCAGATTCAGCAACACCTGGCGCAGCAGGGCAGGGTCGGCTTCCACATTGGGAAGCTCGCCGACGGACCAGTCTATTTGCCGGCCCTGTGCATCCTGGCGCAGGTCCTGGATCACGGCCCGGACAAGGTCGCCAAGCGGGACGCGGCGCCGTTTGAGTTCGGCGCGGGCGGTGCGCGAGAAAGCCAGCAGATCATCAATCAACCGGCCCATTTGACGCGCCGAGCAAGCGATGGTTTCCAGGTGCCGCCGGGCATCCGCCGTGAGGGAGTTGGCTTGCGTCGCGTTGAGGATCTCGACAAACCCCTCGATATGGCGCAGCGGGGCGCGCAGGTCGTGCGAAACGGAGTAACTGAAAGCCTCTAATTCGCGGTTGGCGGCTTCCAACTCGGCGGTTCGTTCGGCGACGCGGCGTTCCAGGCCGACATTGAGCCGGCGGATTTCCTCTTCAGACCGCTTGCGTTCGGTAATATCGTGCGCGATCACCTGGGCCGCAGTCTTGCCTGAGAAGATCAATGGAGCGGCGGCCAGTTCCACATCCACCGGTACGCCATCCAGGCGCAGCATGCGATGTTCCTTGAAGGTGGTTGGTTTGCCCTCTTCGACCATCCGGCGCAGGCGTTGTTGGACGGCTTTCCATTCATCGGCGTGGACCAGTTCCCGCAAGGAGCGGCCCAGGAGCTGTTCGGGTTTATCCGCGCCGAACAACTTGACGCCCGCTGAGTTGATGAACACCAGGCGAAAGTCGATCTGGACGAACAACGCGTCGGGAGAAAGTTCGACCAGGCTGCGGTACCGTTCCTCGCTGGAGAGCAAGGCTTCCTCGGCCTGCTTGCGCTGAAGGCGGAATTCGGCCTGACGCAGCGCGCGATGGACGGCCGGCGGCAGGGAGCCCAGCCGGTGTTTGAGGACAAAATCGCTGGCGCCGCTTTTGAGTGCTTTGATGGTCATTTCTTCGCCGAGTGAACCGGTGACGAAGATAAAAGGCACATCGGGGGCTTTCTTCTGCGCCAGGAACAGCGCGCTAAAGCCGTCGAAAGCAGGCAAGCCGTGGTCCGAGAGGATTACCGAGGGGTGGAACTGGTCTATTTCGCGGAGGAAATCCACCTCGGTATCGACGCGTTTGAAGACAAAATCGAAGCCGCCCTCCTTAAGCGTGTGCTCCACCAGGGTCGCATCATGCGCCTCATCTTCGACCATTAAAATGCGCAGCCGCTTTTCGATAAGCCTGAGAGCCAAAATATCTAGGTGTTTCAGTTTTGGGGGGCGCTGGAGTTGGCGCCTGGCCCACGGCTTGCCAATCTAGGTCCCCGGCGCCTCCGACGGAATAGGGTAAAAACCCGGGATGGCTCCAGGGAATTTGCGAGGCATGCGAGAGGGCCATTCGAGGGCACGGCAACTCGGCTTAAGGAGGCAGTGGTGGGGAATTGCGTGCAGTAGGTATTGGTGAATTGAGCGTGTAGGGCTTCACCTACTTACTGCACCTGCGGGGTGCGCCTACGATGGGTGGAGTCGTATGGCAACCGACCCAGTAGTCGAAACCGGCACACCTCGGGGTCTATTCAGGACCCACCCAGAGGCGGTATGCGCACCCACTTTGCGCCGGGCATGCAAATGGCAGATATGCTTCGCCTTGGATGAGGTGAAGTCGGTTGCCAACACTGCTGCCTTTCCACGCCCGGCTGCATCCGCTTTGAGTCCAAAGGACCCATCACGATGAATCCCCTCCAAATGCGAGCAGGCCAACCTGAGCTCGCCGGCAGTTCGCGCCTGGACACCGGGCCCACGGCCACGGTGGACCTGTTCCCACTCTCGTTTCTGCAAGAGACACTCTGGCTCGTCGAGCAGATGGTCCCCGGTAGTTCGGCCTATAACCTCGCCGAAGGCTGGCGCCTGCGTGGACAACTCGACCCCGCCAGCTTGCAGGCCGCGCTGGACACGTTGGTGCGCCGCCACGAGGTGTTGCGAACGGTTATGGGGATAACTGATGGCCGCCCGGTGCAAGTCATCAGACCGTCCGGCAGGTTTGCGCTGGAAATAGCCGATCTAAGAGAGAGCCGGCAGGCGGGTGAATGGGAAGGGCGTTTTGCCCTCGAGGCGCGCCGCCCATTTGACTTGCGCCGCGGTCCATTGGCCCGAGCCACCCTCTTTCGCCTGGCTGAAGATGATCATGTGCTGCTGTTAGCGATGCACCACATCATTTCGGATGAGTGGTCATTCGAAGTTTTTCGGCGCGAATTGGCGGAGGTTTATACGGCGAAGCTGACAACGCGGCCGGTGGCTTTGCCCGAGTTGCCCATCCAATACGCCGATTTTGCCGTGTGGCAGCGTGATGTGCTGGGCAGTGAATGGATCCAGAAGCAGCTTTCCTATTGGGAAACCAAACTGGCCCAGCCACTGCCGGTTCTGGCATTGCCCACCGACCGGACGCGGCCGGCCGCGAACACACTGGCTGGGGCGAGTGAGTTTTTCCATTTTGATCGGGAATTGACGGAGGGACTCAAAGGAGTAAGCCAGCGGCACGGGGCGACGTTGTTCATAACGCTCTTGGCCGCGTATCAGACTTTACTGCATCGCTACACACGCCAGGAAGACGTCATTGTTGGGACACCAATGGCCGGCCGTGGCCGGCTCGAAACCGAGGGGCTGCTTGGCTTTTTCGCTAACACACACGCCTTGCGAACAGATTTGAGCGGAGACCCCGCATTCACCGAGCTGTTGAGCCGTGTCCGGGAAAACGTCCTGGGGGCGTATGCGCATCAAGAGGTGACCGTGGACAAGATTCTGGAGCGCCTGCGCCCCGAGCGCCAGGCCGACCGCCACCCGCTGTTCCAGACAGTACTGGCGTTGCAACCGGCCCAATTGGAAGATTGGGAATTGCCGGGAGTGAGCGTCAGCCGGGTCGAAGTGGATAACGGCGGTTCGAAGTTCGATTGGAGCTTGCTGGTGACTGAGACACGGCAGGGCCTGGCGGTTCGCTCAGAATATTCGACCGATTTGTTCGAGGCTGGCACCGTGCGCCAGTGGGTTGGCCAATTCGAAGCGCTTCTGCGCGGGATTGTGGCCGAGCCGCAGCGCAAGCTCTCGGAGTTCGAGCTGTTGAGCGACCTCGAGCGACAGAGGTTCATAACTGAGTTAAACCCCAAGACGCCGTGCGTCGCATCCGACGTGGCCCTGACCGACTGGTTTGAACAACAGGCCGCTCGCACGCCAACCGCGGTGGCGCTGGTATGCGGGGACACCCGTTTGACCTACGAGGAGCTGAATCGCCGCGCAAATCAGTTGGCGCATTACCTGCAACAGCGCGGGGTCGGACCTGAAACACCTGTGGCGCTGTGCCTGGAGCGATCCCTTGAGATGGTTATCGCCATTCTGGCGGTCTTAAAAGCGGGAGGCTATTACGTGCCGCTCGAGCCAGCCGCCCCGGTCGAGCGGATTCGCTTCGTGCTGCAGGACACCCACGCACCGGTGCTGATCACTCAGCAACACCTCCGGACGGTTTTACCGGCCGAGAGCGCTGGCGTCCTCTGTGTAGATTTGGAGCAAGATAAAATTGGAGAGGAGTCCGCAGACAACCTGGGGACGAAAGTAAACCCGGGCCAAACCGCTTACGTCATTTACACCTCGGGCTCGACGGGCCAGCCCAAGGGTGTGCTGGTGACGCACCGAAATGTCGCGCGCCTGTTTCAGCAAACCCAGCCCTGGTTCGAATTCGGCTCGCACGATGTCTGGACTCTGTTCCATTCCTACACTTTCGATTTCTCCGTCTGGGAACTGTGGGGAGCGCTGCTTTACGGCGGGCGGCTGGTGGTAGTGCCTTATTTGGTCAGCCGTTCGCCCAACGAGTTTCTGCAATTGCTGGCTGGCCAAAACGTGACCGTGCTGAACCAAACACCCTCAGCGTTCCGGCAACTTATATGGGCTGAGACCAATGCGCGAGCGGCCCGGTCCCTGAACCTGCGGTATGTGATCTTTGGCGGCGAGGCGCTCGAACTGCAAAGTTTGCGGCCATGGTTCGAGCGGCACGGGGATGAGCGCCCGCGGCTCGTTAATATGTACGGCATCACAGAGACGACCGTGCATGTGACGTACCGCCCGCTTCGCCAAAGCGATCTGGAGCGCGGTTTGGGCAGCGTCATTGGCGTGCCCATTCCTGACCTTCGATTGTACCTGCTGGATGAGAGCTTGCGGCACGTTCCGCCGGGTGTGGCAGGCGAAATATGCGTCGGCGGAGCCGGAGTAGCGCGCGGGTACCTCAACCGCCCGGAATTGACGGAAAAGCGCTTTGTTCCTGATCCTTTCGCGCCGACGACCGGTGGCCGATTGTATCGGAGCGGCGACCTCGGCCGCTACACTTCAAAGGGGGAATTGGAATACCTGGGCCGCCTGGACGATCAGGTGAAGGTTCGCGGCCACCGTGTGGAACTAGGGGAGATCGAGGCATGGCTGAACCGCCATGTGGATGTGAAGCAAAGTGTTGTCCTGGCGCAGCCCGAGGCCGGCGGTGGCAAGACGCTCCTGGCCTATATCGTGACGGCCGGCGAAGCACGCCGAGCGGACCATTGGCGCGCGTATTTGTGCGAAAAGCTGCCGGATTACATGGTGCCGGGGCGGTTCATTCTGCTGAAGGAGTTACCGCTGACGACCAACGGCAAGGTGGACCGGCGCGCCCTGGCCAGGCTGGCCACCGAAGAGCCGGACCACCAAGACGCCGGGGGCGGGCCGCGAAACCGTTTGGAAAAGCTGGTGGCAGAAACCTGGTGCGCACTACTGGGCCGCAAGGAAATCGGCATTCAGGAAAATTTTTTCCACCTGGGCGGACACTCATTGATGGCGACCCAGGCGATCGCGCGTCTGGGCGCTGCATTGGAATTGGAGCTGTCGGTGCGGTTGCTCTTTGATGCGCCGACGGTGGCCGGATTAGCTGAGCAGTTGGGGCGCCTTGAGCAGCAAGAGCCGGCCGCGGGGGCTGTCATCCGGCCGCGTCAGCCGGCAGATAGCTCGGAGCTGAACACGCTGCTGGAACAATTAACGCCCGAGGAACTTGACGACCTTCTGGCGGTCCGACCCGTTCGCACAGTTTCTACATGATGAAAGGCAACCACCCTTCGATGGCTGACACGATTGCAGCCAAACGCGCGGCTTTGGCGGACAAATGGCGCAACGGCGCAGGACCGTTGCCCCTCAGCCCATTATCGTTTGGCCAGGAACGGCTTTGGTTTCTGGACCAACTGGAATCCAATAGCGCGCTGTACAATGTTCCGACCTTATTGCGGCTTCGGGGAACACTCGCCGTCGAGGCTTTGCAGCAGGCGCTCTATCTTTGTCAGCAGCGACACGAGACACTGCGTACGCGGTTTGTCTCTTTGAATGATACGCCGATGCAGCTCGTCGAGGCACGCGCGGAGCTGAAGCTGGTCCAGGTCGATTTGACCCGGCATCCTGAGGCTGATCGCGAAGCTGAGGCGCGGCGACTCGTGCGTTCCGAAGTCAATCGGCCGTTCGATCTGCGCACCGCGCCGTTGATACGCGGTTTGTTGCTGCGATTGGATGCCGACCAGCACTGGTTAATCCTTACTCTCCACCACATCGTGGCTGACGAATGGTCGTTGAATATCCTTTTCCGGGAATTGGAGTTTTTTTACACCGCGGCCGCCTCAGGCAATGAGAGCCGATTGCCGAAACTCGCGATTCAATATGCCGACTATTCAGCCTGGCAGCGGCAATGGCTCACGGGCACGCGCCTGCAATCGCTCTTGGCCTATTGGAAAGAGGAGTTAGGCGGAAACGCCCCAATGACGGAGTTGCTGACGGACAAGCCGCGCCCGGCGACCCCCTCGTTTCGTGGAGCTGAACGATCCCGTCTCCTAAACCCGGAACTGACGGGGCAAATAGTTGAACTGGCAAAAAAACAGGAGACGACGTTGTTCATGACGCTGCAGGCAGCTCTGGCAACGTTGCTGCATCGATACACTGGCCAGGACGAGCTGACCGTAGCCTCGCCGATTGCCGGGCGCACGCGCGCTGAAATCGAACCTTTGATAGGCTTTTTCGTCAACACGCTGCTTTTCCGCAGCAACGTGGCGGATAACCCGAACTTCCTCAACCTGCTTGGGCGCATTCGCGAGACGACACTGGGCGCCTATGCGCATCAGGATTTGCCGTTCGAGAAATTGGTCGAGCACCTGCGGCCTGAGCGGTCGCTCGATCATCTGCCTTTCACGCGGGTCATGTTTGTGCTGCAGAACCAATCCCGGGACAAACTCGATTGGCCTGGCCTAAGTGTGGAGTTCCTTCCCGTCAGGACCGATACGGCAAAGTTTGACCTGACGCTGGTAGCGCGCGAGACCGGTCAAGGCTTGCTGCTGAGCGCCGAGTATAGGAGGGAGCTGTTCGAGGCAGCCACCATTGAGCAACTGCTGGAGAGTTTTCAGGTTCTGCTGGAGGGAATTATTGCGCGGCCGCAGCGGCCTGTCTTGGAATTGCCCTTGCTTACTCCGGCGCAAGAGGACCGGCTGCTCGTGGAATGGAACCAAACGCAATCAGATTATCCGCGCCAATGCACCGTTCATCAGGTATTCGAGGCGCAAGTGGCCAGGACGCCGTCTGCCCCGGCGGTCGTTTATGGCGGGCGCAGTTTGAGCTATAGCGAACTCAACCACCGGGCCAACCAACTGGCTCACTATTTGCGCCGTTTAAAGATTGGGCCGGACGTGCCGGTGGGAGTGGCGCTGGAACCTTCGGAGGAACTGATTGTCGGCTTGTTGGGAATTCTCAAAGCGGGTGGTGCGTACGTACCGCTGGATCCAGGTTATCCTGGTGAGCGGCTGCAGTTCATGCTTCGAGACACGGGCGCACCCGTGGTTCTGACCCGGCAAGGATTGCTGAGTCGGTTCACCTCGGAGCCGACCAAAGTCGTGTGCCTGGACAGCGACTGGGAGATGGCCGCCAAAGAGAGCAGGGAGAACCCGGCGGGGCTGGCGGAGCCGGAGAACCTCGCGTATATCATGTACACGTCGGGTTCGACCGGCCAACCCAAAGGCGTGGCCGTGCCGCACCGGGCCATTAATCGCCTGGTCCTGAACACCGATTTCATCCACCTGGGCGCGCGGGACCGGCTCGCGCAAATTTCCAATGTGTCGTTCGATGCCGCGACATTTGAGATTTGGGGTGCGTTGTTGAACGGTGGGCAATTGGTGGGGATTAGCCAGGAGGTCCTGCTCTCGCCGAGGTTGCTGGGGCGCGCTTTGCGCGAGCAGAAGATTACCGCGATGTTTTTGACAGCGGCGCTGTTCAATCAATTGGCCGCAGAAGCGCCAGGCAGTCTGGCGGGTGTGGGCACGGTGCTGGCCGGTGGTGAAGCGCTCGATCCGAAATGGGTTCGCTCGGTGCTGCGAGAAGGGCCGCCGGAGCGCTTGCTGAACGGTTATGGTCCGACCGAAAACACGACCTTCACTTGCTGCTACCGGGTGCAGGAGCTCAACGAGGGCGCCGTTTCAGTTCCCATCGGACGCCCCATTGCCAACACTCAAGTGTACATTCTGGATCGGCATCGCAACCCCGTTCCGAGCGGTGTGGCGGGCGAGCTGTACGCCGGGGGCGATGGCCTCGCGCGCGGTTATTGG
The DNA here is from genome assembly GCA_035934555.1 of Verrucomicrobiia bacterium. Classification (GTDB taxonomy): domain Bacteria; phylum Verrucomicrobiota; class Verrucomicrobiia; order Limisphaerales; family UBA8199; genus DASYXT01. The sequence continues at coordinate 18,869 of DASYXT010000096.1, read as the reverse complement.
AACCGGCCGGAATTGACGGCCGAGAGGTTCGTGTCCAATCCATTTATCCCGGGCCAGAAACTGTACAAAACGGGTGACCTGGCGAGGTACCGGACGGACGGGACCATCGAGTTTCTTGGGCGAATCGATCAGCAGGTCAAAATCCGGGGGTTCAGGGTTGAGCTTGGGGAATTGGAAACGGTATTGAGCAGCCACCCGGGGGTTAAGGATTGCGTGACGAGACTCTGGGGGGAGAGCGCGGCCAATCGCCGGTTGCTGGCCTATTTTGTTCCGGCCGGGCCGGCCGCCCCGAACACCAGCGAACTTCGGAATTTTCTAAGCCGGAAATTACCCGAGTTTATGTTGCCGGCGGCTTTCATCCGCTTGGAAAAGCTGCCGCTGACGCCCAACGGCAAGGTGGACCGCAAGGCACTGCCGGCGCCTGAGCAAGCCCGCCCGGAGCTTGAGAAACAATATACCGCGCCGCGCACCGAGGCCGAAACGCAGATGGTGCAGATTTGGGAGAGCGTTTTGGGCGTCAGGCCCATCGGTGTGGAAGACAAATTTTTTGAGCTGGGAGGCCATTCGTTTTTGGCAGTGCGGCTGCTGGCGCAGGTTGAAAAAGTTTTCGGCAAGAAGCTGCGGCTGGCTACTGTGTTCCAGGCGCCCACTGTGGCACAGTTGTGCGTGGCGTTGCATCAAGACCAGCGCCAGGGCTCTTCCGGGACCTCAGTCGTCGAGATCCAGGCCAAGGGCTCATTGCCGCCGCTGTTCCTGGTGCACGGAGCGGGCGGGGGGATGTTCTGGGGCTATGTCAATCTGGCGCGACGCCTGGGTCCCGAGCAACCGGTCTATGGGTTCAAGAGCCGCGGCCTGGAAGGAGAAAAGGAACATAACAGCATCGAGGAGATGGCTGCCGCCTATCTGGCCGACTTACGGCGCGTCCAACCGCAAGGTCCCTACTATCTGGGCGGGTACTGCTTTGGTGGGGTGGTGGCGTATGAGATGGCGCGCCAGCTTGCCGAGCTCAATGAGGAGGTCGGGTTACTCGCCCTTTTCAATTGTTCACCGCCGAACTCAACCTATACGCGCATTCCCTGGACTGGTCTTTGGTGGCTGCGCTTGCTGCGGAACCTGCTGTACTGGGTCACTTATGTCTGTTCCTGGAGCAGGCCCCAACGGCGTGAGTTCTTTCGGTGGAAATGGAGACTCCTTAAAAAGCGCTTGCGTGGAAGTGCCCGCGGCCAAATGCCGACAGGCGTGGAACCGGGCGACCTGGTGGACCTGTCTGCCTTCGACGAGGAGCAGCGAAAAATGTGGGAGGCACACGTGCGCGCGCTGGTCCAATTTCATCCCCGTCCCTATCCCGGCCGTGTTCACCTGTTCCGGAGCCCGGGTCACCCGCTCTGGTGCTCGTTTGATCCGGACTATGGCTGGCGCGACCTGGCGAAGGCCGGGGTGACGGTGACGGTGGTGAGCGGGGCCCACGAGAAGATCCTCGAGGAGCCTTGCGTCCAAGCACTGGCCGTCAGCCTTAGCGAGGTCTTGAACCGCGGTCGAATGCCTCAGCCGCCGAAGCGGCTCGATTCCCTGGCGAGCTTGCAACCCCCTGCGCCTGATGCCGGTGCCGCGGCAACTAACAGCGGGAATGGTTCGAGTGAGGAACACGCCGGCTGTTTAGAATCAGCCAACCTGGTCGAGACCGCGCGCCCGGCAATCCCATCGGCCGGCCTGGGGCCGCGCTCTCCGGTTAGCGGGCCCAGCACTTACGTGGAATGCTTTGTGCGTCAAGCATTGCAGACGCCTTCGGGAAAGGCCCTGCGCTTCGCTGGCCAGGAGGTGAGCTATGCCGAACTCAATCAGCGGTCCAACCAACTGGCGCATTACCTGCAGACATTGGGAGTGGGGCCCGAGGTGCTGGTAGCGGTTTGTTTGGAGCGAACGCCCGAATTGATGGCCGCTTTACTGGGCGTGTGGAAAGCAGGTGGGGCGTATCTGCCGTTGGATCCTACTTACCCGACAGAGCGGCTTAACTATATGCTGGCGGACAGCCGCGCCCCGCTCTTGCTGACCCAACAGAATCTGGCGGGGGTCTGGAATAACGGCGGGCGCCGTATGGTTTGCCTGGACGACCCGCTGAGCAAGGCGGCTATCGATGCGTGCGCGATGGGGGCGCCGGCCGCCACGGTCACCGCTGATACGCTGGCTTACGTCATTTACACCTCCGGTTCAACGGGAGCGCCGAAGGGTGTGGAAGTGACCCACCGCTCATTGTTGAATCATAACCTGGCGGTGGCGCGCTTGTATGGGCTGCAACCAGTGGACCGGGTGCTGCAGTTCACTCCGTTGAGTTTTGATATCTCGGTTGAGGAAATCTTCCCTACCTGGCTCAGGGGCGCCACGCTGGTGTTGCGCACGGACGAACTCATCAGCACGCCGGAGCGTTTCCTGGAATTCGTCGCGCAGGAACAGATTACCGTGCTGAATCTACCGACGGCCTATTGGCACGAACTGACCGATTACCTGGACCGTTCGGGCAGCGAACTACCTCATTCAGTGCGGTTGATGATCATCGGTGGGGAAAAGGCATCCGAAACCGCCCATGCGAAGTGGAAGCATTGCGTGGGTGGCGCGGTGATGCTGATGAATGCGTATGGCGCAACCGAGGCCACCGTGACTTCAACTGTCTTTACTGCCGTCGGCGAAGAGGCGGGGCTACCAATTGGGCGTCCGATCGCCAATACGCAGGTGGTGCTTTTAACCGATCGGTTGGAGCCGGTGCCGCCGGGTGAGCAAGGGGAATTGTATCTCGGCGGGGCGGGGTTGGCGCGCGGCTACCGGCACCGACCAGAGTTGACGGCGCAGCGGTTTATCCCCAATCCGTTTAAAGGCCAGGTGGATTCGCCGCGGTTATATAAGACAGGTGACCTTGCCCGGCTCCGGCCCGATGGGAATTTTGAATTCCTCGGGCGAGTGGATGAACAGGTCAAGCTGCGGGGGTTCCGGATCGAGGTAGGCGAGATCGAGTCGGTGCTCGCCGGCCACCCGGGAGTCAAAGAGGCCGTTGTGGTAGCCCGGGAAGACGCGCCGGGTCAAAAGCGGCTCGTAGGGTATTACGTCGAGCGTCCACCACACTCGCCCGGTTTCAACGAGCTGTTGAGCTACCTCAAGAAGAAGTTACCGGCTTATATGGTTCCGGCAGGGCTCGTGCGAATGACCAGTTTGCCAATGACGCCCGCTGGGAAGGTGGACCGTCGTGCGTTGCCTATGCCGGGCAACGCACGCCCGGTGCTCGAGCAGGAGTTTGCGCCGGTGCAGTCGCCGCTGGAAGAGAAGCTCGCGCAGATGCTGAGTGAAGTTCTCGGTGTGCAACCGATTGGGCGGCACGACAATTTCTTCGATCTCGGCGGCCATTCCCTTGCGGCAACCCAGATCCTGTCGCGCATTCGCGAGACTTTGCAATGCGACGTTTCTCTTGGCGATTTCCTTGCCCATCCGACGGTTGCCGAATTGGCCGCTTTTTTGAGGGAGACCGGGTGCCCAATCCACCTGGAGATGACGCCCGCACTGCTGGACGGCGCGCGGCGGCTGCCGTTGTCCCTTAGTCAGCAGCGGCTGTGGGTTGCCGAGCAATTCTATAAAGGACGCGCCCCGCAAAATCGTCCGGTGGGGGTTCGCCTCTCCGGGCCGCTGAACCTTGAGGCGCTCAACCAAAGCCTGGCTGTTCTGGCAGCGCGGCATACCGCTTTGCGGGCGGTGTTTCCCGCTGGTTCTGGCGAGCCGTTCCAATACATCTGTGAACCGGCCGAGGTAGCCGTTCCGATGCTCGATTTCTCTTCGGTGCCTCAGGGACAGCGGGAACGACAAGCCATGGCCCGGTTGGAACAGGAGTCGCGCCGGCCCTATGTCGGCACCCACCAGGTCTTGCGGCCCGTGCTCGCTCGGCTCGGTCCGGATGAACACTGGCTGTTATTGGTCCTGCACGAGTTAGCGGTTGATGGCCGCTCGGTGCGCCTACTGCTACGAGAACTTGCAACTCTCTATGGCCAGGCGGCCGCAGAGGGCATTCCTGAGGTGGTATCGTCTCCAGACCAGTACGAAGAGGTGGTCGCGCGGGGCGCCGCGGTTTCTGTTAAACAGGAGCAGCAGTGCCAATATTGGCTCGAGCAACTGGCTGGGGTGCCTCCCGTGCTGGAGTTGCCTGCAGACCATCCGCGCCCGGCACAACGAAACGGCGAGGGCGCGCGCATGCCACTGACGGTACCGCCCGAACTCGTCGCGCGATTGGAAGAGGTGAGTCGGAGAGATAACTGCAGTTTGTTTGTGACGTTGCTGAGTGGTTTTGCCGTGCTGCTGCACCGGTACACCCGCTGCAGCGATCTGGTGATCGGCACCGTTGCCGCCGGCGCCATGGCGGACGTGCCCGAAGACCTGGTCTTTAATGCGGACAACCTGCTGGCACTGCGTTGCCGGCTGGAAGGCAACCCAACCTTCCGGGAAGTGCTGCGTCGCATCAATCAAACGACTACCGAGGCGATGGCCCATAGTGAGGTGCCTTTCTTCGAGGTGGTGCGCCGCGTCAACCCGCGGTGTCAACCCGGCTATGCACGGGTCTTTCAGACCGCGTTGGTGCTCGAGCCGGAGCTGGTTCCGGAATCGTCTTCCGCGCCGCTTCAATTTCAGCCGCTGGCAGTTGACAATCGCACATCCAAGTTGGACTTGCTGCTACACCTGGTCGGCGCAGCGGGGCAGGTGTCGGGCTGGATCGAGTATCGCAATAATCTTTTTGAACCGGCCCGGATTTCCCGGCTGATCGAGCACTGGCTGACGCTGCTAGCCGCAGCCGCGGCCAACCCGGAGCAAAGCATTTCGACGTTGCCGTTGATGGCTTCGGCCGAGACCACTCGCGTGCTGGTAGAATGGAATCAGACGCAACGGCCCTTCTCGCGGGAACAGACGATTCCCGGGCTGTTTCTGGCACAGGCGACGCGCACGCCCAAGGCTGAGGCGCTCGTGGCCGGGGAGGCGCGCTGGACTTACCAGCAGTTGGAAACGCGCAGCCGTCAAATTGCGGCTTATTTGCAGCGCTTCGGAGCGGGACCGGAGCGCCTGGTGGGCGTCTGCCTGGAACGCGGGCCCGACCTCGTGGCGGCCCTGTTGGGCACAATGTTAGCGGGGGCCGCTTACGTACCGCTGGACCCTGGTTATCCCACTGAGCGCCTGCGTGGGATCGTGGAAGATGCCCGCGCTGCCATGCTGATTACCCAGCGCAAGTTCTCGCATCTGGTTCCAGAAGGGCAATCCGCGGTTGTTTGGCTGGAGGAGTTGCCCGAGGTCGGCGGTGTTTCCAGCGAGGAAACAGTCAACCCCATAACTTGCACAGCGTCGCCAGAGAACCTGGCTTATGTAATTTATACCTCCGGCTCGACTGGCCGGCCTAAAGGAGTCGCAATCGAGCAGCGTAATGCGGTGGCGTTGCTGCATTGGGCAAAGGAGACTTACAGCGCGGAGGAACTCGCAGGGGTTTTGGCCGCCACCTCGATCGGCTTTGATCTTTCGGTGTTCGAGATGTTCGCGCCGCTGAGTTGGGGTGGGAAAATCATCATCGCTGAGAATGCGCTAACGCCGTCCACTTTGCCCGCCGCTGACGAAATCACGTTGATCAACACGGTCCCCTCGGCGATTCGCGAGTGTCTGCGGTTGAAATCGGTGCCGGCCAAAGTGCGGGTTATCAACCTGGCCGGAGAACCCTTGCCGACACCGTTGGTGGACCAGATTTATCGCGAAACAGCGGTCAAGAAGGTTTACGATCTCTACGGCCCTACGGAGACCACCACCTACTCAACGTTCACTCTGCGACAGCCTGGCGCACCCGCCACCATCGGCCGGCCGCTGGCCAATGAGCAGGTTTACGTGCTGGACGCTAATCGGCAGCCGGTACCCATCGGCATTCCCGGGGAGCTGTGTATCGGGGGCGCCGGGGTGGCACGCGGGTATCTGCACCAGCCGGAATTGACCGAGCAAAAGTTCATCGCCCATCCCTGGCAGCCCGGGGCACGGCTTTACTGTACCGGCGACCTGGCGCGGTGGCGGGCGGATGGCTATCTCGAGTACTTAGGCCGTTTGGATCATCAGGTGAAGTTGCGCGGGTTCCGCATTGAACCTGGCGAGATCGAGGCCGTGCTCAAGCGGCATCCTTTGGTACGCGAAGCGCTCGTGATGGTGCGGGAAGATCGGCCTGGGGATAAACGGCTGGTGGGTTACGTCGGTTGCCCGGAGGCAAAGCCGCCTTTGGAGGAGCTGAGCCGCGTCGCCGCGGCGCGTTTGCCCGAGTTCATGGTGCCCTCGGCGTATGTGGTGCTCGAGAAATTTCCGCTCACGCCTAACGGGAAAGTGGATCGCAAAGCGCTGCCGCCGCCGGAACTGGATACACGCACTGACGGCGCTCTTATTGCCGGCCCCCGCACCGACCTTGAGGAACAGTTACTGGGCATCTGGCGCGAGGTGCTCGGTCGCACGAAAATTGGCGTGCAGGATAACTTTTTCGAGTACGGGGGGCATTCGTTGCTGGCGGCGCGAGTGATTTCGCGCATTCGCGAGCAATTCGAAGTGGAGCTGCCGCTGGAAGCGCTGTTTGCCACGCCAACAGTTGAGGGTTTGGCAGCAGGTTTGGCAGAACACCGCTGGAGCGAGCAACTGCCGGGCCATCCCTTGCGCCGCAGGCAGCGACCCGCCCGCAATCCGCTCTCGTTCGTGCAGGAACGGCTGTGGTTCCTGGACCAACTTCAACCCGGCAGCCATGCTTATCACGTTGTTCAAGCAATCCGGCTGACGGGCCACTTGGACGAAGCAGCCCTGCATCGCGCGCTCCAAAGTGTGGTCAGTCGCCACGAGCAGTTACGCGCTACGTTCCATTTCGAAAATGGCGCGCTGAGCCAAATGGTCGCGCCGCGCCTGCCAATCCTCATCCAAAAGCCTGCGGCTGACTTTCAAGCGCTGGCACCCGCCGATCAGGAGTCCCAGAACCGGCAATGGCTCCAGGCCCTGGCGCAGCAGCCCTTCGAACTGTCGCGGGGACCCTTGCTCCGCGCCGGATTGGCCCGCTTAAGCGAAACCGAACACGTGTTTGCGCTGGTTCTGCACCACATCATCTCCGATGGCTGGTCGGTCGCGCTGTTGTTGCAGGAATTGCAAAGTTTCTATTCGGCCTTTGCCGCTGGCCAGCCCGCTCCCGCGCTGCCGCCGCTGCCAATTGAGTACGTGGATTTTGTTTACTGGCAACGTGAGCATCTGCACGGAAGCGTTCTCCAGCGCGAGCTGGATTATTGGACACGAACCCTCACCGGCGCGCCGCCTATGGTTCGGTTGCCGGCCGATTTCGCGCCCGCGGCAGGGTGGTCGGGCAAAGCGGCTCGCTACACGCAACTCATTCCTGAAGCGGTGGCGCAGGGGATGGCCCAATTGGGACACCGCGAGGGTTGCACCGCGTTTATGCTGCATATGACGTCCCTGGCGATCACGCTGGAAAAGTGGACAGGGCAGCAGGACCTTGTCATCGGCACCGTGGTGGCCGGGCGCACGCGGCGGGAAGTGGAGCAAGTTCAGGGCTGTTTCATGAATTTCCTGCCGATTCGGGCGCAACTGAATGAGGATGTAAACGGCCTGGAAGTGCTGCGCCGCGTCAGGGCCAGCGTACTGGAGGCCCAGGCACACCAGGAATGCCCGTTCGAGAAAATCGTCGAAGCGGTCAACCCGCAACGCGGCTTCAATCAAAACCCACTCTATAATGTGGCGCTGCTCTTACAGAGCTTTCCCCGAGACCCCTTTCACACCGACCAACTCCGCAGCCGCGCCGAGCCGGTCACGCTCGACGCGGCTCTGCTCGATTTGCGATTCGAGATCGAAGATACACCCGAGGGGGCGGTTCTGGCCTGCGAGTACCGGACAGATTTGTTCACTCCCGCGACAATCCAACAGGTGGTCGCTGGATATCTGGGAATTCTCGAGCAGTTAATCCACCAGCCCCAAGCGCCACTGCGCGAATGGGTTCTTCCGGACAATTTGGTGCAAACGAGCAAGGCGCCGGCTGCGTCGCAAGAAAAACCTACGCTAGCCATTGCCGCCACCTTCACCGGGGAGCCTTTGGCTGACCCGCTCAGTTTCTGGTTGAGGGAACTAGGTCTGCCCGCTGCCGTAACTTTCGCTCCATATAATCAGCTCTTTCAACAACTGCTGGCTCCCGACAGCCTGTTGTCCGGGAACTCGCGCGGCTTGAATGTGCTGTTGCTGCGCCTGCAAGATTGGCTGGGCACGGATACGGCCGTGGCCGGCTCCGGCGCGTACGGCGCACTAGAGGGGCTCGACCGGACGGTGAATGAGTTCGCTGGGGCGTTGAAAGCCGCTGCGGCGTGCTCTGCCTCCCGCTACTTGGTTTGCTTTTGCCCGGCATCACCAGCGCTTTTGCGTGATGCCCCCAGCGCGCAGGCGCTGGCAGCCGCCGAAACCCGCTTAGCCGAGGAGTTGGCGAACATCGCCGGCGTGTATCTACTTCGGTCCGAAGAACTGGCCCGCTGGTATCCTGTCGCGGAATATGCCGATAGTCGAAGCGAGGAATTGGGGCACGTGCCTTATACGCCGCAGTTCTTCACCGCGCTGGCTACCGCGGTTGTTCGCAAATATGACGCGCTGAACCGCCCCCGGTTCAAGGTCATCGCGCTGGATTGCGACCAGACCCTGTGGTCGGGGGTTTGTGGCGAAGATGGCCCCGCCGGCGTTCGTTTGGAACCCGGCCGCCAGGGGTTGCAGAAATTCCTCCTGAGCCAACGCGAAGCGGGGAAGTTGCTTTGCCTCTGCAGCAAAAACAACCAGGAGGATGCGCTGGAAGTCTTTGCGCGTCGGCTCGACATGCCGCTGCGACGTGAGCACCTGACGGCGATGCGATTAAACTGGTCGCCTAAATCTGAGAACTTGAAAGACCTCGCCAGGGAACTGAACCTCGGCTTGGACAGTTTCATTTTCCTGGATGATAACCCGGTCGAATGCGCGGAAGTGCGCGCTAACTGTCCGGAAGTGCTCGTCTTGCAAACCCCGGCGGAGCCGGAGGAGCTCGAAAACTTTCTGCAGCATTGCTGGGCATTCGATCAGTTGGAACTGACAACCGAGGACCGGCGCCGGGCCGAGTTGTATCAAGAGGAAAAAAAGCGAGAACAACTCCGCGCGGCGACGCCGAGCCTGGCCGATTTCGTTGCGGGATTGGACCTGCAGGTGACAATTCAGCCGATGCCAGGCGAGCAGGTGGGGCGGGTTTCGCAGTTAACGCAGCGCACCAACCAATTCAATGCCCACCCGCGCCGGCTCTCCCCACCCGAGACCCAGCAATTGCTGGGCAAGGGCCAGGTGTTGACGGTGGAGGTCCGGGATCGCTTTGGCGATTACGGCGTGGTTGGTGCCATTCAATGCGAACGCCGGAACAACACGCTGCAGGTCGAGCTGTTCCTTTTGAGCTGTCGAGTGCTGGGCAGAGGAGTCGAGCACCAAATGCTGGCCCGGTTGGGGCAGATCGCCCGCCAGCAACAATTGGAATGGGTCAGCGTGCATTTTGTCCGCACGGCAAAGAACAAACCCGTCGAGGAGTTCCTCGAAAACGTTGGTGCTGCCTTCAAGCAGCCTCTAAATGGCGGGTTCGTATTTCGGTTTCCGAGTGCGTTCGCGGCGCAGGTTCATTTTGTTCCGCCCAAGTCCCGCTCGGCACCGGTCGCAGCCGCTGCGACTCCGATACTTCCGGCAGCCAACCCAGTTTCGGCGCGCAAGCTGGCCATGTACCAAACCATTGCCGACCAGGCCAGCGACATCGCCGCCGTCCACCACCGGTTTGAAGCCGAAAAACCATCACGCGCGCGGCAGGGTGAAACGTATTCACCGCCGGGCACCGAGATGGAACGTCGGTTGTGCGTGCTTTGGCAGGAATTGCTGCGCATCGAGCGGGTCGGCATTGACGACGACTTCTTCAAGTTGGGCGGCCATTCGCTGCTCGCGGTGCGGTTGTTTGCGGAAATCGAGAAAAGCACCGGCCGCAAGCTGCCGCTCGTCACCGTCTTTCAGGCGCCCACAGTCAAAGCCCTCGCTGAGGTGCTCTGCCGCGAACAAGCCACGCAGTCCGATTCATTGCTCGTCCCGATCCAGCCGCATGGGGCCAAGCCGCCCCTATTCCTGGTCCACGGGGCTGGCGGCGATGTTTTGTGGGGCTACGCCAACCTGGCGGTGCACTTGCCGCCCGACCAGCCGGTATATGGGATCAAATCACGCGGCCAACTCGGTCTGAAAGAACCGGATAACCTCGAAGAGATGGCCCGTTTGTATCTCGAAGCCGTGCGCGCGCACCAGCCGCAGGGGCCGTATTACCTGGGCGGCTACTGTTTTGGGGGCAACGTCGCATACGAAATGGCCCGGCAACTTCAGTTTGATGGGCAGCGGGTTGCCCTGGTGGCACTGCTCGACAGCGCCCCCTCCAATGCCGGCTATGAAACCGTCACCTGGTGGCGCCCGGACTACGCCTGGCGCTTCGCCCGCAACGCCGCACACTGGTTGAGAGATTTTGCCGCACTGTCCTGGGGCGAGCGCCATGCCTTCGTCAGGCGTAAGGCGCGCGCGCTGGGGCGCAAGTTCAAAAGTCGCTGTTTCGGCTCGGCCGGCTCGGAGATGGTGGACCTTGAGGAAGTGATCGACACACGGCATTTCCCTGAAACCGAACTCAAGCTTTGGCAGGCTCACTTGCAAGCGTTGGTCAGGCACGTTGACCAGGCTTATATCGGCCGCGTGACGCTGCTGCGCACCCAGGGCCAGCCGCTGTTTTGTTCGCTGCAGGAGGATTTTTGCTGGGGCAGCCTGGCTCTCGGCGGCGTGACCATCAATTACATCCCTGGGTCGCACGAGAACATCTTTATCGAGCCCAATGTTCAGGACCTTGGCCGGGCATTGGCCGCTGCGCTGGCCGAGGCACAGTTGGGCTCTGAGCCAACTTCAGTTCCGTCACATACCTATGCTGCTGCTTAAATTCGTTTTCCGCAGTTGTCGCCGAATGGTCGTCTTCACCACGCTGGCGGCCATTTTTAGCGGCGCGTGTAACGCCGCCCTCGTGGCCCTGGTCAGCACCGCCCTCACCGAGCCGCGGTCGGCTTTCAGCTCGCTCATGTGGCCCTTTATCGCCGTTGGGCTGGGGAAGCTGCTCAGCAATTACGCATCCCAGGTCATGCTGGTGCGGTTTTCGCAAGGCGCCATTGCCAGGTTGCGGCGTGATTTGATCCGCCAGGTCCTGGCTGTTCCGCTTAGGCAATTGGAAGAACTTGGCTCTGCCCGCATCCTGGTCGCGCTAACCGATGATGTATTCAATATCACTCAGGCCCTCTTGGGGATTCCCGTCATTACCGTCAACATAGCCATGTTATTGGGGGGGGCGGCTTACCTCGGCTGGCTCTCCTGGAGAATCCTGCTTTGCGTCGGCGGCTTGATCCTCGTCGGTGGGTTCGGCTATCGGTTGGTCGTCGGCCGGGCTTTTCGATACCTGAACCTGGCGCGCGAAGCCGAAGATAGATTATTCACTTCGTTCCGCGCCTTGACCGAGGGGATCAAGGAATTGAAACTGCACCGGCGCCGGCGCGGCGCCTACTATGCCAACGTCGAATCGACCACTGACATCTATCAGCGGCACAATGTCACCGCGGAAAACTGTTTCATTATCGCGCAAAGCTGGAATCACTTCCTGTACTTCGCTTTAATCGGTTTAATCCTGTTCCTTGTGCCTCATCTGGCCGCCCTTAGCCGACACACCCTGACCGGCTACGTCGTCACCACACTCTATCTGATGGGTCCGCTGGCTGGCGTCATGAGCAGCTTTTCCCTCTTCGGCCGCGCGAGCATCGCCCTGCAAAAAGTTCAGCACCTTGGGATTTCGCTCGCCGAACACTCCAACGAGTCCTGTTCGTTCGAGCAGCAGGAGACACCGCTGACTTTCGAGCGCCTCCAATTGATTGGTGTCCTGCACTCCTACCACTCCGAGAAGGACGACAGCCACTTTGTGCTCGGCCCGATAAACCTCGCATTCCGGCGCGGCGAACTCGTCTTTCTGGTCGGCGGCAATGGCAGCGGTAAATCCACCCTCGCCAAGTTGATTGCAGGTTTGTATGTGCCGGAGCAGGGCGAAATCCGGCTCGACGGCCGCCCGATCACCAATGAAAACCGCGACCAGTACCGGCAACTGTTTGCCGCGGTTTTTTCCGACTTTTACCTGTTTGATCAGCTTCTCGGCTTGGAAAGCCCCGGGCTGGACGCTCAAGCGGCCGAGTACCTGGAAGCCCTCCACCTCCAGTACAAAGTAAAAATCAACAACGGCGCCCTCTCCACGACCGCCCTATCGCAAGGCCAGCGCAAGCGCCTGGCTCTGCTTACCGCCTACCTGGAAGACCGCCCCTTCTACCTGTTTGATGAATGGGCTGCAGACCAGGACCCCCACTTCAAACGCGTCTTTTACTCCCAATTGCTTCCGGACCTTAAAGCGCGCGGCAAAACGGTTCTCGTGATTACCCACGACGACCATTATTTCCACCTCGCCGATCGGTTGCTCAAGCTGGACTACGGCAAACTGGTTCACCCGCTGCCGCAAGCCGAGGAACAACTGGTGGGGGCGCCGGCTTAAGCGCCGAAGTTGTTACCCCAGTCAGATTTCAAAAACCTCAGCTACTCGGAGTCGGTCCGTTTCGATGTATGGACGAAGGGCAGTTTGACCGTCTTTTGAAGAAAGCCGAGCAACGATTTCTTCTTCTTTTTCTCGCCGCCCAGCAACTCGCATTTGTGGCTGCAGAGCGGGCACAGTTTAAGCACCTTGCCCCCCCGCCGGCGCAGCCGGTGCACACATGCCTCGCACAACACCTCCAGGCAATGGGTGCACTGGTACGTCGCTCGGGCGCGGGGATGGCGATTGCACATCAGGCCTCCATCGGCCAGCGCAACCGGCGGGGCAGGGCGGGGCAGGTCAAATTTGGGAATGGCAACTTTAACCTCGGTGGTTTCTACCAACATTTCGACGTCGCCCAGCCTGAGAATTTGCCCGGCGCTTAACGTGGCATGCGTTATCGGTTCGCCATCCAGGAACGTGCCGTTGGTAGAATCGCAGTCATGCGCTGCCACGCCATTGCCATCCAGGATCAATTCACAATGCTGCGCCGATACCGTCGGGTGATCCACCTGGATGTCATTGATCGGGCTGCGACCAATCAGATTGCGCCCCAGTTTAAGGTGCAGTACCTGGTTATTGAACCCTTCAGACTTAATCAAGAGCTTGGCCATCTCAGCTCCAATGCCTTCATTCTTACCTGACTGGCAGGATACTGTCCAGAAGAAACGTTGACGATTTAGGTCAGGCAGGGCCGCGCCTGCCTGACACACCAGGGCGGGCAGTCCCTGCCCGCCGCGGCATGCGAACACGGCGCGCAGAGGACTGCGGCCCTGCCTTCAGGTTCATGGGAAGGTGGAACTGCTGTTCCAACTCATGCGAAAGGCGTAGCGGCGCTTGTGGCGCCGCTACGCATGTTTCTACTGTTCCTCACTACGAGCTCTTTACCGGCGCGTGGGCGTTGCCCTGCCCGCGCAGCATGATGCCCAGCAGCCCATCCACCAAGCCGGGGTTGGCGCTGGCGCCGCTCACCGACACGTCCGGCACGATCCGCACGTTGCGTTCCCCCACGATTTGCATCAACTGCATCAACGTGTAAGGCTGCGCGCCCAGCGACTCGACGCCGACCTTATAGGCGTCGGCCTTCGCCGCGCCGGTCGCGCGGATCGCCTCGGCCTCGCCGTGCGCGCGCAACCGCACCGCTTCGGCTTCGCCCGTCGCCTGCTTGACCTGCGCGTTGGCGTGGAGCTCGGCGATGTTCACCCCTTGCTCGGCGCCGACGACCTGCTGCTGAATGTCCGCCAGGGAGGTCTGCCGCACGAGTTGCTGCCGCTGTTTCTGCGCGGCTTCCTGCATCTCGTAGGTCTGCTTCTGCTCTTCGGCGATCTTGCGGTCCGTCTGGGTGTGCATCAGCTCCGCCGGCGGATTGATGTCGCCAATCAGCGTGTCGATGGCCTGCACATCGTAAGCGCCGATGGCTTCGCGAATGTGCGCGGCGGCTTCTTCCTGGCGCTGACTGCGCGCGCTGAGGAAGTCCAGGACCGTGTAATCCTGCGCCGAATTGCGGAAATAATTTCCAACAATCGGTTGCAGGACGTGATCGACGAGGTTCTGCATCGACCCGACCCTCGAGATCACCTTGGGCGCATCCAGCGCGCCGACGTGGATGATCTGGGCCACGTCCAGGTTGAACGCAAACCCATCTTTCGAGCGCACGGTGATCGACTGCAACTTCTCGTCGTACTTGTGCGCTTCGGTCCGCGTCGCCCAGTTCAGGACGATGTTGGTCGTGGGCACCGGCTCGACTTTCATCACGCGGGTATTGATCGGGTGTTTGCCCGGATACAACGGCGTCACCCACACGCCTTTGTGACCCGCTTCGACCAAATCCCCGTGCTTGAATTCGAGGCCGCTGACATCGACGTGCGCCTTCCCCACGAACGAGATGACCACCCCAACGTAGCCGATCGGGATCTGCACCATGGGCACCTGTTCGACCTGGACGAACCATGGGTTCAGGTTCCACGTGCCGGACAACAGGATCTGCTCCTGCAATCCGCGCCGGCCGTCGCCGTCCAGGAACGCCTGTGCGTTCTGGAAGTTGTCGTGCCCGGCCACCATCGCCCCGGCAATTTCACCCGCGTCAATCGCCTTGCCGTCCAGGGTGGTCACGATCCCCACCATGTCCGGTTCGACCCGTTGCAGGCGCAATTGCCACATCTCCATCCCGTGCTCCTGCGCGTCGGCCGCGGTAATCACCGTGAACAACGCCAGGTTGATGCGGTAAGTGCCCGCCGTCAGAATGCCCAACTGCCGGCCTTTCTCACCGCCGTTGGCCAGGAACTTCCGCGCGTCCTGGTAATTGTCGCACTCGACAACCTTTCCCAGGATGCGCTCCGTCGGAATGGGCGCTCCATCGGCCGCCACCACCAGGGCAATCTCGCCCTGCGGCACCACCACCACGGGCATTTTCAGAATCCGGTATTGCCAGCGGAACAGACCGAAGTGCAATCCCGGCGCCAAAGTGTCGGCCTGGTAGCCCGCCTCGCCGGCCAGAGCAATCAAGCGCCCCGGCGGCAAGGAACGCGCGCCGAACTTCTTTATCACGACCCCGACCTGCCGCTCGCGGATTAACACCGCCCCCAGCAGCGTTGGGCTCATTATGAGAAAGAACAGGATTAACAGCATCCCGGTCAGCACCGGGTGCTCCGACATAAACAGGAATAACAGTTTCATATCGTTACTCCGATGTGGCATGGGCACAGAGCGGTATCGCCGCGCCAAGCCCAGCGCGTTTTTTATCGGGGTGAACATAGAAGACCGCACTCGCGGGCTCCTGGAGGATCGCCCTTCCCGATGCCGACGAGGTTAGCTGACGGGCTCGGTCCAGGAAGTGACCTGGGCGACGATTACTCGCCGCCCTTCGCCCCGTCCCCGAACACCTGTAGCCTGGCAGGCCAGACCTTCTTGTCCGCCCGTGGGCGGCTTTCCAGCCGCCCGTTTCACAGCGCCACATCAGTCCGGGGAATCTGGGTCCCCCGCGCTGGCCCTCAGGAAGGAAAGCCAGCTTAGGCTGCTTCAACTGCTGATCGATCAATCTCACAAAAACGGCAGGTGTCAAGCCACCGTAAGTGCCTATTAATAAATGGCCGGCGGCTTGTTTGGACACGCGCATTTCCTTGAGGAGTTCGCTCACTCTCAGCGGGACCGCCTGGAATTTTTGACTGGACTTAGCTCGGGGTTGAGTTAGCTCAGCGTGCATGAACCTGAGTTCGAAGTGTTTTCGTCCCGTCTTGCTTCTTTTGGTTGCTTCCGTGCTTTTCGCCAACGGGTCCCTGGCCCAGGTCCGGCTGGACCATGCTGCTCCGTCCTCCGAATCGGTGCGCGAACGGTTCACGAAATTCGAATATCGGATTCCGATGCGGGACGGAGTCAAGCTGTTCACTTCCGTCTATGTGCCGAAGGAAAGCAGTCAGCCTTGCCCCATCCTGATGCAGCGCACGCCTTACTCAGTGGGCCCCTACGGCATCGACAATTACCGCGCGCAGCTCGGGCCGTCGGAAGCTTTCGCCAACGAGGACTTCATCTACGTTTACCAGGACGTGCGCGGCCGCTACCTTTCGGAAGGGGTTTTCGAGGATGTGCCGGTGCACAAGACTCATTTCGACGGCCCAAAGGACACCGACGAGAGCACCGACACTTATGACACCATCGATTGGCTCCTGAAGAACATCCCGCATAACAATGGCCGTGTCGGAATGTGGGGGATTTCCTATCCCGGATTCTACACGGCGTTCGCCTTGATCCATTCCCATCCGGCCCTGAAGGCGGCTTCGCCCCAGGCACCCATGGCCGACGTGGGCAACGGCGACGACGCTTATCATAACGGCGCTTTTTATTTGGCTGCTAACTTTGGATTCTACACCGGCTTCAAGCCGCGTGGGCCGAAACCCGAACGGCCCAAGCAAGGGCTCCGGTTCGATTTCGGGACGCCGGATGCTTACGACTTTTACCTGCGCATGGGGCCGCTGGCCAACGCCGACGACCTCTATCTCAAGCACGAAAACCAATATTGGACCGATATGGTGAACCATTGGACTTACGACAACTTCTGGTCTTCGCGCGCTCTGGCCCCGCACATGCACAACCTCACCTCGGCCGTGTTGTTTGTCGGGGGCTGGTTCGATGCCGAAGACCTGTCCGGTCCGTTGAAGCTTTTCCGCGCCGTGGAACAGGATGGGCATGCCCCCGCCAACACCCTCGTGATGGGGCCGTGGTCGCACGGCGGTTGGTCGCACGGCGACGGCGACCGGTTGGGCAATTTGAGCTTTGAATTGAAGACGGCCAAGTACTTCCGTGAACACATCGAGCTGCAGTTCTTCCTGCAACATCTCAAGCCGAAGGGTGCGGGCCGCCGCCGGAACGCCAACCAAACCCGCATGCCCAAGGCCTGGGTCTTCGAGACCGGCACCGATACCTGGCGGCGCTTCGACGCCTGGCCACCGAAGCAGGCCGTCCGTCGCTCTCTTTATCTGCACGCAGACGGTGGCCTTGCCTTCGCTCCCGCCCCAGGCGCGGCGAACCAATTCGACGAATATGTAAGCGACCCCGCCAAACCGGTCCCGGTCACGGGCGACATCGGCTCGGGCATGCCCGGTGATTACATGACGTGCGACCAGCGCTTCGCCTCGCGCCGCACCGACGTGCTCACTTATCAGACCGAACCCCTCGAGGCCGAGGTCACCATCGCCGGACCGGTCACGCCGGTGTTGCGCGTCTCGACATCGGGGACCGATTCGGATTTCGTGGTGAAGTTGATCGATGTTTATCCTAACGACTATCCCGACTCGCCTGCCAATCCGCCGGGGGTGCACTTGGCGGGTTACCAGCAGATGCTGCGCGGGGAACCATTTCGCGGCAAATTCCGCAACAGCTTCTCACGGCCGGAGCCTTTTACACCCGGCCAGCCAACCAAAATCGAGTTCGTGATGCCCGACGTCCTCCACACCTTCCGCACCGGACACCGGATCATGCTGCAGATCCAAAGCTCGTGGTTCCCGCTGACGGATCGCAACCCGCAGACGTTTGTCGATATCACCAAGGCAAAAGCTTCCGACTTTCAGAAGGCCACCGAGCGCGTTTATCGCGGCGGCCCCCAAGGCACCCATATCGATGTACTCGTCAACTGACACGTCCTATGTCTAAAGTAGTTCATCCTGAACACCCCGCGGAGCGCTCAGTGCGTCACGCTTTCGTTGCAACATAATGCGATTTCCTACGATTTGCTTTGGGCATTGCCTCCCGCCCGGAACAGCGAAGTCGACCGCCGCCATTCAACTATGGATGGGTCAGGCGGAAAAACTTCGTACCCGATGGCAAGGCGACCGTTAGCAAATTATTCGTCCCGTCGTTGGAAACCCCGGTGCTGGCCACCCAGTTCGTTGTGCCAAAGTCCGCGTTCTGCTGGAGGCTCCAGCCTGTGGAAGGATAAGGCCAGGAGATTTTAACCGCACCCCCCGCTTTCGTAATAGCTAGCTGCGGCGGTGTGGCCAGGGTGGCGAGAAATCCATGCCAGCCCACCCCGTCCCAAAACGTACCCACAATGCTGTTTACCTCGCGGTCCGGGGGATAGGGCTCTGCAGGAGTGCAACCCGAGCACCGGACCGTCCATGGATTGCAGAGACTGCATCCCGCCCGGTCCAAGCACTCGCTTGGGTCGGGTGTTTGCTTTTCGGATGCCTCCGCAAGCCATGGTCAAAGCGAAAAACTCATCGTCTCCCCGGCCGGCAGGCCGCCATTTCTCAAATGGATTTACCCACAAATTCTGCTACAGACCCGATATTCCAATCATCCGGGAGGCCTGGCGGAATTTTAGGTACTAACGCCCTCTTCATATAAGCGACTCCAGCTTCAGGGCGGCGCTCATAAACCCGCATCTGCCCTGCGTGGAAACGAGAAACCGCGCGCTGGCGGACGGTTAGCGGCTTGTTCAACCAGGGGTGTATTTGCTCGCTCCGCGCGCCAACCATCTTTATTTGCCACTTGGATGCCCTCTCCCCGGCGCGCTCCGCACCCTTCAGGGTTCGCCGTTCCCACCGCCGTTCGAGAGCCCTTTCTCGATGGCAGCGATGTGGAGCCCCGAAATGGTCACACTGCTGTCATCATCAAACCACACGATGACTCGGCTGCCGCGCGGGTTGAGCCCGGCATGATCGGACGAAGA
>DASYXT010000089.1:0-4198 GCA_035934555.1 Verrucomicrobiia bacterium | reverse complement strand
AGCTTCTCAATAAGCAGGTTGAGGTACTGGGGGAAGGTGGTGATAAGAGTTTGCATCCCCAGATTAATGGTGAAGTAGTCAAAAAAGTACAAGTCATAACTTATTGAATAATATTATGTTATGCTATTTCAACGGCAGTGGGGCCGGGGTGAGGGGGCCCTTTATGTAGCCCATCCCACGGTCCTCTCAACATGCCTGCGATCCCTCTTCATTTTATTTCTTGGCTTTGCGGCTGGCCCTGCTCTCGCCCAGCAAGGGCCCATCATCCGCATCACCACGGCGCATTCGGCCTTGGTGCTGTTCGTCGCCGGCGACCATCGCCTTTACCAATTAGCCTACGGCGCCGCCGAAAAGGAAGTCGCTGCTCCCCGCAAAAATCCCGCCCGCGAGGCAGAGTTCTACCCGCAAGCGGGCGACGGATTTATTTGTGAGCCGGCGTTGGAGGTGGCGCATGCCGACGGCAACACGTCCACGGCACTGGTCTATGCCGGTCACCAAACCACGAACATCAACTCCGAGGTGACCCTTACCCGTATCGAGCTTAAGGACACGTTTTACCCTTTCTTCGTCACTCTTTGCTTCAGGACGTTTGGGCCGCAGGACGTAATCGAGCAATGGACTGAAATCAGGAACGAGGAAACCGGGCCGGTCACACTGTCGCGCTTTGCTTCCTCCGCGCCGCTCTTCCAAGCCAAAGATTACTGGCTGACTCAGTTTCACGGCAATTGGGCCGATGAAGCGAACCTGGCGGAAGAACAGCTCGGGCCTGGAATCAAAGTCTTGGATTCCAAACTCGGCGTCCGCGCCAGTCAATTCCGCTTCCCGTCGTTCTTGCTGGCGCTCGACCGCCCTGCCGACGAAGAAACCGGCGAGGTGATTGGCGGCTCGCTCGAATGGTCGGGCAGTTACCAATTGGCCTTCGAGATGGACTGGAACCGGCGCGTGCGCGCGCTGTGCGGCATCAATCCTTTCGGTTCGCAATACCACCTCGCGCCGGGCCCGACCTTTACCACTCCCGGCATGTTGTGGACCTGGAGCAGGGCAGGCAAGGGCCAGGTCAGCCGCAATTTCCATCGCTGGGCGCGCAGTTACGGCGTGCGCGATGCCTCCCGCCCTCGGCGCGTGCTCCTGAATAATTGGGAAGCGACCTTCTTCAACTTCGACGAAGCAACTCTGGTGGGGCTTTTCGATGGCGCTCGAGAAGTGGGTGCGGAAACCTTTCTCCTGGACGACGGTTGGTTTGGCAACCGGCATCCACGAAATAACGACCGCGCAGGGTTGGGCGATTGGCAGGTGAACACCAACAAACTGCCGCGCGGTTTGTCGTACTTGGCTGAGCAAGCCAAAGCGCGCGGCGTGAACTTCGGGATTTGGCTTGAACCGGAGATGGTCAACCCCGTCAGCGATTTGTTTGAAGCTCACCCGGATTGGGCGATCCGCCAGCCGCATCGCGCCTTGGATTTGAGCCGCAATCAACTCGACCTCGACCTCAGCCGGCCGGAAGTGAGCCAATTTGCCTGGAAGGTGATCGATGGCACCCTCGGCCGCAATCGTGGCATCTCATACTTGAAGTGGGACGCCAATCGCTACGTCACGCAGCCGGGCTCGACCTATTTGCCGCCCGCCGAGCAGTCGCACCTGTTAATTGATTACACCTTCGCGCTGTACGACCTGATGGCGCGGCTCACCAACTCCTACCCCAACGTGATGGCCATGCTCTGTTCCGGCGGGGGCGGCCGCGCCGACTACGGCGCCTTGCGCTATTTCCACTGTTTCTGGCCCAGCGACAAGACCGACCCCGCTAGCCGCGTCCTTATCCAATGGGGTTACAGCCATTTCTTTCCCGCATGGACCTTGTGCGCGCACGTGACCCGGATGGGCAATCGGCCTCTAAAGTTCGGCCTCGATGTGGCGTTGAGCGCTGCGTTTGGCCTGGACATGGACCTCCGCAAAGTGCCGCAGGCCGAGCGTGAACAAATCGCCGCCGCCGTCGCCCTCTATAAAAACGACCTGCGCGGCCTGATTTCACAGGCCGATCTTTATCGCCTGGTATCACCTTACGACGGACCTCGGGCAGCGTTGGATTATGTCGCCCCCGATCAGGCCCGGGCGGTGCTCTTCGTCTATCAGCTCAAGGACGACCCGGCGTCAAAACCCGTCCAACTCCGCGGCCTGGACCCCAAGCGCCGCTATCGAATCAAGGAAGTGAACCTGCCGAAAGGGGTCGAAAGCCAATTACCCGAAAACAACCAAACCATCGAGGGCGCGGCACTCATGGCGCAAGGCCTCCTGCCTGCCTGCCATCACCAATATGACAGCGCCGTTATCGAGCTGGAAGCGTCCGCAGAATGAGTAAAACATAGCGCAGATTTCTATCCTTGTCATTACCGCATCCTCTCGAAGCCCTCATAAGTTGTGCTCGCGGTCAGCCTGCTGGAACCCGGTAGGGGTGACCTGTTTATAGACCGTCTGCCACACCTCCCCGATTGTTTTTTGTTTTTCGGTGGCGCGGACCTCGCTCCTCAAATCCACTGGTGCCTTGCGTCCGCGCCACCGAAAAACAAAAAAACACAGGGGCCGGCCCGTACTATAAACAGGCCACCCCCTACGGGGTTTTTTATTCCACGCCTGCTCGGTTGCCTGAAGTAGTTTGTGACTAATGACAAGACTTCTAATCTGCTGTCTCGCAGATTTTTAATCTGCTGTCCGCTGAAGTCCTTAGGGGTCCCGGCAGGTTGCAAACCTGCGCTACGGCGGGTCGCGTTACGCCTGAGCTAGAACCGCCCCAACAATTCTGTCTGCCCGATCTTCGTCAGGTCCGCATGAACATTCCTGGCGATCTTCGCGCGCACCTGCGGCTCGAGTTCAGCGATGAGCTGCTGGTTGATCTCCCGGCTCGCAGCCAAAAAACATTGTTCAATTTCCTGCGAACGTCCCAGAGTATTCAGCCTTTCCGCCAACTGCCGCACCAGCCGTTTGCGCGCTTCCAATTCGATATTATGCCGCTCACCGTCGGACATTGCGCCCCTGGCTTTGAGGCCGGTGCCGCGGGGGAATCGCCCGGACAAATCTGTAACCCTGTCCACCAGGCGGCCATGGGCCCCCGTATTGGTGAATTGATCAAGCAACTCCAGATGCGGCGTCCGGTTCAGGTGATTGTTTTCGACTTTGAATGCTTTGAAACCTCCAAGGTCAGCCACCACAAGCAACGTGTTCTTCATACGCGGTTGAACTGATGGGCCGGCGTCTTGCTCCTTTCCGACCTGCATAAACCTAGCACATCTCCGGCAACCAGGCGTGCGAAAAAGTGGTTCGACGTCCAATGCCTCAGTGCTGGCGGGCTGCAAGTGCGCCGGAGCCGCGAACCAATCACGGCAACGGCGCACGGGGCGGGGTGTGCCGCGTGGTGGCCCGCCGGTGTGGCGACGGCACCGCGAAAGAACACAAGGCACCAGCTCGTGGCCCCTCCACCCCAACCCGCCGAACCGACCGGCCCAAAACCGCGTAGCGATGGCCCGTTTATAGAAAAGCCGCCCCCTTCCAACGGCCCAAACCCCTGCGGGGTGGCCTGTGCCGGAACATTCGTCCGTGGGTGGGACGTCAATAGCGCCCTGGCCCTCCACCAAAACCCAACCCACAAACACAAGTGCCATCGGCGGCTTGTTCAACTAGGGGTGTATTTGCTGGCTCCGCTCGCCGACCAGCCTTATTTGCCATCTGGATGCCCTCTCACCGGCGCGCTCCGCAGCGATACACCCTTCAGGGTTGGGTCTCCCTGCACAAAGGCGTGCCCAGGAAAAACCCCAGCGGGGTGGCCCGTTTATAGGAAAGCCGCCCCCTTCCAATGGCCCAAACCCCAGCGGGGTGGCCTCTGCTGGACCTTTCGGCCGTGGGCGGGACGGCAATAGCGCCCTGGCCCTCACACCAAAACCCAACCCACAAACACAAGTGCCATAGGGGCTTGTTCAACTAGGGGTGTATTTGCTGGCTCCGCGCGCCGACCAGCTTTATTTGCCATCTGGAGCCCTCTTCCCGGCCCGCTCCGCACTCTTCAGGATTCGCCGTTCCCACCGCCGTTCGAGAGCCCTTTCTCGATGGCAGCGATGTGGAGCCCCGAAATGGTCACACTGCTGTCATCATCAAACCACACGATGACTCGGCTGCCGCGCGGGTTGAGCCCGGCATGATCGGACGAAGA
>DASYXT010000074.1:0-2393 GCA_035934555.1 Verrucomicrobiia bacterium | reverse complement strand
GCATATGTTCGCGGCGGACCTGGTGCCCCTGAGCCGGCCGTTGTGGTTCTTCCTGGTGCTGTTCTGTTCCGTGAGCTTGTGCCTGGAGTGGCCGGGAAAGACCGAAAGCGCGCGGCGTCCTCCTTCCTCTTCGTCCTCGTCCTCCTATGGAGAACGTCAAGAGGGCACTTGGAGGATTTGTTAGGTATTCATTCGAAACGAAGGAAGCCGGGGGCACACTTAAGAGCTCTGCCGACTCCCCTCGCTCCGTTTTTCTTGGTCAGTTTTGTCTTATCTCAAAGGGGCATACAACGCAAGGGCGGTGATTACTTGTTGTGGAGCTTCAGCGAGGCTGCCAACAGGCTCTTTGGGGCATGTTTCCTCCCGGGGCGAGCGGCAGCGGAGCTGCGCATCCACCTCCTATTCGTGCGTGTGCTCGCAGGCACAGTCACATTTTGACTATCCGATACTTCAGTCAGGGGGAGGAATGAGCGGTTCAAACTCGTCAGCGGGTGGGAACCCAAGGACGATCGACGAACGCGCGCCATTCCCAAATTGACTCTATTGGCCTGGGCCTTCACTGGGTTGGGGCTGGCTTACACGGCAGGGGGATAGAGCACGTATTCCTTGGCTGTTTTCTTCAGGCCGAGCTTGGCCAAGGTGGTCTGCCCGGTGTAGAGCCGCCACAGGTCCACGGCGAGTTGGCGCGCCAGGGCGACGATGAGTTTCTTGCGTGCCACCGAACGGGGCCTGGCTTGGTCTATGCGCGGCTTAAACTTTTTGACCAGCCGGTAGTCCGGTTGGAAGTGCAGCACGCGCCAGGCTAGCTCGTTCAGCGCATGCCGACCCCGAGGGTTGCCCGTTTTGGTGATTGAGCCCTGGGCTTGCTGGTCCCCGGTGCTGCTCTCGGCGCACACCATCCCAAAAAAGCTGCCCACCTGCCGCCGGTTCTTGAACCGGTTCCAGTCACACACCTCACGGCGGAGGATTTCCATGCTCAGTTCGCCAAAGCCGGAGGGCAGGCTGGGCATGCTTGGAGGCAGATGCGCTGCGGCTGCCTGCTCCAGCTTGAGGCTCAGCGCCGCCACCTCTTGGTCCGCCGCCAGTGCCAAGCGCCGGTAGCCCTCCAGCAGTTCCACGATGAGCTGGGGCCAGCCCTCCTGCTGGACTCGCTGCGGCCAATGAGCATCAGTACACCGCCACCAATACGCCGGACAACTCAAGCCCTTATAGCGCAGCAAGCTGCGCCCCTGGGCTTCAAACTGCTTGCGCGCCTTGAGCATCTGAGCCCGTTGTCGGCTCAAGGCCCGCTCGTCTTCCTCTGCCTCGCTGGGAATGCGCACCCGCACCAACGCCTCGGTATTGCCAGCCAAGTAGCGATCGAGCCGGCCAGCGATGGCCCGTGCGTCGCGCTTATCGGTATTGACCCGTTTGCAACGCTCATCCAGCCGCTGGGGACACATCACGATGGCCTCCACCCCACGGCTCTGCAGCCGCCGCGCCAGACTGAAGCCCGAAAAACCCGCTTCGTAGCAAAAGACCACCCGTTCGGCCAGCTCTTGTTGCTTGAGGGCCCATTCAAAAGCTTCCTCAGGCTCGAAGACCTGCGCGGGTTGGATGTTTTGCTCTCCAATTTGACGGCTGACCTTGAACCGGCGCTGATGCACGTCGGCCGAGAGCTTTATGATGTTTACTTTCTTGGAATTCGAGGCATGGTTTTTTGCGTTAATCATATGGATTGGCTGGGTGTAGCACCAAGTGCTCGCCTAGCCAATTCTCTATATCAACTCGTCCTCGTTCTCGTCCTCTTCCTCAAAACCGAGGACGAGGACGAGGACGAGGACGACCAGCGGCTCCCCCCCACCCATCGCCCGGGCAGCGCAGACGCTTCGGGCCAGGATTTATTCAAGGGAAAACCGCCAAAAAAAGCCCGCGCCAGCATGAACTTAGAGGAGGGGCCATACGTCCAATGGATGTATGAAAAAGCTACTTCTGTTAGGTGGGAGAGTAGTCGGGGCGGCAACAGTCGCGCAGGCTGGAGTCCGCCTGAACATTGGAGTGGGAATCCCTTTGCCCGGGCTGACGTATAGCGCCCCGGCAGCGGTTTACGTGACCCCGGCGCCGGTCTATACGGCCCCGCCGGCCGTGGTCTATCAGTCTCCGGCACCGGTCTACCAAGCCCCGGCCCCGGCGATGGCCCCGGCGCCTGTCGTTCCTCCGGCACCGGTTTACCAGGCGGCATCTCCGGCGGTCTACCAGGCCGTCCCGCCGGTGGCCTATGCGGCTCCGGTCCCGGTGGTCGCCCCATCAGTGGTCTATAGCGCCCCGCCGGTGGTCTACGCCCCCACGCCCAGCTTCTACATCGGTATCGGGCCCGGTTGGTGGCATGGCCATCATTGGTGGGGCCATTACCG
>DASYXT010000071.1:0-139774 GCA_035934555.1 Verrucomicrobiia bacterium | reverse complement strand
GGCGCTTTGTTTAATCGTATGCCGCCCTATTCTGCCCCGCAGTCCATGACGCTTCGCGACCCAGGAGCGCCAGCTTTTGGACTGCGCCAGCCCTCTGGCGCTTTGTTTAATCGTATGCCGCCCTATTCTGCCCACCCAGGAAATGCCCCTTCAGGAAGACACCCTTTTCCCCACGACTAAGAACTGCTTCCCCAAAAACCGCCACACCAGCGGCAGTTTCAGATATAGCCGCAGGAAAGGGATGGGATATTGCCGGCCGCCGACCATCGTGTAGGGCAAGAAACGCGGCTCGCAGCGCTCGATTTCGAAGCAGCGGTTGCGCAATCCCTCGCAGAGAGAGAGCTCGGTCAGCGGCAGGTAATGGTCCCAGAAATCCCAATACGCGCCGGGCAAGTACTTGATGTTCGGGCCCAGCGCGATCAGGCGTCCGCCCGGCTTCAAGCACCGGTGCGCTTGCGTCAGTGTGCGCCCCAGCGTGGCTTTGTCCGGCAAGTGCTCGAAAAAGTTGCTCGTGAAAACCGCGTCGAGGCTCTTCTCCGGCAGCGGCCAGGCTTCTGAGCAGTCCTGCTGAAAGAAGCCGATGCCGGGCGACAGCATCCGCGCCGAGTCGGGATTCAGGTCCATCCCAAACCTTTCACGCGCGGCGATGTGGTTGATGAATTCGCCGTAGCCGCAGCCGAGGTCCAGCACGGCGGCGTCGCGGCCAATCAGCGCCTGAAAACAATCTGCGATCAATACGCGCCACACCCGCTGCCGGTACTCGCGTTGTTGAGCGAAGCGCTGGCCGTAGATGGTCTGCACCTCGGCGGCGCGAGTGGCAGCGTCCGCGGTGCCCGTGGGGCCAGTGATGGCCGATGGTCCTTCAACGCTCATTGCGGTGATAATCTCCCCGGCTGAAGTATTTCTCCAGCCAGACGTACAGGCAGATGAAGAGATACCGGCTGCCCATTTCCTGAATCTTGAGCTTGGACTCGCCGGTGCGGCGGTTGCGCCACGAAATCGGCACCATCTTCCAGGTGTAACCGCGGACGATGGCCTTGAGCGGCAGTTCGACGGTGATGTTGAAATGGGGCGAGAGGATCGGCCGGCACCCGTCAATCACCTCTCGGCGGTACGCTTTGAACGCGTTGGTGGTATCGTTAAGGGAAAAGTTGAACAGCACTCGAATGAAGAGGTTGGCGAGCCGGTTGATCGCCAGCTTTAACTTTGGATAATCAACCACCTGGCTGCCCGCAAGAAACCGGCTCCCGAACACGCATTCGTACCCGTCGTTCAATGTGCGCCAGTACTGGACCGCGTCCTTTGGGTCATCGGATTGGTCCGCCATCATGAGCGCGATAGCATCGCCGCGAGCCTGGTCCAAGCCGAACGCCACCGCGCGACCAAACCCGTGCGGGCCCAGGTTCTGCACCGGTCGCACAGCCGACTGGCGCTCGGCCAACTCCAGCAAAATGGGCCAGGTCTTGTCGGTGCTGCCGTCATCCACCACGACGAGCTCGTGCGCGATGCTGTTGCGTTCCAGCTCGGCATGGACTGCCTCCAACATCGGGCCGATGCAGCCTTCCTCATTGCGCGCCGGTATCACGATGGAATACAGCCGCAGCCGCGGTAATGAATTGGGTGCGCCTGGACTCATCCGCCGGTCATATCCAGCCAGTGCGGGTTGGCCTCGGCATGCGCCGCGATGTCTTCCAGGATGGTAGTCAGCGTCTTTTTCGGACGCCATTGCCAGCGTTGCTCGGCGGCGCGGCTATCCATCACCAACCAGGGCACATCATACGGCCGAGGTGACCGGTCGGCCGCAACCGGTCGCGGCTTGAACCGCGCTGCGCACCAGCCGCTCAGTTGGGCGAGAGACATGCTGCTGGCCAGGCCGCCGCCGAAGTTCAGCGCAGGCTCGGGCATTCGCGAGGGTTGGTCGAACTGCCGCACGAGCACCGGCAGAAGGTCTTCCGGGTGCAGCGCATCGCGGACTTGGTGGCCCTGCCCATCAAAACCGATATACTTCAACGGTTTTCCAGCGGCATACGCGTGGAGCCAATAAGAGAAAATGCCCTGGTCGGGCCGGCCAAACTGGCCAGCACCCGCGAGTACCCCGCAACGATTGAGCCAAACCGGAAAGTCAAATGCCGACCCATATTCGGCCGCCAGAACCTCCGAAGCGAGCTTGCTGGCCCCGTACAAGCTCAGCGGTGGCGCAGTGGCAAACGATTCCGCGAGCCCCACGGGGGAACATCCTTGCGGCCAGGACTGATCGCTGCGCGGCCGAAACGCCTCCTTGTCCACCTCCATTTCCAACGACGCCAGCGGGGCGACTGAATAAACCCGGCTGGTGCTCAGCAAATTGAACCCCGCCTTATGCCGCCGGCAATACTCCAACAAGTTAACCGTTCCAATCAGGTTGTGTTCGATAAGCTGCCGGCTGGCGCCTGGCTGGCTTAAGCCTGCCACCACACTCGCGTTGGCTGCCGCGTCCAGCACCCAATCGCACGCAGGCAGTAATTCGATGTCCGAACGGCTCCGCACATCCGCGTGGAAAAACTTCACCCCTAAAGCCGACCGTGCACGGCGGTTCAACTCACTGCCGGGGCGGACCAAGCTGTCCACCCCGATGATCTCCAGTCCGGGGATAATTTCCAGCAGGCCGCGCGCCACCGTCTGGCCGACAAAGCCGCAAATGCCCGTGATGAGGAGTTTCATCGCGGCACACCAGGGGCTTTAGCCAACTTCGCCGTTCGAGGCCTCATTCTCGCCCGCTATCATCCCAAGGCGACCCGCCGAAGCAAGCGATTTTCTGAATTTCCCCTCAAAAGACCTGCGGCACGCCCTCTTCGAGGAACTTTATTTTTTGCGTTAAGCCCTGGTCGCGGGCGAGCGCGCGCAGCCAGCGCGGCGGTTCGTCCATCTCCTCAAAGGAAAGGCGGAACGAGCCATAATGCATCGGGACCAGCCACTTGGCCCGCAAATCTTTGAACGTCTTCAGGGCTTCGTCGGGCCCCATATGGACGCGGCGGAAGGACTCCGGATGATAGGCGCCAATGGGCAGCAGCGCGATTTCCGGCCGAGATGCTTTGCCGATCTCCTTGAAGCCTTCGAAATAGGCGCTGTCGCCGGCATGAAAGATTTTGCGTCCCTGGTGTTCGAGCACAAAGCCGCCATAGCCGCGATGGCTGTCGCGCAACACCCGTGCGCCCCAATGTTTTGAAGGAGTCAATGTTACTTTCCAGTCGCGCTGGGAAAAGCTTTCCCACCAGTCCAGTTCGACGACCCGGCCAAAGCCCAGGTCGTAGGCGAGGTCGGCCACGCCCCAGGGCATGATGCCGATTTTGGGATGCGGCAGGCGGCGCAGCGTCGGTTTGTGGAAATGATCGAAATGCGCATGCGTGAGCAGCACCACGTCAATGGGCGGCAGATGTTCGAGCCGCAGGCCGGACCGCTTGATGCGCTTGAGCAGGAACAGCCAATTGGCAAAATTCGGGTCGATCAGCACATTCAGATCCGTGAACTGTACCAGGAAAGAGGCATGGCCGATCCACGTGACGGCGACCTGGCCGAGGTTAAGCTTTGGGAACACCGGCTGGCGGTGCTGGCCGGTGCGCCGCGTCAGCAGCGCCTTCCAGACCATCTCGCGAAAAAACGTGCGCGGGTTGAAGTGCTTGGCCGGGGTCAGGTCCTTAAAGGAACGGGGCAAGGGCTGGCGCACCGTCGGCGGCCGATACGGCATGTGTTTCGACATAGACCCATGCACCTTAGGCCATCTGGTCAAGCCGCTCGACAGAATTTTTCCGTCGTTTCCCGCCATTGACGATATTACCCTGACCACCTGAAACCTGATAACTTAAGGACCCCGATGGATGCCTTCGAAAAGCAAATCAGCTCCTTCCTGCTCAAGGGCCCGACACTTGGCCAAAACGTGTTCATCGCGCCCGGCGCCGCGGTGGTGGGCGATGTGACTCTGGCCGATAACTCAAGCGTTTGGTTCAATGCTTCCTTACGCGGGGACATCAACCGGATCGTCATCGGCGCCAGCAGCAACATCCAGGATAACGCCGTGCTGCATTTGGCCGATGACCTGCCGTGTGTCCTGGGGAATTTCGTCACCGTGGGCCACGGTGCAATTGTCCACGCCTGCACCGTACAAGACGAAGTGTTGGTGGGGATGGGTTCGTGTTTGTTGGATGGCGTCTTGGTCGGAGCGCAATCCATCGTGGGCGCTCGAGCGCTGCTGACGCAAGGGTTTCAGGTGCCGCCCGGGTCACTGGTGCTGGGTGCGCCGGCGCGCGTGGTCCGGTCCTTGTCAGCGGAAGAGCGAGCGGGGCTGAGAGCGCTGGCTGAAAAGTACGTGCGCCTGGCGGCGTATTATCGTCAAAATAAGATTGGGCCTTTCAGGTTTGAAACCGGGCCGTGAACCGCTACTTTATCCGCGCTCATGAAGCAGCGGTCTAATTCCAGTAAATCTGTGGCCAGGAGCGCGGGTACCCCCGTCCGCGCAGAAAACCCGATGAAGCAACGCTTTAATTCCATTGAATCGGTCGTCGCCGACTTGCAAAAGGGCAAGATGGTCATCGTCGTCGATGACGCCGATCGCGAAAACGAGGGGGACCTCATCATGGCCGCCCAGTTCGTCACGCCCGCAGCGGTCAACTTTATGGCCAAGCACGGGCGCGGTTTAATTTGCGCACCGACCACTTCCGAGCGTCTGCAGCAATTGGGCATCGAACGGATGGTCCGCCAAAACCGCGAGACGTTCAAAACGGACTTCCAGATCAGCGTCGATGCGACCCGGGGGATTACGACCGGCATCAGTGCCGGCGATCGCGCCGAGACCATCCGCATCATGGCCGAGCCGACCGCTGTGCCCAACGACCTGGTGCAGCCCGGGCATGTTTTCCCACTGCGCGCCCGGCCGGGCGGTGTCCTCCAACGCGCCGGCCACACCGAAGCCGCCGTCGATTTGGTTCGGCTGGCCGGCTGCCGGCCCATCGGCGTCATCTGCGAGATCATGAGTGACGATGGGTCGATGGCGCGTCTCCCGGAGCTGTTGAGATTCGCCAGCAAGCATGGGCTGAAAATCTGCACCATTGCAGATTTGATTCAATTCCGACGCACACGCGAGAAACTCATCGAACGGGTTGAGGTCGTTAAGCTGCCGACCGATTACGGCGATTTCAACCTGCACTTGTACCGGTCGAAGTTGGACGGCCAGCATCACCTCGCGCTGGTCTGCGGCGATGTGGCCGCTCGGTCGGGCGTGCTGGTGCGCGTGCATAGCGAGTGCCTGACCGGCGACGTGTTTGGGTCGCGCCGGTGCGATTGCGGTCCGCAATTGCACCAGGCGATGCGGCAAGTGGCCGAAGCCGGCTGCGGCGTAGTCGTTTATATGCGGCAGGAAGGCCGCGGCATTGGCCTGGCGCCCAAGATCAAAGCTTATAAACTGCAGGAGCAGGGCTATGATACCGTTGAAGCAAATCAAAAACTCGGCTTCGACATGGATTTGCGGGAATACGGTCTCGGTGCACAAATCCTGGCGGACCTGGGTCTGCGCACCATCCGGTTGATGACTAATAATCCACGCAAAGTCGTCGGCCTCGAAGGCTATGGTCTGCGCATTCTCGAACAGGTGCCGATTAAAATCCATCCCAATCCGCACAACGCGCGCTACCTGAAAACCAAACGCGATAAACTGGGTCATCTGCTCTGAGCCGGCTCCCCGGCAACGCCAGCGAAATGTTGAAACCTGTTAAGCGAAATACCCGTGGCCGAACCCGAAATACCGACGGCCGTTTTGTAATTGTGGCTTCGCGCTATAATGCCCAGTACGTCAATGCGATGGTGCTGGCCGCGCGAACGGAGCTGGGCCGGGCTGGCGCGGCGCGCGTGCGGGTCATTCGCGTGCCTGGCGCTTACGAGATTCCGCTGGTCGCGGCGCGTGCGGCCGCACAGTCAGCGAATACAGGCCAATTAACGGCAGTCATCTGCCTCGGAGTAATTCTGCGTGGTGAGACGGTTCACGCGGCACACATCGGTGAGGCGGTCAGCCGAGCCCTAATGGAAATCCAGCTTCGCTATCAGGTTCCGGTCATTCATGAAGTCTTGTTGCTTGAGAACGAAGCCCAGGCGCGGGTTCGCTGCCTCAGCAAAACGCACAACCGCGGCACGGAAGCAGCTCAGAGCGCACTGGCTATGGCTCAAGTGATGGGAGAGATCGCGAACCTGTTGTGAGCAGATCGAGGTTTCACTTTTGCCGCAACGATCATCGATCTCTGACCTCTGGCTTCTGATCCGATTTCTGCCCTCTGCCCTCAGGCCACCCGCGGCGGCGGCGCCTTCACAAACTGAATCGGCCGCAAGTAGATCGGTTCCAACTTCTCCCCGGCCACAGAACTTGTTCCCGCCAAGGCCAACTTTCCCGCGGCCACAGCCCGGGGAAAGATTTGTTTGCCATCCGGAACCCACCGCGTCACCTCGGGTCCGATGAGCAAGCGCCCGTTGTTCCGGGCTTCGAGTACGCCAGCGGCCGAAACCACTCGCAAGGCTTGGGTCGAGCTCCAGCCGCTGTCGCTCAGTTCGTAATCGCCGCAATAAACCTCATTACGTTGCGCGTCGATGACGACTGCCACTGGACCACGCAACCCCTCGTCGAATGCCTCGGCCGCAATGCTATCGGCGCTGCTCACGCCAATTAATCTCATCCCGCGCGCCAGTTGCCAGCCTTGGGCCAGCGCGAGCGCCGCGCGAATCCCTGTGTACGAGCCGGGCCCGAGACCGACAGCAATTCCTTCGATTTGTTCGCGCTCCAATTGCGCCTGGCGCAGCACTTCCTCAACCATTTTCAGTGGCTGCATTCCTCCCGACCCGCTTTCCATCTGTTCGAACCATTCCTGGCCCGAGCCGCCGCCGCGCTGCGCCAACACCGCAACACTGCGTTGCGGCGAGGAAAATTCGAAAACCAAAAGATTCACTTACCCCTACACGCTCCAGCCTTGGCGGTAAGGCCGCGAAACCCATTCATTCAGTTCGGGCAGATTGGTCACCCGCATGCCGGGCCCGTCCCATTCAACTTTGCGACCGACGCCGGCGTGCTCGGCGAGGTTGCCCAGCAGCACAAACTCCGTCAAACGCGCGCCATACTCAAAGCTGGCGGCGGTTTCCTTTTTGCCCGCGCGGCAGGCCTCCAGGAAATCGGTGAACACATTCTGCGGCCGCGGCAAGATTCGCGGCGGATGCTTCATGGACTGCCATTTTTCCAGCGGCAGCAAATGCATGCGCCCGCCGTAGGTGCCGGTGTAAAGAATGCCCTTGTCTCCGACATAGAGTGTGCCGTTGGTGTCGAACTCTTCATCGGGGTAGCGCTGTTGTAGTTCCAGCAACAGCGGAGGCAGGTTGCGAGCGCTGCCCTTGGCGGTATTGAGTTGTCCCGAAGGCTCGCCTTTGACGCCCTCCTTGAACCCTTCATACCAATAAACTTTCAGTGGCGGCAGACTGCCCCGGGCCGGCACGTCCCAGCGAATTCGCCCGCCGGTCGGATAACGCTCGTCGGTGCCCCCGCGGAGTTGTTCGGCTTCAATCGCGCTGGGGTGCTCGATCTTCAGCGCCCAGAAAACCCCGTCCAGGACATGGCAGCCCATGTTGCCCAGCGACCCGTTGCCGAAATCGTACCAGCCGTGCCAATCGTGCGGGTGCAGGCCGGGATGATACGGCCGAAACGGCGCCGGCCCGATCCAGTCATCCCAATGCAGACCGGCGGGCACCGGTTCGGTCGCTGGCCGCGGACCGAACCCGCCATTGGCGCGGTCCGTCCAGCTATGGGTTTCGGTGATGTTGCCGACCAATCCAGCCCAAACACACTCGCACAAGCTCCGGTAGCCGTCCTGGCAATGGCCCTGGTTGCCCATCTGCGCGGCCGCCTTGGAGCGCGCGGCCAGCGCGCGCAATTTGCGGGCCTCGGCGATATCATGGCACAGCGGCTTTTCACAATACACCGCCTTGCCTTGCGCGATCGCCCATTCGGCCGCGGCGGCATGGTGATGGTTGGGGGTGGCGATGAATACGGCATCCAGGCTGTCCCCAATTTGTTCGAACATGACCCGGTAATCGGTGAAGGTCTTTACCCCCGCAGCATTTCTGCCCTTGCGTTCGAGATACCGCTTGACCTTTGCGTGCTGGCGCTCATCGGCGTCAACCAGCGCCACGAGGTTGTCCTGCGTTTGGGTTACCAGCCAGGCAATATGCGAACCGAGCCCGCGCCCGCCACAGCCGATCTGGACGCAATTGAGCCGGCGTCCGGGCTCGGCGGCGCGCAGCAGGGCGGGAGCAACCGACCAGGCGCCGGCAGCGAGCGCCGTGCGTTTCAAAAACGAGCGGCGAGGAAGTGCGGCATGCATGAAGTTCAGGCGGCTAGCCGCTGCCGCAGCAAATCCTCGATCGCTTCCGGGAGCGGCGTGCACAATTCATCGAACAGCTCGCGGCAGGCGCGCTCGGAGAGTCGCAGACTCCGCGCCGCCGAGTAAATGAACCCGCGCGTGGTTTGCTGGGCATAACCGAGCAGTCCCTGACGGGAGGGCAGTGAATAGATGTCCAACGTCAGACCGTAAACCAGGGTGTGCCAGCCGTTCGCGGTTCCGGCCTCCACAGCGGCCAGATAACGCTTGGCCATCCGTTGGTCCCGCAACGGGCGCAGCTTTTGCAACTGGGCGCGGCCGACTCGCCGGCTGGCTCCGGAAAAACTGTGCAAGAGCGGTTCCCGGGCCAGCTCCTGGTCCAGCGCCACCAACTCGCGCAACTCGTTGCGCGCCGTATGTCCCTGGGCGGCCTGAATCGCCGGTAATTCCAACGGCAACAGAATCTCCTGCTGGTACGCCCGGAGCAGCCGGCGCAGACCGGGCCGCCCGTGCACCGGCGGCAACCGCAACAGCGCCGAGGTCGAACTCAACGCCACCAACCCATCCGCCGAGCCTAGTTGCTCAGCCAAGGGGTGCCAATCCCCGAGCCATTCAGCGGCGTCTTCCAGGGCAATTTGTGTGCGCGTGGCCATCGTGCTGGGCGGGGCCGGACCCCCGCTCCACGCGGGCAGGCTCCTCTGCTTAACACTTGAACTACCGTGTACCCGGCCGCGTGTGAATGCCAGACAAAAAATTCCGGATAAAATTTCTTGCAGCTTTACTCCCCCTTGTGGTTTACTTGTAACGCTCGCTAATCTGAAGGTTGAGAAGGGTTCATACTTGCACCGGAAAGGACTGGATTATGGCTGTGGTAGATTTTGCGGTTGGCATCGGAGGTGAAAACGGGCAGGGCATCGCCAGCACCGGGGATATCCTCGCCCGGATTTTCGCCCGGCGCGGCCTCAACGTAAACGCGTACAACGCCTACCAATCGATCATTCGCGGCGGGCACACGTTCCTTACCATCCGGGCGGGGGACGGTCCCGTGCGCAGCATGGGCGACAAGCATGATGTGCTGATTCCCCTCAACCAGGACTCGATGGACCGGCATTTGCGGTTGATGCGCAGCGGCTCGCGGGTCGTGTATGATGCCGATAAACTGAAGCCCGGCACGGCGGCGCCCGGAGTCGAGTTGTGCCCGATGCCGATGAAACAGATTTGCGGCGCCAACAAGCTGGCGGCCAACACCGCCGCCCTCGGCGCGGTGCTGCAGATGCTGGGCATCGAATCCAAACCGCTCGAAGCGGTGATCGCCCGGCAGTTCAAAAAGAAGGGCGATGCCGTGATTGCGGAAAATGTCGGCATTGCGCGTGGCGGCTATCAGTACGCCGCGGAACATTTCCGGCCGCTGGCGTTCCGCGCACCGCACACCGACAAACCCAAAGCGATTGTCACCGGCAACCAGACGACGGCGATGGGTGGTGTGGCCGCGGGAGTAAAATTTTACGCCGCCTATCCGATGAGCCCCTCCACCGGTGTATTGATGTGGATGGCATCGCACGCGCGCCAATTGGGTATCCTGGTGCGGCAGGTCGAAGACGAGATCGGCGTGATGAACATGGTGATCGGCGCGGCGCACACCGGTTGCCGGGCGATGTGCGCGACTTCCGGCGGCGGGTTTGCCTTGATGACCGAGGCTATCGGCATGGCCGGCATGCTCGAAACCCCGGTCGTATGCGTGGACGTGCAGCGCGCGGGTCCGGCCACCGGCGTGCCTACCAAAACCGAACAGGGAGATCTCTGGCAATTACTCGGCGCCGGACAGGGCGATTACCCAAGACTGATCGTCGCGCCCGCCAGCCAACTGGACCTTTTCCAAACCATTCCCGAGCTGTTCAACCTGGTGGACAGGTACCAATGTCCCGGCCTGGTGTTAACTGATTTGTTGATCTCGGAAGGCACGTGCAGTGTGGACCCCAGCGAGTTGGATTTTCATCCGAAAATCGAGCGCGGCGAACTTATCCTGCCGAACGGCAACGGCAATGGCAATGGGAACGGCGCAGCCGAGAACCCGTTTGGCGGCTATAACGACAGCACTTATCTTCGCTACCGCAACACGGATTCAGGCATCTCGCCCCGCGCTGTCCCGGGCGTTCCCGGCCACATTCACATTGCCGCCAGCGACGAGCACGACGAGGACGGCACATTGATTAGCGACGAATTCACCAACCCGGTGAAACGGCGGATGATGGTCGAGAAACGCGCGCGCAAAATGGAAACGGCCCTGGCGCAGATTGCGCCCCCGGCGCTAAGCGGACCTGAAAATGCCGAGGTGACGCTGGTCGGCTGGGGTTCGACCCAGGGAGTGATCCGCGAGGCCGTCGAGAACCTGGCTGCCGAGGGAGTGATTGCCAACCAACTCCATATCAAATGGCTGGTGCCCTTCCACGCCGATGCCATCTTGCAGGCGCTGTCCCGCTGCCGGCGGGTGATTATCGTCGAGAACAATTATTCCGGCCAGTTCGCCCGTTATTTGCGCTCCGAAACCGGGTTCAATGCGCATGGGCATATTCGCAAATACGACGGCGAACCGTTCCGCCCGCATCACCTGGTCGAAGCCGTCCAGGAACAACTCGCCGGGCGCACGAAGCTCTCGGTTCCCGCACACGAGATCATGGTCTAACGCACTGGAAAATCCGACCCACGCGACATTTTTATGAGCACACTGCTAGAAACCGCGCCGCCGACCGAAACCGTCAAATCGGCAGCTCAACTCGTCAAAGACAGCTACAAGGGCAAGATCCACCCTGACTGGTGCCCCGGCTGCGGCGATTTTTCGGTCCTGTCGGCGTTGCAAACCGCGCTCTTCGAGCTCGGGCTTTTGCCGCATCAGGTCGTGGTGATTAGCGGCATTGGGTGCTCGTCCAATCTGCCCGGGTTCATCAACACCTACGGCATGCACACGCTCCATGGCCGGGCGCTGGCTGTCGGCACAGGCGTCAAGATGGGTAATCACGAGCTCAAAGTCATTTGCGTCGGCGGCGACGGTGATGGCTACGGCATCGGCGGCAATCATTTTCTGCATACGATGCGGCGCAATATCGACCTGACCTACATCGTCATGGACAACCAGATTTATGGGCTGACGACCGGGCAAACCTCGCCGACGAGCATCAAGGGGATGAAAACCAAGAGCACGCCGCATGGAAGCGTCGAGAATGCGATCAATCCCATGCCGCTGGCGATAGTGGGCGGCGCGACCTATGTGGCGCGCGGCTTTAGCGGCAAGCAAAAGCACCTGGTCGAGGTGCTCAAGGGCGCCATCCAGCACAAAGGCTTCGCGCTCGTGGACGTCTTCAGCCCCTGCGTCACCTACAACAAGGATAACACCTACCAATGGTTTAACCCGCGCGTCCGGCCCGTCGAAGAGCAGGGGCATGATCCGCTCGATTTCCAGAAAGCGCTCGCCAAGGCCTACCAGTGGGATGGCGAAATCCCGATCGGTTTGTTGTGGAAGCGGACCGATCTGCCGAGCCTCGGGGAACTCGAACCGGTGCTGCACGATGGGCAAGGGCCATTAGCCTGGCGCAAGTTGGGCATCAGCGACGAACAGGCTCAGGCGCTGATTCAGGAGCTCCTTTGACCCATTCCGTGGCGGACGGACTCGGCGATCGCGTTTAGGTTCCGTTGGATTTCATCCAATGGGTTCCGTGCCAGAACAGTTTGCCGCAACGCGCGCAAACGAAATACTCGTCCAACCAGGCCTTCCCGCAACCAACGAAACCGGGTTTGATAGGCCTTCAGGATTTGGCTCACGCAGAGCACGGTACTCCTGAACCGCGAGGAGTGCCACTTGGTCAGAGGACGGAGAGGAGCCCTAACGGAGCGCGATTAGTTATTGGATGTGCCGTGAACCAGCCGGGCGGCATTGGCTTTGAGGTAGTTTTCCAAAGCCTGAATGCCACTGATTTGCATGCTGAAACGCCTGTGACCCAACTGCTTGGTTATCCGGTAACGAATCAGCTTGCGACCCAAATCCATTATCTCGATATCGGCGACCCGCGTTTTCCAGACCTGCCCTTTGGCAAGTAGCCGTTCACTGTTCATCATCATCTTGACCTTAAAGACACCGGTATTCGCGGATTTGTTCATTACATCTTTGTAATTTTATCATTCATTGTCTCTACTCCTATGCCAGTGACTAATTCTGTGCTAAACAACCGGAGAGCAGTCCCGGACGTGACTCGGCAATGACTTACCCTGGCGCCATCCAGTTTCTCTACAAGCTCCGCTGGTTCGGGGCCAAATTCGGCTTGGACAATACGTTTAAGCTCGCCTCACTGGCCGGCAATCCCCAGCAGCAATTGCAGTTCATTCATATCGCCGGCACTAATGGAAAAGGGTCCACCGCGGCCATGCTCGAGAGCATCTACCGGACGGCGGGTTTGCGGGTGGGCTTGTTCACGTCGCCGCACCTGGTCGCCTTCGGCGAGCGCATCCAGGTAAACCGGCAACTTATCCCCGACGCTGCCGTGAGCGCCCTGGTGGAGGAAATGCAGGCGCTGCTGCGAACTGGCTGGGGTGAAGAGGCGAGCGCGGGTGCTGAAAAAGCGGCGAGCTCCGCCGATAACCAGACCGCCGAGGCCTTCCAGCATCCCACTTTCTTCGAGGTGGTCACGGTTATGGCGTTGAAGTATTTCGCGGCGCAAAACTGTGACCTGGTGATTTGGGAGACGGGGCTGGGAGGCCGCCTCGATTCGACCAACATCGTCACGCCTCTCGCCAGCGTTATTACCAATATTCAATTCGATCATCAGAAATGGCTGGGCGAAACCCTCGCCAGCATCGCACGCGAAAAGGCGGGCATCATCAAACCCGGCGTCCCCGTGATCACCGGAGCCACTACGCCGGAAGCCCTGGCTGTCATCACCGAAACCGCGCGCCGCGAAAACTCCCCCCTGTCGGTGGTTCCGGCGCCGGCGGCGCGCCGTCCGCCGCTGGATACCCTGATACTGCCGTTGCTGGGCCAACACCAAAAAATGAACGCGGCCATCGCGCTGGAGACCGTCGAGGTCCTCCAGCCGCAAGTGCCGGTTGCAGCCGCGACGGTGCGCCAGGGACTGGAGCGGGTGCAATGGCCCGGGCGGTTGCAGTTGGTCACCCGGCCATCCGGGCAGCAAATCCTGCTGGATGGCGCGCATAACGTGGGCGGAGCCGAGATGCTGCGCGCGGCTCTCCAGGATTACTTTCCGCAGGAACGCCCGGCGCTGGTGCTGGGGATACTGCGCGATAAGGATTGGGCGCGCATGTGCGAGTTGCTGGCGCCGGCGGCTTCGCGGATTCTGCTGGTGCCGGTGCACAGCGAACGCACGGCCGAACCGCACGGGCTGGCCGAGGTCTGCCACCGCGCCAACCCCTCGGCCCCCGTGGCCGAGTACGACTCGTTACGCGCGGCACTCGATGACAATTGCGCCGAACGGTTCCTGATCATTGCCGGGTCGCTGTACCTGATCGGAGAAGCAATGGAGCTATTGCAGCTTTCGCCTCTGAGTTCACCAGACGAACGCCTGCTCAATGAATGGGGCCCTGCCCCGACCAGCCGTTAAGAAGGGTTCTGCATCCTGTCCAGCGCGCGGTCCAGGGACCAGGCGGCGCTGATCAGCCCCAGGTGTGTGAACGCTTGCGGAAAATTCCCCAGATGCTCCCCGCTCAACCCGATCTCCTCCGAATACAGCCCCAGATGATTGGCATAGCTGAGCGTCTTCTCGAAATAAAACCGGGCCAGCTTAACGTCGCCGGCGCGCGCCAGGCATTCCACATTCCAAAACGAACACACCGCAAACGTCCCTTCCCGGCCGGGAAATCCGGTGTTGGCGCCCTCGAGCACATTATAACGATAGACCAGTGAATCCTCGAGCAGGTGCTCGTTGATCACCTGCAAGGTCGAGCGCCAGCGCGGATCGTTTGGTCCGATGAACTTTACCAGCGGCATCAACAACGCCGACGCGTCCACCGTCTTGGCCCCTTTGTACTGCACGAATGTCTTGATACCCGGGTCCCAAAAGCTGCGATACACGTCGCGGTAAATCTCGTCGCGCACCTGAAGCCAACGCCCCAGTGGCGCCGGGAAAGACCGCTTTTGCGCCAGGCGCAGGCCGCGGTCCAGCGCCACCCAGCTCAACACGCGTGAGTAAAGGAATTCGTAGGGACCGCCACGCACCTCCCAAATGCCTTTGTCGGGCTTTTGCCAGTTATCGCAAGTCCAATCGATCAATCGCACCAGGTTTTGCCAGAAATCATACGAAATCGGCTCACCGGTCTTATTGTAAATATAGACCGAGTCCATCAACTCACCGTAGATGTCCAACTGGAGTTGGTTGGCGGCGCCGTTGCCGATGCGCACCGGACGCGATTTGCGATAACCCTGAAGATGCGGCAGCACGGTCTCATCAAGATTCTGGGTGCCGTCGATGCGGTACATCACCTGCAAGGGCATGCCGGGCTTAAGCTCACCGCACCGGGCTTCAATCCAGCGCATGAACGCCGTCGCTTCTTCGGTGTAGCCCAGGCGCATCAGCGCGTAGATTGTGAATGAGGCGTCGCGAATCCACGTATAGCGGTAATCCCAATTGCGCACGCCCCCCAACTCCTCCGGCAAGCCAAACGTCGGCGCGGCGACGATCGACCCGAACTTCGCCGAAGTCAGCAACTTCAGCACCAACGCCGAGCGGTTAACCATCTCACGCCATCGCCCTTTGTACTGCGAGTGCTGCACCCACGCCCGCCAGTAGTCCATGGTTTGTTTGAAAGCGGTGCTGTCATAATCCGGCGCCGCCGAGGGCGATTCGCGGCCCGCCCGGCCGTCTTCGAGCACAAAAGCGGCGCATTCCCCTGAGCGCAGTTTGAATTCGGCGACGGCCGCTCCATTTTCGATGCGCAACGGCACTTCACTGCGCAGGCGCAGCACGGTTTTGTCGGGTCCCTGGCTCACGAACAGAACCTCTCCCCGTTTCTTTTCCACCCTATGCCCCGCACGCCCGTAATCGAAGCGCGGGTCGCAGACCATGCGAAAGGGTACTTCGCCCCGGATGCACTTGGCCCGGCGCACCAGGTCGTGCGCATGACCCAGGTCGAGAATCGGCATGAAATCGGACACTTCTACCAGCGCCTCTTCCGCTAGAAATCGCGTCAAGAGCACATTGGAGTCCGGCAGGTAAATCTGTTTGTGGGTCGCACCTTTCATTTCGGGCGCGAGGGAAAAACGGCCCCCCTTCCGGTCATCGAGCAGCGCGGCGAAAATGGTCGGTGAATCGAAATTCGGAAAGCACATGAAGTCCACCGAAGCGTCCTTGCTCACCAACGCCACGGTGTGGAGGTCGCCGACAATCCCGTAGTCTTCAATGGGCTTATAAGGCATATTAGCTTGGGATGAACCTGCTCAGGGCGGCTGTACCGGCACGATAACCCGCTCGGGGGTATGGCCCGCACCTGCGGCAGCGGGGTTGTTCTCGACCTCGGCGAGATATTTGCGGGTGGCCGCCGGCAGCTCGTTCCAGAACCGGATAGCGATGCCGCAACCCAACACGGCAAACGGCATCAGAAATAACGGCCACCAAATCCAACTGTTGCCGGTTAGAAAGCCAAGGCTAATCGATTGCAAGCCGCTGCCCAGATAGACAAAGCCGTCCACAATTCCGGAGCAAGTTGCCGTAGCCTTGCGCCCGCCAAAATCAGCGGCCGCGGTGCCTGAGGTTAACGAGGTCACGCCGATGGCGGCCATGACGATAATCAGCGAGGCAATGCCGACCAACCAGGGGGCGCGGAAGAGCACGAGGGCCATGCCGCCGGCCATCAGCAAAATCAGCCCGCAAAGCAGCGCGGTTGGGGGGCCCCGGCGCGACTGGAATAGTTTGTCGGAGATCAGCCCGCCGGCGAAGCCGCCGACGATGCCAAACAGGCAGAGCCATAAACCCCAGTGGTCGGCGATGGCTTCCGCGCCGGTTTGCTTCACCTGCTTGGCGAAGATCGGATACCATTGCATGATGCCGTTGCGCGATACGCCGGAGGTCAATTCCACCAGCGCCAGCATCAACATCAGCGGGCTGGCGAACACCTTCTTCAGCAAATCTGTCATCGAATACTGAACGTGCATCAGGCCGGTCGAGGCGTCATGGGTTTCGAACGGCGGGAACCCCGCTTGTTCAGGCGTATCCTTGATGAGCCACAAGTCCAGCAGCGCCCAGCCCGCGAGCAGGATTGCGGGAATGAAAAACACACACCACGTCGCATCGACGGTTTGGTGGTCCAGCGCAAAGACTTTGCGGATGAGCAGCTCCAGCCAGGAGGGTTGCGCACCGGCCCTGGCTTTGGTCATGTCCACGATCGCCTGACCCCAATCGAACGCAAAATAGACTCCCAAGGAAATCAGCGTGCCGAAAATCGCCCCAAACACGCCGCGCTCGCGCACGTGGAACCAGTACGCCTTCACCTTGATAATCGATACCGCGCCGTAACTCTGAAAATACATGTTGAGGGCGTAAATGATGGAAAAGACCAGGACCAACTTGATGTGAAGCCGGTGCATGAGGACGAGGTAAGTCACGACGCCCAAAGCGACGTTAGCGGCGGCCGCGCCCAGCGCAGCGATCATGATCCCCTTCTTGCCCCCGATCTTGTCAACGAAGGGGCCATTGACCAAAAACGAAAGCGCATAGGTCCAGGTGCCGGCGGCGAAGATCAGGCCGAAATCTTCGTTCGACATGAGCGACCCCATCGCATTCTTCGACACGTTGAGGTTGTAGCGGCCCATGTACAGGAA
This sequence comes from Verrucomicrobiia bacterium, assembly GCA_035934555.1. GTDB lineage: Bacteria > Verrucomicrobiota > Verrucomicrobiia > Limisphaerales > UBA8199 > DASYXT01. The sequence continues at coordinate 122,575 of DASYXT010000071.1, read as the reverse complement.
GGCGTAGGTCATGCCCAAGGGCAGCCAGTTGGTGAAACGACGGAAAACGTACCACCCGCTATGGCGCAGCGGGTTGTTGTAGAAGTACATCCCGATGATGAACGCCAGGCACAATGTGACAACGCTTAGAGACATGAAATCGGCCCGCAGGTGCTCGGTTCAAAACGCGTCCGTAACTAACCAGACGCGGCACAAGGGGTCAAGGTGAACAGCGAACGGCGAAGCTAGCGGGCGGAGCAGGCCAACCTCACCGAACCTATCGGAGGGGAATGCGGGCGGGCGTCCTGAAACGAGACAGGCCCCGTCAGAGATGAGCCAACAGGGTGAGACGAGACAATGGTTCAGGAAGCGACTGGTGCTCAGGTTTGGGAGCACAATGAGTTGGCACTTCGCTTGCTTTTCCAAATCTCATGACAGATGTCGCGCTTAGCATTCTGGCGTTGATAGCCGGGGGATTAACGCTGGAATTATTTACCAGCGCGTCACCCTTGCCGCAGGCTGAGGATTTCAGCAAAGTATTTCCCGAGCCGCTGGAGGAGTTCCCGACCGGCAACCCGAGCTGACCAGCCGATGGCTGGAAAACCATGACGCTTTGTTTTCCATTACGGAAGACAATATGGTCCGGCCCCCCGACTGAAGGTCGCGGTGCCGGGAAACCATAATAATCAGGTCCCCCACCGGGGCGCGCCGGCGCTGCGAAATTCCGCGTGTCGCAGCCCGGGCCAACCCTGGTGGGGGCCTTTTTTCAGCAGAAAGCCATGCTCCTACGCTCTACGCTCGCCGAACTCGACGTCAAGGGGCAGGGCGCCGACGGCCCGCCAAGGGACCTCGTAAGCCTGGATCGAGCCGCGGATGCCTTTAATGTCGGAAATGACGGGCAGGGCGATGCAGGTGGCGGCCAGGGCGGGGTGGTCCCGCTGGAGTTGCGCAAAGGTTCCGTGGCTGATGAGAATCCGGCCGCGGCCTGAGCGACCTTCGAGGCGGCTGGCTAAATTCACCTCGCGGCCGAACACAGTGTAGCTGCCCTGCCGGATGGCGGTGCGCGACTCGGCGCCCATCAGGCCGACGGTGGCCCAGCCGGTGTTAATGCCGGTGCCCAGAAAGAGGATTGGCAGCAACGGTTCGGGGGGCAGCCCGTTGGCCATGCGAGCCTCGTTGGCTTCGATGTGCCTTTTGTTTTCGGCGAGCCGTCGCAGGTTCAGGTCATAAATCGCCCGCTGTGCCTGCACCGCGGCGCGCACGCACGAGGCCGCATGCCGCGGGTTCGGAGTCGGCGCGCCCCAAAAGGCCATCACACAATCCCCGATAAACTTGTCCAAGGTTCCGTCCTGCTCGATGACGGTATCGGCGACGACACTCAGGTACAGGTTGATGGTTGCGAGAGTTTCGCGCGCCTGCTGATCGAAACAGGCCTCCGCGGCTGCGCCTGTCAGCCCGGCGCGGCGGACGCGTTCGGCGACCTGTTCCTGGCTGTCATCGGTGAGCTCAGTGAACCCGCGCACATCGGCGAAAAGCACGGTAATCTCGCGGCGGGCACCGCCGAGGGCCAGCGTGGACGCCTGCAATAGTTCTTTGACGATTTTCGGCGAAACGACCATCGAGAACACACCTTTGATGCGGCGTTGTTCGGCTTGTTCGAACACGACGCGCCAGCTCACGAGGCATACGTAGTTCATGAACAAGGCGCCCCCAATCGGCAGTACCAGGGGCAACCAAAAGCGGCTGTGAACGTAAAGCCCTAGCGCGAAGCCCAAATAAATAACGGCCACCGCCAGCACCGAGGCGGAGGCGGCCAGCACGCGCAACTGCCAGGTCATTACCGCCGCGAGCAGCCCGAGCATCGCGATCAGCGCCAGCTCCATCGGCAGCGGCGCACGCCGGACGAACCGGCCCGTAATGACCGAATTGGCGACGTTCCAATGTTTGGCGACCAGCAAAGCGTGCCGCATGAGCGGTGTGGCACCGAGATCGGTCAGGTTATTGCCCACGACGGCACTGGAGCCGACGACCACGAGCTTGCCGCGCCAGGGCGCCTCGAGGCCGTTGGTTTGCCCCTCCAACCGCCGACGCGCCTGAGCCAGCATCGCTTGAATCGACTGGCGCGTGAGCTGCGGCGAGTTAGGCAGGAGCGACCAATCGATGTAAAAGTACCCGTCGGCATCCACTGGGATGACGCGAGTGATCCCGCCCCGGCCGTGCAGGGTGATGCGTCCATTCCCTCGATCCACCTCGGGGTGCTCCAGGTCCAGCCCCAACTCGCGCGCGGCCAGTGCGATGCCCATATGCCACACTCGTTCGTCGGTGAAGGGCTTCGCAAACCTTGGTTGCCCTGGCGGCAATTTGTCTCCGCCGAAATCCGCTAAATCAAAATTCCCATTGGCATCCAGGGGCACGGTAATATTGCCGAGCTCGGCCGGGCGCGGCAGGATTATCTGGCGCGGCCCGATTCGCGCTTTGGACAGGTCCACGTCATACTCCGGATCATCTTCCAATTTGCGGAAGGCCTCATGCCAGCGGCGATAGACGCGAAACGCTTTGGCGCGGCGCAGAATGCCGTCGGAGTCTGTGTCGGCGGTAATGTCGCCTACCATCGCCGCATTGGTAAGGAACAGGTTGGGCGGGGTGATGTCGGGGGTGATGGCAATGATGACGTTGCCGGCGTGGCGGAGGCTCATGGCAAAATAATCGTCCGATTCCATGAACGTGTGGCCGTCAGACATCTTCACCTCCGCCTGATCGTGCCGCAGTTCGCCGAAGAGAATATCGATGCCGACGGCTTTGGCGCCTTGCGCGGCCAGTTCGTCAACCAGCCGGCCATAAACCTGCCGCGGCCACAGCAAGCCGAAGTTGAAGCCCAGCGACCCATTCCAAACCGCTTTAACGCTTTCCTCGTCGATGTAAACGAACCCGAGGTTCGTCGCGGCGGGCGCGGGAAAATGCAACGCGGCGCGCACACGCCAGTCGTAGGTCATCCGCTCCAATCGCTCGAAGAGATCCCAGTCGAGGCAGCGCACAACACCGATCAGGACGATGACGCTCAAGGCCAGCACGACCGGCATCCGTTTCAGCGGCTTGAACTTCACTGTGCCGACAAAAACAAAAAAACCAGAGCAACACAAGGCTGCTCTGGTTTGGAAAGTTCTGGAACTCGGTTAAAGGTGGCCCGGGATGATGGGACCCACGCCCGGCGCCGGCCCGCGGTTGTTGGGCGGGCCAACGGGCGAAATGTCCTCAATGGTCAAGTCCGAGGCGACGACAGTCGTCGGCGCGGCCTGCACAAAGCGCATTTGGGCGTTGACGGTGTCCAGCCCGTGCAAGTCAACCGGCGACAACGGCGTGATCTGGCCGGTGCGGGCGTCATAAGACTGTCCGCCGGCGACCACTTGGGTCACCATATTACCGGTCTTGGGATCGATCCAAGCCAGCACGACTGAGCCGACGCGCACTTTGACGATGCCCTCGGCATAAATGTCATAGAGCGTGCCGCGAATGCCAGCCACACCATTGGGCAGCTTGATCTCGTATTTGGAGGCCGCAGACATCTTCTTCACGTTGCCTGTGATGCGCCCCATCTTGAGGTCAAGTTCGGTGTCGGACACCGTATCGGCGCCGGTCTGCATGGTCGAGAGTTTGTCAATTCCCAGGGCGGTGTTCTGCCAGAGCCGCACGACGTTTTGGGCCGCGCTCGGCTGATAGCTCGAGGAGTACGACGAAGGAATAAACGGTTTGAAAACGGCGGGTTGCACGGCGCCGATGTTGCCTTCGCCGCTGCCCAACACTAAATCCACATAAGAGCCCTCGGCGGTGCCCGTCTGGACGATGGCACCGGGTTTGAGCACAGTGCCCGGTTTGAGGGTCTGCCAATTGCCATTGCCGGTGGTATAGCGGGCTGGGCCCTTGATGCGGACGACAGTTGCGCTGCCATCGACGGGGGCCTGGGCGACCGCGGTGCCCACCAGCGCGAACGCAGCCGCGCAGGCAACCAGGCTGTTTAACACGCTTCGAGTATATTTCATATTAGCTCCGGCTGATATTTACAGCATCTGTTTGGTCCAATTCTAGACACCCCCGGGGGGTTGTCAACGCGTATTCAAAAGTTTTTCGAATTAATTTAGCCACAGATTTTTAAGCCACGAGTGTTAAGAGCAAGAAACATGCTCAGTGGCCTCGGCGGGACGCTCAAATTCGCGTTTCTGGGCCACATAAACCGGGGTAAGCGCGTTCGAGCGTACGCTCGCCAGGCACGCTCCACGCACTTCACTGGCCAGGTACGCTCCCCGCTGCCCGCTCCACGCTCCACGTATTGGTCGCCCCCTCCATCAACCTCTCCCTCGCCACCTTCAAATAACTCTGTGCGACGGCATTATTCTCCCATTCCAAGCGCAATGAGCGTTGGAACCACGGTATGGCCGCGGCGTAGTCCCCCAATTGCACGTAATGCAGCGCAATCTGGTTCAGATTAAAATAATTGTTCGGGTCCAACTGCTCGGCGCGCACGAAATAGGGCCCGGATTCGGCCGAGCGGTCCAGCCAATCCAAACACCAACCATACCCGGCATAGTTACGGCTATCCCACGCATTGAGCTTCATGCCCAGGGTAAACCAGCTCATCGCGTTGGTTGCCAATTGCCGGTAATCGGTCCCTTCCTGGCCTGCATAAAACTCGCCGCCTTCCTGGCTCTGGTGCCGATAGGCCTCGCCGATTGCAAACGCCGTCTCCGGGTTCGCCGAGTCCACCGCCCAGGCGCGTTTGAGCAACGCGACCTGGTCCGGCGAAAAGGCCGGCGCGGCGTTCGCCCGTTGTTGCCAAACAAACTCGGCCGCGCCTCGCCAACTTTCGCGCACTAGCCAGACACCGCTCGCCACCAACACGACCGTGAGCAGCCCCTGACTCCATGGGCGCGCGGTGACCCAAAACCTCTCGGTCACGAACCGCAGGTGACTGCTCAGCAGCGCCATCAAAGTGACGGCTAAGATCGCATTGGCCGGGATGCTGAAGTTGAAATCAGTAGCTGAATGCGCCAACAACGCCGCTAGCCCCAACGAAGCCCCCAGCACAAATGCGAACTTGTTGCTGCCTGCGTTTCGGCCCAGCGCGCTGTTGGACAACCGCACGGCGCGCCAGGTCTTTACCAGGCCCCAGCCCAGCAGCGCCCACGCCCCGGCCACTAACACCGTGCCCACCACTCCCCAATCAACCAGCGTGTTGAGGTAGTCGTTGTGCACGCGTTCCGGGCTCGCCTGGACCCGTTCCGGCCGATACGCCCGAAAGCGCGGATCAAATTCCGCCGGTCCAACGCCAATCCATGGATGGTCCAGCCACATCTGCCAGGCCGGTTTCCACAGGGAAAAGCGCAAATCATCGTTCAAGCCGCCCTTTTGATTCCACACCTCGCTGAGCCGGGCCTGGACGGCTGTGCTGCGCGGCAGGAAATACCCGCCAGCGCCCAGCAACAGCACGAATAGAACAATGGCCGGCAGCCGGTACCGCCGTTGAAACAGCAGCACGCCGAAGAACAACAGCAACGCAATCGCGGTCGCCGCCCAGGCCCCGCGCGACACCGTCACCCCAATCCCGGCCAACGTCACCAGAGCCGCATACCCCACCACAATCCTCCACACATGCGATGCCCTGCTCGTCACCGCGTACGCCAGGCCCAGCGGCAGCAACATCTCCAACAGCCCCGCCAGGTGGTTTGGGCAGATGTAAGTTCCGGTCGCCCGATGAGGATACAGCGACGCAAAGCGGCGGATGTGCGGCGGGGACACAAACCACCACACCGAGGGCGCGCCGGTCAGGAACTGGTAAACCGCGTAAACCGAAATCAGCATGCCCAGAAACACGAGCGTCACCGTGATCGTCCGTACCGAATCCTGCCCGTGCAGGTTGTTCAGCACCGCAAAGAACAGGAAGGTATAAACCGCCACGCGCATCAACTCGTGCCGAGCCACATACTCGATGTCCGCCATAAAATACCGCGCGACGGCATAACCCGCGAACGCCAGCACCGCCCAGCACACAGGCGTCCAGAGCAATTTGGGTCGTGGACTGAGCCACAGCCGCGCGCCCCACAACAGCATCACCCCGACCGTCAGCCATGCCAGCAAGCCAAACTCGACCGGGCGCACCGCTCCCAGTGCCAGCGGTCCCAATACTAGGATCGCCAGTACCAGGCCCAAAATGCCCCTTTCACACCAACGGTCCGCCACCGGTTGCCAAAGATTCTTAACCACAGACCCCCACAGATTTTGTAGCCACAGACTTCACAGATTGCCCAGATATTAAAGGGAAACACAGGGGTCTGGCGACAGATTTTGCTGACTTAACCGTGGCCGACCGGCCGACCTTAGCCGACCAGCATCGCTTTGACCGCTCCGGTGCGTTCAAAGATGGCCTGGCTGATGGCTGCGTCCAACGGAAGGTCGGCTTGCCGCCGGCACGAACCGTCGGCGAACAGGATCGTTAGCGCTGGCTGCGCTACGCGCTGGTAGATGATCGGGACCTGGCAGTAGGTAAAGGCGAGCGAACCGGCCCGCAAGGCGAGCCGCTGCGACGCCCCGGCCAGATCGTAGTAGTGAAATTCAGAAGGGGCGGTGAGGAACTCGGCGTCGCGAAGCAGGTCCGGCCGAAAGTGAATCCGGCCTTGCTGAACGAAAACCCCAAGCTCGCCGAGGCGGCAGAGGAAGTCCTCTTTGACCTGGCCGGTGAGGCCTGGCTGGCGAGCGCCGCCCTGCCCGGGCGTGTGCGAGTAAGGGTCCATCGGAAAAGCGCCGTATTCGGCAGGAGTTTTAGCGTCGCCCAGGCCGGAACGGATGTCGTAATAGCAGGCGGCGAGTTGCCCAAGCAGCTCGATGTTGCGCGACCTGGTTGAGCGAGGCGGTTTGTAACTCTTCGCTACGGCAGGTTCTGAGCCTGCGCTACGACAGCGAACGATCGTTTCTTGGACCGCCAGCAGCAGCTTCGAAATCATGTGCCAGTAAATGCAGCCGAGACCTTCGTACCCAAAAAATGTCCCGGAGCGGCCGGTGAAGGACTGGTGATCAAACAGGGTTTCAAACAGCGTGAAAAGCCGCTGGCTCTCCCGGCTTACCAGGCCGGCGTAACCGTTGCCCGCCAGGCGGTCCAATATGAGGGAAAGGTCGCCCGCATTCGTCAGGCGGCCGTTGAAGTGGCAGCGACCCTCGATATCACGCTCAATGAGGCTGGTATCGCCCTCAGCAAGCAATCGGCGCAGGAGCTTCGAGGAGCTGACTGCCCGGGGTGGAATAATGTTCCTCGCCAGGAACCGGGGGAGGTGGCGGTCCGGGTAAAGCAGATAGCTGCGTTGGTCCGGGCGGAACAAAGCGCTGCGGCGAAGCGCGTGCAACAAGTCGAGCGACTCGGAGGCCGAGAGCAGGCCGGAGCTCAGCACCGCTACCTGGCCTTCAAGCATCTCGTAAAGGCGGCGCAAGCCGATACGGTCCGGCTTGTCGAACTGCACGAGATTGTAGGCGTGATACAAGCCATCCGGCCGGCGGTTGGCGCGAATGGTTGCTTCAACATGCTTCAACGCCGCACAAAGGAACCGCTGCACGGCGTGCGGAGCTAATTGGGTTTGGCTGCCGGAAAAGCCGCGACGATAAATGCGTTCGCGATAACGGCTGCCGGCTTGCCCGAGCTGATCGAGCAAGGCGCGGCGAGCTCGGGCTGCGGCCGGGCTTTCAATGGTTGAGGACGAGGCGGGCGCGCGTTGCAGGGCGAGCGAAATATCGCGAAGGAGTCGAACGACTTCACTGGAAATCCGACAGGGTTCCTGACCGGCCTCGGCGAACAGGTCCTGGCAAAAGACCAGGTACCGGCGCAGGTAGCAGAGTGTGACGACGGAAGCGCCATTGCCGACTAGCGCGTTGTTGGCGTCGTTCCATTCGGGCCGTTGCGTGTTGAGCCAGATACCCGCGCCGGGGATGAAATTGGAAAACTTGGCCAGGAGGGAAACGAGCAGCTTCTCGGCGAGGTTGACGTGGTGGACACGGCCCTGGCTGTCGCAAACCAATTTGCCGTCGGCACCGATGACTTGGATGCGGCGCGTGACGAGTGCCTGCGCCGCGGTATCAAAGGTCACCGTCGCTTTGGGGTTGGCGAGCAAGTGCGGGTACGGTTTGATGCGATAGGGGACATTCGCATACGAGAAAATCTCGCGGCGCAGCAAAGTGGTGAGTGCGCCGGGGTCGTGGTTGCGCAGGAGTTCGAGCAGCTTGAGCAGATAAATCACCTGGTGATCGCCCCAATAACCGATGTGCGACCACGGGTCCGCCGGGTCGGGGACTTCCCAGTCAAACCCCGCGCGGGTGAGGCGATACGGATTGTAGCCATCGGGAGTCGAGGCATTGACGAACCGGGCGATCATGTTCGATGCGTAAGCCGGGAAGGAGAACGCCAGGGCTTCCCAGTTCTGGAATATGTCGCGCCAGTTGCCTTCATACTGGAGCGAGCGGGAACCGTCGGAGTTTTTCGGGGCGATGTTGAAGCGGTTCCACGGCCGACTGGGATCGCCGTGCCGGCGGCTGAAGCTCAGCGGCAGGTACTCGCGGCAGAAGCGCTCCAGGTCGGGGTCGGCCGCGCGAATGGCCATAGCCATAACCTGGCGCAGGGTCGGCCCAGCCTGATTGGCGGTGACGGGAGCAGGCACTTGAGTCCGCAGCAACTTCTGAATGGCAAGGCTGCCTCGATTGTCGAGCCGGCTGAGGGATTCTACATGGCTGCGGACTAAAGTCCGCGCTCCGCCGATTGACGTCCGCGCTCCGCCAACTAAAGCCCGCGCTGCGCCGGCGGTGGCGATTCGGCGCAGTTTGCGGAAGAAAGGGGCGTGGCGTTGCGCGACGGCCCGGTTGCCGTGGCGGACAAACTGCTCGAGGTCGGCGACGTTGATGAGGTAGTCATGCTCGAACACACCACCGCGCATGAGGTTGAACAGGGCGTTGCCATAGTGGCGCGCATCGCCCAAAGGTCGCGCGGTTTTCTGCAGTCCATCCCCTTTGGCGACGAGTTGTTCGAGCTCCGTCGTGCCGCGTGCGATGTCAGCCTCCACCGCCCGGCGCAGATGTGCCGGGCGCCGCAACCATTGGTTCAAGGCGGCGACATCCGACGCGCTACGGTCAGTATCGGCGGCGAGCAGCCAGGTGCGTGTCTGGCGTGGTCGCAGCGTGAAAACGGCGTTGAGGAAGTAAGCGCCCCGCTCGGCGCGGATATCGACCTCCTGGCGCAGCGCAGTGCCCTGGCGGAAGGCCTCGAGCTGCCGCGAACAAAGCAACCTCCGGCTGTGCGTAAAACCAACGGACCATACGGTCGTGGCGCGAAGAGCTTCGGCCGGCTCCGGCCGGTCCAGCGGAATCGAGCTCAGGCGGAAGAGGCCAAGCCCGGTTTGCGGAATGAGCTCGTTTTTCTTGTAGGCATCCAGCAGCACGCTTTTTTCGAGCTGAAACTGGCTTCCGATGCCGCTGGGCACCAGGTTCTGCACGCCATCGAGCAGGTTCACGCGGAGCCGGTGAGCGCCGGTGGACTGAAGCGACGCTTTGCGGACGAACCCGAACTGCTCACTGAGAAACCACCCATAGCGGAAGACTAATTTGAGCGTTTCATTGCGTTCCTCGAAGATCACTTGGTTCCCGCGCAGCGCTTTGTAGAGCGTACGTTGGAGTCGATATTGTCCGCGCTGGCGTTCGGAAAACGGTTCCCAGAGGCGGATGCGGCCGCCGTGGTCCACGCGCAGGAGGGTTTTGCTGCCAGTGATGTCGGCGGAGTCGTGGAGCTTGTCCTCGGTATAATAAGGAAACAGCGCGTGGTCGGGGTTGCGGTGGCCGGCGGTCAGGGCGCCAGTGCTGGAGAGAAAAAGCCAATGATCGGCGGGGCTGACCAGCGTCATTAGGAACGGCCGCAGGCGCTCATACTGCGGGAGGCGGTAGAACTGCGTGCCTTCGAGCGTGACGAATTCAGCGCCGCAGAGTTCGGCCTCTGGCCGGCGGCGAACTTGGCTGGAGTCGTGAAACACGTTCACTCCCCGGCGAGCTTGGGCGCTTCATCGACGTAAAAAGGGATGTTGGCGTGCCCGGCGTGGCCGTGGCCATCGAACACATACACGAACAATCGATACGCGCCGGGCTTGGTTGGAGCTTTAAGGCTCGTTTCGCTCTGGGTGGGCTCCAACACCACATCCGGCACCGCTTTGGGCTTGTTCTCTGTGTCGCCGCCCCATTTCAAGTCCGTGCTCTCTTCGAGCACTTCCCAGGAATAACTCAACACGTCTCCATCCGGATCGGTTGCCTGTACTCGAGCGGTGCAGGACTGGCCGGCCTTGAGGCGGATACTTTGCGCGGCGGTTTTGCCGTCGAGCCAGGTTCCCGCCAGCGCGGGGCTGCGATTGGTCGGCCAGGTGCCGTTCCACACATAGTGCAGTGCATCCACGGTGGCAGTCTCCTCCCCCGAGGCGAGAAACATACCGTACCAGGTCGGAGTGCGTTCCTGCTTTTGGCCCCAAAGGAATACGTACGAGCCGAGACATTGGGTGTGGTCGGCCGCAATGACCGTTTCGTAGCGCAGCTTGTAGAAATTGGCTTTAGTGGTGCTGTCATTTTCCAATGGCGCGCCCCAGGTGGTTTTGCCGACCTCCCAATGGCCGGTCGCGCCCCACTCGGTGATGATATAGGGGCCGGTCCACGCCGACTGCTTCAGGTATTTCGGCAGGTTGACGATGTCGGCGTACATCTGAATCGCGAGCAAGTCCAGGTCCGGCGCGCGGGTCTTGATTTCCTGGACCAGTTGCGGGCTGATACCGGCCAGGGGCGTGGTGGTGAGATGGTTCGGGTCCACCTGGTGGATCATTTTAGAAATCTCATTCACCGCGTCCCAGACCTTGGGATTGGCGGCGCCGAGGTTCAACTCGTTGCCGATGGCCCACATGAGCAGCGCCGGGTGGTCTTTGTACTCGAGAACCTGGGCTTTGATTTCTGCGAACTGGCGAGCGACAGCCGCCGGGTCATTGTAGTCAAACCCGTGGCGTTCGCGGGCCACATCGAGGCCCATCGTCACATAGAGACCGTTACGCATCGCGCGGTCCAACACCTGACGGCAGGTGTCGTGGCCATTCTCAGTCCGCCAGGTGCGGAACGAGTTGCCACCATGCAGCGCCAGCTCTTCCTGCGAACCGAATTCCAAGCCGGCGCCTTTAATGTAGAACGGTTGCCCGTCCACGTAGAGCTGGTACCGGCCGTCCGCCTGGCGAATTTCGACTTTGACGGGGCCATTGGTTTTAACCAGTGGCGTGGCGAGAAGAGAACCAGGCAGCAGCACAAGCACGAGAGCACAGGCCCAGCCTGGAGCGCGGACTGGAGCGCGGGCTTTAGTCCGCAGCACCGCACGATCACTGAGCACGCCTGCGATTAGGGGCAGAGCTCCCATGCAATCATTGCCGCAGACGGGGCGTCCGCGCTCGATTTGCTGCCTGCGCTCTATTTGCCGGTTAATGACCTTCATGAGAAAACTCCGGTTGGGAAACTTTGCCAGGAGGAGGTTGTGGTGTGAGAAGGAGCTCCAATTCCTCGAGGCTGCGTCCTTTGGTTTCAGGGATGAACCCGATGACGAAAATCCAGGTGGCGATCGCCAGCAACCCGTATCCCAGAAACGCGCCGCCCGAGCCCAGGTGTGACAGCTCCCAAGGGAAGATTAGCGTCACGCTGGAACTCACCAGCCCGTTCCAGAAGCCCACCAGTGAAATAGCCATGCCGCGGTGTTCGTGCGGGAAGATTTCCGACAATAGCACCCACATCACCGGCCCAAGCGAGATCGCGAACGAAGCGACAAATCCCATGATCGCCACCAGCACCAGCGTCGCTTGAATCTTGAGTCCGGCCTGGACCAGCGTGTCGCGGTAAGGGGCAATTTGCGCAGCGCCGACGGCGCTTTCAAGGGTCTGAACGTAGGCGGTTTCGGTGGTCGAGACGGGATGTGGCGTCGCTCGTAACTGCATCACCAGGCCGGCCGGCACTTTGGCCTGTTCGAGCAGTGCAAAAGACTTCTCGGTGAGCTGATAGGACGAAGCATGAAACGCCCAGGCGCAGGTCAGCAACGAAACGGCCATGCCGGCGGCGCCCAGCGCCAGCAACGGCTTGCGGCCCAGCCGGTCGATAAGCCAGATCGCCACCAGTGTCATCGTCACATTGACCAGGCCGACCAGTGCGGCTTGCATGAACGCGGTGTTCTGCAGACTGCCCGCGTGGGAGAAAATTGTCGGCAGGTAATAAAAGATCGCGTTGATGCCGGTGGCCATTTGGAAGAATGCCAACGCCAGCGCGATGAAGATAATGCGCCGCATCCGCCGGCCAAACAGCGCCGCCAACCGCGACGGCAGATTGGCCGGCGCGCCGGACTCGTGAGAAATGCTTTCGCGGATGTTGCGCAGTTCGCTCTCCGCCCGCTCGGCCCCACAGACACGCGTAAACACCGCGCGGGCGCGAGATTCTTGTCCACGCAACAACAGCCAGCGCGGGCTCTCGGGCACAAAAAACAAGCAGGTGAAGTACAACACCGCCGGCGCCGCCTCGACCCCGAGCATCCAGCGCCAACTGTTCTCACCCAACTGGAGCAGGAAATAATTCGAAAAGAAGGAAGCCGAGATGCCCAACACGATCATCAATTGGTTGATCGAAACCATGCTTCCGCGCAGTTTTGGTGGCGCGATCTCCGCGATGTACACCGGCGCGATCAGCAGCGGACCACCCAGCGCAATCCCGCCCAAAATGCGTGAGCACACGAAAACCGGGAACCGCGTGCTCAATGCCGACAGCAGCGCGGACACCGTGAAGAAAATGGCCGTCAGCAGCAGCACACTCTTGCGGCCAAAACGGTCGCTCACCGGCCCGGCCACCGCGTAGCCGCCTAACGCGCCATACCCGAAGCAACTTACTGCCCACCCGGCCGAAAGATCAGTGAGCTCAAAATATTTGCGCAGGAAGGGCACCGCCCCGGAAATCACCGTCGCATCGAACCCGAGCAAAAAGCCGCCCAAAGCTACAATCACCGCGATCAGGATCATGTAGAATCTATTTTGCATGGGCAAGGGAAATGCCGGTCTGTTGCACGGCCAATGTAATATTAAATAGCACAGAAATTGTCAATGACTTTTGAATGTCCAGGGCCGTTTTGTGACAGTTTGCACACGAAACGATCGCGCATCTCATGTTTTTGACGCACGTGGATGCCAGGAAAAGGCCTCAAAATGGCGCTCAGGATTGGGGATGGAACGATCTAACTGAAAAATGTAATATTTCTCTTTACAAGTTTCGTGAAATATTCTAAAACGACCTCACACTGGGTCTGAATGACACTCGAACTCTCAACGAGATTAAGCAGTATGATGAACTCCCACCGATACAGGCTCACGCAACGTCGGCTAAGCTGAGGGGCCCATCCTTATGCCGCCGGAGCCAAATGAGAAACATCGGCGCAAAGATCTGCTCGTGGCTGGGTTCACACTAATAGAATTGTTGGTGGTCATCGCCATCATCGCGATTCTGGCGGCGATGTTGCTGCCGGCGCTGGCCAGGGCAAAAGTAAAGGCCCAGGCCATCAAGTGTCTCAGCAACAACAGGCAAATCGGCCTCGCCATGATGATGTATGCCGGCGACAACAATGATTACTTGCCGCCGCTGAGCACGGGCGCATTCCCCCCCTCGGCTGGGGACATCTGGTATTTCCAGCTCCTCTCTAGTGGTAATTTCATCACCAGTGACACAGTTTCGAACAATGTCTGGCGTTGTCCGGCGGTGCAAAATGCGGATCTGATATCGGGGCTGTTTTATGGCATCAAACTGGAAGGTTATGGTCCGATGGAAGGAAACCCAGCGGGTTTCGCGGGCAACGCGGCGGGTATTCTGCGGTTCGGCGTGGTCGGTGGTCAGCGCATGGGCAGCCGAAAGCTAGGCTCATTGACACGCCCCAGCCAGCTCTGGCTCTTCGGGGATGTGGGACTTCCGAAAAGTATCGCCGATCAGCAAAGCAATAGATTTCCCACCAGTGGCTATAGCACCGAGTTCACCACCAGGCAGCCGGTTCCGGGATTAGGCCCAACTCAGGGCTGGGTTACTGCGCCTCCCCCTAACAAGCAGGCGGCCTGCCGCCACTCCCAACGCGCCACCTTCGTCCTTTGTGATGGGCACTCCCAAAGTTCGAGATGGGCCGATTTGGCCACCGATGCCAATGATGTTTTTGCCATCTATTCCTATTGAAATGCCAGCTTGTTGCCACCCAAATCAATTACTCCCAAAATTCATTAACCTAACCCCTGAAAAAGTGCCGCCGGTCGGCAACCGTTCTTATGAAAACCAATGACACTCCCAAAAACCTCCCAGATATAAACCGCTCGTTGAGCGAACACCGCCGGATTCGGCTAGCGCTTGTTTTCGGCCTCATGCTGACCTTGTTGGCACTGTCTGGCAATGCCGCCAACGTGCTCGTTAATCCCGGTTTTGAGGCGTCGCCTATTTTCGCCCCCGGGAGCTGGTCCCAACATGCTTCCGAAACCTGGAGCATGGCTTCCGCCACGGCAGCGGATCCGACAACGATTAAGCTGGTTCACTCTGGAGCGAATGGCTTATGGATGCAGGGTTTGTATGGCAATGGCCAGGCCGGCCCGCAAATTTCATATGCGGCACAGTCCTTTGCTTGCACTCCCGGCAACACCTATACCGCCGATGCCTGGTATTCCGCGTACGCATTCTGCACCTCCCATATTGGTGGTGATGACGGCAGCGACCCGCCGGGAGGTTCTGGTCTTTTCGCAGCCGACGGTTCCGGCAACGAAGACGGATGGGTTGAAGTAATGTTCTTTGATTCCGGCAACGTGTTGCTGGCGGATTACAAGTCGGCAATCATTGATCCCGCCCTCGTCGGTACGGCCTCGGGTCCAACCTACCTTGGCACACTGCCGGTGGTGACCAATGCGCTGGGCAACATTTTCCTGGATTGGATTGATTGTCAGGTAACCAATCAATATGACCCCGCAACCGTAACGCCAAATAGCGACCCCGCCGTTACCGGCGGCATCACTAATACGCTGGCTCCCGGCCAATACATTACGGCCCCGCCCGGAGCGGTAAGGGTGGAATTCCGGATCAATCTCTACCAGGCTGCTTACGAGGCCGGCGCGCCTTTCTGGGATGATGCCACCTTGAACCAGGTCGGCGGGGCCTCGCCATCAATCATTGGGAACCTATCCCCCGATGGCTCGAAGTTTTTCAATGGCGCCAGCACTGATTTCACGTTCACTGTCACCTCCGCCGCCGCGGGCGGCGCGGCTCTCCCCACCAACCCCACCAACGGCGTCGGTGTGGTTGTGAATGGGCTGAACGAAACGAGCCTGCTGCAATTTAGCGGGTCCCCCACGAATTTATCGGTGACTTTGCCGGGTTTGGCCTCTAACGCCCTTTATACCATCAGCGTGTCAGTCACCAATAGTGTCGGCTTGGCTTCCGCCAAAACCGTCACGTTTGATACTTTCCCCACCAATGTCTTTATCGTTAGTGCTGAAGACTATGATTACACTAACGGTCTGTTCTTCCAAAACCCGACACCCACCGCCGCACCTGCCGCCAACAGCTATAACGGGCTGGCGGGCACGTTGGGGGTGGATATTTCGACCTATGGTGGAAGCGGCCTGCTGCCGGGCGGCGCAGGGGAGTTGGTGCGTTCGGATAACAACGTGGCGATGCAAAAAGCTGACGACATTCAATTGCCCCAGTACTCGGCCGCCAATGATCCGAATGTGTATAACGTCCAGATTGCCTATAACAACCCCGGCAACTGGGAGAATTACACAAGGAATTATCCGACAGGCAACTATCTGGTTTACCTGCGCTATAATGATAATAATCCCGGCAGCTTTGAGAATCTCAACCTGTTGACCGGCGGATATGGGACGCCCTTTCAAACGACCACCAATCTGGGGACGTTTATCAGTGCCGGCATCGGGGCCAATTATGCCTGGCTACCGCTGACGGACACCTATGGCAACAAAGTAATTGTGAATTTGCCGACGGGACGAAACACGCTGCAACTGTTCAGCGGCGGGCTGGCCAATTTTGTGAGCTTCATATTGGTTCCAGCGGGCACCGGCTTCCCTCCGGTCATTAATAATTTAAATCCTGATAACGTGCATCCGCCGCTTAATGGGAATATCTTCCTGAGCGTCACGAATATAACCTACTCGGTCAGTTCTGCGTTCAGCACCGTTTCGACCAATAATATCCACACCGTGGTAAACGGGGTTGATATCTCGTCATCGGCAACCTACTCGGGGAATAGCACCAATTGGAGTGTGAGTGTTCCCTGCCCGCAAAATCAACTGATCACCCTGGTCTTGAGTGCGACGGATGGAAACGGTTTGTCCAACCACATCACGGAAACCTTTGACACCTTCAGCCAGAATAATCTGATGATCGAAGGTGTAGATTGGGACTTCAATGGTGGTCAATTTATCGATAACCCCGTGCCCACGGCGCCAGTGACCCCTCAAACGAACAGTTATTATGCTAATGGCATTAACGGCACGGATGCGTCCGTGTTTAACGTAGATTATGACGGCACGTACGATGGTGAAGTCCTCGGCGGTTACCGGAATAACGACAATGGTTTCCAATGCGAGGTTTGTAGCGACTTCATTCGCGACAAATTTATTGTCAACGGTTCCCAGGATTTCGACTTGGGATATTACAATGGCGGACAATGGGCTAATTACACGCGGACATTCCCTACCAATAGCTACAACGTCTATGGCCGGCTGGCGGGCGGCAATGGACCCTTCAATAATACCACCCTTAAACTGGTGACGGCAGGGCGGGGCACAACAAACCAAACCACCCAGCTTTTAGGCTCGTTTGCTGATGCAAACGCTGCGGGCTGGCAGACATGGCATTGGGTGCCCATGCGGGATACCAATGGCAACATCGCGACTATTTCGCTCGGCGGGGTTCAAACGTTGAAGGCGACAAGCGGGAATAACGTCAATGTCAACTTCTACATGTTTGTGCCGGCTGCTGTGCAGTCCCCGACGATGACCGTCTCGCTGAGCGGAGCCAACATACACCTTGCGTTTCTGACCCAGCCCACCCACAACTACACGGTGCTGTACAATAGCACTCTCACTGGCGGCACCTGGCTGCCGCTTGGCACCTCAATTCCTGGCGACGGCACCGTCAAAACTGTCACTGACACGGCCGTGGGACCGGCTCGATTCTACAGATTACAGATTCAATAAACCCGGTTGCGGGGACTAGAGTCGAATTGCGAAAACAACCCGGGTCGGCGCCGACGCAGAGTCGGCGCCGACCTTTTGCTCTTAAAAGTGAACGTCGCTGATCGGAAAAAGCAACTTTTCCGGTATGCGAGGGTGGCTGCCGGTTTGGCTTTATTTCCGCTCGGCAGACGATATTTTCCACTGTTCCGTTTTCAATTCCGGCATGCGCTCCGGTTTTGAAGCGGAGTTGAACTGATTTGAAGCGAAGCAAGCACTCGGCAAAGCAAAAGCGTTCTGCGCCAGAAAAGAAGGTAATGGCTGAAAAGCCGGCGCTCAGGATTTCGCGGCGCCGTCTGTGGTTATTCCGAATCTTTGCGCCCGCTGCTATCCTGCTGGGCGTCTGCGGCTTAGAGGTGGGTTTGCGTCTGTGCGGTTATGGTTATCCCACCAGTTTTTTTCTAAAAATCAATATTCAGGGCAAAGATTATTATGTGCCCAATGATCGGTTTGGCTACCGATTCTTCCCACCCGCTTTGGCGCGCACGCCGTTACCCATGCGCATGGCAGTAAAGAAACCGGCCAACACCTATCGCATTTTTGTGTTCGGCGAATCGGCGGCGATGGGCGATCCGGATCCCACCTTTGGTGCCTGGCGGTATCTGCAGGTGTTGCTGCGCGAACGTTTTCCTAAAACGGATTTTGAAGTGGTCTGTGTGGCGATGACTGCCATCAATTCGCACGTGATTTTGCCCATCGCACGTGAATGCGCTCGGCGGGATGGCGATTTGTGGATTATTTACATGGGCAACAACGAAATGGTCGGCCCCTTCGGTGGGGGCACCGTATTCGGTTCGCGGGTGGCAGGAATTCACTTAATTCGCGCCTCGCTCGCGGTGAAATCCACCAAATCCGGCCAATTGCTGGATAGCCTGGTGCGACGATGGGCGCATTCCGCCACCCCACAGACCTGGCGCGGCCTGGACATGTTTAAAGAGCATCAGCTTCGCTACGATGATCCGAACCGGCTGCGCGCCTACGAAAATTTCAAACAGAATCTGGACGACATTTTGCGCGCCGGACGCGCTGCCGGCGTGCCTGTTATCTTGAGCACGGTCGGAAGTAATTTAAAGGACTGTGCTCCTTTTGGTTCGCTGCATTCCGCCGGCTTGGACGATACCCACCAAAGCGAATGGGACAGGCTTTATCGGGAGGGCATCACGCTTGAGGGGTCGGGTGATTTCCCCGCGGCGCTCAAAAAATACGAACGCGCTGCCGCGATTGATCCGCAATATGCCGAGCTGCATTTTCGCTCTGGGCGCTGCCAGCTTGCGCTGACCAATTTCGCGCAAGCCTTGAGTGATTTTGAATTGGCCCGCGATGACGACACGCTGGCGTTTCGCGCCGACACCCGCATTAATCGTATCATACAAGACGCGGCGCAGGCCAGGGCGAACCAGGGCGTTGATTTTTTGGATGCCCGTGAGTTACTGGCGCAGGGTTCCCGGGCAAAAATTCCCGGCAATGAGTTATTTTATGAGCATGTGCATTTGAACTTTGACGGCAACTATTTGCTGGGACGAGCATTTGCCGAACAAAGTCTGAAGCTGCTTCCAAAATCCCTCCTGGCCCAGGGCAAAAGCCAATGGGCGTCTGCGGAATTATGCGACCGGCGCCTGGCCGTTTCACCCTGGGACCGCTTCCGCGTGTGGCAGGAAAACTACAGCCGCGTTTCGGAGCCGCCTTTCACGGGCCAATTGAACGATGTCCCGCGCGCAAAGTTTTACATCGCCAAACTGCAGGAACTGAACTTGCAAATGACGGAACAAGCCCGCGCCGAGTCGCGGGCCGCATACGAAGAAGCCCTGGCGCTAAGGCCCGGCGACTATTGTTTGCGCGAAAACTTCGCGCAATTCTTAGACCAAACCGGCAGCTTGGCCGAAGCTCCCGGCCAAGAGCAACAAGTCAGCGACTTACTGCCCCAGAACCCGATGACTCCTTGCATCGTTGGCCGGTTGCTGGTCCGCCTGGGGAACGACCGCGCAGCGGAAAAAAGCTTTTTGCGCGCCCTGGCTATTCGCACGGATTATGTCCCTGCCTTGAACGAAATGGGAATGCTGTTGGCGAACCAACAGCAGACAAGCGAAGCGGCAAAGTATTTTGCCCGCAGCCTTAAAATGGATCCAGGCTCGGTCGAGGCTTATCAAAACTGGGGATTCATGGAGCAAAATGAAGGCAGTTGGAATGAAGCCATTAATCATTACCAGGCTGCCGCCGCTCATCAACCGAACGGCCCAGCCGACTACTTCTATCACGCTGTTAGTTTGGTTGCGGAACAGCACGGCAACCAAGCACTCGATTATTTCAGCGCTGCGGTCCGGATGGACCCCAATTTCTGGCAGGCTCGATATCTTTTCGGGGGCGAACTGGCGTCGGAAGGGAGAATCGAGGAAGCGCAGGCCCAGTTCGCGGAAGCTGTCCGCACCCGCCCGGACTTTGCGCCCGGGCATTTGAATGATGGACTTGCGCTCGCAAAGGCAGGCAAACTGGATGAGGCGGTCAAGGAGTTCCAAATCACATTGGAACTGAATCCGACGAACCTGGCAGCGCGGCAGAATCTCGAAGCGATTCTGGCCCTGAAAGCCGGCAGGCATTGAATCGGGTGCGCACCCGCCGGGAAGTCATTGATTTTAACGACATGGCGTTCGTTGACAATTTGGGGCGTGGGGTGTTAGTTTTATTGGGTGAGTTAGCTGAGCCGCGGTTGCACGCATCGGAAATTCAGATTATGAAATGCTCGAACCCCACCTGCGCAGAGCAGGAACTCAGCAGTCGCTCGCGGGCCTTTACGCTGATCGAACTGCTGGTTGTCATCGCCATTATCGCCATCCTGGCTGCCATGCTGCTGCCGGCCCTGGCGCGCGCCAGACTCAAGGCCCAAGGCACCTACTGCATGAATAACGGCCACCAGATCACTCTGGGCTGCCAGATGTATGCAGACGATAGCAACGATTCGCTGGTGTATAACACCGACGGGAATAACTCGGGGAAGGCACACTACAACGAAAGTTGGGTCGGCGGCTGGCTGGACTTTACCGCCAGCACCGATAACACCAATATCAATTACCTGATCACGCACGGCGGGCTTTACCAGTATTGCGGGTATCTGGGGCCGTACGTGAAGTCACCGGCCGCCTTCAAATGCCCCGCTGATCACGCGACTGTAACGATTTACGGTCAACGAATGAACCGCGTGCGCAGTGTTTCGATGAATTGCTTTTATGGAACGTGGAGCCGCACTTGGGAGGGCACACATGCGGGTCCGGGCGTGACGGTGGCCCAGCGGCAAGGCGCAAGCCGCTATCCAGTCTTTGAAAAGACCGCTGATATCAAGTCTCCCTCGAGCCTGTTCGTCATCCTTGATGAACGTGAGGACAGCATCAATGATGGTTGGTTTGCCTCAGACCCCAATACTCCCTGGCAGATTATCGATTATCCAGCGAGCTATCATGGAAGCGCTGCCGGGTTTTCGTTTGCCGATGGCCACTCTGAGATTCACAAATGGCTCGATGGCCGCACGATGCCTGCCCTGCACCAGGGCCAACTGTTGCCCTTGAACGTGAATCTGCCCCAGGACCAGGATCTGCGCTGGGAAACCCAGCACTCCGCAGGGCTCCTGGCGCCGCCATACTGACAAAGAGGCCCATTTCCGGCACAAAAGGAAACGACGGCGCTATTCCTAAGGAGAAAGCGCCAAAGGGCTGGCGCACTCCAAAAACCATCAAGTCGCGAAACGTCATGGACTGCGCCAGCCCTTTGGCGCCTTCCTTCCATGGCTCTCCATACTCGTCGCTTGGATTGATTTTTCCGCACAGAAACCTAAGAATGGTCCCATGTCGCAGCCTGGCTTTGGGCCAATCATGAGGAGGCGGGTCCTCCGGGCAAATGCAGGAGCTGGGGTGCAGGTTCTTCAGAACGTGGGCTGGGTCCTGGCAGCGCTATTTCTTGGCGCGCGGCATGGCGCACGAGCGGCCGAGGTCCTGCCGGAGTTGCACAGTGCCCAGGCGGTGCGCCAGTTGACGGCCGAGCAGGCCGGCGGCCATTACCCGGTCCGCCTGCGCGGGGTGATCACGTTTTACGACCAGGCGCTTTTTTCACGCTTTCTTCAGGATGACAGCGCCGGGATTTACCTCGGCGACTTCCCGACCCCCCTCGAATTGCTGCCTGGCCAGGAGGTCGAGGTGGTCGGCACGACTAGTCCCGGTGAGTACGCGCCCATCGTTTCGCCGCAAACCGTCACGGTGGTCGGCGCGAAGCCGTTGCCCGAGGCCAAACCGGTCACCTTCGAGGAACTGGCCAGTGGCACCGAAGACAGCCAGTTTGTCGAAGTGCACGGGATCGTGCGTGCGGCGCAGGTGGACCCTTTCACGCACTACCTGCTGATCGACCTGGCGACGGGCGGCGGGCGCCTGGCGCTTTACGCTACCAACCTCGCACCGGCCCAGACGCGCGACCTGGTGGATTCGACCGTGCACGCGCGCGGCGTCTGCTCGACCCAATTCAATCGCCAGCGCCAGCTTTTTTATATCCGCATCCTGGTGCCTCGGCCCGAGGATTTCTTGATCGAGAAACCGGCGCCCGCTGCGCCCTGGTCCATCCCGGCGGAAACTATCGGCAGCCTGCTGCAATTCACCCCACAAGGCACTTACGGCCATCGAGTCAAGGTAGTCGGCCAGGTCACCTATCAACAACGCGGCAACATGATTTTTGTGGAGGATGAAAAACAAGGGTTATTGGTCCAGACGCGGCAACTGACGCCCTTGAGTGTTGGAGATCGCGTCGAAATCCTGGGCTTTCCCGCCCAGGGCGCCTACACCCCGACGATGCAGGATGCGCTCTATCGGAAAGTCGGCAGCGGTTTGCCACCGGACCCCGTCGCGGTGACGTTGGACGAGGCGCTGAAAGGCACGCGCGATTGCCAATTGGTGCGCATCGAAGCCTCATTGCTGGACCGTGCCAGTTCCAGCCGCGAGCAATCGCTGGTCTTGCAGGCGCAGAATTTCGTCTTTCACGCCTACTACCAGGCCGGACCCGACGCGCCGGGTTTGGGCGCGCTGGCCAACGGCAGCCGCGTCGTGGTGACCGGCGTGTGCGTGATCGAGCCCGGCAGCGATTGGCGCGCGGGCGAGGCCTGGCGCGCAAAATCCTTCCGGCTGTTGCTGCGTTCGCCGGCGGATGTGTCGCTGCTGGCGGCGCCGTCGTGGTGGACGCTGCGGCGCGTGCTGTGGATGACGGCGGCGCTGGGCGTTTGCGTGTTGGCGGCCTTTGCGTGGGTAGGCGTGCTGCGGCGGCGGGTCCAGCAGCAGACGGAAATCATCCGGCAAAAGCTCGAAACCGAGGCGGCGTTGAAAGAACGGTATGTGGACTTGTTCGAGAATGCCAATGACATTGTCTATACGCACGATCTTGAGGGCCGGCTGACTTCCATCAACCAGGCCGGGGAACATTTGCTGCAACTCCGGCGCGAGGAAATCCTTTCCCGCAGCATTATTGAATTGGTTGTCCCGGAGCAGCAAAGCGCCGCCCGGCAATGGCTCGAACAGGTCTTGAAGGATTCCGCGCCGGGCACCGCGGAATGGGATTTCGCCGCCGCTTCGGGCCAGGCCGTCCGCCTGGAAATCAGCACACGGCTGATTGAACAAAACGGGCGCCACATGGAAGTGGAAGGTATCGCGCGGGACATCTCGGAACGCAAGCGGCTCGAACGCGAGTTGCTCGAGATCAGCAATCGCGAGCAACGCCGCATCGGCCACGACCTACACGATGGTGTTTGCCAGCAATTGGTCGGCATTTCCTACCTGACCGAAACGCTCGCGGACCGCTTGCAAGAGAAAGGCGCGGATGAATCGGTCGAAGCGGAGCGCATCAGCGGTCTGCTCAACACGGCGTTGACCCAGACACGCGGTGTTGCGCGCGGATTGTTCCCAGTCCGGCTCGAGGAGAACGGGCTGGTATCGGCCCTGGAAGAACTGGCCGTCAATGCCGGCAACCTGTTCCAACTGCAGTGCACGTTTGCGTGCGAAAACCCTCCGGCCAAAGTGGATAATCCCATCGCGCTGCACCTGTATTACATCGCGCAGGAAGCCATTGCCAATGCGGCCAAACATGGACACGCAAAGCAAGTTTACCTCCGACTTGAGCCGGAGAGAGAGCGATACGGGCTGAGTATTCAGGACGACGGCGCGGGCTTTGCGCCGGGGGCGACTCGGCCGACGGGCATGGGCTTGCGCATCATGCAGTATAGAGCCCGCGTAATCGGCGCCACCCTGGAGATCGACAGTAACCCCGGGCAAGGCACTCGAATTTGCTGCGTGTTTTCGCCGGTTGAGCACGCGTTCGAGACGAAGCCCGTCGCCGCAGAATCCCGACCAAATTGACAACGACTTGGCAACCTTTTGCTACCTTCATACTCTCTGAGTCAGCCTTGATCAGCGGTAACGATTTGCCGCTGGTGAACAGGAACAGCGATCGGATCGAGCTTACAATGAAGCCTCCCACGCTCCACGACTCTAGGGCGGCGTCTGCAACCGGTAAAAACGGTACGGCGTCACATCCAGGGCGCCGATGTCCCACACCTGGATTGTGGTGAGGGCATCAGGACCGCCGGGCACGTTATTCGTGAGCGTCTGCCAGGGGCCGCTGGCAGCATTTGTCGTCCAGCAAATGCGGTAAAGTGCCAAAGGCAGGCTGGTGAAGCTCAGCGCAATATTTTGATTAGTGGCGTGAATAGCGATGGCGCCGGGCGTGGCAAGGTCGCGCTTTAACTCCTGGACCAGCGAGTCGGCCGCGTAGTCCTGGCCCAATTCCCAAATCATCAACCCGCCGAGGAAATGATTCCGCACGTAGCTCAGCTTGGCCTCACACGTATGCTTGTCGTCGTAAGAGATGAACCTGTCGTTGGCGGAACCCGCATTATCGATGCTCAAATATGGCGCCTGCGCGGCGGAATCCCAATGATACAGGTTTGACTGGTAATAAGTCGTGAGAAGGTTCGCATATGAGAGCGTGGCGACGGTCGGCGCGGTGGACCAGCTCTGGCGGGGCAACGCGGCCCCGCCGGTCGAGGTGCCGATTCCGCCAGACCAGACGTATCCGTAGAACGCGATACCAACGCCGATTTTACCAGGGGCAACGCCGTTGGTCAAAAAGCGGCTCACCGCACCATCAACCGATGGAACCAACCCCCCGGTGCTGGGGAACCGGTAACCTCCGTCATAAATCGGGGAGTTGAACCAGTTCACCCACCCCGGCCATGGTCCGGAGAGGTCGTATGTCATCAGGTTGATCTGGTCCAACTCACTCTGCAGTCCTGCAAACATTGCCGCTTCCGAATCGGCAGGGTCTCCATAGTTTGGATAGGCACCGGCCGCGACGGTTAGCAGTTTGGGTTGAGCAAATCCCGCCAGCGCGGCGCGCAATTCAATTACCAGGTTCGTGAACTGGTTGAAATCGCTCACCGGGAGCGGCTCCCAATCCAGGTCAATCCCGTCGTAGTCATTGGTCGCGAGGAAATTAGTAAGATTGCCGATGAACGCCGCGCGCATCGCGGCTGCGCTGGCGGCTTGGAATGCGCTTTCGCTGCCGGCGCCTCCAACGCAAATCAAGGCGCTTCGTCCCGCGGCGTGCGCCCGGCTTACCAGGCTCGCCGAACCGGCGGCCGTGAGGCCATTGGCGCGGCTGACCGTGCCGTCGGCGTTGGGCAGAATTGAAAACTGAATCACATGGGTGATGACTGAGAAATCAAGCGCTGAGGGCGGCAGTGCTCCTTGCTCGTAACCGGGGTAGTAACCCGTCACCCAGACGGCGCGGCAGTCAGGGACGGCGGCAAAAAGTGTCGCTATAAGATAGATTCTCCACTGCCGCAGAAGTTCACCAAAGGCAGCAGGCAGGCGCATGCTGAACACCTAAGCTGTCTCCAAACGAAGGTCAAGAAGGCACGTGTCCTCTCAGGGAAGGCGTGACCGGCCCCGGCGCGCGGACTTTAGTCTGACTTTAGTCCGCAGCAACATTCGAAAATCCAGCCCCATCGGACCTTGCTGCGGACTAAAGCCCGCGCTTCGCCCGCCTTCACCTAGGGGGTTTACGGAGGCGCGGCTTTATCACTTGCGTTTTGCGGCTTGCCAATCAAACAGTGTGGCATGTTTCGTGATACGGGTCTGCAGCATGCCCTCCGGCAATCGTCCATCAACCGGCAATCCTCAACCAAGGTTATCGCTTGGCCGTGCTGGGGACTGCTCTGTCTTTGCCTGGCCACGCTGCTTTCAAGCTGTGGCACGCCCAAAACCGAGTCGGCCGCATCCTCCCACCAGCGATGGCTCAAGGCTTGGCGCGCAGCCAACCCAACCTGGCGCGGCGTGCATCTGGACCTCCACAATGATCAGCAGGCAGCTCAATTGGAGGAGGCATTGCCGAAACTGCGTGATGTTGGCGTCAACGTTGTTATTGTGGAAGTGGACTACGCGTTCCAGTTCCAGTCGCATCCGGAGCTATGCGCCAAACCGGGCCTGAGCCGGCAGGCGGCGCAGAGCCTGGTCCACACCGCGCGCGCCTGCGGCATCCGCATCATTCCGCAACTGAATTGCCTGGGGCACCAATCGTGGGCGAGTCACACCGCGCCGCTGCTGGCCCAATACCCCCAATTCGACGAAACTGCCGGTCAGTTCCCGGACAACAAAGGCATTTATTGCCGCAGTTGGTGTCCGCAAAACCCCGACGTCAACCGTGTGGTGTTTGCGTTGATCGATGAACTGAGCGACGCGTTCGACGCCGACGCGTTCCACGTCGGCATGGACGAAGTCTTTATTATTGCGTCCAAGTACTGTCCGCGGTGCCACGGGGCGGACCCGGCGAAGCTGTTTGCCAAATGCGTTAACGACCTGCACGCGCATATCGTCGGAAGGAGAAAGGAGGAAATGCTGATGTGGGGTGACCGTTTGCTGCCGGCCAACACGCTCGGCTACTCGGAATGGGAAGCCGCGAAGAACGGAACGGAAGGCGCCGCCGAACATATCCCCAAGGACATCATCCTTTGCGATTGGCATTACGAGAAACGCGCCGACTACCCTTCCGTACCGTATCTTCTGAAAAAGGGGTTCCGCGTGTGGCCGTCCGGTTGGCAACCTTTGGACGCGTCGCTGGCGTTCAGCCAGTTTGCGCGGCGGCAGACCGACCATCGGTTGGTGGGATATCTGTGCACGACCTGGGGCAAAACAAGCATCCCGCACGCTCCTGAGTGGCCGCCGATCAAAGATGCCCTGGCGGTCTGGACCGAGAGCCCGGCGCCTGCCGCACCCGGACCAACCGCGGCCAGTAGCGCCAGCGCCGGCCGCCAATGAACCTGCAATGAAGAATTGAAAGTCGTTGGCATCATGTTAACCTTCCGCTGACGAAATTAACTGCTTCATCTAATTTCCCGGCTTATGTTTCCCCGAGCTCGATTCTTCACCGCGGCATTGCTTTTTCTTTTTGCGACCCGGGCTGCTGTCGGTCAGCCATTCTCCTGGACCACCATCGCCGGCTCGGGTGAGATCGGCTACGGGGACGGTGTAGGCTCAAACGCCTCCTTTTTTGAACCCTACGGGATTGCCGCAGACGCCGGCGGGACACTCTACGTGGCGGATACTCAGAACGACCTTATCCGGATGATCTCCGCGTCGGGCACAAACTGGGCTGTGGCCACGATTGCCGGGTCGGTCACCGGCTTTGCCGATGGGACCAACACGGATGCGCAATTCGATTATCCTGCAGGCATAGCGGTGGATAGCACAGGGGCGGTGTACGTGGCGGATTATTTCAACAATGCGATTCGGAAGCTGACACTTTCGGGGAGCAATTGGGTGGTGACGACGCTCGCCGGCAACGGCACGCGCGGCAGCGCCAATGGCACCAACCAGAGCGCGCAATTCTATCATCCGACGGGGGTCGCTGTGGACCCTTCCGGCAATCTGTTCGTCGCGGATAATGGCAATAACACGATTCGGAAAATAACCAGGCAAGGGACGAATTGGGTCGTGACGACGCCGGCAGGTTCGGCTGGCATCGCTGGCACAAGGGACGGCACCAACAATGCGGCGCTGTTTGCCGGCCCGTGGGGCATAGCCGTCGACAGTTCGGGCCGGGTGTATGTTTCGGATTTCACCAGCAGCCGCTTGCGCTAACTCAAGCTCGCGGGGACCAATTGGCTCGTCACCACCATCGCCGGCTCCGGGTACGGTTCGGCCGATGGCGCCAACAACGACGCGCAATTTGATTATCCGATGGGCCTGACGGTGGACAGCGCCGGCAACCTCTACGTCGCCGACTATTACAATGACGAAGTGCGGCAGGTGCAGCCCGTCGGGACGAATTGGGTGGTGAGCACTGTTGGCGGCGCGCCGGGCGTGACAGGAAACAGCGATGGGACCGGGAATGCTGCCTCATTCGATCTGCCTCGAGGCATTGCGGCAGGGCCCGGGGGAGCGCTCTTCGTCGCGGATACCGGCAATAACCTGATTCGCCTCGGCCAGCAGGCTTTGGTATTGCGCATCCGATTGACCGCTAATCAAATCGTTCTCACCTGCCCGAGTGCGGCGACCAATTTCGTGCTCGAGACCACCTGCGCGCTGCAAGCCTCGGGAACCGTTTGGGACCCCGTGACAAATGGGGTGATCACTTCGAGCAACGCGTTCATCCTCAATCCCGCCGCCGGGCTCTCGAGTGCTTTCTTCCGCTTGCGGCAATAACGCGGCTCAATTGCCCCCGGCGGGACTCCAGCTCGAATCGGGATCGTAGGCGGTCATTTTCTCCGCCAGCGTTGCCGTCTTCGGGCCGAGGTTTTTCTGAAACACTTTGCCTTGCTGATTGACGACGAACGTCATGACACCGGTGTTGCCCCACTGGGCCGGCCAAGCGACCAATGCGAATCCGGCAATCATGTGGCCGTTGATGATGTAGTTATACTTTCCGCCCGTCGCGTGCCGGCCCTGGCGAGTCATCACGCGGTAAAAGTAACCGTGATACGGTGAGGGCTGGTCAGTAAGGATCCGCGTTTGGTGCCGGTAACCCTCGCCGCGCGCCTGCGCGACCATGGGCCCGAGCGGACTGAGCTCGTCCCCAGCGCGCAGGGGCCAGTACAGGCCATCGTGAGTGCCTCGTGTGCTGCGCAGGTGCTGCGCGTACTCGAGCACCTGGTCGTTATTGCGATCCTGGGAGGCATATTCCCTTTGTGCGGCGACGTAGGTCTGGCAAACCTGGATCGCGGCCAGTTCGTTGCGGCCAATTCGCCGATTCAGTACCTCCTGTTTGCCGGCTGCGGTGTCGAAATACCATTGTCCATCCTCTTTTATCAAAGGAATCGGAAAGGGCCAGGCCTCATCGCCCAGTTGCAACAGCACTTTGGAATCTGACTCGCGGTCCAACGCAACCTTTTCAGTCAACCGCTGCACGAAAAGCTGGTATTCAGCGCTTGCCTCGACGACATCGGCGGAAACCAAGTCGTGAGAAGCCGGCCCGAACAGCGCGTGGAATGCGTTGGTGTCCCGGTCGCGAGCGGCGGTTTGCAGGGCGTCAGCGGCTGCGGCGGGAGTATCAAACCGTAGTTGCTGTGCGCTGGCTAGCCGGGGCAGCAAGGCCACCGCAAGGGCGAGCGCAAGGGACATGCAGGCGACCAGTGTTGCATCGCCTCGCTGCGAGGGGAGGCGTGGTTCTCGGCGGTCGCGGTTTTCACGAACTGGTGTAGCCCAGGAGTTCAATTCGGCTTTCATTAGCGTCTTAAGAGGAAATTGGCGTTTATTGGCGTTAAGGAGTGCTGAGCGCCCGCTCACTTGGTGCGCCCGTTGGAGTTCTTGTTGGGTTGGGGTGCACGAGTCTCGCGCGCCGGAGCGGAGGCCGGTCGAGCCGGCGCAGCGGGTTTGGCAATTGTTTCACGGCTCTGCTGACCGCGTTGGCTGAATTGCTGCGTCTGGCGCGTGCTTTCGATGCCCGTGAACGCGCCACCAGTCGGACGCGCAACAGCACCACTAACGGGCTGTGGTTTGACCGGCGCAGGGGCCCTGCCCGGTTGCGGTTTAGGTGCCGGCAGCGGCCGAGTGGATTCTTTCGGTGGTTGCGGCGCTTGCGCAAGAACCGGCTTCGGCTCGACGGGCACGGGATGCGCGCCAGACCGCACCTGAGTCGGCTGGTTCGGGTCCCTTGGTGCCGGAACCGGTTGCCTACTCGACGGCGGCGGATTGGCCCCTGAATGGATGGGTCGTTCAGGCAGTGTCTTGGCCGGCGGGCTAATTGGTCGTGGAGGATGTACCGTTGCGGGCGGCGGGGCCACCGGATTGCCGTGCGCGCCGGAATGGATCGGCTCGGGCCGCGGTGCCGGTTGCGGCGCGGGATGTGGCGTAATTGGCGGCGCGGGGGTGCGCACGGCCGAAAGGCCCCAACCGCGATCACCACCGCGCGCGACTTGCGTTGGCTGCCGTGGCTGCCAAACCGTTAGGTTCCTTGGTTGCTCGCGTCGGCGGTCCTCTGGCCGCCGCGCCCACCAATCTGCCGGACGTGGGTCGTTACTGCGCCACACCAAGAGCCGATGCTGTTCCCAATCGCAATCGTGATTGAGCCAGGCGCCCAGCGGACGGCCAACGCCGAAGCTGATGAATAACTGCGCCTGCACGGGCGGGCGTTGCACATAGACCACGTCGGGCGCATAGACCGGCACGTAAATGATTTGCGGCGCGGCTGGCACGATCTCAATGACACGGTTTTGCACATAGACAACCTGTTGCGGGCCGGACTGCAGATTGCCCAAAGCGTAAGCGCGCTGGCGGAGTCGTTGGACGGCCTCCATGACATCGGTTGGCTGGTTCAGAAATGCGAGCCCCACATCGGTTGTCCAGGCGAGGTTGTTATCCATCATGCTCAACACTTCCGGATAACGCGCCAGCGCTTTGACGCTGCGATCCCAGGGTTGCAGGTCCACGGCGTTCGGGTCGCCACCCTCGCGTACATAACGGTCTGCCAGCACGATCTGCTCGGGGACGGTCGCTGCCGGAAACACCTCAGCCAGGAGCGGGTCAGGATAAAGCGCAATCGGACCCAGCATCCGATCGAGGTCATCATAGGACCGCAAGGGGGTTATAGGCGCCGGGGGGGCGACCGGCGCGGGGGCAAACACGACCTCGGGGGGCGGGGCAGCCGGTAGGGCGACTGGTTCCGGTGGTGGCGCCGTGGGCTCAACAACCATCGGCGCAGGTTGCGGTTGGACATAGACGTCGCGCTCCGCGACGCAGCCGTTTACCAGGACCGCAACGCCCACGAGGAGCAGGCCCGCGCCCTGTCCGTTCTTCGTTAGACCCATTAGAAGTTTCATAACTTTGCCGGTTCGACGCCAGCCCCAGCCGGCGCTTTCGAGCAAAAGTATGAAACTTTTAAAGTTCCGGGTGAAGGTTTTTCTGGGGGGGACGTCTAACCGCGCTGCCGCCAAAAAACCGGAACTCCTCCGAGCACACAGTTAATACGGATCGAAGGGTGCTAACGCGGATGGCCAGGCTACTTGAGAGCCCGGAGCCGCAAAGTTTCCAATACCGCTTTGACTGGCGGCACTTCATGCGTACGGAATAAATCCGTCTTGCCCAGTGCCGCCAGCACAGCGAAGAACGGCTCGGCGCAACGCACCTCCTCGCCGAAATATTCGAATGCGTGCGGCAACGCATGGCATATCGGGAACCCGAGCGTCCGCAAGCGAAACGTGTTCAGGAAGACGGTCATTTGGTGGCGCACCCGTAGCGCGCTGTCCTGCAGGTTGCGGTAATAGAACCCCAACCCCGGATCGAGGATGAGCTTCTCGACACCTTCACGCCGGGCGAGCTCGATCTGGCGGGCAAAGTATGCCTCCATCATGCCGACGGGATCGGCAGCTAAATTGAAGTCACCCACCGTGCGCACATTGGTCCCCTGAACGTAGCAGATGATCACTGCTGCCTGGTGAGCCGCGGCGAGGCGGTACAGGGCGGCCGTGCCTTTTGTGCCAGTTAAGTTTAGAACGTTCGCGCCCGCTTCGAGGCATTTGCGGGCCACGGCGAGTGAATAGGTCTCGACCGAAACCCGCACCTTGGTTTGGCGCAACCCCCGGATGACCGGCACCAGTTTGGCGGCTTGGTTCTCAGGCGTCACGCGGCGCGCGTGGGCCAAAGTGGATTCAGCGCCGAGGTCCACCAGGTCCGCCCCCTGCGCCGCAAGCACTCGGCCCCGACGGATCGCCTGGTCTGGATCGAGGCACACGCTTTCGCGATACCAGGAGTCGGGCGACAGATTGATGACCCCCATGAGCGCCGGGCGCGTATTGAACGGGAACCGATGACCCGCGATCGAAAACTCCTTCACCCTGGCTCGCGCCGCGGAGCGATGGCGCTCGAACAACTCTGCCAGGTATTCGAGCGTGATCATGTTGGGCTAATTAATGGGCGGGCAATGCGAACGCCACATAGGCATCGCCGCTCCGAGTCCCCATTTTTCCGCCACCGCACGCGATGACGACATACTGCCGTCCCTTTGCCGTGTAAGTGCTCGGCGTGGCATATCCGCCGGCCGGCAGCTTCGTTTTCCAAAGCAGCTTGCCGCTTTGTTGGTCAAAGGCATGCAAACATTCGTCTTTCGAAGCCGCAATGAAGATGACACCGCCGGCCGTGAGAATAGGCCCGCCGTAGTTTTCGGTGCCGGTCGGCGGGATGCCCCGTGCCGTCAGTTCCGGATACTCGCCCAAGGTGGTGCGCCAGACAAACTCACCGGTGTTGAGGTCAATGGCGGTCAGTGTGCCCCAAGGCGGTTTCACGGCAGGATAGCCCTGGGGATCCAGCCAACGATTATAACCAGTCATGCTATACGGTTCATCCCCAAGCACGTTGCCTTCCGCATTGCCACCCCTGTCGGCGCTGTTCGCCGTCGCGCCCAGCAAGAAACCGGCGACTGCCTGGCGTTGGGCGTCGCTCAAGAAAGCAAAGGCCGGCATCATGCCTCGGCCATGTTCGAGCAGTTGGACAATGTCATTCTTTTTGAGCTTCTTCTGGATGTTTTCTAACGAGGGGAATGCCCGGGCGGGATCGCCTGACCGAGTGGCCCCGTGGCAGACTGCGCAAATCTGGTGGTATATTTGGCTCCCGGCCGTAGCGCCGGGCCCGGTCTGGTGTTGCACCTCGACCATGTTGAGCACCCAGGGCATTTCGTTGGCATTGACGTAGAGCACAGCTCGGTGCGGATCGACGGCCGCGCCGCCCCACTCGCCACCCCCATCGAAGCCGGGAAAAATGATCGTGCCCTCTTTACTGGGCGGCAGGAATTGAGCGTGGGGCCGCAGGTGAACAAAGCGGTCCAGGACGGCTCGATGAGCTTCGGGCGTCAGGTCGGTGATTTCATCGGCGGTGAAAAGTTGGCGCGCGAACGGCGGTGGCTTCAGCGGCAACGGTTGGGTGGGCCAGGTCGATTCGCCTTGCAGATCCGATTTTGGGACTTGCCGTTCCACAATCGGAAAGAGTGGTTGGCCCGTCTCGCGATTGAACACGAACACGTGCCCGGATTTTGTGGTTTGTGCCACCGCGTCCACCGCTCGCCCGTTATGCCAGACGGTCACCAGGTTGGGCGGCGAGGGCAAATCGCGGTCCCACAAATCGTGGTGAACGAATTGGTAATGCCAGCGCCTGGCGCCGGTCGCGGCGTCCAACGCGATCAGGCAATTGGCGTAAAGGTCCTGGCCAATGCGGTTGCCTCCCCAGAAATCAAACGCCGCCGAGCCCGTCGGCACATAAAGCAGCCCACGCCTTTCATCCAACGCCATGCCGGTCCAGCAATTGGCCGCCCCGATGAATTTCCACGCGTCCGGCGGCCAGGTCTCGTAACCCGGTTCACCCGGCCACGGGATCGTGTGAAAGATCCACGCCAACCGGCCGGTACGAATATTATACGCGCGGATGTGCCCTGGGGCGACCGGCCCCGGTCCTTCGGACTCGCGCATGCCAAGGATGATGAGGTCCTTGAACACGATGCCGGGTGTGGTGGTAACCAAGTACAGTTTGCTCACGTCGCGTCCGAGATCCTTTTTCAGGTCCACCCGGCCCGCCTCGCCGAAGTTCTCAATGGCTCTGCCGGTCTGCGCGTTCACGGCATAAAGATAATGGTCCACGGTATAGAGAATCCGGCGATCGTTGCCGTCGGCCCAATAGGCAACCCCGCGATTCACGCCGATCGAGGTGTCGATATTGACTCCCCCGAAAGGTTGGAACCGCCAGATTTCCCGGCCGGTGGCTGCATCGAGCGCGAGCAGTTTTAGCTGCGGCGAGGTGCCGTAAAGCACTCCGTCGATGATTAGGGGATTGCACTGAATCTGGGAGCGATCATCACTGCCGCAATCGCCGCTGTGATAGGTCCAGGCGACTTGCAAGCGCGTCACATTCCTCGAATTGATCTGCTTGAGCGCAGAATAATGGGTGTTGGCTTTGTCGCCGAGGTACACCGGCCAATCCTGTCCCGGCGAGGCGTGGGCCAAGGTGCCGGGGCCTAGTAAAAACCCAAGAGTTGGCAAGAAAAACAAGGGTGAACGCAAAGGCGCCAAGGCGCCAAGGCGCCAAGGCTTTTTTGGGGGAAGTAACGTCTTTGCGCCTCTGCGTCTTTGCGTCTTTGCGTTAAGCATTGTACTCGAAATTACAGACTCAGCGCGCGAGTCTTGGGGGATGGATCTCAAGCAGTCGCTCTGCTTTTACGGGTCCGCAGGCGCGGGGCGTCGCCCCAGAGTGTCTCGAGATCGTAGCGTTCGCGGATGTCCTGGCGCATCACATGCACAATCACATCGAAAAAATCCAGGACTATCCAGGCGGCTTGGAAGGTGCCATCGATTGCCCGCGGCCGCAGATGGTGGTCGTCCCGTAATTTATCGGTGATTTCGTCCACGATCGCGCGCAAGTGCGGTTCGCTGGTGCCCGAGGCAATGACAAAGTAATCGGTTACCGATGAGAGTTCCCGCACATCCAGGATAACGATGTCCTCCGCCTTCTTGTTATCTGCCAGTTCGCGGCAGAGCAAAGCCAGTTTTCTCGAATCCATCTGCGCCAACCATGGCCTAAGGTCGTTTAAAGATAAAGTCGATTGTTGCGAATGGCTTCGGCCACTGCGGCGGGGACCAGCGGTTCGAGTGGCAGGCCCGCTTTAGCCCTGGCCCGGACCTGTGAAGAGGAAATTCCTATTGGGAAACCCTGCAAGGCTCGGCCGACAAAGGGGTTGGGCAGGGGTGCCTCGTTTTGACCCGGGCGGGGAATCACGACGAACTGCGCGAGGCGGGCCAAGTCATCGGCTGCCCGCCATTTGGGCAACTGCGCGATATGGTCGGCGCCGATCAGGTAATAGAGCTGCGCGGCGGGAAAACGCTCGGCATATCTTTTGAGGGTATCGACCGTGTAGGAGACTCCGCCACGTTCGATTTCTTGCAGGTCGATTTCGCACCAGTTCCAGCCGGCCAGCGCCAGGCGCAGAAGCTTCAGGCGGGCCGTGGCTGGAGTCGGCCGCTGCTCCGGCTTGAACGGCGATTGTGCCGCAGGAATAAAGAAAAGCCGCTCCAGCTCCAGCTCTTCGCGAGCGGTCTGGGCCACAAGCAAGTGCCCCAGGTGAACTGGGTCGAAGGAGCCGCCAAATAATCCCAACCGCTGCATGCCCGCAGCATGCGACCAACCGTCGGCTGAGGCAACTTGGAAGGAGTTGGGATTCAGCAACACCTGCGAATGCCGTTGAAGCGATGCTGGGTGGTCGCCAAGTAGGTTCGTTGCGCCACGACTCGGGCGCTGTCGGCCTCATCCGCCGGACACGAGCAAATGGCTGCCTGCTGCGCCCGTTCCACCTGTGCTTGCCCGGACAACTCCTTGGCCAGGCCGACGCTCAGGGCGATGAACCCCGCCAATCGCACCGGTTTCGGTTCGACGACCGCGTAGGCGGGTAGCCACACAGGCTCGGTCTCGGACACTGCGGGGGTTCTGCGCCCGGCCAAAAGCAGGAACCATTCGCGCAAGCTGAGCAGGGTGATTATCGCGACCAACAGCAGGAAGATTCCTGCGACTATCGCGTCGAGGATATTATTGAAATGCAGAATGCCGTTAATGCGCAGGGCTTCCCGAGTCGCGGCTAACGCGGTGCCTGATCCCGCCGCTTCGGCCGCCTTTAGCGCCTGTTGCAGTTCCGGCGTTTTCCCCGCCAGAACTGAGGCCTGCGCGAGAAACCCAATCCGCGGATCGCTATGCCAGATTTTTTCCACACCGGCGCTCATGGTGACAATCAATAACCAGAGCAAAGGTATGGCGGTGATTAGCACATAATGCAGTTTGGGTTTTTCCCGCCGCAGTTCCATCTTGAGCAGAACCGTCGTCGCCAGGCACAGCGCGATGGCTGCCAGCATCTGGTTGGCGATGCCGAATAACGGCCATAGCGAGTTGATGCCGCCCAGCGGGTCCCGCACACCCTGAATCAGAAAATAACCCCAGCCGGCCACGATGAGCGCGCTGGCCAGCACATTGGCGCCCCAATGTGTTGTGCGTGCCCAGGGCCGCCAGACTTGCCCCAGCACCTCCTGCAACAGATAACGACCCACTCGGGTGCCGGCGTCCAGGGTTGTCAGGATAAACAGGGCTTCGAACATGATCGCAAAGTGGTACCACAGGTCTAGCCAATGGCCCTGCACCGCCTGCGAAAAAATGTTCGCCATCCCCACAGCAAGGGTCGCGGCGCCTCCAGTCCGGCCGAACAATGTTTTTTCGCCCAAACTCGCCGCCAGCTTGTCCATCTGGTGGACATCCACGGGATAGCCCAGGCTGGTCAGGCGCGCGGCGGTCACTGCGGGCGGGCCTTTCACATTCATGCCCAGGTAAACACCCGGAGCGAGCGTGCAGGCGGCGATCAAAGCCATGATTGCCACCAGCGATTCCAGGCACATCGCACCGTAGCCAATCGGCCGCGCGTAGGATTCCCGCGTGAGCAACTTGGGCGTGGTGCCGCTGGCAATCAAGGTGTGAAAGCCCGAGATCGCACCGCACGCGATGGTGATGAAGCAAAAAGGGAACACCTTGCCGGCGACAATCGGGCCCGAACCATCAACAAACCGGCTCAGGGCCGGCATTTTCAATTCGGGCAGCACCAGGAAGATTCCCAGCGCGAGGGCGAAAATTGTGCCCAGCTTCATGAACGTGCTGAGGTAATCGCGCGGCGCCAAAAGCAACCAGACCGGCAGCACGCTCGCCGCCAGCCCATAGGTAATAATCGCCCACGCCAGCGACATGTCCGATATACCAAATGCCGCGGCCCAGCGCGGGGTTTCATGGACCCACTTGCCGCCCCAGACCGCCAGGAGCAGCAACACCACACCGAGCGCGGAGCCCTCGAGAACTTTGCCGACACGCCAGAACCGCAGATAGCAGCCCATCAACATCGCTATCGGGATCGTTGCCCCAACGGTAAAGACCCCCCATGGACTCTCCGCCAGCGCCTTCACCACCACCAGTGCCAGCACCGCCAATAAAATCAGCATGATCCCGAGAATAGCCAGCACGGCAACCCAGCCCGCCACCCCGTTCAGTTCCTCTCGGATCATTTGGGCGAGGGAGCGGCCGTCGCGCCGCACCGAGCAAAACAACACGACGAAATCCTGTACCGCGCCACCCAAAACCACGCCGAGCAGAATCCAAAGGGTGCCCGGCAGATACCCGAACTGCGCCGCCAATACGGGCCCTACCAATGGCCCCGGCCCGGCAATCGCCGCAAAATGGTGACCGAACACGATCCACTTGTTGGTGGGGACAAAATCCTTGCCGTCATCGTGGACGGCGCAGGGGGTGGCGCGGCGATCGTTGAGGGCCAGCACGCGCGCGGCGATCCATTTGGAATAGAAGCGATAACCGAGCGCGTAACTGCATAAGGCCGCGATCAGGATATAGGCGGAGTTTAGCGGTTCGCGCTGCTGCCGGGCGATTGTCACGTACGCCGAGGCACCCAGCAGGGCGACGGCCAGCCACAGCATTTTTCTCAAAATCGTGTTCACTCGGCACCGCTCGACTTGTTGCCGGTCCCGGGCGGCTTGAGCAAATCCAGCACCGCGGCCGTCATCGCCGTCACTCCTGTCTTAATCGTTGGTTCAGGGTCCGGGGCCCAGTGCGACGAATGCAAGGCGGTTGCAGCCCGAGCGTGAACCGCGCAGGCGACGAGCACCAAACTGACGAGCGCAAAGCGCGTTTTCATAAGGACAATTCGAACACTTGGTACTCTGTTTGTTTCATTCCGAGCTTCTCGTAGGAAGCGCGGGCGCGACCGTTGGCCGCGTGCATATATAGTCGCAGGCCGCATACCTCCGGCCGTTTGCGCGCCGCCTGCTCCAGGAAGTGAAACAAGGCGCGGAATACGCCCTGCTCGCGGAACTCACGCTCGACATACACGCTCTGCAACCACCAGATATTGCCGTTGCGCCAATCGCTCCATTCATACGTGATCATCACCTGCCCGACCACCCGCGCGCCAAGCTCCGCGACGTAATACAATCCTTTGGCAGTGTCGCTGAGGATGGCCTCCACTCCGGCGCGCACGGTGGCAGGATCCAGTCGCAACTCCTCGGTCTCTTGTGCCAAGCACAGGTTAAACCGGGTGATCACCTCGGCATCGGGCGGTGCGGCCTGTCGAATTTCGATGTTGATGCGGCATCATAAGAACCCTGTGCCCATAAGCAAAGTCTAACCGGTAACCGCGGAGCGCGGACTTTAGCTTTAGTCCGCAGCCCGCTCGAACTAAGGGTGGTTTGGCGAATGTTGCAGCGCGCCTAAGCGTTCGGGCGTTGCTGCGGACTGAAGTCCGCGCTCCGCAGTTCTGGCCGGCGCCCCTAATGCGCTTGCGTTGGGTCCCGGATGCCAGTTGCATGAGCGGGTGAGCTTGCCCTATCAACTGGCGACGCTGCTCTATTGTTTCAATGAGCGCGATGAGTTATTGCTGCTGGAACGCGCGCAGGAACCGAATCGCGGTTTCTGGAGCCCGTGCGGCGGAAAGCTCAAGACGTTCCTGGGCGAGTCCCCTTATGCCTGCGCCTGCCGCGAGGCGCAGGAGGAGTTGGGGGTGACATTCACTGCGTCGGATTTGCACCTGACCGGATTGGTCAGCGAGCACGGGTATCAAGGCCAGAGTCATTGGCTGATGTTTTTATTCGAAGTGAAACGCAAGTTAGCCGCGCTTCCTCCGCCGCACGCCGAGGGGCGCTTCAGTTTTTTTCCCCGAGCAGCTTTGAGCGAATTGCGTCTGCCGCAAACCGATCGCGAGCGCATCTGGCCCTGGTTCTGGCAGCATCGCGGCGGGTTCTTCGCCGCCTATTGCCATTGCCATCCCGATGGCACCAACGACTGGGTTCTGGAGGAATCCTGTCTCGCTTCCGCATGAGCGAACCGATTGTCGATCTGCAAAGCGACCATTTCTTCATGGGCGAAGCCCTGCGCCAGGCGGCCCGCGCCTACGCGGCCGGCGAGGTGCCCGTCGGGGCGGTCGTTGTTCGCGAAGGGCGGGTGCTCGCGCGCGCCTTTAACCAGGTCGAGTTGCTCAAAGACGCCACGGCGCATGCGGAGATGCTGGCCTTGACCCAGGCGGAGGAGGCAGTCGGCGACTGGCGTCTAACGGATTGCACGTTGTATGTCACCAAGGAGCCGTGCCCGATGTGCGCCGGCGCGATCATTCACGTGCGCCTGGCACGGGTCGTGTTCGGGGCGCTTGACCCCAAGGCGGGCGCGGCAGGCAGCGCCCTGAATCTGCTGCAATTCCCTGGCTTGAACCACCGCTGCGCCAGCACCAGCGGCGTACGGGAACCCGAATGCCGCTCGCTGCTCCAGCGCTTTTTTGCCGAACAACGCGCCCGCTCCGGACCCTCCGGGTGATGCGCGGTGCGCTTGAGAGAGAAGAGTTTGGTCAGGTAAATGAGATCACCTCATCGGCGTGGTTCCACTCCTGGCGATGGTGATCCGCCCGCAATAGAAATCATCCAGCAGCGTAAAGGCGTCCGGGTCGTATTGTTTGAGGCCGAGGGGGCCGTCGGCGGGCTTGGGGCCGGTCATGTGCAAGTCACCATGAGTTCCGAAATACCACATGGTCAGTTCGGCGAAGAACTCGTCGGGGTTGGAGCCGGCGTAGGAGTTCTTCCAAAGGCCCTTGGCCAGAGAACGGCGATACTGCTGGTCGAACCGATCCCGGAGTTGATGCTGAATCCCGTGGTTGCGGATGTTGTGGGCGAATTCGTGGAGGCAGATATCACGTCCGCGGTAGCGGTCGTTGGTCAAGCGGAGGAGGTTTTCCTCGCCACAGGAGGTCAGAAGGCCGCCCATGCCGCGGGTGCGCTCGTCGCGGGTTAGGCCGTGATACTCTGCCAGCTTCTTGCCTTTGTCTTGCCGCCATTCGGGCAAATCGGTTGTGACCTGGTTGCGGCCAATGATGTGGAGTTCGGCGCCGGCGGCGACGAGATTGGAAATGACCATGGGCTGAGTGTCCAGTAGCCCATAGAACAGCAGCGACAACCGTGCATAAGCCGCGTAGAGGGCCTGGTCAGCGACGACTTGGGGCGCTTTGATCGGGATACCATGAAAGTCTAGGCTTTTCGCGAAGAACCCTTGCTCGGGCGGGTCGATGCTGCGGATGGGCAAATTAGAGGCGACCAGGCTGGACTGGATTTCCGTCTGCCACAAGAAGAGCCGGAGCTGGTCCTTCCAGACGGCGGCGAGGGTGTGGGTGCCGTGGCCGCGCGTCCGGTCGCTTTCGGGAATGACCAGTGCCGTGCCATGGGGCACGCGGCCGATCTCGCGTTCGAGGATGCCCAACTCGGGTGGGTTGATTAAGTCGTCGGCAGAATTGATGGCCAGCAGCGGCGCCTGGATTTTTTCGAGGTCCGGGCCGGGGTCGTAATCTCGGGAAGCTTCGAGGGCATAGAGCACGTCGTTGGCGTCGTGGGTTTTCATGGAAGCAGTGACAAAACGATCGAGCGCCTGGTCGGCTTGCGCGAGGGTGGGAGATTCTTTTTGGCGTTGAACGGGATTGCTGCTCATGAAGTAGAGGACCTCCAGAGCGGAGCGCAAGCCGGACGGTTGAGCCTGGTAATCGCCTTCGAGCCAGGCCGGGTCGGATCTGATGGCATCGATGATCATACGGCGCCAGACGCGGTTGCGGCCGGAGATTTGGGTAGGCAGGCAGGCCAGGGCCAACAGAGCGTCCATGAAATCCGGGTAAGTCTCACCCCAGAGCCAGGTGTGCATGCCGCCCATCGAGGTGCCCATTACCAGGCGCAGATGGTTGACGCCCAGCGCCTCGGTCAAAAGCCGGAATTGGGCCTCGACCATGTCGCGATAGCCGTAATGGGGGAAATGGGCACGGAGCTGGTCGCTGGGTTTGCTGGATTGGCCGTGGCCGATGCCGTCGGGCAGAATGAGATAATAGCGGGCGGCATCGAGGACCTGGCCGGCACTGAACAGTTCGCCGGCGAATTCCGGGCGCATGAACTGCGCGCCACTGCCCGTCGTGCCGTGGAGAATGAGAACGGCATTGCGCACACGGCCCAGAGCATCCTTGCGCGGCTGGCCGAGAGTTCGGTAGTGGATGCGCAACTCGGGCAAGGTCTCGCCGGAACGGAAGTGGAAACCATGAAGAATGTAATCGCCGGTTTGTGGAGGTGGATAATCGGCGGCGCGGGTGAATTGGGCGGTCGTGAGGAACGTGAAAAGCAGCGGGAGAACGAGGGGGCAGCGCATGGGGAGGGAAGATAAGGCGAGGGGGAGCGGAGTTTCAAGCGTCCGAGCGCGGGAGCTCGAGGGGGCGGAGCACAATAGTACATTTCGTCAGCCAGCGGGGTGGTGATCCTGGGGGTTGGTGTTAGCGGGAACAAAGGCTGAAAATGCGGTCATGGGTTTCAGTTGTTTCAGTTGTCAGAAAATCCACTCTTCAGTACTGTGGAGCCTGCGGTGGCAATCAAATTGCGCAGATAAGTTTGGGTTCGATTTGGGTCACGAACGTCAATTGAGTTGTGTCTGTGAACGTCAGCGAGTCGCGGTACATCGATAAAAGGCAATTCCTTTCCCGTTACGCGCACGCGCGAACCGTCGCGGTCCGGGAAGCCGCAGCCAAACAGCAAGCCGCATCCGGCAATGAAGCCGAATGGTTGCGCGCGCTGCAAAAGGACTTGCCGAAATTCGTTCCCTTCTTAATCCGCAAGTGCGGGTTGGAATTCAGCGGGCGGATTCTCGAGATTGGCGCGGGCGGGGCCTGGCTGAGCGCCGAGTTATCCAAGCTGCCGAAAGTCGTTGAGGTCGTCGCGACGGATTTCTCGCCGATGCTGCTGCGCGAGCAAGCCCCCAAGGTATTCCGGGCTTTGGGAGCCCATGCGGCCAAAATCACCCGCATACCGGGCGATTTTCATAAGTTGGATTTTCCCAACGGCCACTTCGATTTCATCGTGTGCTCGGCGGTGCTCCATGACGCCGCGAATATCGTGCAGGCGCTGCGCGAGGTAAAACGGTTGCTGAAACCGGGTGGCCGGTTTGTCGCGATTCGTGAGCCGGTCTGGCCGTTGGTGAAAATCAAATCGCGCAGGAAAATGCTCGCGCGCCTTGTGACCACCGGGGTAAACGAACGATACTATACCTTGGCCGATTACAAAGAGTTCTTTAGACAAGCCGCCCTGCCCCTGGAAGCCAAGCGCGTAAACATCTCGACCGGGTTCAAATATTTCTTTGACGCGATGGTTAATGGGCTCACCCACGCCCGGTACGCCTTCATTGGGACGCGCCGCGGCAGCCGTTAATTCCATGGCCGGGGCCAGCCCGAACCGCAAGCAGAGCCTGCCATTCCCGCTGCACCCGATCATCGGCAATTACCAAATAACTCGAGGACGTTTCAGGTTTCGTTCGGTTCGTTGCCTTGGCGTTCCGAGAGTTCGTTTCTCAAACCGAAGACCCGGGACCAGACCGCGTGCAGATTCCGCGATGGGTACCTGGCCGTAAACCTCTTCAACTCGAAGGGCGAAGCGTCCGGCGTGTTCACCCCTGGCTCGGTGGTGCAAGCGGTTTGGTAGCCGGCCTCGGCGACCAGGTCGCGCACGGCCTGGTTCCAATCCCCGTATGGATAACAGAAGTGGACGATGCGCCGGCCAAACAAATCTTCGAGCCGTTTGCGGCTGGCTGCGATTTCCTCGCGGGCCTCGGGTGGCGCAAGCCGCGTCAGGTAAGGGTGAGTCAGGGTGTGTGAGCCGATTTCATGGCCCGCCGCCAGCCAATCACGCACTTGCGCCGCGTCCATGATCGGACAGCGCGCCTCCCCAACGGCCACATCCCATTCGTTCCAGCGACCCAGGCAGGCCACGGGCAGGAATTGGATCGCCTTGAAATGATGCGCCGCGAGTGGTTCCAGGCCGTAGCGCAGCACGTTCTCATAACCATCGTCGAAGGTGATCACGATGCGTTGCTCCTTGACCGGAGTCAGGCAGCCCTCCAACGAGCCGCTTTGGTATGCCGCCGCGCGGAGTTCGGCCAACTGCCGCGAAAACAGCGATTGGCTCAGATACAGCCCTTTGAGCCGCACCCGCCAGGGGCGCGGCCCCAGCTTATGGTATGTCAGCACTGGGTTGCCCTGGGTGAACAACCTGCGAAAAGCCGGCAGCCCGGAGTAGTAGGCTGGCAGTTCACGACATGGCATGACAGGCGGTAACTCTATGGTTGCCAACCGGGATGTCGAGCCGCTTCACGGGCCGACGGGGCGCGGACTTCAGCTTCAGTCCGCAGTAACTTCCGAACGCCCAGGGGCCCATCTTCCTTTAGAGGGTTGCTGCGCACTAAAGTCCGCGCTCCGTTGGCTCCATTAAGCTGTTGCGTCAACCCCAATTTTCTCGTAAAAAGGCGACATGCAGATCCTAAGAATCTCGTTGGTTGTCTGCGCCGCCCTTTGCGCGTTGCCATCGGTTCGCGGAGCCGATTCGGATGCCCAAATCCAAACCAACCAGCCCGCACCTGAGCCGAGCGCCGCGCAGCCGCGCGCCACGCGAGCTGAAATCGAGAAGGCCCGCGAGGCCATGCGCGAGAAGATGCAGCAACTTGTGCCGCAACCCGCG
Organism: Verrucomicrobiia bacterium; assembly: GCA_035934555.1. Taxonomy (GTDB): domain Bacteria; phylum Verrucomicrobiota; class Verrucomicrobiia; order Limisphaerales; family UBA8199; genus DASYXT01. The sequence goes on along the minus strand of DASYXT010000071.1, from coordinate 79,153 downwards.
CCTCGCCCGAAAGCACATAACCCCCGCACCCCGGCACCCGCGCCCGCGCCAGCCGTAACCCCGGCGCCTATTCCGACGGCTCCCCCAGCCGAACCTGCCGCAGTTGCTCCGACGGAACCGCCGCCCGCGCCTGCCCCTGCCGTCGCAACCACTCCCCCCGCAGAGGCTCCAGCCGCAGTTGCTCCTGGCGCCGCTCCCCAACTACTGGACCAGGACGCCATCAATAAAGCCCGCGAAGCCATGCGCAAGAAAATGGAGGAGTTAGCAGGGCAAGCGCCGGCCGTTGAGGCTCCCGCGCCGGCTCCGGCGACTCCCGCAACTGAACCTGCAACTGCTGCTACGCCAGCCGCCACACCCCCTCAACCTGCCGCCGCTGCCGAACCGGCGCCCGCGCCTGCCGCTGCCGTTGCTACTCCTCCTCCGGCAGAAGCCCCCGCCGCCGTGGCTCCTGCCGCCTATCCTCAACTGGACCAGGACTCGATCAACAAAGCCCGCGAAGCCATGCGCAAGAAAATGGAGGAACTGGCCGCGGAAGCGCCTGCGGAACCGCCGCCTGGCCAGCAGCCGATGATGCCTCGCCAGCCGCAGCATTCGAAAATGGCTAAGAGCAACCTGGCGTTGCCTGCGTTGGTGGGGCCGCCGTTGCCGATTTCCGCTGATAAGCAGCAACGCCTCCAGGCCTTGCTGGTGCGTTACAAGGCCGACCAGATCACTCCGGAGCAATATCAGGCCGAGCGCGCCAAAATCCTCGGCGCGCAGTAACTCTCGGAGCGCGGACTTCAGTCCACAGCGCCACTCGCACTGAAGGTGAATCGAGTAGTGTTGCGGCGCGGTTGACGGGTTCAGAAATTCTGCGGACTCAAGTCTGCGCTCCGGTGCACCCGCTCCAGTCCACCGGTACCCAGGCCAGAAGCTGGTTGATAAACTCCTTTGCCCCTTCCATTTTACTCCGCATGCACGACTTCCATTACGTTGGCAACCAGCTCTATTGCGAACAGGTGCCGCTCGAACGACTGGCGCGGGAATATGGCACCCCCATTTACGTTTACTCCCAACACACGCTCACCGACCACTTTCAAAAGCTCGACTGCGCCCTGGCCGGCCTCGACCACCTCATCTGTTATGCCGTTAAGTCCAACTCGAGCCTGTCGGTGTTGCGCACCCTGGCGCGCCTGGACAGCGGGTTTGATATCGTCAGCGGCGGTGAGTTGCAGCGCGTGCAAGCCGCCGGAGGCCGGGCCGCCAAATGCGTTTTTGCCGGGGTGGGCAAGACGACCGAGGAGATTGAGCTGGCGCTTCGGGCGGGGGTGTATGCGTTTAACGCCGAGAGCGAGCCGGAGTTGGAGCGCATTGAAGAAATCGCCAGCCGGTTGCGCAAAGCAGCGCCCGTCTCCTTGCGCGTAAACCCAAACATCGAGGCGCACACGCATAAAAAAATCACCACCGGTACGTATGAAAACAAGTTCGGCATCGCGTTCGAAAAGATCGAAGCAGTGTATGCACGAGCAGCGCGTCTGAAGCACTTGCGCCTGCGCGGACTCCAAATGCACATCGGGTCGCAAATTACCGACACGGCACCGTTCGAGCAGGCGGTGCGCAAGGTGACGCCGTTAGTGCAGCGGTTGAAAGAGCGGTTCGGGCTGGAGTTTCTGAGCATCGGCGGCGGCCTGGGCATCGTGTACGAGCCGGCGCTGGCCAGCGGCTCGGACAGATGGTGGCAGACCCCGGATGCCCGGCGCATCCTCACTCCGCGGAGCTACGCCGCGCGGCTGTTGCCGTTGCTGCACCCGCTGGGCTTGCGGATTCTGCTCGAACCCGGCCGGTTCATCTCCGGCAATGCCGGTGTGCTCATCACCCGTGTCGAGTACGTCAAAAAAACCGGCCGCAAGAATTTCCTGATTGTGGATGCGGCGATGAACGACCTCATCCGCCCCGCGTTTTACGACGCCTATCACGAAATCATCCCGCTTCGGCGTGGGCGCAACGGCGCAACGCTCAAATCGGACGTCGTCGGGCCCATCTGTGAATCGGGCGATTTCTTTTGTCAGGATCGCGCGCTGCCGCGCCTTGGGCAGGGCGAGTACTTGGCCCTGATGAGCGCGGGCGCCTACGGCTCGGTCATGGCCTCGAATTACAACACTCGCCCGTTAGCCACCGAGGCGCTCGTCAATGGCCGCCGCGCCGCCGTCGTGCGGCAGCGCCAGCCGGTCCAGGACATCTGGCGCGGCGAGCAACTCGCCCCGTGGCAGAAGTGATCTGAATTGCTCGCCGCACTCAACGTGGCCAGTAACAGGCATCGGTTGTAATCGGTCAGTAACGGTCGGAGCGCGGACATTCCTGCGGTCGGAGCGCAGGACTTTAGTCGGCAGCAATGTAACCCCGGTGGAATCGGCAGCAAATCCGAGCCGTGCTGCCGTTCGGAAACTGCTGCGGACAGGAATGTCCGCGCTCCGCGCCTTGTTTTTTGCGCGTCGGGAGCTAAGCTGGCTGCGGTATGCCGATTTATGAATACGCCTGCCCGAAGTGCCGGGTGATTTTCAATTTCCTGTCCAAACGGGTCAATCCCGAGGGACTGCCGACCTGTCCGAAATGCGGCAACAAGAAAATGAGCAAGCAGGTCACACGGTTTGCCATGACCCGCGGCCTGAAAGAACCCGCCGCCAAGGCTGCCGATGATATGGGCGAGCCGCCGATGCCTGACATGGATGACCCACGCGTCGAGCGCGCGATGAGCGAGTTGGAACGCGACATGGAGCACCTCGACGAGAACAACCCGCGGCACATGGCCCACATGATGCGGAAAATGAAGGACCTGATGCCCCCGGGCGCCGTGCCGAAGGAGCTGGACGTAGCCATCAAGCGGCTCGAAGCGGGAGAAGACCCGGAAAAGATCGAGGAAGATATGGGTGACGTGTTGGGGGAATTCATGGGCGGCCCTGATGAAGAGGGTGGCGGCATGGGCGGCGGGGCGTACTCGCACGACGCCGGGTTGTACGATTATTAAACTCGCTCGAGACGTTCGAGCGCCGACCGGCCTCTCATTGCCCGAGTATGCCGCACCTGCACGAGAGGATTGATTTCACCGTGGTGATCTTTGTGGTGCAGGGCGGCAAAGTGCTGCTCGTGCATCACCGCGCGCTCGACCGGTGGTTGCCTCTGGGCGGCCATATTGAACTGGATGAAGACCCGGAAGCGGCGGCGTTGCGCGAGGCGCGCGAAGAGAGCGGGTTTGAGGTGGAATTACTGGGCGAACGGCCGCCTACGACCGGCAACGGCACGCGGGCGTTGATAGCGCCGCGCTTCCTCGACATTCACCGGATCAACCCAACGCACGAGCACATTGGCATGATTTATTGGGCGCAGCCAAAGAACGGTGCCGTGCCGATACTCGCTGCGGCCGAGCATCACGATATTCGATGGTGCCGGAGCGAAGAGCTCGACGAACTGCAACCGCCCTTGTCGGCGGCGGTGAGGTGGTACTGCCGCCAGGCGCTTGCAGAAGTCAAATCCTGATTACCGAAAGGCGACTACTGCTCTTTCAATCGGTTCAGGTCTTCGGCCAGGAACTGCGTGAGGTCCTTAAACCGCGCCACGTTAGCCGCGTTAAGCGCCATCAGCGTTTGGTGCGCTTCAAGGCAGGCGCGAGTGAATTCCTGCTTGGTTGGGTTGGTCGATGGAGTCTCGCAAGGATAGGCGCCTTCGGGGACGACGAGCGGTCCATGAGCGACGCGAAATAGATGAAGCACGCCGAGATTTTCCAGCAGCTCCGAGATGCGCTCGTTGGGATTGAGCAGTTCGATGGCGGCGTGAGCGGGAGCGGGTTGCGGTGAGTTGAGTTTCAAACCAAAGCCGGCCAGTACACCCAGGAATGTGCTGTCCATCAGCGCGCATTCCGAGAGGTCCAGCATGAAATAGCGGTAGCCCTTTTCCAGCAAGGCGCCAAGCAGCGTGCGGAAATCGATGCTCGAGGAGAAGTTGGCGCGTCCGGCGATTCTGACGCAGGCGAAGCGCTCGCCGATCAAGACAGACATTTTTGCGCCCGGGCTGCTCATGGTGTGGTGCGGTTGCTTGGAAGCTCAAAAGCCGCTCAGGCCACAGCCGCTTGTGGTCCGTGGCCCACAATCTGAACCAGTGTTTGTTGGAGCAGTAGCGCGTCATCCAGCCCGCTGGATACCAGGCGCCGGTTGCATTCGAGCAATAGCTCCATAGCTCGCACCAATTCGGCCTGGCTGTAGCGCTTCACCTGGGGCAGCGCTTTGTACAACACGTACGGATTCAGGGCCAGCGGATTAAATCGTTTGTCAGCGGGCAAGCGTTCGGCCGGCACACGTTCCAATTGGGCCTTGAAACGGCTGTACTCCGCGCCCAGTTTGATCCACCCGGCGCTCACCATTTCTTTTAACAACAGCATCGCGCGAATTTTCGAGATCAATCCATAAAGCAGGCCAATCTCGCTTTTGCGCGGGTCCAGTTTGACCTCCCACAACTCCTCGTCCAATCGTTGCAGGAGGCGCGGCAAATCCCGGTCGCCGAGCGCGTCACCCAGCGCAAAGGCGCGCGCGGTTTTGTTGCGGCTGCAGATGGCCTCAACGTCTTCCAGGCCGATTTCTGAGCGGTTGCCGACATACAGCGTCACCTTATCGAGCTCACTTTCCAATTGTCGCGCATGCGGGCCGACGCGCGTGAGCAGTTCCGCCATCGCATCCTCGCTCATTTCCTTCCCCCGTTGGCGCAAGGCCGCGCGCGCCCACTCTGCGGCCTGGTCGGCCCAGTCTTTATCGTCGGCCGACCAACCGGCGAACATCTCGACCGCGCCGGCCTTATCCACGGTTTTGTAAAAGACCTTGCGTTTATCCACTTTGCCGGCGCTGATCAGCAGGCGCACGTTATCCCAGGTAAAACTCTTCAGCTCCTGCGCGAGATCGGCGAGAGCCTCGGTTACCGCCTGGGCCTCGGCCGCGCGTTCGTCTCCCAGAAAAGTGCAGTTCTTGAGCCAAACGGCTTTGCCGCTGCCAAAAAAGGGCAGGGTATTGAGCGCTTCCCGGAGCCGGCCCAGCGCCTTGAGGGCCTCACTGCTGTTGGCCGCGCCGCCGTCGATAACCTCATGATCCAAACCGCCCAACTCCTCGGTCCATTGAGCATAGAGCTCGCTGGCGCGGCGTTTGACGGCGAATTCCTCCTCACCGCAAACCAGGACCAGTCGCGGCGCAGCCTGGCGGGGGGCAGCCATGTCACTCGGTTTCGGGTGTGCCGCCTTCGTTGATGCGGTCCAGGACTTCGCTCATATCTTCGACCTGTTCGAAGAGCGGGCTGGCGACGTAGATGGGGCGCTTCTGGGCGGTGGCAAGCGCCAGGCAATCACTCGGGCGCGCGTCAATCTCGACGATCTTGCGAGCGACCTCGTTCTGCTGCTGAAGAATGAGCCGGGCGAAGTAGGTGGAATTGCGCAGTTCGGTGATGATGACGCGCTCGACGGTGATGCTAAAACCTTTGAAGATGCTCTGCATTAGATCATGGGTGAGCGGCCGCTCTTTGGGGACTTCCTTCAGGAACATGCCGATGATGGCGCCCATATTCGGTTCCACATTGATGACGAACACTTTGTCGTCATTTCCCACGAACAGTGCGCAGCCGCTGTTGGCGGGCAGGATCCCCCGAATCTGCACCGGCACCACATCATTCTTCATAACCACAGTGTATGCGCATTGGCGCAAAAGACAAGAGGCGGGGGCGCCCTCCGGCACCCCTCAACGAAGGCGGCCGGAGCGCGGACTTTAGTCCGCAGCAACGCCCTACCGTCAAATCGTCACCAAATCCGATCACGAGCGCGGGCTTTAGTCTGACTGTCGATCGCCGCAAGGTCCGATGGGGCGGGATTCTCGAATGTTGCTGCCGACTAAAGCTAAAGTCCGCGCTCCGGCCGTTCATCCTCCACTTACAAACCGGCGCGTGGTTTATAGATGCGCGGGGCCCAAGGTTGAGCAAACCTCAAAGCAATCAGATGAAAGCGCAGGAAAACAAGCTTGATTGGGTGAAACGCGGTCTTACCATCAGGCCAATGAACTAGCGAGGCCCTATGCAAATGTACGTCTATGCCGGCTGTCTGGCTCTGGGAATCTTCTTCACTCTCATCAGCATGGTCGCCGGCCACTTTTTTGGCGGGCATGACGGTGCGGACGTAGGGACCGGCGGCCACGTCGAGGCGGGTTTGGATACGCACGGCATGCCCGGGATGTCCTTCTTTAGCCCGACGGTGCTGGCGACGTTCGTGACGGCCTTTGGCGCCTTCGGCATCGTCTTTTGTCACATCCAGGCCACCAACACGGTTTGGGCCAGCGCGCCTCTCGCCGGCATCAGCGGTGGGGTGGTCGCGTGGCTGATTTTCCTGCTCTTCAATACGATGTTCAAAAGGACGCAGAGTTCGAGTGAATCGCGAGTGGCTTCGCTGGCCGGGCAAACCGCATCGATTATCACGCCGATCCCGCCTAATGGCGTGGGGGAAATCGCTTATGTGCAGGGCGGCACGCGCTACACCGCGCCGGCGCGGGCGGAGCAAGGCATCGAAATCGGCGCGGGCAGCACGGTGCGCATCCGCCGCATCGTCGGCACACAATTTTACGTCGAGACCCTGAGCGCTTTCGATCTGAAGTAAACCCTCGAACCTCCTGATTATGCAAACTCCCATTCCGCTCCTGCTGGCTGAGATGACCAGTGTATCGCTGTTTGTCGGCGCGATCGCCGTCATTCTGCTCATCGTGTTCATGTTCCTGGCGATCTGGGCCAGCCGCTACACCAAGGTCGGCCCCAACCAGGTGCTCGTCATTTCCGGCCGCAAACGGCGCATGGCCGATCCCGATGGCACGGCCCACGACGTTGGGTTCCGCATCGTCAAGGGCGGCGGCGTCTTTGTATATCCGGTCATTGAGAAGGTGGACATCCTGTCGCTGGAGTTGCTGACCATCGATGTGCAGACGCCGGAGGTTTATACCAGCAAAGGCGTGCCGGTGCTGGTCGATGGCGTTGCGCAGATTAAGGTCAAAGGCGACGACATTTCCATCGCGACGGCCGCCGAGCAGTTCCTGAGCAAGGGCACCGATGAAATCAAGAACATCGCGACCCAGACGCTGGAAGGACATTTGCGCGCCATCCTCGGCACGATGACCGTTGAAGATATTTACCAGAACCGCGACGCCTTCGCCTCGAAGGTGCAGGAAGTCGCCGCCGGCGACATGGCCAACATGGGCCTGGGCATCGTCAGCTTTACCATCCGCGACATCCGCGACAAGCAAGGCTACCTGGATGCGCTCGGCAAACCGAGGATCGCCCAGGTCAAGCGCGACGCTCAAATCGCCCAGGCCGAAGCCGACCGGGACGCGGTGATCCGCTCGGCCCAGGCGCAGCAGGCTGGGCAGGAAGCGAAATTTGCCGCCGATTCCAAGATTGCCGAAGCGCAACGGGATTACTCGGTGAACGTCGCCACTTACCAGGCTAGCGTGAATGAGAAAAAGGCCCAGGCCGACCTCGCTTACGATTTGCAGAAGTACAAGACCAACCAGTTGGTCAAAGCCGAGGAAGTGCAGGTCAGCATCGTCGAAAAGCAGAAGCAGATCGAGCTGCAGCAACAGGAAATTCTGCGCAAACAGCGCGAACTCGAGGCCAATGTCCAAAAGCCGGCCGACGCCGAGCGCTACAAGGTCGAGACGCTGGCCAATGCCAGGAAATTCCAGCTTGAAACCGAGGCCGCCGGCGCCGCGTCCGCGACGAAAGCGACAGGTTTTGCCGGGGCCGACGTGGCCAAGGCTACCGGTATTGCCGAGGCCGAAGCCAACAAAGCGCGCGGTCTGGCCGAAGCGACAGTCATCGAGGCGCAAGGCAAAGCGACCGCCGAAGCCATGCGCGTCAAAGCCGAATCCTTCAAACAGTACAACGAGGCGGCGGTCGTTGAGATGATTGTCCGTATCCTGCCGGAAATCGCCGGCAAGATCAGCGAGCCGTTGTCGAAGACCGAAAAAATGGTTATCATCAACTCCGGCAACGGCGCCGGCGGCGGAGCCAGCAAACTTACCGGCGACGTGACACAGATTGTGTCGCAATTGCCGCCGGTGATCGAGAGCCTGACGGGCATGAAACTCGAACAATTGCTTCAGCAGGTGCCGGCCTTGCGCAAGGTCGTGCCGGCGCCGGAAGTCGAAGATAAGAAAAAGCAAATCTAGAAGTTATGTTAGCGTTGGCGGGATTATTCGCAGGAGCCTTTGGGCTCCTGTTCGTAGTGGGCGGGATCGTGCTGGCGGTGCTGGCATGCATATTCTGGATTTGGATGCTCGTCCATGCCATCACCAACCGCGGCCTGACAACCGGAGAGAAGATTATTTGGGTGCTGGTGATCATCTTCCTTCATTTTCTGGGGGCGTTTCTGTATTTCTTATTGGGCCGCCCCCGGGGCCGGGCCGCGGTGGCGTGATTTTATGCGTTTGTTTGAGGCAATAATAGACGCTAACCACCGCGCGGTGGCTGGCGACACCCAGGCGGGCTTGCACCCAGCCGAGTTTGCCAGCGAGCTGCCGCTGGTGGCTTTGACGTGCATTGATACACGGCTCAACGCATTGCTGCCGGAAGTGCTCGGCGTGCCTGGGGATGAATTCATCTGGCTGCGCAACGCCGGCAATATTATCACCAGCCCGCTCAGCAGCACGATGCGTTCACTGGCGCTGGCCTGCGCCGTCAAGGGCGGCAAAGAAATCGCCATCATCGGGCACACCGATTGCCAGGTCGCCAAAACCGGCACGCTGCAACTGCTGGATAAGCTCCGCGGGCTCGGGGTCGAGCGGCATCTGCTGCCCGACAATGTGAACGAGTACTTCGGCATTTTCAGCAACGAACGGGAAAACATCATCAAGGGAGTCGCGTTGGTCCGCAGCAGCCCTCTGATCGGGCCAAAGATTCCCGTGCACGGTTTGTTGGTCGATATTGCCACCGGCAAAGTGGATTGGCTGGTCAACGGTTATGAGACCCTCGGCCAAAACCTGGTCGCCGGGGTTCAGCAACTGGCCCACACGACCGGTCAGGCGTTCGATGCGCTGAAGTCCATCGCCGATTTTAAGATCGCCGACTTGCAGTTCCCTGAATCCAAAATCGGCGAGCTGGCCACCACGACCCAGCAATGGCTGGTTTCGCATACCTATCAGCCGCCCGCGATGGCCCCAGCACCGGAACCAGCTCCGGGCACCCCACCGCCGCAATCCAAGCCGCCGTTGCCGCCCAAGATCCCGATGCCGCCTCCCATCCGCCCGCGGCTCAACGTGCGGCGAAATTCCTGAAGTTTTGGTAAAAGCGCCCCCCGTGATCCTGCAAAACGTATTGACAGGTGCAGGCGGTCGTGAGTTTATCATGGCAGGATGACGCAAACCAAATCCCTGCGGTTTTTGGTGTTGATAAGTCTGGTGTTCTCATTTGCTCACCAGAGCCGGGCCGACCTTACCACCAATGGGATGAGCGCGGTTTGGGCCAAGATTTTCAACGCGTGGAATTTGGATCCCAATGCGGATACAGACGGAGACGGCGCGTCCAATTACCGGGAATCCGTGGCGGGAACCGATCCGCGCGATGCGCAGTCCGCGTTCCGGATTACCGCCTCGCCCGTAATGTCCTCCGCCTACCTGTTGCGCTGGCCCAGCAGCGCAGGGATTCGCTACCAGGTACTCGAGGCCAGTGCCCCTGGCGGCCCGTGGCAGCCGCAAGGTGAGCCTTGGCTCGGCACCGGCCAGGACCTGCTGGCCGCCGTCCCGGCCGATCCGCAAGCTGGTGGCCCGTTCTACTTTGCCCTGAGCGTTATTACGGACAATCCCGCCATCGAATGGAGTCGTCCTTTCATCGGCACGATGGATAGCGACGGTGACGGCGTCAGCGATATCGATGAATTTGCCGCCGGCACGGACCCGCTGAGCTCCACCTCACGCCTGGCGCTGGCCGACGCGCGCGTTGGCCAGGCGATGGTGCTGCAGTGGCAATCGGTCGCCAACAAGTATTACCAGCTCAAAACCCGCTCCGGGTTGTCTGCTGCCTGGTCCTCACTGGGTGGTCCCCTGCAAGGGACCGGGGGCCAGTTGGCGCTGGCCGTCGAGGTCAATACCAATGCCCAATTCTTTTGCGTGCAGGTTTATGACCTCGATTCGGATCATGACGGCGCGACCGACTGGGACCAGGGCGTTGTCGGCATCGCGCCGGGATTCTATTACGGGCCAGGCGCCCACGATACCAATCCACCGCCCAACGCAGCGATCTTGGAAGCGATGCTCACGGCGACCAATGTCCTGACTGTCACGCCCAGCATCGCAGTCGCCGATATCACCACGCTTTCTCCCGGCAGTTTTCGCCTCGTGCGCGCCGGCAGCCTCGACCCGCTCACCGTCCCGGTAGCGGTGGGGGGTGACGCGGTGCCGGGAGTGGATTATCAACCGCTGCCCACCTCGGTTCAGTTCGGCGCCGGGGTCACGACGGTCGAGGTCCCCGTGGTGCCGCTCCCGAGCGAGGGGCCCTCGCCCAGCAGCAGCGTTCTGCTGACGCTCCAGCCCGGGCCAGGTTATATACTGGGGACCAATAGCAGCGCTGAGGTGCGGGTGGTGCAGGAGCAGCGGCTCTCGGTCAAAGACTTTGGCGCTGCGGGTGACGGCGTTACTGATGATACTTCGGCGATACAAGCGGCGATTAATGCCCTCGAGGCTTCGAGCAATTTCAACACGCTCTATTTCCCGGCCGGCACCTATCGGCTCAATACGCCAAACTATGGCCCGCAATGGAATTATCATTTTCTGGAGTTGGGCGTCACCGACCTGGCGGGCCGTGATTTGTTTGTGGTAGGCGACACTAACGCCGTGCTCTATTCGACTGTGAGTTGGCTGCGCACGCGTATTCTGTTGGTCAACGGAAGTTTTCGCACGCTAGCGTTCCGCGGACTGACGTTCCAAAAGGAACCCACGGCGCTGCCGGCGACGACGGGTGTCAACAACGCTGATGGTGTTTACGTGCTCAATCAGGACCTGCGCCGGGTCGAATCACTGGATTTCAATCGATGCACTTTCAACAACTGTCACGGCTCGGTTTCCATCTATGGCGAAGGCTATAATCTGCGCGGCCAGCTCGCTCATTTCCGCATGGTGCAGTGCAATGTGCTCAACCCGTTCGGTTCAAATACCACCAACGCAGCGGCGTCCTATGGCGGCGGCGCGCAGGTGCTCATGGATTCCTGGGTTGGCGAAGCTCTTTATCACGACAACCTCTTCGACGGTGGCAGCGACAATCCGAACCTGGTCTATAACCCGGACGGCGTGCGCAAGGACGGTTCGCATTTCGGGTCGCCTCTCAACCTGGTGTTCACTAATAACGTGGTCTTGCACATGTTCGTTGAAGCGGTCTTCCAGACGGACGAGCCGCTGATGGGCTATACGCCGACGACGTTCGCCGTGCCGCCCCCGGACGGCTCGATGACCAACGTTCCCATATACTATCCCAGCACATTCATTCCGGGCCAGGTGCTTAACTTTCGCATTTTCCCGCCGTCCGGAGCGTCCAACATCCTGCTGACGGTGGCGGCCTACGATGTCCCCAGCCGGACGGTGACCATCACCAACTCGGGTCTAACGCCGGGCGCCACGGGGATATTGATACCCCCCAGCACGGCGGTGTATTCGGAGGATTACAATCCCACCATCTCCCTAATCTCGGGCAACATCGTTTCGGACCCCTCGCAGATCGGCAACGCCGGCATCGTCACGCAGTCCAAAGCGACGATCACCCATAACTTTGTTCGCGGCTATAACGTGGGCATCTATATGTATCCCTGCGATCATAACCCTTATCGCCAACCCACGCCGGGAACTCTGATTGCATCCAATATCGTCGATACCGCGCCGGGCCCCGGGCGCGGGTATGGCATCGCCGACTACGGACCGGGAGTCACGCTTTTGCAGAACCTGATCGTCAACGACTCCACGAACGGTTTTGTGGGCATCGATGTCCGCACTACCAATACCTGGATTCGTGGGAACTTCATTCTTTCCCGCCAGGTCGCGCATCAACCCTATGGCTCATCCCAGCGCAGTGTCGGGATCGGCTTCTGGCAATCCACTATGAGCACCTCGATTGCCAACGAAACCTACGGCATGGACGTGGGCATCGGCCCGGAGGTGCCTTACGACGTTGTGCCGCATCGGGTAATAAGCCATTTCAGTTCTCAGGACACCCTCTCGATTGACCCGCTAGGGGTGTACTGAAAGACGAACATCGACGCCCAACATCCCACATTGAACGGGTGCGTGGGTGCCGAACGCGGGTCAGAGGTCCGGTCTCATTAACACCCCCATTCATGGGGGTGAATGCCGCCTCAAAGTCCCTTGCCCCAACCGTTTCAACGGTTTCCCTTGACGCATTCTCCGCGCTAATGTATCCGGTCACGATGTCGTTGCATTCCTACTCCCGTATCTGGCTTCACCTCACCTGGGCCACCCTCGAACGGCGGCCGCTGTTGTGTAATCCGGTTGCCCCGCGGCTCTCACGGTTCCTGACCGATTACGCGGCGGAGAAAGGCGTTTACATGAAGATCAACTTCGTGAACCCGGAGCACATCCACGCGTTGGTGGATTTGCCCACCAACATGTGTGTTGAAGACATGATGCACCTGTTCAAAGGTGGTTCATCGCACTGGCTGAATACGGGCGAGGTTCCGGGCCGGTTCGCATGGGGCAGAGGTTATGGTGTTTTTTCAGTTTCCCATTCCGGTGTTGGAGCAGTGGCCAAGTACATCGCCGAGCAGGAGCAGCACCACCGGAAAAAGACATGGGCGGAAGAGATCAAAATGCTGGTGGAGCGGCACGGACTCCAATGGCGCCAGGACAAAACCGTTGAAACGGTTGGGTCTGGGTTCTCGGCGCGGCATACACCCCCATAAATGGGGGTGTTAATGAGAGGGGACGGGAAACATCCGACGGAGAGCCCTTCCCCCGAAAAAGCGTTGCCCCAGTTTGCTTCAATCTCGCAATTCCACCAGGGTCCAGGGATTAGCCGGTTCACCGGCCCGGAGAGTGAGGGGGACGCTGCGCACGACGGTGCCTTGCACCTGCATCAGCCATTGCTCGAAAGTCAGAGGTTCAAACCGCTCGATTTGATGCGCGTTGACCCAGATGTAGCGCATGCCGCGGGCGCGGAGCTGCGCCCCCGTGTCATTGCGGCAGACATGAACAACGCGCCGGCTGCCGAACGGCTTCCACAGACTGGTTTCAGGATCGTCGAAGGTGACCAGGCCAATGACCTTCTCGCCCGGTGGCAGGAACTCCAAAAGCGGCACCAGCGCGTCGGCTCGCTCGCCGTACGCTGCATAAACCCGTTCAGCGCGCGAAACGATCGCGGCGGGCGCGCCATGGTGCCGCAGCCACCGCAGCGTTGCCTGCGCCGGAAACAGCGGCCGGGCGGGGTTGAGCATCAGCGGCAGAGCAGCCGCGGCCATCACGAGCAGGGCCGCGCCTTGCCACCAACCCCGCCGCACCACGCCACCCTGATTTGGGCCGAGCAGCAACGGAAGAATCAGGAAAGGATAATAAGTGTTCAGCAGACGCGCTTCGCTCCGGGTCGGAAAGGAGAGCGCCAGGAACGCGGCGACCGCAACCACAGTCGCTCCCCATACCAGCCGCGGGCCAGGGGCGAAGATGCGCGGACTGCGGACGCCTCGCGCGCATAAGGAATCCGTCGGCTGCTCATGTTGAGTCCGGCCTTTATCCTTGTCGGTTCGCCGCGCGGCTATGCCCGAGAGAACCAACAACGCGCATGCGCCCAGGCCTAACCCCGCAGATTCCTCGATCGGCAGTTCCTCCATTTTCAGGACTGGATTGGCTAAAGTGACGCCGCCGAAAGCATTGTTCACCGAAGCCGGCACCAGCTTGGGCGCGACGCGAGCGTTCCAGGCCGCGGCGAAGGGCGCGACCGGTGGAGTCAGATTATCCACCGCGACAACACCGCAGTTGCCGGCAATGCGCGCCAGGCTCTGCCCCGGTGGGTTTTTCATGCCATCAGCAGCCGTACCGGTCCAGTCATGCACGTAGATGCTGTTGAGGACTGCAGTCGGCACGAGCGAACACGACAACCCGATTACCGTGACCGCGGCAGTGGTTAGGAGTGAATGATAGGCGTGAAGCCCGGCGGCGGCGCGCCCGCCAGGTGTGGTGCTGGCCGGTTTTGCGTGCGGAGGCACGGCGAGCAGCAACCTCCAGCAGGGCGCCACCACCACCAGCCACACCAGGCCTATCAGCGCATTATTGGCTTTGACCTCCGTGGTCAGCGCCATGGCCAGGAGCGAAACCCAAAGTGACACCAGGTCGCGGTCTTGCCGCGCGCGCAAGCCGAACGCAATCGCGGCGACGCCGAAGAACGCGCCAAAGAGATCGTTGCCGAGGCTGCCCGCGTGCAGCAGATAGCAGTAGCCGGCAGGCAGCAGCCACATCCAAAAGTACGCGGCGCGGGGAGTCACGCCCAACCGGCGCAAGCTGGTGAAAAACAGGCCCGGCAGCAGCAAAAAGGGGATAAAATTGAACAAGAAGAACGCGCGATCGGTTTTGAACAGCGCGAGCATCGGCGCCATCATCCATTCAAATCCGTTCCCGCGCACATTCAGGCGCTGGAATTGCGTGTGAATCCAATGCCATTGACCGGCCGCCAGCCAGTGCAATACCCGCGGCACACGATACGACAACGCGTCCCAGTTGCTCGGCGCGTACAGCACACCGCTTAAGAATACCAGCACCGCGAGGACCAGGAAGGCGAGTGGGACTGGCCGGCGGAATCGGCGCCCCCACGCGGCTTTCGCTTTACGGCAACGCCCAATCCAGCCGACGCCGGCTCGCTGTGACCTAAAACCCGCGCACCGATCCGACCGCAAATAGAGCGCGATGAGTACCAGGCCAATGCCCAACGCAACCGCGTAACCGCCCGCGTTCAGTTCGTGCAACGCCGACAGTACCCAGCCCGTGCAGGAGCAATAGGCCGAAAACATAATCCAGCCTGCCGCCGCACTGGCCCAGGGTCCTCGGGCGGCTTGGGCCGGAGGGGCGTCGCTCGTTAAACTCTGCTCTAACAACATAAACCAGCACAGCAGGTTATAAGTTCCAGATGGAAGGCTAAAGGAAATTACCAATTAATTGAAAATTGAGCATTGAAAATTTGCCATTGGTTATTGCAGAAAGCCCCAGCATGACCCATGAAACCAATGACAAATAACCATTTTTCAATTTTCAATTTTCAATTGACCAGTCCCCCCCACGTTGCCCTTTCTCATTATCGCTCAGTCAACGAACTTTTAAGGGGGAGTAAGTCCACAGCAACAGTCGAGAATCCCGTCGTATTCGAAAACCCTGTCGCCATCGGATATTGCTGCGGACTAAAGTCAGACTAAAGTCCGCGCGCCGGCCGCCTTCACGGTTTGGTCTGGCGACACGACAGCACACCCATTACTCTAAAGTTGCGCCGGCTGCGCCTATGCGACGAAAACGGAACCTGATCTCGAACTTTGCCCACTGTTTCAATACGTGGCGCGAGTTCCGCCGGTACCCCGGTTTGTTTTCGCTCAGCGATGCCTTGCAGAACTGGCAAGCGGTGCTGTTGCCAGGCCGGATCACTCATCGCGCGGCCGGGCGGGCGTTGGCGCGCGAGGCCGCCATCCGCACGCTGCCTGGGGGAGTGCACGAAGTTCGCGTGCTCAAACCCGACTTGCTCTTTTACTGGTTAGGCGCGGCGGACAACAACCTTCACTACGTCATCGATCAGGAGTTTAATCCCGGCTTTCCCCACTGCTACACCACGCCGCCCATCCACTTGACCCCACAGAGTCTCGTCCTGGACGTCGGCGCCTGTGAAGGGCTGTTCGCCTTTCGGGTCGTGCGCCAGAACTGCGCGGCCCGCGTCATCTGCTTCGAACCTTCGGTGACCAACATCCGCTATGCGCGCCAGGCCGCCGAGGCCAATGGGGTGGCTGACCGTGTCCGCTTCGAGCCGGTCGCCGTCAGTCGCGTCTCGGGCAAAGTCCGCTTTCTCGAGCAGGCCGACAAACCCGATTCGCATTCGATCCAGACCGCCGACGAAGCAGGCCCGAGCGTGGATGGCGTTTCACTGGACGACTACTGCGCCACGCACGAGCTGAAGCTGGGCGCGCGCGACCTGATCAAAGTCGATGCCGAAGGCTCGGACTTGGACGTGCTGCTGGGCGCCGAGCGGTTGATTCGCGCCGGTGCGCCGCAAATCGCCGTCACCACCTATCATAAGCCTGAACATGCGGCGCAGATGGTGGACTGGTTGAAAGGCGTCCAGCCACAGTACCGGCTGCGCTTGAAAGGGTTTGCATCCTGGACGCCCACGCCGACCCCGGTGCTGCTGCAGGCGGCGATGCCATTGGGCGCCCGCGGTTCGCTGGTTTGCTGATTCCTTGAGCCCGGAAAAAACCGCGACCGCTGCGGACCCGCGCTCAGGCTAGCTTCGAGAGGACCTTCCCCGCCTGCGGATGAGCCGTCGGGATCAGAACGGCGTCGTGCCCGGCGCTGCGTTTTGATAACGAATCGGACAACGAGCCGTCATCACCGATAAAGACCAACTTATAACCGGCTGGAATCATTCCCTGGATTTGCTGGTCTGACAGGAAAATATGTTCGAAGAAGATCGCCGGGTTTTTTTTGGTTATGGTGTTGGCCAGGCCGCTGATCACCTCGTGCTCGAAACCCTCGACGTCGATCTTAATCACATCGGGCATCGGCAAGTTTAATTCCTCACACACGGCATCGCCGCGCCGAACATGAATGGGGACGTTCTGGGTCGCGCCCTCGCGGCGGACCAGAGAAGCCATGGAAGTCGAGTCTGGATTGACGGCCAGCTCCATCGTTTTGTCCGCGCAGCCGAGGGCGAACGGGTGAATCGTCACCTTGGAACTGCCCGTGAAGAGCTTTCGCAAGGGCGCCAAGGTCACCGGATTCGGTTCGAACGCATGGATGGCCGCCAGCTTAAATCGGGGATGGGCGAAATGAGCGGATATATAACCCGCAAAGGCGCCGACGTCCCACAACACCGCACCCGGGGGCAGAAAGGCTTCCATCAGCCGGTAAAGGCCCGCGTCGGTACCCTCGTCGCCCAGCTTAAACCGGAGCAGCATGTTGTAGGCGCCGCTGTCATGCAGATCAATCGGCACCGTGCCGACACCGGGAACCTCGACCGGATAGGCCTTCAGGCCGGGTAGCACGGGATAAAATAGCCTGATCAGCAGCCCGGAACCGCGCAGATGCCACTTGCCATAGACCAGCAGCCATAAACCCACCAGCAGTCTCGAAAACATCGAAGGATTACACCGGCAATTTGCTTCCGGGTCAATGTGATTGGCAACGAGCGGTTGGCTTTGAGCGAGCCAACTCGACTTCGTGCAGGGTTCGCCTGTCTCGATTGATTACCAGGCCGCTCTTGCGGCGAATCCAGAACGGGTGCGGTGCAGACCCATCAAAATAAGGTGACTCAAAACCAAAAAATGCAAAGATCATTTCGCAGGATTGGTTCAAGGTCGCTAATCGGGTGAGATACGCCTTACTTTCTCTGCGTTTGTTGCCGATGGCTTTGGTCTGGGGTTTGATGGCAACGCCTGCCGTGGCGCTGACGAACGGCCTTGCGCTTAAACCTCCTATGGGCTGGAACACCTGGTATAAGTTCCTGGGCAATTACAACGAAATGGTTTTGCGGCAAACGGCCGACGCCTTGGTCACCAACGGGCTGGCGGCTGCCGGTTACGAATACTTGAATCTGGACGATTGCTGGTTCGCCGGGCGCGACGCCCAAGGCCGCCTTCTGGCCGACCCGGCTAAATTCCCGTCCGGCATTCAGAGCACGATCGATTACGTACATGGCCGAGGACTCAAGTTTGGGTTGTACCTATGCGCGGCAAACTGCGGTTACTGTTCTGCGTACACTCCAGTTGGGCATGAAACAAACGATGCCATCGAGCTTGCCGGCTGGGGAGTTGATTTTGTAAAAATTGACAGCGCAAACCAACGGGAATCGGTCATTTCGCAATTCCAGGCTGCCTTCGCCGCAACTGGCCGACCAATAGTAATCAGCCTTTCTGACGCATACTACGAGTCGTGGATGCCGCGTCTGGCGAACACGTGGCGCATTTCAGCAGACGAAGAGGTAGAGTCCTGGTCGAGCGTGATGCGAGTGCTCGACAACGACAACGCTTGTGCCGGCGCGGCTGGGCCTGGGCACTGGAATGATGCCGATATGCTCCAGATCGGCATCCTGAACCTGATGTCCGACACCGAATACAAGAGTCACTTTGGACTATGGTGCCTGATTGCGTCACCCCTCCTGCTCGGCTGTGATGTGCGTTCGATCGATCCTGCGATGCAAGCTATTCTGACTGCACCGGAGGTTATCGCCATCAATCAGGACCCGGCCGGGATCCAGGGCACCCGCATATCCAGTTCGCCCGGCCAAGGCGGAAACCTGGAGGTATGGTGTAAGCCCCTGGGTTATGACGGTTGCCATAAAGCTGTGGCCCTGTTCAACCGCGGAACCAATACCGCGAATGTGTCAGTCAATTGGACTAATGTGCTGCTACGGCCGGGCCCTGCTAGTGTCCGTGATTTATGGACCCGTACGGATTTAGGCGTCTTCACCAATGGTTACACCGCCAGCGTAGCACCTCATCAAGCAGTTCTGGTTGAGATCGTTGGAACGTCCCTAATTTCGGTTCCACGGATCACTTCGCTGGAGAATTTGGGGACGAAGATTGTCGTGCGAGGAACAAACGGTAGCACCAATGCTCAGGTGAACTTACTCAGCTCGAGCGACCCTCAAAAGCCGCTGCCCTTGTGGACTATTGTCGCGACCAACCAATGCGACCGGAACGGCTCCTTCTGCCTGACGAACCGCATTGAGCCCCAGCCCCAGCGCAGTTTTTTCAGGGTCCGTTTTCCCTAAAGTTGAATTGCGATTGACTTCTCAGCTTTGCCCGCGCAAGCTCATTAGCAGTCGTGATGTCCTGTAAGTCTTTGCTATTGGCCGCGGGGCTTGGGCTCGGCCTAATGTCAATCAGCACGTTGGCGCAGGGGACGGCTTTCACCTACCAAGGCAAACTCAATTTCGGCGGGGTTCCAGCAAGTGGTCTTTTTGATTTCCGCCTGCGTCTTTGCCTTGACCCGCTGGGCAGCACACGACTTGGGGTCCAGATGGTAACCAATGCGGTGCCGACCAGCAATGGTCTTTTCTCGCTTTTGGCAGATTTTGGCCCGGGAATCTTCACTGGCAGCAATTTGTGGCTTGAGGTCGATGTCAAAACCAACGGCGCCGCCGACTATACCGTCCTGGAACCGCTGCAGCCGCTGAATGCCAGTCCCTACGCGATCTTCGCCGGTGGCGCGAGCAACCTCTCCGGCACCCTGCCAGCCGGTCAGTTGAGCGGCACCATCTCCAATGCCGCACTGCCGGCCAACCCTGTGTTCTCAGGCACGGTTACCGCCGCGGGTTTCGCGGGAAATGGCGCTAATCTTGTCGGTGTCCCCTCGCCGTCCGGTATGATCACCAATCACTCCCCGGCCGCCATGCTCAGTGGCATTTTTGGCGATACGAATGTTGTGGATATAGCGTGGTTCGGCGGGAGTCCGACTAACATGCCCGGGGCTAATGCGGCAGCCTTCGACGCGGCCATCCAGTGGCTGACCAATACCTGGGGCGGGACGCTGCGCTTCGGCAGCGGCATTTACCAGGACTCCGGCCATCATCGGCTGCCGGAGTCCGGCGGCTGGACCAGGGCCGCCAACAACGGCCAGCCGGGCATTCGGATTCTCGGGAGTGGCAATACCGTCCTGCTTTCAACTGAAACTAATGCGTCTAATGGACCGTTTCTACGGGGAGGTATCGACTGGGAAGAGATCGTCATTCGCGGCCCCGGGATGCAGTATGGCACCACCGGCCTGGTTCAGTCCCTTCCCGGGAACAATCACTACACGCACGTCAAGTTCGCGGAGTGGGGTACTGGCATGCTGGCCGATGATGCCACCCACGTGGTCGGGAATGATGTCTATTTTTTTCAATGTGACACCGGGCTCAAATGCTCGTTCAAGTGCGACGGTTGGGAGTGGGTCGGGCGCGTTGATTTCTGCAATGTCGGGATCGAGCTCGGTGCGTTTGGCGGCGGTCTGGGTGATATCAACCACCCGAACCCCAACACTCCTGGCGGTCCATCGTGTTCCGACCGGTGGCATTTGGTGGCGAACGGCAACACCAACGCTGTGATCATCGTCGGCGGCTCCTCGTTTAATCAGGACATCCAGCTCTACACTGAGAATTCCGGGAATGGCGGCGTGCTCACCAACGGGTATATCTGGATTGGGCACGATCCCGCCTATTATCCTGGCGGCGGCACCACCAATTATTACGAAGGGTCCACGGCCTCCGGGGTGCGCATTCATGACACCAAGGCGCTCGAGGAAGTTGGTCCGATGATCAAGGTCTTCGCCGGGGTCGTTATGGAAACCGAGAATGTCTGGTACGAAAGCGGGACGCGCTACGCCGTGATCGAAGACTTTCGCCCCGACATGGAGTGCTCCTATGATGTCAAGAACACCATTAAGGTCCTCGGGCCGTACACCTTCAAACAGGGTAGCGTCACGCTGGCTGCCCACGATTTCAGGTGGGGCAACTATCAGGGCTTCCGGTACTACGACCGCGAGTACTACACGTTGGATTACCCGTTCGGCGCCTGGCGCTATCAGTATTCTGCAAAGGGCCCGCTGCGCATGGGGTGGGCCGATGGCAATGATCTCACGATGAGTACGCCGTATGCCTGGGTGTCTATGGACCGACCAGGCACCGCGACGGCTCCTTACCAATTGACCCTGGGGGGGGTGTCTATCGCGCAGTCGCCCACCGGCAACAGTCTGGCCGTTTCGAATACCCTGCTGACGACCTACGTGAACGGTCATCTGGCCGCGAGCGGGTCTCTGGGTGCCGCGGGCTATGACAACAACGGCATGCCCATTTTTGCTCCCAACGGCTGGTCGCCCGTACGCGAAATTGTCCGCTGTTCGGAATGGGACGTGAACACCTCCGACGGAATTAACTCTTACGTAACGGATTCGTACGGAGCGGCCAGCTACGGCCACTGTTGGGCGATCGGCAGCAGCGGGGTAAGCCATCTGGATGCGTCGTGGGCGGTGCCGATGTGGGCCACGAACGCAACGGTGACGGTGAATATGTTCCAGCCCGCCGGCGGCGGAGACGCCTGCTTCACTAACAACTACCAGGCTTATTATTTCCCGCCGCAGGCGGCTGGTGTGCAGGGACAGGCCTGCCAAAATGCAAGTGCGGCGGTGATGATCCATGACGGCGCTACCACCAATTTCACGTGGACTTTTGCGTGGCCGAACACGAATTGCCCCAAGACGCTGTGGTTCCGGGTCCCGGCTGGCACCAACGGCAACAATCGGTATGTGGGTTTTGGTGGGTATGCCGATGTGACGTATCAGTGAGGGGTACAAAAAGTTAACCACAAAGAACACAGAGAGCACAAAGATTTACCGGAAAAACGGCAAGATGAGGTGCTGTTGCCCTGTTGCGGCTTTTGGTTTTTGTGGTCTTTGTGCTCTTTGTGGTTCGTTTTTTGGCGAACACAAAAACCTGGTTAACCACAAAGAACACAAAGAGCACAAAGATTTACCGGAAAAACGGCAAAATGAGGTTGCTGTTATCCGGCTTGTGTTTTTGGATTTTGTGATCTTTGTGCTCTTTGTGGTTCATTTTTTGGCGAACACTTGGTTAACCACAAAGAACACAGAGAGCACAAAGATTTTGCCGGGAAAGGGTTTGTGTTTTTGGTTTTTGTGATCTTTGTGCTCTTTGTGGTTCATTTTTTTGGCGAACACTTGGTTAACCACAAAGAACACAGAGAGCACAAAGATTTACCGGAAGATTTACCGGAAAAGGGTTTGTGTTTTTGGTTTTGTGGTCTTTGTGCTTCATCTTTTGGGGGGCCAGTTGTGATTCTCTGTGGTTCACATTTTGCCAACGGACGGTTAGCGCTCCGAGGCCGCTTCCTTGAGAAAGGTCCATTGCAAATGCAAAGGAAACCACATGAGGGATATTAAGACGCTAAGCGATCGGGTAAGGCAGACAGCCTTTGACATTCACGTTTACCACGGACATGGGCATTTGGAGAAAGTGTATGAGAACGCGCTGGCACATCGGTTGCGCAAAGCGGGACTGGACGTGAGGCAGCAACACGCGATCCGGGTTTTTGACGAGGACGGCACGATGATCGGGGACTACCTGGCAGACTTGCTTGTGGAAGGAGAACTCATCATTGAGTTGAAAACGGCCAAGGCTCTCGCCCCCGAGCACGAGGCTCAGATTCTGGGATATCTGAAGTCGTCCCGCTTGGAACATGGGCTGCTGATCAATTTTGGAGCGTACAAATTTGAGATCCGTAAGTTCACGACCGCTCGCATTGGACCTGGTTAACCACAAAGAACACAGAGAGCACAAAGAGTTACCCGGAAAACGGCAAAATGAGGTGCTGTTGCCCTGTTTCTGCTTTTGGCTTTTTGTGGTCTTTGTGCTCTTTGTGGTTCATTTTTGGCGAACACCTGGTTAACCACAAAGAACACAGAGAACACAAAGATTTACCCGAAAAACGGCAAAATGAGGTGCTGTTGCCCTGTTTCTGCTTTTGGCTTTTTGTGGTCTTTGTGCTCTTTGTGGTTCATTTTTGGCGAACACCTGGTTAACCACAAAGAACACAGAGAGCACAAAGAGTTACCCGGAAAACGGCAAAATGAGATTGCTGTTATCCCTGTTTCTGCTTCTGGTTTTTCAGGTCTTTGTGCTCTTTGTGGTTCATTTTTGGCGAACACCTGCTTAACCACAAAGAACACAGAGAGCACAAAGAGTTACCCGGAAAACGGCAAATGAGATTGGCGTTATCCTGTTTCTGCTTTTGGTTTTTTTGTGGTCTTTGTGCTCTTTGTGGTTCATTTTCTTGGGGACATGACCAGAACCCGCGCCCTTGAATTCGTGTTGCTGGCAATGTTATTCGGGTGCCCACAGCCGGCGCGGAGCAACCCCCTCGACCCCATCCGCACCGTTTTTCTCATCATGATGGAAAACGAGTCCTGGTCGGACATCGTCGGCAATACCAACGCGCCGTACATCAATAGCGTGCTGCTGCCAATGGCCTCGCATTGCGAACAGTATTATGACCTCCCGGGCGCCAAGTATCTTTGGTATGAGGCCGGAACCAACTTCGGAATTGCCAGCACGGACAGCCCGTTCACGAATAATTGCCAGACGCCGGAGCAGGTCCAAACCACGACCAATCACCTGACCACGTACCTCTACAATGCGGGCATTTCGTGGAAGGCTTATCTCGAGGATTCCCCCACAAACATCATCGAACTGGCCGGGTACAATCATTATGTGGTGCGCCACAACCCCTTTGCATTCTTCACCGACATCACCGGCACAAACATCACCACCTATTGCACGTCGGCTTTCCCCTACGGTGTGCAGCATCTGCGCCCCTATACCGAGTTCGCTGCCGACCTGGCCAGTAATACGGTCGCCCGCTACAATTTCATCGTTCCCAATCTCTGCGACGATATGCACGACGTCTGCGCGCCGCTCACCAACCGGATGCTCCAGGGCGATACCTGGCTGTCGTCCGAAATTCCCCGAATCCTCAACTCCTCGGCCTACCAGCATGGTGGGGCTGTTTTCATTACCTGGGATGAATCCAGCACCGGCACCCTGCCAATCGGGATGCTTGTGCTGTCCCCGTTTGCCAAGGGCGGTGGCTATGCCAGCACGGTCTATTACACGCCCTTATCAACGCTGCGCAGCATGCAGGAGATTTTTCATGTTGGCCCGTGGCTGGGCGCGGCGGGCGATGCGACCGACCTGGGCGACCTGTTCCGGCAATTGGAGATCAGTCAGATCACACTCGGGCCGGGACCCAGCGTTCAATTGGGGATCACCGGCGTCACACCCGGAGTCACTAACGTGGTTCAAGCCTCGACCGACCTCAGCCACTGGACAAACCTCAGCACCAATTCCGTTACGAGCGATTCCTTCTCTTTCACAGATTATCCGACCAACGAGTTCAGTCGGTTTTACCGGGTTGTGGAATGGCAGAGCGGTCCATAATGGAAGCTTCCGGGAAACATCACACATTTCGTCCGAAGGGCGTGAGGAGTACCAATCGGTTGTAGTGTTGGGTGCACTGAGCCAGGGGTGGCCGAAGGTTCAAACCCCGTTGGGGTAACCTGTTTATA
The DNA here is from genome assembly GCA_035934555.1 of Verrucomicrobiia bacterium. Taxonomy (GTDB): domain Bacteria; phylum Verrucomicrobiota; class Verrucomicrobiia; order Limisphaerales; family UBA8199; genus DASYXT01. Next base: position 54,815 of record DASYXT010000071.1, on the reverse strand, counting down.
GTACCGCGCGCGCTTACACGCGGGGCCAAACCCCGTCAGGGGTGACCTGTCCCACTTCAATTGAGCGGCTTAAAAATGTGTTTCCAACCATCTTCCGCAGGGTGGCCGCTTTCACAGGTCACCCCTACGGGGTTTGGTGTGTTCGGGGCGGGGGCGTTACTATAAACAGGCCACACCCTACGGGTGTTTCAGACCAAATGCCGCAAGAGCACCCCGTCTCACTGCAACTCGACCACGCGATAAAACCGCGCCGCACCCTGGACCGAGTCGCTAAACGAGAAGGTGTTTGTCGGCACCGAGTTTGTAGCCACTCCGGTCCAGCTCACCAGGTCGCTCGAGGCTTGCACGATGTTCGTCGAATTGGGAATCACCCCGGTGATCGTCAATTGAATCGCGCCTCCCGCTTGCCTGCTCACCCCGCTGATTTCCAACTGCTGAAACAGGTCGGACAGATCCTCCGCATTGGCGGCGTCACCGAGCCACGGGCGGACGCCGAAGATTTCCTGCATCGTCCGCAGCGTCGAGCTGTGGGTATAATAACGGGTATTGTAATAACCACCGCCTTTGGCCAACGGTGAGAGCACGAGCATGCCAATCGGGCCATCCCCCGTCGCCCCTTCGTCCCACGTTAGCAACAGCAACCCGTTGCGCTGGTAGGCGGCTGAGTTCAGGATTTTCGGCACCTCGGTACTCAACCAGGTGTCCCCCTGCATGAGTTGATTGGTCAACGGCGCGCACACATTGTGCATGTCGTGACACAGGTTCGGTATGACGAGATTGTAACGGCCAACGGTGTTGGCTTGGAGATCGCTCGCCAGGTCGGTGTAAGGCCGCAGGTGCTGGACGCCGTAGGGGGAATCCGACGTGCAATAGGTGGTGATGTTGGTGCCGATGACGTCGGTGAAGTAGGCAAACGGGTTGTGGCGCACGACGTAAAGGTTGAAGCCGGCCAGCTCGATCACATTGGTCGGGCAATCTTCGAAATAACCCCGCCAGGAAATCCCGGCGTTGTTAAGGTAAGTCGAGAGGTGGTTGGTGGTGGTTTGCACGTCAGCCGGCGTTTGGCAGTTGTTTGTATAGGGGCTCCCGTCGTCAAGGACACCAAAGTTGGTGCCGCCCTCCAGCCAAAGGTAATCGGTCAAGCTCGGATGCATCCCTGGCGGGTTGTAGTACTGCTCGCAATGAGAGGCCATCGGCAGCAACACGCCGTTGATGTACGGTGCGTTGGTGCTGCCGCGCACGTCGGACCAATCCTGGTTCTCCATCACAATCAGGAACACCGTCTGCACCCGATTGAGCGTGCCGCTCCAGGCGCGCACGGCTGTGCCCAGGAATAGCAAGCATGCCAATGCCGTGGTCCAGAAAAAACCCCGTAGGGGTGGCCTGTTGGTAGAAATGGCCCTACTAGAAGTAGTTGCCAAACCCCGTAGGGGTGACCTGCGCCGAGGTATCGAAGCCAGTCTTTGCTGCATCAAATCTGTCTCTGCAATGTCATGCGCGGCCATTTTAAGCAAGGAAATTCACGAACATGAACCACTGATGGGCGGGCCTTACTTGCGTCTCAGGTAGAACGAGCTGCCTGCGTAGAGAAAGTTCTCAATGGACGGCAGCTCGCGCAGCGCTGCCATCATGGGCTTGGACTGCTGGACCAGGAGATTCATGGGCAGGAGCACCTCAAAGGCGTCATTAAACATCAGAAAACATTCCAGGAAATACTGTTCATTCCAAAAGCGCTTATAGAAAACCAGCCAATTTAAAGGATACTCGTACGGCGAGTAGATATCGTGCAGGTATAGAATCGTCCCCGGAAGCAAGCGCGGGTAGATTTGGGTAAACTCCAGCGCGACATCGCTGCCAAATTTATAGACGTGGCTTGAGTCGATGAAGAGAAACTTGCAACCCTCCAGCAACGGGCTGAGATCAACAACCTGCAATTCCTGTTGGATTAAGACGAACCGCACCTTTTCCGGAGGGGCAAGCTCGCCAGTCCGGGCATACGGGTCGATGGAAATGAATTCCGCGCGTTTGCCAGTTTCTTCACAATTCTTCGCCAAGGCCCAAAGAGCGACTTTGGTGGACTCGCCCTGGCCGACTTCAATCAGCTTCTCGGGTTTGAGGTCGCGCAGCATCAAATACAGGCCAAGCGCATCGAATCCTTTGTAGTAAGGATTGTCCTCCCTGAATCGGTGGGTCCGGTGCAGTGCGGCATACTCGGCGCCGAACGCCGACATCAGCCGCAGCATCCGTTGCTCACTTGCGTTGAATCGCCAATCAATGCCGGCGAGCGAGCGAGGGCCTCGTGGGTAATTTCGCGCCACTGTCCTCGTGTTCGGGATAATTTCGTAGAAATGGTCGGCGGTCAGATGAAAACCAAGCGACTGAAACGCGCCAAACAGGAATCGCCATGCCACGTACCGCCTTAAGGCATTCTTTTCGTGCAGTGATTTGAATAAACGTTCTCTGAGGCGCAGGTTCATTCTGAAGCTGTGGAGAGGATACCGCAGTAGCAAAAGCACCGTCAACAACCGCGGCTACGCACACCGTATAGAGAAGCCGGGACTGAAATGTGCCGACCCAGTTTCATTAACACCCCCATTCATGGTCCATTCATGGGGGTGTTATGCCACGCCAAGGAGTCGAGCCCGACCGTTTCAACGGTTTCTCGTAAGCGGCATGGAGTCCCGAACGCAGAAGCTGAAAACCGTTGAAACGGTTGCTGGCGCTCTCCCCGCTCCCTCCCCCCATAAATGGGGGTGTTAATGAGAATCCCGCTTGCGGAACACTACGCCGACGGTTCAGTTTAGCCGCAGCACCAGAAACCTTCACTCGCATTCATCAGGCTGCGCCGCCGCACCCTCGACCCCTTGAAACTGGTGTTAATGAGTTCCGCGCCACGCTATTGGTACATCGGCACCTTCCAGCTCTGGCCGTCAGGGGTTTTGATTAACATCCAGGCTGTGGGCACCTGGCTGACAGGTGGTGAACTGTTGGTCTCCACAATCAGGGCTCCGGCTTGAAGGCTAAGGTCGGCATTCGTTAGCGCCATTACGACGCCGTCAGGCGTGCCGCCGCTGCCCGCGAGCCGTTGGGGTTGATATTCAAACGATACTCCGCTGTAAACGGGCGCCATCGAACAATCGGTGCTTAATGGCACACCGAATCGCGCGAGTGGTCCGGCGCGGGACGCATCCAGAACATCGAGGAGGTACCCGGAGCCCCCTAACCCGCTTTGGTCTCGAACATTGTACAACCCAATTGGGCGGTTGAAATAAACGTCCTGCGCCGTCGATTGCTCCGACAGCCGCGCCCCACTGGCGTCTTCATACCACGCCTTGGATGGGTCGCTACCGGTCCAGTAGCAATTGTCGAACTTAACCCCCTGTGCTGACCAGTACGGAGAGTAGTTCTTCACGATAGATGGGCTGCCTGCGGCCGCCGTGAACCGCGTGTTTCGGATGGTGATTCCATCCAGCACCAGGCCGTAAAGTTGGATGGCCGCGTTGATCCCGTTAGTAACCAAGTTGTTAAAGTAGCTGTTTTCAATCGTGAATCCGTAGGTCGCCTGGAAGGTGTTGGTCAGAATACCGGGGATTTTGCCGACCGTCACCGCATTGGTACTGTTCCACGCATAAAGATTGAGCTTGCACGCCGAAGCATAACCGTTGAGCGCGAAGCTGGTGTCGTTGTAAAGCGCGATTTGACTCAATTCGATGCCTTGAGATTCAGTCGGTGCAGGGAAGGTGGGTGTAGGGATCCCGACGGCAACCCCGACGCCGCAATATACTGTTTCGACATCCCCGTGGAGGTTGCTGCAGCGATAACCCAAGCCCAGGCCCATTTTACACGAGTTGAAGTACAGGTTCTGCAGCAGAACCGAATCCGTCTCGTCGATGGTCAGCGCGCCATGGTCAGCATTGGCCCAGCCGTCGAAGAACAGGTCACGGAGAGCCGGTTTCCCCTCACACAAGCTGATATAGATTGCGTTGGTGGCAGTTCCAACGCATCGGAATTCCAACTGCTGAATGTCAGGCGCTGAGTTTTGAAAGAAGAGTAGCCGGCCGGTGCCGGTGTATTGCCAGACGACGCTGCCCAAGCCCCGAATAGTACGGCCATCGTGGTTCTGCGGCTCGCCGGAAACAAAGTTGGTGCTGACGTGCGAGCCGGAGTCCAGGTACACACCCGGCGGAAAGTACAAGGTGCCACCGCTCGTCAGCCAGGCCGACCACGCATTGCTCACCGCCAGCGTGTCGTCCGTCACCCCATCGCCTCGCGCGCCGAAGTTCTTAACGTTAATCACCGAAACGGTTTTGTTTGTGACCCCTTGCCAAGTCGCGGGAGCCAGATCGGCGGGGTTCAGCGTCCCGGGTTGCAAACTTGCCCCGTTGATATTGGTCAAGCCGCCACCGTTGCCAGAGAAAGTGCCGAAGAACTGATTATTCCCGCCGCTGAAGCTGACCTCGTTGGTTATGGACCCTGAAATACCCGATGCCGCGACCGCTGCCGCATAGACCGCATAGGGCGACGAGGAAAGCGCCTGCCGGGGAACCAGAACCGTAAAATCCGTGGCGCCGCCGTTAGTGCGCACGGCCAACTCCAGCCAGCACGGGCCCGGCGAGAGCGCGCCAGACCCGAAGTCCAGCAGGACGGTAAACACGCCGTTGCTTACGAGCGTGGCACTGTTCGTAATGGATGAACCGATATTTGTCCCGCCGCTCGACGACTCGTATAGCGCGCACCTCACGTCGTACCTCCCATTGGCCGGCGTGCCGCTGTCCGTCAGACGGCCTTGATACGTGAACGCGGTGGAAACCTGGCCCTGCGCGCTCTGCCTGGCCTGCAGCAGCAACAAGCCGAAAAGCGTCAGTCGCAAGGCATTCCCGCTAAGGACCCGCATTTTGGCCGCTACTCTCATCCATTAGCCATTCTGGCGCAATCACAATCTGACCTAATCTTGTGGCGGAGCGCGGACTTCAGTTCGCAGCAATGTGCAATCGCCGAGCCACGTGCGAATGCGAAGCAGGGCCCGCCAAGCTGATCTTGCTGCGGACTAAAAGTCGGCTAAAAGCCCGCGCTCTGTTAAAGATAATTGGTGCTTCACGGCGCCATGCTGGCATTTTCCTCGTGGCCTTCGTGCGACAACATCGTTAAGAATCAGTTACAGAAGGGGCGTGGTCGGGGCGGCCAAGTCCTCCGAAGTCCTCGGGGTATCAATGTGGTAGGCCACGCTGACAGATTCGACCCCCGGTACGCCCCCTCTCCGACGCAACCTCATGCTGAAGGTTTCTTCGCTTAAAGGGCCGGGTTGCGATCCAGCTGAATCCGGGTTGAATTTCTGCAACTTCCACTCCGGTACAGCACCATTCCGTTGTTTCCATATTCTATTCTCGGACCGATTTTCTGCTTTCGTTTGGCGGCTGATTCGGGTGTAATACTGGGCACAATGGCGAATTCGTTCGTTGCGACGCGGGCACATCTTGCGTATGCGCTGTGCCTGCCGATAGCGGTGCTGCTAGGGTATCTCCTGGCGGACCCGACCGACATGGGGAGCGTGCTGATGGTGCTGCTGCTGATCAGCGCGCTGAGCATCCCGATCCTAATGCGTTGGTACCATCCGTTGCTGGTGCTGGCGTGGAACGCCGCCATTACTCCGGTGTTTTTGCCCGGCGCGCCGTTTTTGTGGATGGTGTTGGCGTTTGTGGGGCTGTTGTTCGCGTTGTTAAACCGGTTCACCAGCCCCGACGAGCGGTTTGTGTGGGTGCCTTCGCTCGCGTGGCCGCTGCTGTTTTTGGCGGTGGTGCTGCTGGGGACAGCCTTCCTGCGGGGCGGCATCGGCTCGCGTGCGTTTGGTTCGAGCCAATACGGTGCGCGGAACAATTTTTACGTGCTGGCGGCCATCGCCGGCTATTTCACGCTGACGAGCCGTCGTATTCCGCTGGAGCGGGCGGGGCTGCTGGTGTCACTGTTCTTTCTTAGCGGCTTGACCAACCTGGTGCCAAACCTCGCATTTATGGGCGGTTCGAAACTCAGTTTTCTGTTTTACTTTTTCCCCAGCCTTTACGCGCAGGAACAGGCGAGTGCCGAGAATTCAATGGCCTTCGATCTCGGCCGTTTGACAGGGCTGGCGTACGCCTGCACGGGGATTTATTGCTGGCTGATGGCCAAATACGGGTTGCGGGGGATCATCGGTTCCGGCAGGCCGTTGCGGTTGGCACTGTTCGGGCTGGCGACAGCGGCGTGCCTGTTCACCGGCTTTCGCGGCAGTATCATCCTGTTCGGGTTAACGGTTGCGGCGATGTTTTGGCTTGAGGGCCTGTTCAAGCCGAAGATCGTGCTGGCCGGGCTCGGCGCGCTGATACTGGCCTGTGCGATAACGCTGCCGAATGCCGATCGCCTGCCGCTGGTCATCCAACGCACCATCAGTTTCCTGCCGGTAAAGATTGATCCAGTCATCCGGCTCAACGCGCAAGGCTCCTCCGAATGGCGTATCCGTATGTGGGAGGCGGTCTTGCCGCAGGTTCCGCGCTACCTGCTCCTGGGCAAAGGTTTCAATATCGATTCCACCGACCTGCAATTCGCTAACTTTAACCCACACGCTATGGAAGATTACAAAGGAGCAATGACGGCGGAGGATTTCCATAACGGCATCCTGACGCTGATCATACCGCTGGGGATCTGGGGATTCGGAGCGTTCGTGGTGTTCCTGGTGATCGGCTGGCGCTTCCTGTACCGGAATTACCGGTTCGGCCGGCCTGAGTTGAAATTGATTAACACGTTAATCCTGGCGTACTTTACCGCCCGGGCGGTGTATTATTTCCTTATTTTCGGGTCGTTTTTTGTGGATTTGTTTGTTTTTACCGGGTTGGTGGGGTTGAGCGTCAGCCTCAACGGAGTCCAAACCGAGGCGCCCGAAGAGGAGCTGGCGGCCCAGGAAGAAGCTCATGAAGAGGCATTTGCGACCTTGCAGCATCACCGGGAAAACCGGTGAGGATGGAATGGTTTTTGCTCTCTTGAGGAGCCCATGACAACCGACGGGACAAAACTACGGGCGCTGGTCGTCTATGCGGCCGTCGTGCCGGTCGCACTACTGCTAGGAGTGCTGCTGGCGTCGCCGGCTGAATTCACGCATTGGGCGCCCATTACGCTGTTTCTGCTGTTGCTGCTGTTCCCGTTGATCATGAAATGGCACCGGCCGCTGCTGTTCGCGAGCTGGAACATGACGGCGGTGGTATTCTTCCTGCCGGGGCACCCACGGCTTTGGCTGGTGATGGCCTTTATCACGCTGACGACGGCCTTAGTGCAGCGCGCGCTGTTGCGCGATATGCGGTTTATTTATGCGCCGACCATTCTGCTGCCGCTGTTGTACCTGGCATTCATCGTGTATCTGACCGCCAAGCTAACCGGTGGCTTTGGCATGGCGATTTTCGGCAGCGAGAGCATTGGCGGGCACCGCTACATCGAGATGTTCGGCGGCATCATTGGATGCATGGCGATGCTTACCGCGCGGATTCCGCCGCAGAAAGCGATGTTGTACGTCGGGCTGTTCTTCCTTGGCTCGCTGACCGACATCATCGGCAACACGATTAATTTTGTTACGCCCTCGTTCTATTATCTGTTTCTCATCTTCCCAGTGGATGTGGTTTCCGGCGACAGCTCGAGCGGCATGATCCGCTTTTATGGCACGAGCGTCGCGCTGATGGGTGTCTTTTGGTATATGCTCGCGCGGTTTGGAATTCGGGAGACGCTGGGTGGCCGCAACCTGAAACGGCTGGCATTGCTGGTGGCGGTTGCAGTGCTGACCTCGTTCGGCGGGTATCGATCGTTTTTTATCCTGATGGCGCTTACGTTTGTGCTGGTGTTCTACTTCGAGGGCCTGTTCCGGTCTCGCTTCGCCCTGCCGGCGGTGGGCTTGTGTGTGGCAGCCGCCGTGATCGTGATCCCGCTCGCGGATAAATTACCGATGTCGATGCAGCGCACGTTGAGTTTTCTGCCGCTGAAGATCAGTCCCGTGGCGCGGTTGGATGCCGATGCATCGACGGAATGGCGCATACAAATGTGGAACCGGGTCTTGCCGGACGTGCCCAGGTACTTGTGGCTGGGCAAGGGCCTGCTGATGGACAGCCAGGAGCTGGACATGGCCAACATGGAGCAAAGCAGCGGACGCAGCGAATCTTCCGCCGGCGCGCGCACGGCCAGTGATTACCATAATGGGCCGCTGACCACCATCATTCCGTTTGGGATTTGGGGCGCGTTGGGTTGGATTTGGTTTTTGGCAGCGGCACTCCGCGCGTCTTATCTGAACTATATGTATGGCGAGGAGCAGTTGAAGAAGATCAATACGCTGCTGCTGGCCTACTTATTGGCGCGGACTATTCTCTTTTTCTTTGTGTTCGGGAATTTCTATAGCGACCTGGGAATCTTCACCGGGATTGTCGGCTTGAACCTCGCGCTCAACGGCGGCATTCGCAAACCCGTCCGCGTGCATACGGTCGTCCGGCCAGTAACGCTGAGTATCCCCACGGCGTTCAAACCGGCACACACCGCCGCCGTGGGCGCCGGCAAGCCCTAAAGGGGTTGTCTCCGAACGCGGCCGGTGTTTTGGGAGTTGCCTCGAAATTTTGGCCAGGGCGATTGCGCTAAGGAGACGCTGGTGGGCAAAGCGAACAGCACACTGCCCACATTTGGCTTTCCGCCGGTTATGTAGGTGGTTCCGCCTGGACTCACTGCGGGGCAGGCCGGACCGTGGCCGAACAGATAAAAATACCATTTAGCGGGCCCGGATTGCGCGAAATCCGTCAGCAGGCCGTAATTGGAGACCACCAACAGGGAGCCATCGCTCAGCAGGGTCGGTGCCGCCTCGATGGGCTCTTGATAATTGTCCGAGGTCGCCTCGCGTTGCCAGAGTTTTTGCCCGTCGGCGGAAAACGCCCAGACCTTCTTGTTGACGCCGACGTAGAGCGAACCGTCACTGCCTACGACCGGTGAAGACCCGGTGATGCCGCCGGTCCGCACCCGCCATTTCAAGGAGCCATCCGGCTTAACGGCGTAACAGAAACCGTCCACCGACGTGAAATAAATCGTCCCTTGCTCATCCAAGGCAGGCGAGGAGAGAATCGGGCCGCCGGTATTGAAAGCCCAGACCCTGGCGCCCTGAGGCGACAAGGCATACAGCCGGCCATCGTGTGAGCCGAAAAAGATGCGGCCATCGGCGCCCACAGCGGCCGAGGAAACAATCGGGCCTGCAGTCGGGAAGCGCCAGGCCAGCCGGCCATCGGGATGGAGCGCGTAGAAATTGGTGTCCCACGAGCCGAAATAAACTGAGCCGTCGGCGGCAATTGCCGGGGAGGAATCCACCCAGCCGGCGGTTTGGAAACGCCACCGCAGTTTGCCCTCGGCCGTGACCGCATAGCAGCAATGGTCGCGGCTGCCGAAATAAATCGTGCCGTCGGCGCCGACGGCGGGTGAGGACCAGATTTCGCGGCCGGCGTGGAATACCCATTGGCGTGAACCATCGGGGTTGACGGCGAAGAGCTTGCCCAGCCAGGTGCCGAAATAAATCGTGCCGTTGGGCGCCAGCGCCGGCGAACTGTCGCCGGTGTCGGGGCAGACAAACTCCCATACATTGGTAAGCCGGACCGCATCCCCCCGCGCGAACAGAGGTGCGGCTAACCAGAAAACCAATAGGAACGCTCGAACCGCATAAACCACCACAGCAGATTACGGGTTTGCAACTGACTGCTAAAGCGGAAAACTTGTGTTCCAGGGCTGCCGGGGGTATATAAATCAGGTGAAAAAATCACAATCCCGGGGTTCCCGAGCAAGTATCCGGTCAGGGACCTTTTCAGTTTTTGGAGTTAATCGATGAATTCCCGTTTTCAATCTTTCTATCGTGTGGTGTGGATCGGGTTCGGCATTACCGCGGCATTGTTGTTGCTGGTAACACTTTGGGCGGCGGTGCGCTGGCACGAGGCGGTCAGCAAACCCTTGCCAATTTATGGCCTGGTCGCTCCGTTCGCGTTAACCAACCAGGATGGCCAAGCCACCACGCTGGAGAATCTCAAAGGTCATGTTTGGGTCGGGGACATTATCTTCACGCGTTGCGCCGGCCCGTGCCTGAAGATGAGCCGCCAAATGAAGCAACTGCAGGACGCTTTGTCGGGCGACACGGAGGCCAGGCTGGTGACGCTGACGACTGACCCGGACTACGACTCGCCCCGAGTGCTGAAGACCTACGGCCATCGCTTCGGCGCGGATAACGACCGCTGGACATTTCTCACCGGGACCAAAGCGCAAATCGCCAACCTCGCCACCGGCTCACTGAAGCTTTCGGCACTGGCCAAACCAGCGGACCAACAAAGCTCGCCGGTTGATTTGTTCATTCACAGCACTATTTTTGTGGTGGTGGACAAAGAGGGGCAGTTGCGCGGTGTGTATGAAAGCACCGGGGACAATGTGCAACCAGAGCAAGTCAGAACCCAACTCCTGGCGGCAGTGCACAGCCTGGAGCGCGAGTGATGACTCTCACCGATCTGCCGGCCGTCAACGCGACCCTAAACGGTCTGAGCGCGTGTTTCCTGGGCGCGGGTTACTATCACATCCGGCGCCGGAACCAATTGGCGCATCGCAATTGCATGATAGCGGCTGTGGTGTGCTCGGTGCTGTTCCTGGCCTGCTACATCACCTATCACACCTACGTGGGGGTGGTATTGCACCGCGGCCCGACGCGCTTCCTGAATCCGCCGTGGTTTCGGCCGTATTATCTGGTGCTGTTGATCACGCACACCATTTTGGCGATAACGATTCTGCCACTGGTCATCCTCACTCTGCGCCGCGCTTGGAGGAAACGTTTCGAGCTGCACCGCCGCATTGCCCGCTGGACCTGGCCGCTGTGGATGTATGTGTCGGTGACCGGCGTGCTGGTTTATTACCTGCTGTATTGGAAATTCCCGCAGCGGTGAGGTTGTGCAGCGGGGGGGCGTTTGCTCCACGCTCCACGAGCTATCAGTCCAATTCCTTCAGTTGGTCGCGGACCTTGGCGGCGCGTTCGTAATCTTCCTTGTTGACGGCCTCGTGCAGGGCGCGTTCGAGCCGTTCGCGGCGGGACAGCGGCCGTTTGGCGCGGATTTCTCCGAGCCATTCTTCGAGCGAGAGCACTTCACCGGATTGGTCGGGGGCGTCGTTGCCCATGGTCTCGCGGTAAAAGGCGCGGATTTGGTCCAAGCCTTCCTCAACCAGGCGAATAGCCAGGGTGTGGTCCTCGGCTTTGAGCGCCTGGGCTCCCCGCGCGCGTGTCAGAATCATCAGCAGTTGCGGTTGGAACTGGCGCAAGGCCCAGGTCAACTCGTCGGCTTCGGCGTGCTTTTCCACAAAATCGAACACCGCCAGGTTGCGCTCGGCGTCGCGGATGACGCCGGTGTGGTCCTCCAACTGCAACAGGCAAATATAGCGGTGATGGTATTGGAGCACTTCGAGCTGCAACTTGCCGCAATCTTCGGCCTTGAGCTTGAATCCCTCGGCGCTGCCCTCATGGGCCGCCAGGTGTTTGTACAGGCGCGCCTGGTGGTACTCGAATAAGGAGTTGTAGCCGAAGGGCCGTTTTCCGTCGGGCCGGCCTTCGGCGTTCATCTGGAGCAAACCCAGATCGACGCGAAGCTGGATTTTATCGGTGCCATCTTTGGCTTTGAATCGCCGTACAACGACCTGCCCAGCCTGGTATTCCCATTGCTCCAGGAGGTGCGATATATCGAAATCCATGGCGCGAATATGGACGCCGCCGCCTGGCAAGTCAACGGGGGGCGCGGAAAGGACATAATGCCTCAATGAAGGCGAGCGGAGCGCAAACTTTAGTCCGCAGCAAGGTCCGATGGGGCGGGGTTCTCGAATGTTGCTGCGGACTGAAGTCCGCGCTCCGGGGCCTCGTTCTTCAGCCCAGTGCGGGTCGCTCCTTGTGCCAGGGCGTGGTCTGCTCGAAGGCATGCGCGACGCGCAACAGGGTTTCTTCGCCAAAGGGTTTGCCCAGGAGCTGCAGCCCGATCGGCAAACGGGGCGTGCGGGTGAATCCGCCGGGCAGGCTCAGCCCGCAGATACCGGCCAGGTTGGCGGAAATGGTAAAGATATCCATCAAGTACATTTGCAGCGGGTCGCTGGACTTTTCGCCGAGCTTGAACGCGGCGGTCGGCGAGGTGGGAGTGACAAGGGCGTCCACGGCCTCGAACGCGCGCAAGAAGTCCTGGCGGATCAAGGTGCGCACCTTCTGCGCCCGGAGATAATAGGCATCATAATAGCCACTGCTCAGGACATAGGTGCCGAGGATAATACGCCGTTTGACCTCCGCACCAAACCCGGCGCCGCGGGTACGGCTATAGAGTTCGAGGGGGTCGGCACCCGGGACACGCAGGCCGTAGCGGATGCCGTCGAACCGGGCGAGGTTCGCGCTGGCCTCGGCGGTGGCGATGATGTAATAGGCGGCAATTGCGTATTCGGTGTGGGGCAGCGAGACTTCGATTATCTCCGCCCCCAGGCCGGCCAGGTGCCGCACCGCTACATCCAAAGCCGCTTTGACCTCCGGGTCTAACCCGCCCACCAGGTATTCCTTGGGCAACCCGAGCTTCAGTCCTTTGATCTCGCCGGTCAGTCCGGCGGCATAGGAGGGCACGGGCTGCGGCACACTGGTCGAGTCGCGTGGGTCCACCCCGCCGAGAGTTTCCAACAATACGGCGGCATCACGGACGTCTTTGGTCAGGCAACCGATTTGATCGAGTGAGGAAGCAAACGCCACCAGGCCATAGCGCGAGACCCGGCCATAAGAGGGCTTTAAACCGACACATCCGCAGAGGGCGGCCGGCTGGCGAATCGAGCCGCCGGTATCCGACCCGAGCGCCGCGATGCACTCATCGGCCACCACGGCTGCGGCGGACCCGCCCGAGGAGCCGCCGGGAATGCGTTCCAGGTCCCAGGGATTGCGCGTGACCTGAAACCCGGAATTCTCCGTCGAACTGCCCATCGCAAACTCGTCCATGTTGAGCCGGCCAAAGACCACGGCGCCGGCAGCGCGCAATTTTTCGATCACGGCGGCATCGTAAGGGGCGATGAAGTGGTCAAGGATTTTGGAAGCGCAGTTGAGCGGCTGGCCCTTAACGGCGATAACATCCTTGATAGCGATGGGAATGCCCAGCAGCGGTTGCTGCGCATGTGTGATCCCCGAAGCTAACGCGCGGTCCGCCGCCTCGGCCTGGGCCAGCGCGTCGGCGCTGTCCAGGCTGAGGAAGGCGCCCACGCGGCTATCGAGCTTCTCGATTTGATCGAGGCAGGCGCGGGTGGCGGCCCGCGCGGTCGTTTCACGCCGTGCCAGGCGCGTCGCCAGCTCACAAATGGTTAGCTGATTCAACATCGGCTTTGCCCTGCTCCCGCGCAGGGGGAAGAGCGGGGGACACAGTGGCGGAGGGGGTGCGAAAAGGCAATTCGACAATCAGGGGCCGAGCATCTTTGCGCCTTTATGTGAAAAGGGGGTTACACATTTCCCCGCAATTTATACTTCCCACCGTGGCCGAGGCGCACGATTATATTCAAAAATTGAAAGGCAAAACCCTATGGGTCTGATGGATTATCTTAAAACCCAGTTCCTGGAAATTATCCAGTGGGAGGACGATTCGCGGGACACAATCTCTTTCCGCTATCCGGACCTGAATAAAGAGATCAAGCGCGGCGCGCAGTTGATCGTCCGCGAATCGCAGGTTGCCCAGTTCATGTACTTGGGCCAGTTCGGCGATACTTATGGCCCGGGTAAATGGACGCTGACGACCGACAACATCCCGATTCTCTCGACGCTGAAAGGCTGGAAGTACGGGCTGGAATCGCCGTTCAAGGCGGACGTTTACTTCATCAACACACGCCTGTTCACGGGCAACAAGTGGGGGACGTCCAACCCGATCATGATGCGCGACCACGATTTCGGCGTGCTGCGGGTCCGCGCGTTTGGCACCTTTGATTTCCACGTGATCGAGCCGCGGTTGTTTCTGAAGGAAGTCGCCGGCACCGACGATCATTTCCGGCTGGAAGAATTTGCCGATACGATGCGTTCGCGCATTGTGAGCGTGTTCAGCGAAGCGCTGGCCTCGGCGAACGTGCCGGTCCTGGATGTCGCCTCGCGCTACCAGGAATTGGGTGAAGCGCTCTTGCCCTTGATCAATCCGGCTTTGAAGTCGAAGTACGGTATTGAATTGCCCAGCTTCATCGTCGAGAACGTGTCGGTGCCGCCGGAAGTCGAGCAGGCCATTGACAAGCGCTCGAGCATGTCGGCGATCGGCAACCTGAACGATTACGTGAAGTTCCAGATGGCTGAAGGGATGACCAAAGGCGAGGGCGGCAGCAGCGCCGGCGCCGCCGCGCAACTCGGCGCGGGGTTGGCGATGGGCCAGCAAATCGCGCAAGGTTTCCTCCCGGGTCAGCCCGCCGCTTCTTCATCCGCGCCTGCGGGCGTCGTGCCACCCCCACTGCCCGGCCCGCAGCCGGCGGCGGCAACCCTGCCCGAATTGCTTAGTCCCGCCGAGGCTGCGAAGGTGTTGGGGGTGACTGAGAACGATGTCATGACAGCGCTCGGGGAAGGCTCTCTCAAAGGCAAGAAGATCGGCTCGGCGTGGCGCATCACCCGCGGCGCTTTGGACGAATTCTTGAAGGCATAAATGGCCGAAGCGCTGGCCCAAAAGAAGTTCTCCTGTCCGGCTTGCGGCGGCGAGGCCCAATGGAATCCCGCCAAGCAGGCGCTGGTGTGCCCCTTTTGCGGAACGGTGTCGCCGGGGCAGGCGCAACTGACGCATTCCGGCGAGGAGGTCATCGTCGAGCACGACCTGGTCGCCGCGTTGCGCGGTATTCCGGATGAACGACGCGGCTGGCAGGCGGAGAAGATCTCGGTTAAATGCCAGAGCTGCCAGGCCATTTCGGTTTTTGATCCGGGGCGTGTGAGCCAGCGTTGCGACTTTTGCGGCTCCACCGCGCTGGTGCCGTACGAGGAGACCAAAGACGCGTTTCGGCCGGAGAGCCTGCTGCCGATGAAAATCAGCGAGACGCAGACGCGCGACGCGATTCGGCGGTGGTACGGCAACCGCTGGTTTGCCCCCAATCAACTCAAGCGCAGCGCGCTGACCGATATCGTCAAAGGCCTGTACATTCCCTATTGGACCTTTGATGCCCAGGTCCATGCGGATTGGACCGCCGAAAGCGGCTATTATTATTACGAGACGGAAACCTACACCGACGCGAACGGCAAACTCCAGACGCGGCAGGTGCAAAAGATACGGTGGCAACCCAGCAGCGGCCAGTTGGACCATTTCTTTGATGATGAGCTGGTGCCGGCGTCGAAGGGCGTTCAGGAGCGCATGCTCCGCCGCATCGAGCCATTTCCGACGAAGCAATTGGTCGCCTACCAAGCCGGCTTTCTCTCCGGCTGGGTGGTCGAGCGCTATCAAATCGACCTGGTTGCGGCGGCCAGGCAGGCGCGCGAGGAAATGGATGCCGAGCTGCAGCGCATGTGCGGTGCACAAGTGCCGGGGGACACGTATCGGAATCTTCAGGTGCGGGCGGACTACTCAGGCCAGACGTTCAAGCACATCCTGGTGCCGATTTGGTTGTTGAGCTATAACTACGGCGCGCGGGCTTACCAGGTGGTGATCAACGGCTACACCGCCGCGATTGCCGGCCAGTACCCGAAGAGCTGGGTGAAAATCACCCTGGCGGTGCTGGCGATCTTAGCGGGGCTCGCGGTGTTGCTGCTGCTGACGCAGGGGCACCACTAATGCTCAAATCGTCCACGTCTGGTTATGGCTGCGCGCGTGCGCCGCGGCGATAAACCCTTTGAAAAACGGGTGTGGCTGATGCGGTTTGCTGTGGAACTCGGGGTGGAACTGACACGCGATGAAAAACGGGTGCTTGGTCAATTCGATGATCTCGACCAGTTTTCCATCGGGCGTAAATCCGCTGAAGATGAAGTCGGCCTGCTGGAAGCGCTCCCTGTAGGTGTTATTAAATTCGTAACGGTGCCGGTGGCGTTCGTTGACGACAAAGGCGCCATACAGCCGCGCGGCGCGCGAGCCCACGACGAGCTGGCAGGGTTGTGAGCCCAGCCGCATCGTGCCGCCCTTTTTGGTCACCCGCGTTTGCTCATCGAGCAAGGCGATCACGGGGTGCGGCGTATTCGGCTCGAACTCGGTGGAATGCGCCTTGGGCAGCTTCAACACGTTGCGGGCAAATTCGATCGTGGCAATCTGCATTCCCAGGCACAGACCCAAATAGGGCACGTTGTGCTCCCGCGCATAGCGGGCCGCCTGGATTTTGCCTTCGATGCCGCGTTGCCCAAAGCCGCCCGGGACCAGAATGCCGCCGAGCCCGTGCAGGACTTTCTCGGGGCCTTCGCGCTCGATGTTCTCCGCCTCGACTTTGTGAATCTCGACGCCGCAATCGTTGGCCACACCGCCATGGATGATAGCCTCGTAAACCGATTTATACGCATCCTGCAATTCGATGTATTTGCCGACCACCCCAATGCGCACCCGGTGCTGCGGCGCGATAATCTTACGCAGAATTTCCTGCCAATGCGCCATGTTCGGCGCGGGGGTATCGAGGTGCAGTTGGCGGCAAACCAGGTCATCGACGCGCTCCCGTTGCAGCATCAGGGGCACTTCATAGATGCTGTGGTCCACGTCCTTTTCCTCGACCACCGCCTCATAGGGCACGTTGCAAAATAGCGAGATTTTCTGTCGCAGCTCTTTATCGAGGGGTTTTTCGCAGCGGCAAACCAGGATATTGGGCGCGATGCCGATTTCGCGCAGTTTGGCGACGGATTGCTGGGTGGGTTTGGTCTTGAGTTCGCCGGCGGCTTTGATGAACGGGACGTAAGTCACGTGCAGGAACAGTGCGTTGTGCGGGCCGACTTCGAGCGCGAATTCGCGGATCGCCTCGAGGAACGGCAACCCTTCGATATCGCCAGTCGTGCCGCCAATCTCGGTGATCACCACGTCGGCTTTGGTAAGGTCGGCCAGCAGGTGAATGCGATTTTGGATTTCGTTGGTCACGTGCGGGATCACCTGCACCGTTTTGCCCAGATACTTCCCCTCGCGCTCGTTGTTGAGCACCGTCTGATACACCTGCCCGCTGGTCAGGTTGTTCATCCGGGTCAGCTTGCAATTGGTGAAGCGCTCGTAATGGCCGAGGTCCAGGTCGGTCTCCGCGCCGTCGTCCAGCACGTATACCTCGCCGTGTTGGTAGGGGTTCATGGTGCCGGGATCGACGTTCAGATAAGGATCGAATTTTTGCAGCGTGACCTTCAAGCCGCGGTTCTCCAGCAGCGTGCCGAGGGAGGCCGCCGTCAACCCCTTGCCAAGCGAGCTAACCACCCCGCCGGTAACAAAAATATATTTCATGATTCAAAAAGTGCTGTGCGCATCGAAATCCGCCTGGCGGCAACCATCCTGGCTGTCAGTGCCGCGGTATCCTGCGGCGCGGCGGCCCCGCATCAGGCTCGCAGCAAAGCTTCTACTCGCCCGACATCTGCCGGCACATCCACCGCCACACTGTCGTAATCGACGGTCACCACCGCCACGGCGATCCCGTTTTCCAGCGCGCGCAATTGTTCGAGCTGCTCGGCCTGTTCCAGCGGCGCTACCGGTAATTGCATCAACCGCAACAACGTCTCCCGCCGGTAACCGTAAATGCCCAGGTGTTTCAGAAATGGAAATGCCGCCAACGGTTCGCTCACCGAACTAATGGCGGCTTCGCGCAGATACGGTATCGTGCGCCGTGAAAAATATAACGCCCGGCCGGCCCGGTTGACAACGACTTTTACAACGTTGGGGTTGTCATATTCAGCCGCGGCGCGCAGCGGGGTCGCCGCCGTCGTCATTTCCGCCTCGGCCAGCGCGCCGGCGACCGCATCGACCACCGCCGGTTCGATTAGCGGCTCATCCCCCTGAATATTAATGACGCTGTCACACGCGCAGCGTGCCGCAACTTCGGCGATCCGATCCGAACCGCTCGCATGGTTGGCCGCAGTCATTTCCACACGGCAGAACCGCGACGCAACGGCCCGGATGCGCTCATCATCGGTGGCGACGATTATCTCACTGAGCAACCGCGCCTTGCGGCAACGTTCCACCACCCGCTGGATGAGCGGTTGGCCGGCGATTAGCGCCAGGGGTTTGCCAGGAAAGCGGCTCGAGGCAAACCGGGCGGGGATGATGCCGAGAATTCTTGGGGTCGCCGCAGCCCCCGCCCGGTCCGGCTGCTGGCCGTGGTTGGGCAGTGCGACGGGACTTTTGGGGCCGGGGCTCACGCTCCGGCCTCGCCCTGCAGTTGCGGCATGCGGGCAGTTGTACCTGACTAACGCGCATCCCGCAAGCACCGGGCAAAAGCCCGGCGCGTCCCCAATCAACCCAAGGAGGCATGGCCGGTCACCAGGCGCCGTCAGTGGGCGGCCGCTTGCAGCTTGTAGCTAAGGGTATTGTAGTAGCGTCGTTTCAGGCCGCGCTTTTTGCGCTGGCGCTCGCGTGCTTTCACCAGATGCTTCAAGCACCGCGACCCAACGGCGGCGGGCTCACCGCATTCGGTGCAGCGTTTGTCCCGCTGCATCCTTAATTGATATTTTCGCTGCCGAGAAATCGGCAGGCTCGTGAACTCGTCAACGATGCAGTGTCTCATGGCATTTGCGCGTGTACGATGGAGCAACTCCTCCAGCGAGGGGAAATTGCTTGTCCAAAATTTACTATAGTCAACGAAAGTGTCAAGGGGCAATTTTCCTTGGCTTTTTGCCACCCCATTGACCTTACCAATTGCCTTGTGCCACCGTCTCCGCGCATTAGACTCGACAGGTATTTGGTAATTTGCATGAAAATCTCTCGTTTTTGCGTTCTGCTAATCCTTCTGCCGCCACAAATGCTTGTGCGCCCGGCGCTTGGCTGGGATTACGAAGGCCATCGTGTCATCAACCAGCTTGCGTTGGCCTCGTTGCCGACCAATTTCCCGGCCTTTATCCGAACGCCGGAGGCAAGCGAGCGGATAGCGTTCCTGAGTGGTGAACCGGACCGCTGGCGCAATGTGCAGGACCTGGCCCTGCGCCACAGTAACGGACCGGACCACTACCTGGACCTCGAACAACTCGCGACCTATGGTCTAACACCGGAACAGTTGCCGGTGTTTCGCTATGATTTCGTGGCGGAACTGGCCTTGGCGCGCAAGGCCCATCCCGAGAAGTTCCCCGAGATCGAAGCAGCGCGGAACGCCGACCACACGCGCGAGTTAGTGGGATTCCTTCCTTGGGCAATTGTGGAGAACTACGCCAGGATTAAATCGGGTTTTTCTTATCTGAAGGCTTACCAGGAAAACGGCGGCACGCCGGAGGAAATCGCCAATGCACAGGCAAACATTATCTACGTCATGGGCGTGCTGGGGCACTATGCCGGCGACGCTTCCCAACCGCTCCACACGACGATCCACCACCACGGCTGGGTCGGGGAGAACCCGCATCAATACACCACCAGCAGCAGTTTCCATAGTTGGATTGACGAGGGCTATTTCCTCAAGATCGGCGGCCTGCCCTTGAACGACCTGCAGCCCAAACTTCGGCCGGCGCAACTCGTCTCTTTCAATGGCCATCCAGCCAAGCCGGAGGAAATGTTCCAAGCGGCAATGGCATTCGTCATCGAACAGAACAAGCAGGTTGAACCCCTTTACGAATTGGAGAAAGCAGGGAAGCTATCCGGAGAAGGCGCCAACGGTTTGGAAGGCAAACCGTTCCTGGAAGCCCAAATGCTTAAATCGGGCCAGTTGCTGGGCGACCTGTGGTTGACGGCGTGGCAGCAAGCGGTTCCCGACCATTTCCTGGCCGGACAGTTGGCGCATCGCCATTCGGGGAGCAAGTAGCGCAAGGCAGCGGGCCGTTTGCAGCGCGGCAGACCGCCAGCCAGAGGCTGGAGTGCATGGCCGGGTGGCGCTGGCCGGAAGTATGCCGGAAAACTTCGCTTATGACGCGGTGGTAGTTGGCGCGGGGCCGAACGGGCTGGCGGCCGCGCTCCGGCTGGCGCAGGAGAAGCTCTCAGTGCTGGTTGTCGAGGCAGACGACCACATCGGTGGCGGTCTGCACTCCACCGAACTTACCTTGCCCGGGTTTGTCCATGATGTCTGCTCGGCAATCCATCCACTGGCGCTGGGTTCGCCTTTTTTCCGTACCCTGCCGCTTGAAAAGTACGGGTTGCACTGGGTCGAACCTGAGTTCCCGCTGGCACACCCTCTCGGGCAGGGCCATGCAGTGTTGCTCGACCGCTCATTGACTAAAACGGCATTGGCTCTGGGCCAGGATAAAGTGGCGTATGAAAAGCTGTTCCAGCCGTTGCTGGAGCAATGGGAGGAGCTCGTACCCGAGTTCTTGCAACCGCTGTTGCACGTGCCGCGCCATCCGCTGGTGCTCGCCCGCTTCGGCCTGAACGCCCTGGCGTCCGCCCAGCGGCTCGTCACAAAAAGGTTCCGAACGGAACCGGCCAAGGCGCTATTTGCGGGCCTGGCCGCCCATTCCTTCCTCTCACTGCGCGCACCCGGTTCGGCTGCATTCGGTCTGGTGCTGGGTCTGCTGGGCCACGCGGTCGGCTGGCCCTGGCCGCAAGGCGGAGCACAACGGCTGGCCGAAGCCCTGGCAGCGCATTTGCGGGATTTGGGCGGCGAGATAGCCGTGAATTCTCCGGTCATGAATATTGATGAGTTGCCGCTGGCCCGCGCAGTTCTGCTGGATGTCACGCCGAGGCAACTGCTGCGCATCGCCGGACACAAGCTGCCGCCTAGCTTTCGCGCGCGGCTCCAGCGCCATCGCTACGGCCCCGGAGTTTTCAAGCTGGACTATGCTTTGGCGCAACCGATCCCCTGGTCCGCCCCGGCATGCCGGCGGGCTGGCACCGTTCACGTCGGCGGCGACTGGGGGGAAGTGTGTGCCGCGGAGGAAGCGGTCGCGCAAGGCCGCCCCGCCGAGCGCCCCTTTGTGCTGGTCGCACAACCGAGCCTGTTTGATCCGACGCGCGCTCCGGCGGGCCGGCATATTGGGTGGGCCTATTGCCACGTCCCCAACGGCGCGACGGTGGATATGACCGACGCAGTCGAGCGGCAGATCGAGCGGTTCGCACCGGGTTTTCGTGACGGCATCCTGGCCCGGCATAGGCTGCGCGCGACGGAAATGGAAGAGATTAATCCGAACCTGGTTGGTGGCGACATCAACGGCGGGGCAGCGGACTTGTGGCAACTCATTGCCCGCCCGGTGTTTAGCCGAAGACCATACTGGACGCGCGTGCCAGGCCTGTATTTGTGTTCGGCCTCGACGCCACCCGGCGGCGGCGTGCACGGTATGTGCGGCTTTCATGCCGCAGAAGCGGCCTTGCGGGATTGCTTTAGTGAACAAAAGAAATCCGAAACATAATGATAAGCAGCACTTGCACGCGCAAAGTAAAGGGATATATTAAGACTGTCAGCCCGGTACTTCTGTCGGTATATGTATTGGCAAGACGAACCAGCGACCGAGCAGCAGCTCATGCACCTGCGCAACGCGGGTGTCCCGGTCAGTCGGCCGCTGACCCGAACGGAAGCCGCGCGGCTAATCAGGGAAGTCCGCAAGAATCCAGCGCGAGCCTTAGAGCTTTCCGTCCCCGCGAACGCTCCTTCGGCGCTGCCGCAGCGTGGGTCGGGCGAACCGCCGCCGCCGATGGCGATGGCGAGCAACGGTGAGATCAGCGAGTCCACCCGCATGCATGCCTTCAAGCTGCGTGAGGCGGGGGAAGCCGCGCACCGCGCCCAAGCGGCCAATCCCAACGCGCCCAATGTGCTGGCGGACGCTGTCTGCACGGCCAATGCGCGTCGCGAATTCTGGCTGGATACCTGCCGGGAATACAAAGAGATGAGGATTGCCTCGATGCAAGTCTTTGAGTTGTATCAGCGCTACGGATGCCGTTTCTTTGCTCCCAACGGTCAGCAAACGCAGGAAATCCTGACGGCATTGGATAGCGCGCTGCCCTCGTGGGACCGCGATCACCCAGAACTGTTTTACCAGGCGCTGGAATTGAATTTCCCGCAACTGGTCCGGCGCGGCCTGGCAACGAAAGCCGCGTAACGAGCGCGGGAGCATTCACCGCTTACCACTCGATCGCCAAAGTCGGACTATATGGGAAGCGCCCGCATTCTGCGCCATATAGGGTAAGCCCGCCTTGCGCCGGGGCCTGCTCCGGCACCGCACAACGCAAGCGCAGGAACGGGGCGGTCGTTTGGCGCAGCACCTCCTGGAGGAGGCTGCCTTCGACGTTAGCCACCGCCGGATAACCGTACGCGCCTACTCCCCCGCGCAAATAGCTCAGCACCCCGCGTGCATCGTGGGGATGGTTCTTAATCACTCCGTGATAAACGCGCACGCCGTTCAATGACATCTCAAGCGTTGTAGGAAAGACATCAGCATCAGTCTGGGGCGCGTCGCGGCGATGCGAAGACGCTTCGCACAGAACCCGAACGCGCCGCGCCCTGGCCAAATCAGCCTCACCCAAGGGCAGGTGCCACTCGAAAAAACCGTATCCGACGCCGTAGCACGCGTCCTCGGCGCGCGCCTTGTCGCGCTCGCCCCGGCCGGCGCTCCATTCGGCGCCGGCCCAGGCGCCCGGGTTACCGCGTAAAACCAGGCCGCGGGGCGTTTCCTCGCGCTCGGGTGGATAACCGGGAGAGACAAGCACGTGAAGAAAATTTTCCGCGACCTTCTGGCCGTCGGCCGTCTGGGCGATCAGCCGCAGCGTGCAGAGCATGGTGGAATTGGGCAGAATTAATTCGAGTGTATGCGCCGGCGCGACCCGGCGATGAGGAAAGGGAATGGGCACACGGCCACCCGCCAGATCCTGGTGAAAACGGCCGCGGGTATCAATGCCGGCCATCGCCCATTGCAATGAGACGCCGTCGCAGCGACGTGTGGAATAATGCGCGGAGGCGACCTCGACGCGCAAAGTGGCACCGGGCGGCAGACGCTGGACCGGCGGCGCGTTGAGCGGCAGCGCGTTGCTTTCGTTGATAATGCGCGGGTCGTATCCGAACTCTTTCGGGGTGCGATCGTAATTAAGAAAGCCGTTATACTCCCACTCGACGTCGTGAAGTTCGGTGTAAATGTACGCCGCGACCTGTTGGTAGCGGCGCAGTTCGTTGGTGAGGAACTTAAAGCTCCAGCTTATGTCGCGATCGCCGTCCAGCGCGCCGATTCCCCCATACTCGCTATTAATGAGCGGCTGGCCCTTGTGCAGGAATCCCGGCACATAGTTGAATGACGAGCCCACAAACGTCGAGGAAACCACTTTCTCGATGTGCGCTTTGGCCTTTGCGTAATCGCTCAGATAAAAATGCCAGGAATTAATATCCGTATCACAATGCTGGTAATATTCGAGGTGCTCCCAATGGCAGACACTCATGTCCTCAACCAGGCGGGTCGGGTCCAGTTCCTTTGCCAGCTCCCACATCTCCTGCACCCATTGTTGCGGTGAGCTCATGCCGGGGCGGACTGCGGCGGACTGGCGCTTTGGCGGCTGCGCCTCCGCTCGCTGGCTGAGTCCGGCGGGGCTGGGATGCGCCAAGGCATCGAGAAATCCTGTCTGGCCGCCAAAACCCCAGGTCTCGTTGAAGAGGCACCAGGCAAAAATTGAGGGGTGATTGAAATCGCGCTCGATAGTTTCCCGCAGCATGGTTTCGAAGCGCTGCCGGCCCAATGGTGTGTCTCCCCCTTCGCCGAAGTTGGGAAAATCCGCCATCAACAGAATGCCCAATTTGTCAGCCCAATATAAGAGCAGCGGGTCATCAACCTTGATATGAATCCGCAGCAGGTTGAAGCCGAATTTTTTCGCGTACAGAATGTCATTTTTTAACGTCTCGACCGAGCCGGCGGTATAGACGCCTTCGGGATAATAGGATTGGTACAAGGCGCCGCGGAGGTACCGGGGCACGCCGTTGACGCGCATGGCGGTCGGCGCCTCCGCCCCGCGCGTTAATTCGAAATCGACTTTTCTTACACCAAAATAAGAACGAACGGTATCGACCGGGTTCCGGCCAAGCCGAAGGACTACCTTGTACAGATTGGGGGTGTTGGGGTCCCAGAGATGAAGCGAATCCAACTTGAGTTCGTGGTCGGCGAGACCCTGACGCAGTTTGAGTGTAGCCTGCTGCATTCGCCCATCGGGCCCCTCGAGGTCGAGTTGCAGCGGAGAATCGTCCGCTGCCTGGGCAGCCTGCACCACGAAGCGCGCGGTGCCCTGCTCAACGTCGGTGCTGACGCGGAACGAGCGGATGTGGACGCGTGGCCGTGGCTCCAAGTACACCGTCTGCCAGATGCCACTGGTGGTCGTATACCAGTGCCACTGTTTGCCCACCGGTTGCTCGGCATTGTCCATCGGGTCCTCAACCCGCAGCACCAGCAGAATCCGGCCGGTCTCATCGCGCGGTTGCAGGTGCTCGGTCAGGTCAAACTCGAAGGGAGTGTAGCCCCCTTGGTGCTGGCCCAGGAAGTGGCCGTTGCACCAGGCGTCGGTGAAAAAATCCGCGGCCCCGACGTGCAGGATGACCTGCCGGTCGCGCCAGGCCTCGTTATCGGGAATTGTTATCCAGCGCCGGTACCAGCCGACTTCGTGGCGTCGGGCGGAGCGGTGATTGGCGCGGGTGACTTCCAACGGGTTTTGGAAGACGTGCGTCGAATAGTAATTATCGTTGCCGGCGGCATCGCCTTCGCCCCAGGCAGCGAGTGATTCCCAACAAAACGGCACAATGATCTGCTCGCGCCAGTCCGCCGGCTCGGGCTCAAACCAATGCTGGTCCACGCCTTGCCGCGCCGGGTCGAAGCGGAATTGCCACGGGCCATTCAAGTTGAGCCAATCGTATCCGGGCAAGGTGCCGCGCTGACGCTCGGGTCGGGGATATTCGGGACGTGGATAGAGGAACTGGGTTGGCATGAATTGGCATATCAGGCGGCGCGCCGAGCCGCCGGGTGATGGACCTGATTCGCGGTCCGGCGTTCCGGCGTCAACCGCTTCTGCCAACGGCGCAGTTCCTGAGCCAGTGGTGCGTAAACGGGGCGGTTGCCGCGGGCATCTGCGTAATCCCAAAGCGCATTATGACAATGACGATCATCGATCCAGCCCGGATGATTTAAAATGGGGTACAGGCAAATTCCTTCGAGCGGCACACCGGTCTGCAGCGCGGCCGCCGCTTCGCCGCACACGTATCGGAACCAGGAAGCGCGCCGGCGATCTTCAGCCCCGGTTTCGGCGATCAGAACCGGGCGCTCATACCGTTGGTACACTTCGCACAACAGGTGACGTAAGTGACGATACTTCGCGTGCCGCGGGCTCAGTGGCACAAATTTGCGGATGCGCCGGGTGCCTTGGATGTTATAGAACCATTCGTTCTGCGGATAGAAGTTGACGCCAATCAAATCCAGGTACCGCCGGTGGCCGCCGAGCTCGGGACAGAGCCGGCCGGCAAGCATGTCCCAGGCCTGAAATTGCGACAGCCGGTAGGCTTCCGCGGCTGCGGCCTCTTCCGGATGGCGTGGACTGGCCAGCACGTGAATGAGGGGATCGACATGCAGAAATCGCGCAGCAGGAGTTACCGCGCGGATCGCGTCCATGGTCTGCAGCGCAGCCCGCACGAGATGTTGTTTCAATTCGAACCCCCGTCCGGTAACAAACGGGTGGAGGGACCCTTCATCGCCGGAGGCCCAGGAGAAAAACGAGATCTCGTTAACGGGCACGAAGAATCCGGGGGGCTCCAACTCGTGCTGAAGCCACGCGGCAAAAGCAGCGCCAAACTCCGCTAGAGCCGAAACGAAAGCCGGCGAGAACAGGTCCAGGTAATCGGGCCAGCCGAAATGACAGAGGTCCCAGATTACCTGGGTGCCTGTTGCGCGCGCCGCCCGCACGATGGGCTCGACGCTTCGAAAGTCGTACCGGCCCGGCTTGGGTGCGGCCAGGTGCCACCGCACTCCCTCGCGCGCAACGCGCAACCCAAACGTCTTAAGCCGTTGATAATCCTGTTCGGCAAATTCCTCGTGATGTGTCTCGGCGAGCAAGTCCAGCCGTTTGCCCGATCGTCGAATAAAGGTCGAACACTCGAAACCGGCAGCGAAAAAGCTGCGGAACAGCCTGCCGGCAGTGGCCTCGTGTGAGGACACCGCGGAATGCGGCTTCTTCGCAGGATGTGATTTGCCATTGGCCTTAGGCGGTTCGGCGCCGGCACCGGGCATGCCAGGGTCGGGCCTCACAAGTGAGAACGGGTGCCTGCGCGCCTGGGCCGAACGGTGTACGCGAGGATGGGTTCGCATAGACGACGATAAACGGTTGGCGTCAATCCGTGCTCAGCACCGGCGGGCGGCGGCGACCGGACAGTGATCGGGTGCGCTTGGTTTTGACGTTGAGGGGGAAGCTAACCGTGGAAATAGCCGGCTCGAAATAGAGGTTGGCGGCCTCCACACGGCTCAGGTTACAAATGCGGGCGTAAAGCGTCAGCGCCTGGGCCACCACCTGGTCCATGTTATAGTATTTATAGGTGGCCAGACGGCCAACGAAATGGACGCCCGCCTGGTTGGCCAACACCTGGTATTGTTGATAAATATCCGTATTTTCCCGGCGTGGAATCGGGTAATAGGCATCGCCATCGGCGCGCGGGAACTCATAGACGATGCTGGTTTTGGGGTGCTCCTGGCCGGTGAGATGTTTGAACTCGGTTATCCTGGTAAACTCGCAGTCGTTGGGATAATTCACCACGGCCACCGGCTGGAACTGCGGTTGGTTGAGGGTTTCGTGCTTAAACTCGAGGCAGCGGTAGGGGAGCTTCCCGAACTGGTAATCGAAAAACTCATCTACGGGGCCGGTGTAAATCAGCTCCCGGTACGGCAGCGCATCCCGCAGCTCACGATAATCCGTGTTGAGCAGGATTTTGATGTTCGGATGATCGAGCATGCTGGCGAACATCCGTGTAAATCCGTGCTTCGGCATGCATTGGTAGGTATCGGTAAAATAGCGATCGTCCCGGTTAGTGCGCGTGGGCACGCGCGCCGTCACCTGCGCGTCCAGCTCCGATGGATCCAGCCCCCATTGCTTACGAGTGTAGCCGCGGAAAAACTTTTCATACAGTTCCCGCCCCACTTTGCTCACCACCACGTCTTCGGAGGTGCGGATTTGGTCGCGGGATTCGGCGCGGCTCGCCAGAAACTCTTCCATCTGAAACGAGTTCAGGCTCAGACCATACAGTTGATTGATCGTGTCGAGATTAATGGGGATGGGGACCAGTTGGCCATCGACGCTAGCCCGCACTTTGTGCTGGTACTGGCGCCAGTCGGTGAAACGCGACAGATAATCGAAGACCTCCTTCGAGTTGGTGTGGAAGATGTGCGGCCCGTACTTATGAACCAGGACGCCGTCATCGTTGTAATGGTCGTAAGCATTGCCGCCGATATGCGCGCGGCGGTCCACCAGCAGCACCTGTTTGCCCGACCCGCGCGCGAGCCGCTCGGCCAACACGCTCCCCGCGTAGCCCGCTCCGACAATCAGGTAATCGAAGCAATCGACCTTGCTCAGCAGCGCGCCCTCGCTCATGCGACCGACTCCGCGCTGGTGCAGGTCACGAGCCTGCGGAGGTTGGACCGCTCCTTGGCGGCCTTGTGTTCGAGCGCCTCGCGCAGGTGCTGCTCCAGCCGCGCGACGATCGAATCCCACGAATTCTCGGCGGCCATCTTCAGGCCGCGGGCGATGGCTTCGTAATCCGGTTGGTCGAGGCAACGCGCGCAATGGCTGATGAACTGCCGGTGGTTCCGGGCGATTTTGATCACCGCTCCGAAATTGCGCACCACATCGGGCACCGCGGTGCTGACGATCAGCTTGCCTGTGGCCATGTATTCCAGCGCCTTGGTCGGGTTGATGTACTCGGTGGCCTCGTTCAGCGCGAACGGCATCAGGCACACATCAAAGCCTTTGCACACCGCGGGCAGGTCCGCATAAGGACGCTGCCCGACCCAGTGCAAATTTGGCCGGTGCGGCAAGGCGTCGGCGGATACTTTCAGCACCGGGCCCACCACGACCACCGAGCCCGGCGCATGCGCGTCGGCCTGTCGCTCCAGCAACGCATAATCCATCCGCTCATCCACGACGCCGAAGTAACCCAGGATGGGCCGCGGCAGGGCGGCAATGTCCTCCGGCACGGGGGTGTCCTCGAGTCGCGCGCGGCCGAAATGCTCGCCATCGACGCCGCAGCCGTAGAAATGGCAGTTGGGGTGAAATTGGCTTTTGGCTTCGAACAGTTTTCGGCCGCCGGTGAACACGACATCGGCTGCGGCCAGCAAGCCGCGCTCGCGCTGAACCAGTTGCGGCGGCGCACCCGTGAACCGCGACAGCTCATCCATGCAGTCATAGACCGTGAGCACCTCACCCATCTGGCCGGAGAATGCTGGAAAAGCCATCGGATCGTAGAACCATTGAACCGCATTTTCGAATCGGCCGGCGCCCGGTCCAGCGAGAAATTCCCGAACCAGTCGCCTGCGTTCACGGTCCACGTAGTCGGCATCCTGCCAGCGCCAGCCGGGAAATTGGAGGCTGAGCACAATGAGGTTTGGCAAACCTGGTGGTGAATGAAAGCGGGCGACGGGAGTGGCCAGCGAGGCGTCGGGCGCGCGCATCTCGACGAACAGCACCGGATGCCGCTGGCTCATGCGCGACATGAACTGCTGTGGCCGTTGCCACACCCAATCCCAGCAAAGATGGCAATGGACAATCAGGGGAAACTCCAGGGCCGCAGAGAGCGCAGCCGAGTTGGAAGCCGCTTTGCGTCGA
Source organism: Verrucomicrobiia bacterium (assembly GCA_035934555.1). Taxonomy (GTDB): domain Bacteria; phylum Verrucomicrobiota; class Verrucomicrobiia; order Limisphaerales; family UBA8199; genus DASYXT01. Next base: position 25,959 of record DASYXT010000071.1, on the reverse strand, counting down.
TTACTCCGGCGTGGTTTCGAGGGATCAGAATTGGACTTGGAAAGAGGTGTGGTTGTGAGAGTGTCGGTGTCGGTGGTCGGTTCAGTACGAATGGGCGCGTAAGACATAATGCAAGCTGGTTGGTTCGTCTGTCGTCATGTTCACGTACGTTCGAGCATCGTCGCTTCCGTTCCACCAGAGGACTAACACTCTGCCCTTAAATGACTGCAAGAGCGTCACTTACTCAATGGGGTCTTACCCGAAAACCCCGGTAAAATCAGGGTTTTTTGCATGTTTCCAACCATGTGAAAAGAATTGTCTCTCAAGAATTATCTCTCGCTCCCATTTCTATAATTCGTACAATCCACAGCGGAGCGCGGCTTGAGTCCGCAGCAATCTCGGGTGGCAATCTGCCCGGATTGGCGGGCGGCTCAGCGACTGCACAGTGCTGCGGGCTAAAGCTAAAGCCCGCGTTCCGCTAAACTATGCGCAAAATCAACAGCAACGCCGTTTCGGAAATCTCCTGGACCTCGCCCAAAGGCAAATTCCGCGGGTTCGGCAAGGAGTTATCGGAAGAATTGGGGCGCAAACCGGTTTCGACCGACTTGCGCGAACGCCATCCGTTTGATGTAGAGATTTGCCGCGTCCCTCCGGGCACGACCCCCTATCCTTATCACGCCCATAGCGCCCAATGGGAATTCTACCACGTGATCTCGGGAACCGGCTGCGTACGGGATGAGCGGGGGATGACTCCGATCGAGCCCGGCGACGCCTTCTTGTTTCAGCCCGGCCAGGCCCACCAACTTTTCAATGATGGCGCCGAGGACCTGCTCCTCTACGTCGTAGCCGACAATCCTATCGGAGAGTTCTGGCACTTTCCTGACAGCGGCAAATGGGGCGTAACCTTGCCCGAAAAACGCTATCTTCGCTCCAACGCCATCGAATACTATGATGGAGAGGAATGAATAAGGCTGAGGATTCGCGGGTTTTGCCACCGTTGTAAACCTTGCAAGCGATGATAATTTTTAAGGAGTAAGAATCGGTGGAGAACCTGGTAATTTGGAAAAACCTTTAGGAGAACAGCGAAAATGAAAATGATTTCTCGTACTGTTTCGACCTCACCCCCAATTGCCGCGTGTCCCGGTTGCCGGATGCTAAAGAATCTCTGGCCGGGAGAGGGATACACGCACGAAGGAGAAACTTATTGCTGCCAGGGGTGCGCAGAGGGGACGGGATGTGCCTGCGTCGGCGTTGCCAAGCCAGGTTTCTCACGGGAAGGTCAAAAGCGCACCCGCGCCCGGCCGCGGCCAGGTGAACAACGAGCAGGCGCTCTTAAGCCCGAAGGCGAACTGAGCGGCGAACGAGATTCTTACGGCACAGAGGAGGCCATTGATCAATCCGGCGTCAGCAACGCGGCGACCCGGAAAGCGCGGCAAACCGCAGCAAGAAAACGATAACGGAGCGGGAAAAGTTGGCCGCCGCGTCCACCGGGGCCTTCTGTCAAACTAGAACCCGGGTCGTTTTCTGGAAAATGCTACTCGCGTGGCTTCGGATCGTGCCGTAGCTTTCTGCGATTGAAATTCTGTTTTCTTCTCCTGCTGGTGCTGTCGGCCACGATACGGACTTACGCTTACCAGCAGTTAGACGTCGCCGACTTTTCCCGCGGTGCCGGCAGCCAAGGTGTGCCCCGCGACTGGCAACTCAAGGAAAAGGCCGGCCGGGCCTACTTTGCCCTTGTCCAGAGTGACGGGTTGGATGCCCTCCAGCTCCGCAGCACCAACAGTTCCTTCTCCTTTGAAAGGCAAGTCCAGGCCGACCTTAAGAAGTATCCCTTGCTCTGCTGGAAATGGAAGGTGACTCAACTGCCCCAAGGCGGGGATTTCCGCCGCGCCAAGACCGATGACCAGGCGGCCCAGCTCTTTGTGGCCTTCAGCAAGACCCGCGCGATCGTTTATATTTGGGACACCACGGCGCCGCAAGGTCTAATGGAGAACGCCCCTGCGCCGCCGTTCATGTCGATCAAAGCCGTGGTCGTCCGCTCCGGGCCTGCCGAGCTGGGCAAATGGCTCACCGAGACGCGCAACGTCTATGAAGATTACAAGAGGCTCTACGGTGACAGTGGCCCGCCGCCGGTGGTCCGGGGCATGAGATTGCAAATCAACTCCCAGCACACCCGCTCGTCCGCTGAATGCTCCTTCGCTGACGTGACTTTCCGAAGCCGGTGAGCCTGAGACCACCCTAGACATTCCCAATCCGACCATTCCCGGAGTCTCCACGTCCTAAGGTCTAATCGCCAGTGGCTGAGGCTATGGAATTGATGCACCCACTCTTTAACCGTGCCCAGGCCAGAAAGGTAAAAAAGTTTGTCTGAGCCGCCTCATTATTATTTGGCTGAGGTGGTTGTGCTGTTGGTTTCGCGTTTGCGAACGCTCTCCAAAAGCGGCTCGATTTGAAACCCCAGCGGTTTGCCTTGGGCGATCTTCGCGCGCGCGTTGAGCAACGCCGCCTCCAGGCCTGGTGGGGTCTGGTCCTTCCACCAGTTCATTCTTTCGCTGTAGCACCAAACATATTTGTCGGTGGTGTAGAGTGCCCAGTAGGCGTTGTGTTCAAACCACTTTGCCCGTTCGTCGGGCGTCATGCGGTAGCTTAAGTACCGCTCGGGATTGGGCTGCCGCAGCGCGAAGTTCTGGTCCACGTACAGCGCCTGGCCAGCCTGGACCTGTTGTTGGTACTTCTCCCGTAAATCAGGCGGCACCGGCCCGAGTGCCCGCTGGTGAATAGCGTGGTAGGCGCGAAAGTACTGCTCGCTGGAGGTATAGTAATAAGCGTTCTCATTGCCGTCCACGAACCGTGCCTTGGCGCTGGCGCTCTCAAGCATGCCCACGAAGAAATAGGGCATCAGGCCCCAACGCTCGTGCGTCAATCGCTCCGCGCGCTGAGCTTCCGGCATGCCCGCAAAACGGTCGAACATGCTCAGATGAAAGAAGCTCAGCACGGTGGCGCCGGGCATCGCCGCTTCGAAAGCTTCCATCAGGCTGGCCCCGCGCCGTCGCACTTGCGTGGTGTACTCGGCAAACGAGTGATCGCTGGCCTTTAGTTGCCGGCGGTAATCCCACAAGCTGAAATCATAGGGCTCAGGATCGAAACAAATCCCTCGGATGCGCCCCGCTTGAGCAGTCGCCACCAGCAGTTTGGCATTGTGTTCAATGATGCTCCACTGGGAGTCGTCAAACCAATCGAAGTCCGCTGCCGGCGAACCCCACACGAGCACAAAATTGTCTGTGAAATTGGTGAAGCGCAGCTCGCGCAAAATGCGCTCATCCTCTTTAAATGTCGCTGAATCCAGCGGTTTGCTCACAAACGCATTATGGCCGGCGCTAAGGCGGAAAATAAGCCCATCGAACGGGCGCTTTTCCATCGTTGCAAGGTCCTGCTGCATTTGCGCTGGAGTCGGAACGTCCCAACCGTATTCGATGACCTTTTTGCCGGGTGGAGCAAAGGGCGTGGCAGCCGGAGTGGACGCCGCTGCAAACAAAAGCAGTTGGGCCAGCCTGACGGCCACCAACCGCCGCTCGTGGGGGCGCCGAGTTACCATAGGAGCTTAACCGCAGCCGATTTAGCCGTATGCGCCTCGACGTGTCCGTCCGCCAGCAACACACTCCCGCTGACTTCCTGGTTATGCCACCCGGTGGGATTGTTCGAATACACCAGCACGCCATCGCAAAAAGCGACGGTGCGCGCCGGCTCGATAACGCTCAGACTGCGCAAACCCACCAGGCCGGAGAGGCCGCCAGGATAGCCAATCGCATTAAACATGTAAGAATTACCCACCCATTCCCAAAGTTTGTGCGGGAGGCTATCCCCACGGCCCTGGTCCAGCGGACATGACACCGTTTCCAGGCCCAGGCCATAGTGGTTGAGCGGGCGGTCGATCCGATTAAACAAATCCATTTGTTGCGTGCACAGGTTGCCATTGGTGCGCCCGCCCCAAACGAACCAGTCCATTCCCTCCAGGTTAAGGCTCGCCAAATCGTTAGTGGAGCCCCAGAAAAACCGGTCGCCGAAATCATTCAAGTATAACTGGGTGGCAACCTCAACTTGTCGCAAGTTTGAGACGCAACGCGTGACTTGCGCCTTGCGCCTGGCGGTGGCCAAGGCCGGCAATAACAGCGCCGCCAAAATGGCGATCACGGCGATGACCACCAGCAATTCCACCAAGGTGAAGGCGCGCCCGCCTCGGGCGGCTTTGTCGAGGCGGTGCCGCTGTTGAATTGGCTCAAGGGTGGTCACAAGGCTTAGACGCGCATCTGGCCGGCACATTTAGCCAAAAATCGAAAATCTTTCCAAACCTCATTGTTTCCGTTATCTTCCCAGCCTGTGCAGCCCCAAGGTCATTCAAGCAAACCAGTGGCGCCTCGGCCCGACCGGTTCCTGAATCGGGAGCTGAGCTGGCTGGAATTCAATTATCGCGTACTGGAGGAGGCGCTGGACCCGACGAACCCGCTGCTGGAACGTCTCAAGTTTTTCTGCATTGTCAGCTCGAATCTCGACGAGTTTTTCGAGGTCCGGGTGGCCGGGTTAAAGCAGCGGATTGAAAGCGACGTGGTGGCGCGCAGCCCCGACGGCTTCACGGCGACGGAGACCTTCCGGGCGGTTCGGCAGCGGGTGCTGGACATGGTGAAGGAGCAATATGCGTGCTGGCGTGACCAACTACGCCCCGCGCTGGCGAAGAACGGCATGCGCATCCTGGACGTGAACCAACTCGACGTCGAGGACCTCCGGTGGCTGCAGGATTATTATCAACGCCAGGTGCGCCCGGTGCTGACGCCGCTGGCCATCGATCCCGCCCATCCTTTTCCGCAATTGCTGAATAAATCGCTCAACCTGATCGTGCGGCTGGAGATGCGCAAGAACCAGGAGGCCCTGAAGCATTTGGCGGTGGTGCAAATCCCCCGCAACGTGCCGCGCATGGTGACACTGCCGCGAACTGATGGGCGCCGCGATTTCGTTTTCCTGAGCCAGCTCATCGGCCATTTCCTGGCGGATTTGTTTCCGGGCACACAGTTGCTCGGCTACTGGCCTTTTCGCGTGACGCGCAACAGCGAGCTGTACATCGACGAGGAGGAGACCGCCAACCTGCTCAAAGCGGTGGAGAACGAGCTGCACAACCGGCGCAAAGGCGACGCCGTGCGCATCGAAGTGCAGCACGATTGCCCACCGCCGCTGCGCGAGGCACTGCTCAAAACACTGCGCCTGACCGAAGAGGACCTGTACCTGATCGACGGGCCGCTTAACCCGATCCGGCTGATGGCGCTCTACGAAGGGGACCACTCGCCCGAGTTACGCGACCCTCCTTTCGTCGCCCCGACTGCGGCGATGCTGCGCGACCGGCCGGACCTCTTTGCGGCCATCCGCGAGCGCGACATCCTGCTGCACCATCCCTATGATAATTTCAACAGCGTGGTCGCGTTTCTGGAACAGGCCGCCGCGGACCCGGACGTGTTGGCGATCAAACAGACGCTATATCGGACGGGCGGCGACCCGCGGATTATCGGGGCGTTGGAGGATGCGGTGCAAAACGGCAAGCAGGTGACTGCGGTGGTCGAGTTGCGCGCGCGGTTCGACGAAGCGAATAACATCGAATGGTCGCGGCGCCTGGAGCAGTCCGGCGTGCATGTCGTTTATGGGCTGGTGGGATACAAAATTCACGCCAAGGCGTTGCTGGTTGTGCGGCGGGAAGGGCATCACATCCGCCGCTACGTTCACCTGGCCACCGGCAACTACAATCCCGCCACCGCCCGCCTTTATACCGACGTTGGCCTGCTAACCTGCCATCCCGATTTTGGCGAAGACGCGACCAATTTTTTTAACCTGCTGACCGGGATTTGTCAGTTCCAGCCGATGCGCAAGCTTTTGGCCGCGCCCTTCGAGCTGCACCAGCGAGTGCTGGCAGACATTGCCCGCGAAACGGAGAACGCGCGTCAGGGCGTGCCTGCGCGCATCATTGCCAAACTCAATTCGCTGTCCGAACCCGAGGTTATCGATGCCTTGTATGCCGCCTCGCAGGCGGGAGTCGAGATTGACTTGATCGTGCGTGGCATTTGCTGCTTACGCCCGGGCGTGCAGGGCCTTAGCGAAACCATTCGCGTCCGCAGCATCGTCGAACGCTTTCTCGAGCACAGCCGGATTTACTATTTCGAAAATGCGTGCCAACCGCAGGTATTTTTAGCGAGCGCCGATTGGTTGCCGCGCAATTTTTTCCGCCGGATTGAACTGGCGGTGCCCATCGAGGACGGGCGGTTGCGAGAGCGATTGATTACCGAGTTGCTGGGTTTGCCACTGGCCGACAATGCCAAGGCGCGCTTGTTGCAGCCGGACGGCTCGTACATTCATGCCAGGGCGGGCAAAGGCAGCCAACTGTGCCGCAGCCAGGCCGAATTCGTCGCCTTAGCCAAGGGAGAAACCGAGGCTGCGGCCTCAAAACCCGCCGCAAGAACAGCCCGCTACCCCAGGGTAACACTGGCGCCGTCACGCTTGGCGGCCGAAAGGCCAAAGTAAACGAGCGATCTTTTACGGCAGTTTGAGCCGGAAGAACTGTGGGCCGAGCCTGGTATTGGCGGTGAACGGGTTTGCGGCGCCCGGCACATTCGTGAAGGGACCCGCTGGCCCGGGACCGGCTTGCAATACAAATGCCGAGTTTGTCCAACGTAGCACCACCGACTCGCCGATTCGGTTGATCGTAATCGGAATGGGCCAATTCACGACGGGGGTCGTGGGCATGACCGCTTCGAACGAAAGCCCAACGCGCAGATCGTCCACCAGCACGGTTGCGCCGATATCGGTATCCTGACGAAAGCCATACGTGGCGATGGGCACAGCCGTTTGAATATCGCTGGCGCTGGTGGCCGCGTCGGTTTCAGTAGTTGGATTGACCCATAAGGTCGTAGCGGCGGCGTCCAGATCATAGCGGGTCAGCAGTGTGTAATCGGTGTTGGTAGTAAATGATAGCGGCAGCCTGGTTAAAGTATCTGAGCCGTTGGAGACAAAGAGCCAGAAGCTGCCCGGCTCGGCATTGGTGGTGCCGGCATAAATGCGGCCACGCAAGGTGCTGCCGTCGGCGAAGTGCGCCCACAAACCCGGAACCGCCCTGGGCAAGGTCAGGAATCGGGCCTTGAAACTGGCATACAAAACTGTGTGATTGCTCTTCGCGTACGGCGCCCCGATTAGCGGCGCTATGACGTCCTCCGTTTGGCTCGACGCCAGTTGCAATGCGCCATTGGTCACCTGGCATTCACCGTCGGTTCCCGAGCGGTTCTTCCACAGAAAACCCGAATTCGTTAATAACGACCCGTCCGGGTAAGCGAATGGGTCGTAGAAGACGCTTTGAGCGGAGGGCACAACCAACAAGGCAAAGGTGCCGGAGGTGAGCGCCGCGCCGTCGGTGACACTCAGACGTATAGGCGCGACTCCGGTCTGACCGGAGGCAGGCCGCAGCACGAGGGTGCGGTTGCTGCCGGCGCCGCCGAAAGCGATGTGCGCGGCGTCATTCGGCACCAGTGTTGGATTGGCTGAGATAGCGCTGACCTGCAGGTCACCGGCGGCGGATTCGAGGTCGCCAACCGAAAAGGGAATCGTCGGTGCGGGTGTATCGGCCAGCGTATTGGTAGCAGCGAGAGGCGAGAGGAACGGCGGCGTGTTGAGCGGCAGCACCGAAAGACTGAAGCTAGCGCTGTTGGACCGGCTGCCGGTATCAGTCACCCAAAGCGTTACCACAGCCGTTCCCGGTTGGTCTGCGGCGAGGAGTCTCAGAGCGCGCTGTGAACCGCCCGGTTGCAGTGAGATATTCGCATCCGCCAGCACCTGTTGGTTGGAGGAATGAGCCTCCAGCAGCAGGTCCTCCGGCCTGTCTTCAGCATCTGACACAGTCACGACGAGTGGCGCGCTGAGTTGTCCGACACGCAAGACCTGGTCGGGCGGCCCCGTTACATGCGGCGGCGTATTGGCGCCGGGGATTGGTGTGCCTGTGACGGTAACCATATCGAACCGGACCGTCCCGGCGCGGGAATAGTTGTTGGTCCCATAGGTAGTTACATAGCCGTCGGCTCCCGCGCCGAGCGCGCTGCTTTCGAATTCGCTGACGATGCGGAAAGTGAATCCGGCGCAATCGTTGAGGTCAGACCAAAATCCCAGGTCATTGGTCTGAGACTCATAATAAGACGAGCTGGAACCCACGGCCTGCATGACGGTGGGCTGGTAAAAGTCCATGAAGTAGGCGCCGTCGCTCGAATACTGGAGCCGATAATATTTGCTGGCGGTGCTGCTGACCCGCTGGTCCCAGCGTATCGCAATGCCGGAATAACCCAGCGTGCTGACGTTGAACTGGACACCGCCAAGTTCGTTACTGGTTCCCTGGGCAGGGTAGCTGGCCGTGTTCCAACCGCTATTATCGGGGGCCGGGTCGTTGGTGCAGCCGGTTGAGAAGGTAGAGGTGAGACTGCCCAGAAGCACGGCGGTGCCGTTGCCCCGGGCCGGGGCGCTCGTCCCGGTGCTGGTATTAGCATCGGGCACGGGGCTGTTGAAGTTCCATTGGGCAATAATGTCCGCCTGGGCCAGAGTGCAGGTGAGGAGTAACACAAGAGAGACAGAAGTCGTCTTCATAGTTTTAACCGAGGATTTCCCTTACGACAGGTCTATTAGAAACACAAAGCCGGTTGCGGTGCAATATAAAAATATAGTCGGGTGTTGATCACCTTCGGGCTTGCCTGCCCGGGCCAGACGGAGTATCCCCTGCGCATGGACTCGCACGAGGCATTTATCACGCTAAATCTAATCGACGGTGTCGGCCCGGTGCGTGTGCGGCAATTACTCGAACATTTCCGCGAACCCGGGGCCATTCTCGATGCGTCGCTGAACGACCTGCTGCAGGTAAACGGGATTGGGGAGGAAACGGCCAGAGCGATTGCGAATTGGCGCAGCACCGTGCCGCTCGAAGCGGAACTGAAACGCATCGCCGAGTACGGTTGCCGCGTGGTGATCCAATCCGACGCCGAGTATCCGGAACTGCTGAAGCAAATTTATGATCCGCCCATGGTGTTATATATTCGAGGCCAACTGCTGCCGAAGGACAAGAATGCGGTGGCGATGGTCGGTTCGCGCCTGACGACGCACTATGGGATCGAGACGGCGCGCAAGCTGGCGTATCAACTGGGCTACCTGGGCGTGACGGTGGTCAGTGGGGGCGCGCGCGGGATTGATACCGCCGCCCATCAAGGGGCGCTCAGCGGCCAAGGCCGGACCGTGGCCGTGCTGGGCACCGGAATTAATGTGGTCTGGCCGGCCGAAAACAAAGAGTTGTACGACCGCATCGCTGCGAACGGCGCGCTCATCACGCAATTCCCCTTTAACCGACCCGGGGACAAACAATCCTTCCCCATTCGCAACCGCATTGTGGCGGGGATGACTTTGGGCACCGTGGTAGTGGAGGCCAACCTGACCAGCGGCGCGCTGATCACAGCCAATTTCTCGAATGAATACGGGCGGCAGGTATTCGCCGTGCCGGGCCGCATCGATTCGCCGCGTAGCAAAGGTTGCCACGAACTCATCAAGAAGGGCGCCAAACTCTGCGAGGGAGCGGAGGATATTCTCAGCGAATTTGAGTACCTGTTCCCTGCCAGCAACAAGCCGGCTTCCCCCGCTCAAACCGGCGTCCTGCCCGCGCTCGAGCTCTCCGAGAACGAGCAGCGGGTGTATGACACGCTCAACCATGAGGAGATCAACATTGACGAAGTGATCCGCCAGAGCGGGTTGCCCACCTCGGCGGTTACCGTGGCGCTGCTCAGCCTGGAGATGAAGCGGTTGATCCGGCAGTTGCCAGGGAAGATGTTTCTGAAGAACAACTGAGGACATCATGCCAACCGTCTTTGTCCAAAGCGGCTATCGGGCGAGCTTTTACAGCTATGACTTGGCCGAGCGGATGCATATCCACCTCTTCAAGGCCGGCCATGAATGCAAGATTGGCTCGACGATTTAACTGTGGCTTTCAAATCATGGCTTTCGACCTGCGAGCCGCGACCGACTGGACGGCGAAGGTATTCTGCCTGGATTCACCTTCCCCATCGTGGATCTTTTTGCGATTCCGTATTTTAAATCCTAATCATCGAGCGCCTGAAACACCAATTGGCGGAACAGGTCCCCAGTATTGTCATTGACGGGTCCCTGAGTCTGTTTCATCAACACGCCGATGATTTTCTCATGGGGGTCGGCGAAATACTGGGTATTGAAGTAGCCGCCCCACTCGAATGTTCCTGCGCTGCCTTTGCCGCCTTTATCGGCGCCTGCCTGGGTGAGCACGCCAAAGGCCAGGCAAAAATAACGCTCGCCATTCTTGCCGCCGAACAAGTCGCCGGTTTGATTAGCCAGGATGGTGTTCACAGTGGTGCGGCTGAGCAACCGGCGGCCATTGAGTTCGCCCCCGTTGAGGTACATCTGCAGGAACGTTGCGTAATCCAGCGCGGTGCTCGAGAGCCCGCCGCCGCCCGAAAAGAATGCCCGCGCGCCTTTGATGGGGTAATCGGGGTCGAAAAAAGTATCAGGCTGGTGAACCCATTGGCCGTCCTTTTTGATCTGCACGGGGACCAGGCGGTCCGCGCTTTTGGAGGGCAGATAGAACGCGGTATCGCGCATTCCCAGCGGTTCGAACAAATGTTGCCGCAGGAACTGATCGAACGGTTCACCCGAGACGACCTCAACCAGATAAGCCAGCACATCGAGGCCTTCACTGTAGGTGAACCGGTCGCCCGGATTGTGGTGGAGAGGCAGGCGCGCGAGCTTCTTTTCGTTCTCAGCCAGCGTGACCGGTTCGGTCGTGAAGGCGTCGATGATCCCTGCCTTGGCGTAAATTTGCCGGAACCGTTCGTCGCTGTCGATGGCGCCGTAACCCAGGCCGGAGGTGTGGTCGAGCAACTCACGGATAGTGATCTCGCCTTTGGCCGGTTCAGTCGTGTAATTGGTTTGCGCCGCATCGTAGGTTTTTAACAACTGCGGATTCTTGAACTCGGGAATGTACTTGGAAATCGGGTCGTCCAGCCGGAACTTGCCTTGTTCCCAGAGCATCATGACGGCCGTGGCGGTAATCGCTTTGGTTTGCGAAGCGATCCGGAAAATGTCATCACGGCGCAATGGGCGTCCGGCGGAGTTATCAGCCAGACCGAATGCCTTGTAGTAAACGATTTTGCCGTGCCGCGTTACCAGGGCGACGACTCCGGGAATGTCCCCCTGGGCGACAGCGTTTTGGCAAAGCGAATCAATCCGGGCGAGCCGCTCAGTGGACATTCCGACACTCTCAGGCCGAGCCTCCCTGAGTCCGGGCGAATGGCGCAGCGAGGGGGTCTGCGCTCGCACGGAGACGCTGACAATCGTTAGTAGGATCGGAAACAGGAGTGCGGAGCGAGAGGTGCATTTCATAGAAATACGCAGCATGCGCACGGCTGAACATGCCGCGGCAGCCAAAGCTTGCAAGCCAAATGTCACGCGACAATCGGTGACTCGACTTCTCTTTTTGCCACTGCCGGGGTAAGACCCCAGTTTATGCGGTTTGGATTCGATGGCACGGTGAAGTAAGAAAGGTTATTCATGAAAGCCAGTACCAAGAACCGGGCCAAAGGTATCGCCAAAGAAGCTAAAGGGCGACTGAAACAAACCGCCGGCCACGCCACCCGCAACAACCACCTGGCGCGCGAGGGGCGGGCGGATGCTGCACGCGGACGCGTCCGCCAAAAAGTTGGCGAGGTGCAAGAGGAGTTGGAGAACGTGGTCGAAGAGTAGGACGTTGACCTGGGGAGGGTTCGTCCTGACGACCGGCCAAGTCGAGGCTGCGAAGACGCAGCATCCTCCGCCCCAAACCCGAAGGAGCTTGGAGCGGCCCGCGACGATTGCCTTATGGACCCACACCAGCTATCGCCTCAAGCCTCCCTCATGTTGGCTGCACCGGATGAGTTGCTGGAGCGCGCTGCCCGGCGCCAGGCCCCGAAGCAACCAGCCTCGGGCGGCTGCCTGATCTCAGTTATCATTCCCGCCCACAATGAGGACGGATATCTAGGCGAAACTCTCGCCGCGCTCCAATGCCAGACCTACCCCTGCTTCGAGGTGGTTGTCGTGGCCAACGGTTGCCAGGATAACACTGTCGCGGTCGCGCGCGGCCGCTGCCATCGGCTGGTGGCGCTTTCGCGCAAGAATCTCGGCCGTGCCCGGAACCTAGGCGCGCGCCTGGCCAGGGGGGCCCTGCTGGTTTTCCTCGACGCCGACACGTTGCTGGAACCGGCTGCTTTGGCGCGCATGGCCGCAGAGTTCTCAGAGACAGCGGCCGCGGGCACGGTGAAAGGACGACCGGACAAATCGCGGCTGGCTTACCGGTTGATCTACGCCCTCAAAAACTCGGTCCATCGTTGGGGGCTGCATCCGGGCAGCTCGGGTGTGATGCTCTGTTGGAAAGAGCAATTCATGCGTTGTGGCGGCTTCGACGAGGGCTTAGAGGTCCGGGAAAACAGCGAATTGTTGCGGCGCCTGACGCAGTTCGGCAGCTATAAGTACCTCGGCGATATTACCGCCACCACTTCCATGCGGCGGTATGAGCAACGCGGGGTGGGACGAGTGACCTGGCTCTGGTGCCGGCTTTGGTTCCAGTCGCTGCTGGGTGACCTGCACCAGAAGCATTACGAACCCGTTCGCTGAGGCGGGGGCAGCAGGATGAGTTGGAGCCCCCCATTGCCTCAGCTTCCGAATACCCCGAATACTCGTTGGAAACCGCGCCAGGGGCCCGGCTGCATCGGCTTGAAAAACGCTTCTTTAGCCGGCGCGAGGTCCAGTTGCAGCAAAAAGCCGATACTCTGCGCGCCCCGCCCACTGGACCGGATCGCGTCGAAACCGTACCCATAACCAACCATCACCCGCCAGGTCGGCGAGGAATAAAGCAGCCCCCCGCCCACGCCGGAATTCCAATGGCCCGGCTGTTCCACACCGGGCAGATAATCCACCAACGCAGTGGCCGCGGTCGCCGTCAGATTCCAATGCTGTTTGTGGTCCAGCGGGAAGATATAGTTGCCTGAGGCAAGCAGGAACTGTCGGGCGGTGAGTTCCTGGTAATAATAACCGGGGATGGACAGAGGGAATTCCGAGACCATGGGCAGGAACCCACCGAGCCGGTAGGCGCTTAAGCGATCGGCTTCGAAGCTGGTGCCGGCCGTCACGTTCACGCTGAAGGTGTGTTTCGACTCCGGCAACGTATAGGCCAGATACGCTTCGCCCCAAAACAAGTGCGAATGGGGCTGGATATAACGGTCGCCAAACCCATAAACGTCATCCTGGGTCCGGAATTGTCCCTCATACCACAGCGAGAGCTCCATCGCCAGTGAGGGGAACAGTGTCGGCTCGCGGCCGCCGAAGCGCAGCCCGGTGCGCACGCTGAAAATACCCATGTTCTCAGGCACGACAAAGTTGGGGGCGGTGTCGCTGGTGGGTTCGTAAGCGGCGAAATGGGCGACGCCGCGCAACACGCCATTGAGTGGAATACGCTGGCCGGGGTTAAAGAGGTGATAGAGACTCAGGCTGGCCTGGCCGCCGTACCCGTCGAAAGACTCTTGCGGCAGGTACTTCCCCTGTTGCACCTCGTAGTAGCTGTCGGCGAAGCCCCCACCCGCCACCCCGACGCCCAAATCCGTGTTCGGGCCCAGCACATGGCTGATGCCCAATTCCGAATCCAGGTAAGTGGGTGCGACCGCGAGGCGCAATGTAAGGTTGGATTGAAAAAAATTGGGTTCATTGCGGTAGTAGAAGGCATAGACAGAAAGCGGTGAATGCCCTTCCAAAGGCGCGTTATACCCGATTTGGATCAAATCCCGCTTCACCGGGTCGATCTGACCCGGCGCAACCCTGGGGGCTAACGCCACTGCCCCGCCCAGGGCCAGGGGTATCCAGTGCCAACTGCGCGTCACGGGCGCTTTCCTAACGGAATCCGCTCCGCACGGCAAGCGCATAACACGCCTTTTTCAGGAGTAGAAATAGCCTAACTCGCGCAAGCTCACATAGTCTCGCGGCCGGTCGTGAGCGGCTCGACCGAGAATGACATGGTCCAGCACCTCAATCTTAAGGAGCTGGCCCGCACGGATCAGGTCGCGGGTGACCTTAATGTCGGCTTCCGAGGGCGTGGGATCGCCGCTGGGATGGTTGTGGGTGAGGATGATCGCAGCGGCATTCGCCGTGATTGCCGGTTTGAACACTTCCCGCGGATGGACCAGGATCGTGTCCAGCGTGCCCTGGGAGATTTTTTCCACCTTGATGAGCTTGCGTCGAGTATTAAGTAGAATGACCTGAAACAACTCGGTTTGATAGGCGCGATTGTCGTCCCGGAGCAGCGCCGCAACGCGGTCAGGGGTGTCCAGCGTGGGCGACTCCCGGCGCAGTTCCTCGGCCAGTCGCCGCGCCAGTGTAAAGGCCGCTTGCAACGCCACGGCCTTATCAGGGCCGATGCCCTTGGTATGGCACAATTCTTCCAGCGGCGCGCGCGATAGCGTGTCGAGAGAATCAAACCGAGTCAGAAGTTGCTCGGCGACCTGAAGGGCGGAGACGCCGCGATGGCCGCTGCGCAACAAAATGGCCAGCAACTCGGAATTCTTGAGGACGTCGGCGCCCTTTTCCAGCAAGCGTTCGCGCGGCCGTTCACTGGCCGGCAGCTCCCGCATCAGCAACCCACTGCCCATGAGGGAAGGTTAACGGTTGTGGGGCTAGAAAGACAAGCTAAATCAGCAACCCTACGCCGTCTGCAATTCCCGAACAACGTAGTTGGCGAACTCGTCGTGCAGATGGGGCGGAATGCGCGCCTTGAATCGGGCCGTCTGGCCGTCATAGCTGCGCTCGATGACCTGGCCCACTTCATGGAGCCGGGCGATGACGCCCGCGCGGTCGTGCGGGACGGACAATTCCATAAATTCGCGGATAGGACGCAATTGGCTGCCGAGCTGCGCCAGCAATTCCGGAAGTCCGAGTTGGCCGGTAGCAGAGGTGGAGACCGCCTCGGGATAGCGTTCGAGGAACCGGCCGAGAACGGCTCCGTTTCCGTTTAACTGATCCACTTTATTTAAGACAATGAGAGTAGGCTTGCCGGCGGCGCCAATCTCTTCGAGCACCGCCTCGACGGCCTGAATCTGTTCGTCGGCCTGAGGGTGGCTCACATCGACGACGTGCAGCAAGAGATCGGCCTGGACGACTTCTTCCAGAGTCGCTTTGAAGGCTTCCACCAGGCCATGGGGCAATTTGCGAATGAAACCGACCGTGTCGGTGAGCAGCACGTTCTGGTTGGTGGGCAAGCGCAGGCGGCGCGTAGTTGGATCGAGCGTTGCGAACAGCTTATCTTCCGCCAGCACGGACGCGCCAGTCAGCGCGTTGAGCAGCGTTGATTTGCCGGCATTGGTATAGCCGACGAGGGAAGCCAGCGCCCAGTGGTTGCGTTGCCGGGCTTGCCGCTGGGTTGAGCGCTGCCGGCGCACCACTTCCAGTTCGCGCTCGATGCGCGCGATGCGGTCCTGGACCCGGCGGCGGTCGGTTTCCAATTGGGTTTCACCTTCACCGCCGCGCATGCCGATGCCGCCTTTCTGGCGCGAGAGATGGCCCCAAAAGCCGGTGAGCCGGGGCAACAGGTGCTGCAATTGGGCCAGCTCGATCTGCAGCTTGCCCTCTTTGGTGCGCGCGCGCTGGGCGAAAATATCCAGGATCAGCGACGTGCGATCCAGCACCTTGCAATTAAAGACTTTTTCCAGGTTACGGCTCTGGGCGGGGGAAAGTTCGTCGTCGAAAATGACCGTATCAATATCGGCCTGCCGGCAATGGCGCGCGAACTCGTCGGCCTTGCCTTTGCCGATGAACGTGGTGGCGCACGGGGCTGCCATCTTCTGGACGCCGTCCCCAATGACTAATCCTCCTGCGGTGGTGGCTAATTCGGAAAGTTCGCCCAGCGAATCACTCGATTCCCATGAAGTGCCGTTGCCATTGCGTGATTTCAGTTCCACGCCAACCAGGAAAACTCGTTCCGTCCGGCGGTTCCTTGTCGAGATGAGGGCTTTCAATTATCGGTCGTCGTTATCTAACTGTATTCGTCTGTCTCGGACATAATCTAGCACGTTTGTTGCCAGGCAAAAAGGGTAAAATCCCGCCGCTCCCGCCGACAATTGAAGACTAGACAACTAGACAACCGAAGATGGTCCTGTCATTTTCAAAGTTTAGAATGAGTCTCGCTTCGGCATCTCGCCTGACGGACCGCGGGCTGGCACCTGCCCAAGCCTCCTTGGCGCGGGTGTTTTACCTGGGCGCCCCCTGGCGGGTGCGGCTGCCGCCCGGGGCCGACGTCACAGAGGCTTTGCGCCATACCTCAGGGAATACAGGCAATCTGTTGATTGGCAGCGCGCTTCAGCGCCAGCTTAAGGTCCAATGCCTGGTCAGTCGCCGTGAGTTGGGGGCAGAGTACGTCACCCGGAACTTTGATCGGGTCATCATTGGCGCCTCGAATTTCCTTTATGAGAATGCTGATTTCAAGGTTTGGGCGGATTTCCTCGAGCGGGTGGACCTGCCCTGCACGATTATCGGCCTGGGCGCGCAGGCCCCGGACTCGACGCATCCGGTGAAAGTGCCGGCGGGAACGTTGAAGCTGGTTCGGCTGGGCGCCGAGCGTTCCAAGACGCTGGGTGTGCGAGGCGACTGGACCGCGAGCGTGCTTGCCGGTTTGGGCATTCACAATGTGCGGGTGATTGGCTGTCCGGCGATGTTCTGGAATTGCCAGCCGGAACTGGGGTTCAAACCTGCCGTCAAAGGGCGGCCGTTGGCCGTGGCCTTAAACGGGGCGGCTCACGCTGTTGAGCATGCGGCTGATGTCACCGCCGCGCGCAAAATCGAACGCCAACTCGTGCAATTAGCGTTGCAGCATGGGTATCCCTACATTCTGCAGAATGCACTGGAATTGGCCAGGCTCATCGAGAATCCCGCTGCATACGACCCGCTGCTGCTCAGCAAAGCGATGGAACAATATGGCCTTTCGGAGCTGGCGCCGGAGGCCTTTGTACGGTTCGTGCAACAAACCATGCGGATTTATTTCCGCGTCAAAGACTGGTTCGAAGCGATACGGCAGTTTGATTTTGTCGTAGGGACCCGGTTTCATGGTTGCTTGATCGCGCTACTCGCCGGAGTGCCTGGCTTCATCTTCGCACTGGATGCGCGGACGCGCGAGCTGTGCGAACTGCTGAATTTGCCGCACCAACCCATCCAGCAAGCCGGGGGGGTTAACGTGGATGCGCTCTATGAGTCTGTCGATTTGGAGCGAGTGAAGCGACGGTATCGGGAACTGTATCGGAATTATATCTCCTTCCTGGAGGAGAACGAAATAGAGCATAACCTGAGGCAAAGGGTTGATAGTTGAAGATTGATGGTTGATGGTCAGATGGAGGGAATTTTGATGCCGAGGAGTACTAAGAGCGACCCTAAAGCTGCCGGGGCCCCGACGGCTGGTCCGGGAGAAGTCGTTGCGCCGAAACCTGCCACTGTGCAGGAGCAGTTGGATTCGCTGAACGCGCAGGTTCGCGCTCGGCGCAATCCCGGGCAAGCTCTGCGCCGTTCAATGGAGGCCGCCCTCGAGCGAAAGACCCGGAAAGCCCGAGGCCGGCAACGCCCAGCGTCGGCGGGGTATAAACGTCCCATTTAGCGGCGGCTCATCCCTCGGGCAGAATCTCGATCCCGCTGATTTTGGCGTTGCGGTCCGGGCTCGAGGGCGGGCTGCTGATGCGAATGACGATATTACCGCCGGGATCGGGAGACACCGCATCGAAATCTTTTACGAGCGCCTTATTCAGGCCACCGGCGGCGGCAAAGATATCCAGGTTAGTCAGGACGGGAGTTCCGTTGATCTGAACATTCTCGATGCGCCGTCCGGCCTGGTCGTCGAAAATCTCCGCAAAATGCAGCCGCACATGGTAGCGCTGCTGCTTGGGAACAGGAAAGGCGTAGGCAAAATCCTGGCCATAGCGTTCGGATTGATAAACGGCGGGCGGCGCAGCGTGGGCAGCGCTCGTATCGATTTCCGCATGGCTGGCGTTCATCGAGCCCTCGACCATGTTCGGGTCCGGGATAAAATCTCCGGCTGGGTCGTCGCTGCCGCAAATGATCCGGATAGGCAGGTTCAACGCGACGGGTTTGTCGGAAGCCGGCGCGGGCAGTTCCGGGTACTTGAATCCCGGGGGCATGGTTGCGGGAGGCCGCTCGGCGGGTGCGCTGCCCCACTGCGTATTGGGCTGGGGCCCCATCACCAGACGTAGCGTGCCACCGGCGATGATTTCGTCGTGGCGCAACCAGGGGCGGTTCAACGGTTGCCCATTCAGAGTTGCCGATTGGATATAGATGTTCGCCGGGCTATTGTGCTCGGCGATGACGGTAAATGTGTTGCCGTGGTATTTCGCGCGGTCCAGGTGCACGACTGCTTTGGTGGCCATCGGGCTGCCCAGCGCGTAAACCTGGCTGTCCGGATTGACGGGGTACATCCCCAAAGCGCTGAAAACGTACCACGCGGCCATCTGCCCGCAATCGACATTACCGCACTGGCCGGTGGGGGTGTCATCATAGAGCGTGGTCATGACCTGGCGAACGCGCTGCTGGGTCTTGTAGGGTGCACCGGCGTAATCATACAGGTAAGCGACATGATGACATTGCTCATCGCCTTGCGAGTACTGGCCAATCAGGCCGCTGATGTCGGGGATGGTCGTTTGGATGTTTGAATCGTGCGTGAACAACGCGTCTAATTTCTCAATAAAGCCCTGGTCACCGCCATAAAGAGCAATCAGCCCGGGGAGGTCCTGTTGGGCGCCGAAGGCATATTGCCACGCGTCGGCTTCGGTGTATTCATCGCCGACCAGGGCGTTATCGACGAAGGGCGAGCGCCAGGAACCATTGGCTTTTCGGCCGCGGAAAAAGCGCGTGGTGCCATCGAACAGGTTGCGATAATTGGCGGCGCGTTGGTAGAACATCCGGGCGTCCTCCTGGTGTCCCAGTGCTTCGGCCATGCGTGCCAAACACCAATCATCAACGCTGTATTCGATAGTTTTAGAGGCCGCCTGCTCGCCAGCTTTGGATGCGACATAACCCAGTTCCCGATATGATTTAAGCCCGTTGCGGTCCTGCATGGCGGTGTCGCGCATGGCCTGGTAAGCCGCTTCGGGGTCGAAGCCGCGAAAGCCTTTGAGATAAGCATCGACAATTACCGGCACGGAATGGTAGCCAATCATGCACCAGGTTTCGTTGCCCCACAGCGGCCAGATGGGGGTCGTGTGCAGGCCCGACTCCTGGTATTCGGCCAGCATTGATTTGACGAAGTCATCAACGCGGCCCGGTTGCAGCAGCGTCAACAGCGGATGCTCGGCCCGGTAGGTGTCCCACAGCGAAAACGTGGTGTAATTCTGGAACGAGACATTGGCATGGTTTTGGCGGTCCAGGCCGCGGTAAGTGCCATCCACGTCATTGAAGAGCACCGGGGCCTGGCAAGCGAGGTAAAGGTTGGCGTAAAACGTCGTGCGCACGCGCGGGTCGAACGATTTGAAATCCACCATTTCAAAGATGCTTTTCCAGCGCCCAACGGCCGCCGCTTTCACACCGGCAAAATCCCACCCGGGAATTTCGGCCGCCAAATTCTTGCGGGCGCCTTCGATGCTCGTGCCGGAGATGCCGACTTTTACCAGAATGGTCTCTTTGTCGCTGGTCTGGTAATTCACAAAGGCCTTTAGATTCCGGCCTTGCGCCTCGCGGGCAGGCGCCTCGAGCCGCTGGCCATTCTGTTCAATGCCAAAAGAGGCAAACGGTTTGGAGAATTGCATCACGAAATACACCGCTCGCCGCCCGCCCCAACCCTGGGAAATGCGCGAACCGCTGAGGGTATCGTTGCCTTCGACTTTGAGGGTGGCCTCGAGGGCGCGGCTATCGACGCCGTGGACCAGGTCGAGAATGACGTGGGCCTGGTCGGCCGCGGGAAAGGTGTAACGATGAAAGCCGCAGTGGGCTGTGGCGGTCAATTCAACCAAAGCCTTCGGGTCCTGTAAGAACACGCGGTAGTACCCGGGAGTGGCGGTTTCCTGGGCATGGGAGAAACGGGAGGAATAGCCCTGCCCCGGCGAACCGGGCACCAGGGACAGTTCGCCGACGGTCGGCATGAGCAGCACATCACCGAGGCAGCCCACGCCCGTGCCGGCGAGGTGGGTATGGCTGAAGCCCAGAATCGCCGAATCGCTGTAATGGTAACCCGAACTGCCGTCCCAGCCGCGCAAGGGGGTATCCGGGCTGACCTGGACCATGCCGAAGGGGACAATCGCACCCGGGTAGGCATGCCCGTGAGCGCCGGTGCCGACCATGGGCAGGGGCAAGTCGGTGGGCGCCGGCAGCGCAACGGCCGGGCGAGAAACAAACAACAAGCTAAACAGAGAGCCGAGCAGGAGGTTCGTTTTCATACAATGGCATTCTGAGTTCGGTGGGAACACGCGGGCGCAGGTTCGGAGAACACCCGCGGGCCTCCAGCCGAAGCATTACCCCGTAGTAACGGGAACCGGCCTTGGAAACAATAAAATTCGTTTACGGCAAAACCCGCGCTACTTCTGCGGCGTGGCGTTAGTGGCCGGGTTGGCCGCGGCCGGGGGGGTGGTGGCCGCGGGCGGGAGCGGAATTATAGGCACATTGGTGCTTTCGACACCGGGTGCCGGCATGGCGTTGGTGCCCGTCATCGGGGCAGGATGGGAAGCAGTTGGAGCAGGCGTGGCGGCAGGGCCTGCAGGAGCAGAGAGATTCTTGAGGAAAGAGCTGCCTTGCTGGGAGGTGTGGGTTTGCAGAATGCCAATTAGTAGCGCCATGGCGAAGAAGATGCCGGCGGCGTATTTGGTAATTTTGGTCAGGACATTGCCTGAGCCAGCGCCGAAAAGGGCATCGCTGGCGCCGCCGCCGAAAGCGAGGCCGGCGCCGGCTTCCTTTTTGGGTAACTGTATCAATACCAGCAGGACCAGAACCAGGCAGTCCAGCACCATCAACAGGGTTAAAAAACCAGTAACAAATCCCATAAAATTCTAACAATAATCGTTAAATCGAGCCTTTAATTATGTCAGCAAAACTGCGAACTTCAAGTGAAGCTCCACCCACCAAGGCACCATCCACGTCCGGCTGGCTCATCAACTCGCGCGCATTGGACGGTTTGACGCTACCACCATATTGAATCCGGACGCGGCGGGCAACTGTTTCGTCGAAGATTTTGCCCAGCAGCCCGCGGATAAAAGCATGGGCCTCCTGCGCCTGGGCGGTGGTGGCGGTTTTACCTGTGCCGATGGCCCAGACCGGCTCATAGGCCAGGATGGTCTCTTCCATTTGGTCTTTGGTGAGCCCGGCGAGGCTGCCGCGGACCTGAGTTTCCAGGACGCGTTGGGTTTGGCCGGCTTCGCGTTCGGCGAGGGTCTCGCCGACGCAAACGATGGGTTTGAGCGAGGCGGCGTGGACGGCGAGGGCCTTCCTGGCGATGAGGGCATCGGATTCCTTTTGGTACTGGCGCCGCTCCGAATGGCCAAGGATGACATAGCGCACGGAAAATTCCTTGAGCATGACGGCGGCGATCTCGCCGGTATAAGCGCCGACGTTGTGCTCGCTCATATTCTGAGCGCCGAGGCGGAGGGTGGAGTCGAGCACGGCCTTGGACACCTCGCACAGCGCGGTGAAGGGAGGGCAGACGACCATGTCCACTTCCTTGACCGTGCCGAGTTCGATTTTCAAGCCGCGGACGAGGTCGAGACCCTCGGCGACGGTTTTGTTCATCTTCCAATTACCGGCGATAATGAGCTTACGTTCTTTATTCATGGGGGGGGAAGGCGCGAAGGGTTAAAGGAATAACGCAAAGGCGCAAAGCAAAAAAGAAGGAACTAACGCAAAGGCGCAAAGGCGCAAAGACGCAAAGGGTTTTTGGGGGAAACAATTCTTTGCGGCTCTGCGTCTTTGCGGCTTTGCGTTAAGCATTTGTATCCTTTGGATCAGAGACCATTTGTTACACGGTGGAAGGGGATAACGCAAAGGCGCAAAGACGCGAAGGCGCAAAGGGTTTTTTGAGGAGACAATTCTTTGCGGCTCTGCGCCTTTGCGGCTTTGCGTTAAACATTTCTATCCTTTGGATCACAGACCATTTGTTACACGGTGGAAGGGGATAACGCAATGCGGCTTTGCGTTAAACATTTGTATCCTTTGGATCAGAGACCATTTGTTACACAGCGGAAGGGGATAACGCAAAGACGCAAAGCAAAAAAGAAGGAACTAACGCAAAGGCGCAAAGGCGCAAAGACGCAAAGGGTTTTTTGGGGAGACAATTCTTTGCGGCTCTGCGTCTTTGCGGCTTTGCGTTAAGCATTTGTATCCTTTGGATCAGAGACCATTTACTACACGGTGGATACCGTCGCGGATGTACCGTTCACCGAAGTTGAGAACCAAACCGAGTTTCAAGTTGGTTAAACGAAGGTAGGTCAGCATCTGGGCTTCGAAGACCGGATTCCAAACTTCCACCGCCTTATTATCCACCAACACCAAATGATTAACTTTTAAATCCAGGCGCAGTGGCATGCCGAGTTGCTTTCCTTTGTAAACGATGGGCACCCGGAGTTGCCGTTCCGCAAGGAGGTTGTGGCGTGTCATTTCCTCCACCAGGCATTCTTCGTAAACGCTCTCCAGTAAGCCGGGGCCTCCCAGCTCGCGGTGGACTTCGATGGCGCAGCCGATGATCACGTTGCTAATCTGGTTTTCGTCCATGGGATTCATCATCATGGCACTGCCAGCGCGAGAGGATTAAACGCAAAAACGCTAAGCAAAAAAGAAGGAAATAACGCAAAGACGCGAAGGCGCGAAGACGCAAAGGTTTCTTGGGGAAGCAACTTCTTTGAGTCTCCGCCATTTTGCGACTTGGGGTTAAGCATTGGTGGTTAGTGAAGGGTTAAAAGCAAAAAAGAAGGAAATAACGCCAAGGCGCAAAGACGCAAAGACGCAAAGGGTTTTTTGGGGAAACAATTCTTTGCGGCTCTGCGTCTTTGCGGCTTTGCGTTAAACATTTCTATCCTTTGGATCACAGACCATTTGTTACACGGTGGAAGGAAATAACGCAAAGACGCAAAGGCGCGAAGACGCAAAGGGTTTTTTGGGAAACAATTCTTTGCGCCTTTGCGTCTTTGCGTTAAGCATTTGTATCCTCTTCGCGTCTTATCGATCGGAGAGCACGCTCACCCCCGGCAAGGGTTTGCCTTCGAGGAACTCGAGGCTGGCGCCGCCGCCCGTGCTCATAAAAGTCACCTGGTCGCCTAGCCTGGCTTTGTTGAGGGCTTTGACGCTGTCGCCACCGCCAATGATGCTCTTTGCGCCGTGCTTCTGGGTCACTTCCGCCACCGCCCGAGCAATGGCGTTCGTGCCTTCAGCGAAGCGTTTGTCCTCGAACAGCCCCATCGGCCCGTTCCAGAGGATGGTGCGGGCTTTGGCGATTTCGGCGGAGTAGGCGGCGCGCGTTTTAGGGCCAATATCGAGGCCAGCAGCGTCGGTGGGACAGTTCGGGTCGGCGTTGACGCGCACGTTCTGGTACTCGATGACCGGCTTGCCCTTCTTGTCCAGCTTGTCGGTCTTCACCGGGACAGCGACGACATCGTCGAGCGGCAGCAGGAACTTGACCCCGAGCGCTTTGGCCTTCGCCAGGGCGGCTTTCGCCGTATCGGTCTTGTCTGCTTCGACGAGTGATTTGCCTGTTTGATGGCCTTCAGCCAGGCGAAAGGTATATGCCATCGCGCCACCGATAAGCAGTGCGTCGGCTTTTTCGAGCAAGCGGTCGATGACGAGGATTTTGTCCGAAACCTTGGCCCCGCCGAGAATGACGACGAATGGGCGAGCGGGTTTGTCCAATTCATCACCGAGGAACTTCAGCTCACGCTCCATGAGCAAGCCGGCGGCGCAGAGCCCGCCGCGTTTGGCGACGACCCGCGCGACACCTTCGGTCGAGGCATGCGCGCGGTGCGCAGCGCCAAAGGCGTCGTTGACGTAAATGTCGGCGACCTTGGCGAGTTTTTCAGCGAAAGCAGGGTCGTTGGCCTCTTCTTCCGGATAATACCGAACATTCTCCAGCAGCAACACATCGCCGGGTTGGAGCAACCTGGCAGTCTGCTCGACTTTGTCGCCGATGCAATCATCGACGAAAGCGACGTGCCGGCCGAGCAGGTCGGCCAAGGCCTTGGCGACCGGGCGCAGCGACATCGAGGATTCTCGTTTGCCTTTGGGGCGGCCAAGGTGCGCCGCAAGGATCAACTTCGCACCCTGTTCGATCAAACAACGCAGGGTGGGCAGCGTCTCACGGATGCGGGTATCGTCCGTGATCGCCATTTGGCCGTCTTTTTCCTCCAAAGGCACGTTGTAGTCCACTCGCACAAACACGCGTTTGCCGCGCGCATTCAGGTCTTTGACAGTCAGCTTAGCCATAAATCAGGTCCTCTGAACAAGAAGGCCGTGAGAATAAAGGAGAGGCGGGGCGAGTCAAGTGTGGGGTGGGCAATAACGGGTGCGGGCTGTCTGGTGGCCCGTCTCCCGCTGGGAGAGCGGCAGGGGTGAATGGCTGCGGAAAAAAGGGTAGGCCGTATAGCGGCTACGCCGGCGGGTGGTTACGGGATTAGAGTTGGGTCGAGTTTTTGCGTGGGGCTTGATCTGGCTTGATTTGGCTTGATAGCGGATTGGGGCGTCGGTGCTGGAGCTGTGGCCGAAGCGGGTTGCAGTTGGGTAGGAATTTCTGCCGGGGCTTGATTCACCTTGATTTGGCTTGATAGCGGATTGGGCGTCGGTGCTGGAGCTGTGGCCGGAGCGGGTTGGGATTGGGCGGGAATTTCTGCCGGGGCTTGATTCACCTTGATTTGGCTTGATGCGGCGGCGGCTTGGGCTGGCGCGGCCTGAAGTTGCTGGTGGAGCCGGTGCTTCTCGACGTTGAGGACGGAGTTGGAAAGGTGGCAGACGGTGTGGACAATATTCAGGTATTTGGAAGGGGTAGCCTGGAACAGGCGTTTGAGGGCGTCGTCGCCGTGGTCGCGGAGGGCGTCAAAGAGCTGAATGGCAGCGACTTGTTGGCAGGCGCGGCGGAGCTGGGTCACGTCGATATCGCCGTTTTCCTGGAGGAATTGGGCGAGGGCTTCGACCACGGCTTTGGCGCGCTCGACGGCGTCCAGGTGTTTGAGGTGATCCTGGTAACCGCCCTGGACCCAATTGGTGATGTTTTGGGAGTTGAGGCCGCGGCCGTGCTCGCCCAGCTCGTCGATGACGACGTGGTAAGGCAGGCCGTCATCGAGCATGCGGTTGAGCATGTGGCGGATGTGCAGGGGCAGGCGGGCGATTTTGCCGTTGCGGCGGAGGTTGGTGGATGGGGCGTGTTGGGCCGCCAGTTCGCTGGCGACCAGGTCGAGTTCGGTGGTGGTGGGCATAGGAAGGATATTCGTCAGTTCAATTTCGTTGGCGCGGCGCGCCGTCGTGGGGGCTGAAATGTCAGTCCCTACATATAGTACGGAGCATCAGTAGGCCCAAAAACCGGCTGGGCGGAGAGATTTTAGGGGGAAAAAGTGTGTGGTGACATTGGAAGTGGCATAAGGCAAGCTGCGATTGGGGGAGTGTAATATGAGTGGGCATGAGGTATTCCTGGCGAAGTTGGCGGAGATTGGGCGTGAGTATGAGGAGAGGTTGAGGCCGGAGCAGATGGTGCAGAGCCGGTTGCCGATTTGCCCGCATTGTGGTTGGGCTGCGCTGGTGCTGGTACGGGTGATACCGCCGCAACGGTTTGGGCCCGGCCTGGCGCTTACCGACACCTCATGAGGCCGGGTGGCAACAACGTCCTGGTGCACAGCCCGATTGTTTTGCGCTCGCCGGCTGGGGGCC
>DASYXT010000050.1:0-1911 GCA_035934555.1 Verrucomicrobiia bacterium | reverse complement strand
GGGCGGCCAGCCGGCCATGGCCCGCGTCAAAACCATCAGTCTCGGCGGCGCTTACCTCGAATCCGTCAAGAAATTGAATGTCGGCGACACCATCCGCCTGGAAGTCCGCTCTGGCCTCCGCAAGATCCACTTCACCGCCGTGGTCCGCAACTCCGGCCCCGACGGCAACGGCGTCGAAATCGTCCACATGCAGGGCGACGACCGCGACAAACTCCGCAAGCTCGTCCAGCGCAAACTCGTCGTCAAAAGCTAGCCCTGCCTTCTTCCTCCTCCGTGTTCCTCTGTGCGTCCGTCCTCTGTGCCCTCTGTGTTAAAATCCCCTCGTTCTTTCCTCGCTTTTCCCCCGATTTCCCTGTCGTTAGCACATGAAATGTCCTGGTAATTAGCACATGAAATGTCCGCCCAAGAAAGGGCGGTTGGGGTAGAGACAGGGTCGGGAGAACCGGCCATGGCTACTTACCCTGCAGCTGCCCGGGAGCGGGCCGTGCGAGTCGAAGAGGTGATTTTGCGAGTGCTGGCGAGACAACTGACCTTCTGGCAAGCGGCGCGGATTCTGCGCTACACCGCTCGCCATATGCGGCGCGTGGTCTGCCGTTACCAGCAAGAAGGTTTTGCTGGTCTGTTGGACCGCCGCCGCAATCGGCCCAGCGCCAAGCGCATGCCCTGGGCTAGGGCCGAACAGATCCTGAACCTGTATCGGGAGCGCTATTTTGATTTCAGCGTGCGCCATTTCCACGAAAAGCTGCGCGAACAGCACGGCATTTCTTACGGCTACACCTGCATCAAGCGCTTGTTGCAGGAAGCCGGGCTGGTGCTGCGTGCCCCTAAACGTGGGCGGCACCGACGGCGCCGCGAGCGCCGGCCCATGGCCGGCATGCTGCTGCACATTGACGCCAGCACCCATCGCTGGTTTGCTTCCGAACAGTATGACGATCTGCTGGTGGTGCTGGACGACGCCAGCAGCACGGTGTACTACGCACAACTGGTGGAACAGGAATCGACCGGTACGGTGCTGGCAGCATTGCGCGAAGTAGTAGAAACCCACGGTATTTTCTGCGCTTTGTACAGCGATCGCGGCAGTCATTTCTGGTTGACGCCGCAACAGGGCGAGATGGTCGACCGCCAGCGCCTCACCCAAGTGGGCCGGGCCATGCGCGAGCTGGGCATCGAGATGATTCCCGCCTACTCGCCGCAAGCGCGCGGCCGCAGTGAGAGAAACTTCGCCACCTGGCAGCGCCGCCTGCCACAAGAGTTGCGCTTGCGCGGCATTACCACGCGTGCAGAGGCCAACCGTTTTTTGCGGGAACAGTACATCGCCGAGTTCAACCGCAAGTTCGCGGTGGCTCCCGCGCAACCGGAAAGCGCCTTTGTGCCGGTCAGTGGCCAGGACCTGCAACGGATTTTCAGTGTGCAATCCGAACGGGTGGTCAACCAGGACAACACCGTGCACATCGCCAACCGCATTTTGCAAATCGAGAAAACCCCGTGGCGCGGCACGCTGGCCAGATGCCGGGTGTTGGTATGCCAACACCTGGACGGCCGAACCAGCATCTACTATGGGCCCCACCTGCTGGGCTGCTACCCGGCCCAGGCACCCGGGCCTAACCATCTTTTCGCCGCAGAAAATCCCGCACCCCCCGCGGGCTTTTCTGCCCCCTCTCTCCTTACCAGAGAGACTGGCGAAACTACACCAAGCGGACAAATCACGTGCTAATACCAGAGGACATCTTGATGTGCTAACAATAGTTCCACGTGAAACATCTTGCGCCCCCCACAAGACTTTGCTAGATTTTCGCCAGTCGCTGGGCTTTTTGCACGAGGGAACCCGTTTGGCTCGCATCATTGCCGTCGCTAATCAAAAAGGTGGGGTCGGCAAGACTACCACCGCTGTAAATCTCGCTTCCTGCCTCG
>DASYXT010000028.1:0-5157 GCA_035934555.1 Verrucomicrobiia bacterium | reverse complement strand
CTCGGGCGAGCGAGCCGCGAGATAGGTACCCGTCATCCAATAAATAAAATTGCCCTCCAGCACGGCCGCGTAACGGGCGATGATCCCGCGGCGTTCCTCGCTGGACAACTGTGTCCGATCCGGGAGCCACGCCATAAGACTATTGACCTCCCTTTCGATGACACGCTGGGCCGAAGCCGCCGCAGGGGTGTCGATCGGATTCATCTCTTTTTCAATAGTACTTATCATAGGTTTTATGGTTGCTTTTCTTTGGTGTGTTTCATTTAGGCTTCACCCGCAGGTCTATGTTCGTCGCCATATGTGTTGCTTCACGATGAATTAAGTGGAAGTAATCATAAGACCAGTCCCTGGTTCAGCAACGCCGAATAGTACGGAAAGGAATACCGTTAAATACCGGAACGGTGTTGCTGTCACCAAACCACGGCCCAGCAACTCGCCTGCGATATGAAGCCATCACCGGACAACAGCGCAATGTTCAGCGGAAAGACGGCTCACTGGATTCTCCGCCGTGGGTATCATATCCGTCTCGACTCCCGCCCCGAGTGCTTGTTCCAGGCGCGCGGCGAGCACTTGCACAAATGGCTCGACCAGCATTGCTTTTGGATAAGCTGGCAACACATCTACTTCCAACCCAGCTTTAACGATATGCGCCCAACCAAAGGAGGCATCATCAAGTCCGAGGAAGAACGTCCGAGGCCTGAACAGGGTCACTCGACCGGCGTAGGGCTTGGGCGTGTAACGTGATTGTGCCTGATGCAAAGCGCGCTTGATGAGCAAATGCGGGTAGCGTTGCGGCTCAAACGGGGCCGCGAGCCGGACGCGCGCCCGAGCGATGGCGACGCGCAGTTTTTCGCGCAAAAAAGGCCAGGAACGCTTCGAGCAAACGAGATTCTGAACGTGAAAGATCACGTTCTGGCAGGCGTGGAACGCCAATAAGGGCTTTGAACTGAGGCAAGTCAGAGAATGAATGTTGTAGGATTCAATGAGGGCGACCAGGCCGACCGTCTGTCCCTGTTGTTGAAGCTGATGGGCCATCTCAAGGGCCAAAGCGCCGCCGAGGCAGTACCCGCCCAGGTAGTAGGGACCTTGCCGCTGGACCGATCGGATTTCCCGGATGTAATGGGCCGCGATGTCTTCAAAGCGGCCGGGACATTCCGCCTGGCCGTCGAGGCCTTGGGCCTGCAGTCCGTAAACTGGCCTGTCCTCGGTGAGGTGGCCGGCCAATTGGCGGTACAGGATGACGTTACCCTCGGCCCCATGAACGAGAAACAACGGCTGCTTGGATCCGCCGTCGCGAATAAGCACAAGGCTCCGCCAAACCCTCTCCCCGCTGGAGGTTCGAATCAGCTCTGCGAGAGCCTCGATCGTGGGGGAGCGAAACAGCGCGGCCAGGGGTAATTTCTGATGCAGGATTTGTTCAATCTCGGCGAAAAGCTGCAGACCGAGTAAAGAGTGCCCTCCCAACTCAAAGAAATCGTCTCGCATCCCCACTTGCTTAACGCCCAGGATGCGCTGCCAAATCGCGGCCAGTTGGCCTTCGATCGCGTCCCGAGCTCGCAAATGAGGCAGCTCGTCTTTCAGGTCCATCGGCTCGGCTTGCGGCAGTTGTTTCCGGTCAATCTTGCCGTTGGGAGTCATCGGGAGATGCTCGAGGGTGACGAATGCGGCAGGTATCATGAACGCCGGCAGCCTCGCTTTCAGGTGCTCCCGCAATTCCGCTACCGATACTTGGCCCCGGCCCCGCTCCAGCACATACGCCGCCAGTCTTCCTTCTCCCGACCCATCTGCCTGCGCTACTACCACCGCTTGCTTAACCGCCGCATGCGCGCTCAACACCGCTTCGATCTCCCCCAGTTCCACCCGAAACCCCCGGATTTTCACCTGGTGGTCCAACCGCTCAAGAAACTCTATTTTCCCCTCCTCGCGCCACCGCACCAGATCCCCCGTTCTATATATCCTCCCACCCGCCTCGCCGGAAAACGGATTCGCCCTAAACCGCTCCCGCGTCAGCGCCGGTTTCCCATAATACCCCCGCGCCACCCCCTCTCCCCCTATCCATAACTCCCCCGCTACTCCCATCGGCACCGGCTGCAAATGCCCGTCCAATACGTAGAATTGCGTATTGGCAATCGGCCCGCCTATTAGTACCTCTTGCTCCGCCTCCACTTTGCAAGCACCCGACCAAATCGTCGTCTCCGTCGGGCCATACATATTCCACAGCGAACCGCATTTGCCCAGCAGTTGCCCCGCTAAATCCCGTTGCCATGGCTCGCCCCCGCAGAGGAGTTTCAGGTCAGAATTCCCTTCCCAGCCGGCCGCTAAAAGCAGCCGCAAGGTGCTGGGAGTCGCCTGCAGCACCGTCGCCTCGCACCGCTCAAGCAGCCCCGCCAGCGCTGCCCCGTCACGGGCCGTCTCCCGCCGCGCGATGATGACTTGCGCTCCGCTAATCAATGGCAACCACAGTTCCAACCCCGCGATGTCAAAACTCAACGTCGTGATCGCCAGCAACCGGTCATCCTCCCGCAGACCCGGCTTCTGGCCCATCGAGTGCAACAGGTTCAACAGCGAGCGGTGTTGAATCTCAACTCCTTTAGGCTTGCCCGTAGAACCTGAGGTATAAATCAGGTACGCCAGGTGCTCCGCCGTCACCCCGGCTTGCGGTTTGAGCCGGCTCTCCTGCCCGATCACCCCCCAGTCCCCGTCAAGTTGAATTACTCGGGCCTGGTGTGGCGGCAGTGCCCCCACCAGCCCTTCTTGCGTCAGCAGCACCTTGGCCCCCGAATCCTCCAGCATGAACTGCAGGCGTTCTTTGGGATAACCCGGATCCAAAGGCAAATAGGCGCCTCCGGCTTTCAGAATGCCCAGCAGGCCCACCACCATTTCCACCGATCGCTCCAGACAAATCCCCACTGGCATGTCCGGCCCAACGCCGGCCTTTTGCAGGCGGTGGGCCAACTGGTTGGCTCGCTCGTCTAATTGGCGGTAGGTGAGTTTTGAGCCCTCGCATACAACGGCGACTTTGTGTGGCGTGCGCCGCGCCTGTGCCTCGAAAACATCGTGCAGACACCGCCCCCTGGGAAAGGCGGCGCTGGTCTCATTCCAGGACAGCAGCAGTTGCTGGCGCTCCGCCTGCCTGAGCAGGGGCAGTTGCGAAAGCCGCTGGTCGGGATTGGCGGCAACAGCCAGCAGCAGCGTTTGGTAGTGGCCCAGCATCCGGGCAATGGTCGCTTCGTCAAACAGATCCGTGTTGTATTCCGCGGCCAGCCGCAGCACCTCTTTCCGCTGCGAAACGTCTAGAGTCAAATCGAATTTAGAGGTCCTGGTGTCAATCCTCATTTCAGTGACTTCCAAGCCCCGCAGTTCCGGCACCCCCCAGGGAACGTTCTGCAGCACCAGCATCACCTGGAACAAGGGTGAACGGCTTAGATCGCGCTGCGGATGCAGTTCCTCGACGAGTTTCTCGAAAGGCAAGTCCTGATGCCGGTAGGCCTCCAAAGCCGTATTTCGGGTTCGGGCCAGCAGGCCCCGAAACGACGGATCACCCGACAGGTCCCCCCGCAACACAATCGTGTTCACAAAAAGACCGATTAAGGTCTGGAACTCCGCCCGCCTTCGACCCGCGATCGGGCACCCGACGAGGATGTCATCACACCGGCAATACCGGTGCAGCACAGTCTGAAACGCTGCCAGCAGCGTCATGAACAGGGTCACGCCTTCGGCTCGATTTAACCGTTCCAGGCCGGGTAAAAGGTCCTCGGGCAAATCCCAGTACAGCACAGCCCCGTGTGTGGTTTGCTCCGATGGCCGGCGGCGGTCAGCGGGAAGCTCGAGCAACGGCGCGCCCGCCAGATTCTGCCGCCAATAAGCAAGCTGGCTCGCCAGTTTCGGGTTATCGAGCATTTCGCGCTGCATCCCCACGTACTGAGAATATTGCAGCGCCAACGCGGGCAGCGGCGAAGATTGCCCTTGAACAAATGCATTGTACAGGCACCTCAATTCCGTTAATAGCACCCCGAAAGACCATCCGTCCGAAGCGATATGATGCATCGTGAATACCAAAACGTGATCGTTGTCGCTCATCCGCACCAGCTTCGCGCGAAACGGCCAGTCCCGGCTCAACTCGAAAGCGCCTTGGGCCTCTTCCCGGCAGGCTCGGCTCAGCTCTGATTCACGGATGTTGGCTGGTAATCCCTGCAAATCCAGCAGCGGCACTGGCAGCGGCGCGGCCGCGTGGATGACCTGAACGGGGCGGCCCTGGATCGTTTCGAAAGTCGTGCGCACAGCTTCATGACGGACAACAATCTCGTTCAAGGCCCGCTGCAATTGAAAAATATCCAGCCTCCCCCGCAAGCGCAGCCCCAGCGGAAGGTTATAAGCGCAGCTTCCAGGCTCCAGCCGTTCGATAAACCAAAGCCGCTCCTGGCTGGAAGACAAAGGGAGGCGTTCTCCATCGCGGCGGGGGTTCAGCGCCGGGTCCCGCGGCTGTTCCGGCAGCTTGCCTTGTTGCAGGCGTTCGAGGATCACAGGTTTGTGCTCGCGCAAGTCCGTCAACTATCCGGAGGTGACGACCCCAGGTTCGCGCACCGGCCATTGGTGCGGCCGGGGTTTCCCGGCCCAAAGACGCATTTTGGGCCGAGCACTGAACCCGCCGCTCACCACCGCCGGCCACGGCCAAACCGTCCCGGATTTGCGTCGCAAGAGGAATGGCAAAAACCAGGTTACGCAGGACGAACAATGGTCTCCAACAGCGTCCGCAGGAGCTTGACCCCGCCAAGCATCTTCTCGACCGGCGGAGGGTTCTTGGCAATGGCCAATTCAGCATCGAGCGCCGAAAACAGCCCCGCCGTATGCGCTATGTCGCATTCCCCATGCACGTCGGTGTACACCATCTCGGAGGAACCCCGCTTGGCGGCCAGGTCGGCCAAGTATGCCATAAACTTCGCGATGAAGCCTTCGAAAAAGGCCATCATGAGCAAAATCTCCAAGGTCGATCGCTTGCCGACAAATTCCCGCACGTTCTGCAGGTCGCGATCAACCACGGCCCGATCGGCCTCCGTCGGCGCCGCGTGCGCCGCCAGCACAAAGCGCCGGAGCATTCCGGGATGATTGTCCCTTACTTCCTCCAGGAGGTTTTCTTCGATGATGGCCCGGGCCTCG
>DASYXT010000027.1:0-36524 GCA_035934555.1 Verrucomicrobiia bacterium | reverse complement strand
GCTCCGCCGTTCGCGCTCCGAGGGGCGGCGATTAAACCATTCGTTGGGAAAAGCGGCAGGGGGCTGCCGCAGTCCAAAACCTGGCGGAATGAGTGGCGTGCTGAACTCGCGACAGCGTCTTGGACTGCGGCTGCTGCGGACTGAAGCTGAAGGCCGCGCTCCGCCGTTCGCGCTCCGAGGGGCGGCGATTAAACCATTCGTTGGGAAAAGCGGCAGGGGGCTGCCGCAGTCCAAAACCTGGCGGAATGAGTGGCGTGCTGAACTCGCGACAGCGTCTTGGACTGCGGCAGCCCTCTGCCGCTTTGACTCGGGCCGCCTTAGGCCCGGACAATTGTCATGCCCTCAGTCAACCGAGCTTAACCCTGTTTCGGAACCGGTTTGACTCGGTTTTGGCGCAGGTTTGTAGGCTGTCGCGGCAGTTTTTAGGCTTGACTTGGGCGCGAGGTTTAGAGTAAAAACACCGGCGTAATTATCACCCTTATGAAAGCGAAGTTTTCCGGGTCCATTTTGGCTGGGTTGTGCAGTTTAGTGGTGGGCGGCTGGTGTGCGCCGGTGCTGGCAGACACGCCGATCACCGGGCAGATTCAGTTTGGCGGTGGAGCGAATTTGAACGGCAGTTTAGGGACGGCAACCGGGTTTAGTTCGTTCTTCGGTCCGTTGGGAACCGGCACTCCGGAAGTTGCGTATGGGTCCAGCGGGACTTATGCGAGCGTGCCAGTGGGGACGGGGGCAACGTTTTCGAATTTTTCGTTTAGTCCGGCGCCGGTGACGCCATTTTCGCTGTGGTCGTTTTCGGTTGGGACAACGGAGTACAGCTTTGATGTGACGTCGCTGACGATTGCGGCGCAGAACGCAAGCTTTCTTGACTTGCAGGGCACGGGTGTAGCGCATGTAACCGGATTGACTGATACGACAGGGAATTGGAGCATAACGGACACGGGAACGGGGCCGATGTTTACGTTTGGGAATCTGACGAATGTGCCCGAGCCAGCGACGAGCGGGCTGATTCTGCTAGGATTGACCGCGCTGGGTGTGCGTCGGAGAGCGGCCGCAAAGTAGGCGAGGCAAGCGCAAAGATTTTAGAGTGACCCGGGCCAGAGATGGACCCGGGTTTTTTTGCGCCGCTACGGCAGGGAGGTCCGGTAAAACCGCGTAGTTTGGACGGGGCTTGCGGGATCGATGAAAGCGAATGTGCCGTCAATGGCTGCGACGCGCGAACCGATGGTCTGCCAGGGGCCGAGCACCGGGTCGGGCGCGGCCTGGATGGAATAGGTCTGGCCAGCCGCCCCGCCGACAAACGTCAGGGATGTGCCAGTCGGGCTGAGGGTGATGGCGGTAATAGTGATGGCAGGGGGGAAGGGGAACAGGCGGAAGACGGTGCCGTTGGCGCCGTTGGTGGAGAAGGAGCCGCCATAAAAGGTGGTGCCGTAGAGCGCGCCGTCGCTTCCGAGCAACAGCGGGGCAAACGACTGGGCTCCATCAGAGGTCAGTTGGGAGAACACGTGCAACACGGTGAACCCTGAGCCGTCGCCGTTCAGTTTGAACACAAACCCGGAATCTGCGGAGCCGCCATAGCGCGTGGAGCCGTACAAGGCGCCATCGGTTCCGCGCGCCAGGCCGGCGACCGGCTGGCTGCCGTCCTGGCCTGCGGCAAAACTGCGGAGGACGGCGTAGTTGTTGCCGTTGGTATCGATTTTGAAGATGGCGCCCAGGTCGTTGGTGCCGCCGTAATAAGTTGTGCCGTAGAGAAAATCATCTGCGCCCTGGACGAGCGTTCCCAAAGGCAAGCGTCCGTCTGCGGCGGGCCCGGTGAAGTTGTGTAGAATTTGGTAGCCGCTGCCGTCGGGGTTCAGCTTAAAAACCGTGCCGAGATTGCTGGTGCCGCCGCTCTGAGTGGTGCCGTAAAGGGCACCGTCGCGGCCCTGCACCAGTGCGCCAAAGGGCAAGGTCCCGTCACCGCTGGTGCTGCCGAAGCTGTAAAGGAGGGAATAGTTGCCGCCGTCCTGGTTGATCTTGAAGATGGCTCCGAGGTTATTGGTGCCGCCGTTGGAGGCAGTGCCATAGAGGGCGCCGTCGGCGCCTTGGGCCAGGCCGGCGGCCGGCGCGACTGCATCACCGTTGGTGACGCCAAAGTTCACCAGAACGCTGAAGCCGGTGCCGTCGGGATTGATGCGGTAGAGCGTTCCGCCATTGTTCGTGCCACCGCCGGAAGTTGTGCCGAACAGCGTCCCGTTACTTCCCTGCACGACGCCGGCATAGGGGAAATCGCCGTCATTGAAGCTGTGCAGGAGGGAAAAGTGGGCGCCGTTTTTGGCGACCTTGAAGACGGTGCCGAGGTTGTTGCTGCCGCCGGCATAAGTTGTCCCATAGAGGAAGCCATCCTGGCCTTCCAGGAGTTGGCCGCGAGGAAAAGAGCCGTTGGCAGAGGTTGGGCCGGTGGAGAGGATGCGCTGGTAATTGGTTTCGGCCTGGGCGAAACCCATCAGGGGAGTGATGGCGGTGAGAATACCGGCAAAACCGATTGCCCAGCGCGGGGTGGACCGCGCGAAGACTGCTGTGTCGAACATGTTGTAAAACCGTTTTATGCAGGAGCAGATTATGCGGTAGGCGCTGAACAGGCAAGCAGTGGGAGCCTGGTGGTTTACGGAGGATTGGTCCGTATTGGTACGAAGAAGGGGGAAGCGGGGTAGCGGGGAGCGTGGGGCGGGGAGTGGGGAGTCGGAGATTACGATTAGGATTAGGATTAGGATTAAGATCAAGATTGGGAGAGGAATGAGATGCCCAAGGAAACGCCCAGTCGAAGCGGGGAAGTTCCCAGTCGAAGGGCAAAGGGCATTGCGTGACACTCGGCTGTCATGTTTGAACGCAGGCTAGTGCACGCAGCGGGGCAATTTGAATTACCAACGCTAGGAGGTTTCGGACGGCGAATCTTCTTCAGGAAAGCCCGGGTGGGTGGTTGGGGAATCCTGCGGGCCTGGGCGGTGCTGCGCGGGTGGGTGTTTGTGTTGCTGGGCGTTGCTGGATTCATGATGGCGGGGTCAGCTCGGGGGCAGTCGAGCGTCACGCTCGGGTGGAATCCCAGCACGGGCAGCGGCATCACTAATTACCATGTGTATTATGGCGGGGTCAGCCATACCTACACCAACGTGGTCTCGGCGGGGGCTGCGACCAACGTGACGATTACGGGATTGAAATCAGGCGCGACTTATTATTTCGCGGCGACGGCGATCGATTATTTGGGGTTGGAAAGCGTGGACTCGGCTGAAATCAGCTACACACTCGGCAGCAGCAACACGGCGCCTGTAATATCGGGGATCGCGAGCCAAACGGTTAACGTGGGGACGGCTATAGCGCCGATTGCCTTTACGGTGAGTGATGCGCAGACGGCCGCTTCCAATCTGACCGTGACCGCCAGTTCATCGAATTCGGGCCTGCTCCCCAATGGTAACATTATTCTGGGTGGCAGTGGCACCAACCGGACGGTAACGCTGAGTCCGGTGGCCGGGCAAACGGGGGTGGCAACGGTGACGTTGACGGTGTGCGACCCGACTCTGTGTGCTTCGACGAATTTTCTTCTGACGGTGAATGCGGTCATAGTCCCAGGCCTGCCGCCTCCCTGGCAGACGGCTAACATTGGGACCGTCGGGGTTCCCGGCAGCGCAACGATCGCTAATGGGCTGTTTACGGTTCAGGGTGCCGGGAATGTCAGCGGGAGCGCGGATAATTTCCGGTTTCTTTATCAGACCCTGACCGGCGATGGCGAAATCAGAGAGCGGATTGAGTCGATCCGGAACGGAGGCAGCGGCGGCATTGTGGGTGCGATGATTCGGGAGAATCTGACGAGCGGGGGGAGATACGCGCTGATGGGTGTGACGCCGGCAGGGGCGTTTCGGTGGCAGCGGCGCAGCAGTACCGGCAACGGCACTTCAAGCACGAAATCGGGCAGCGCGATTTTGCCGAATGCCTGGACGCGCGTGGTGCGCAGCGGCAACACGTTTTCTGGTTATAAATCGAGCGACGGAGTGAACTGGACGCTGGTCAGTTCGAGCACGATTGGCATGGCGACCAACATTTATGTTGGCCTGGCAGTCGCTTCGGGCAGCACGAGTAATTTGAACACCTCCGTGTTCACGAACGTAGCTGTTTTTGATACGTTCGCCTCCACCAACGTGATGATCCTTCAGTGAGGGCTGCTGTTGAAAGCCGCACCGCGCGGCGCTGGGTATGGCGGGGGGTCGTTTCGGTGATGGCGGTGGCGGTGCTTCAGCTTTGGCACGGGCCTGTGGCTCGGAATGTCGATGGAACTGGTGCTGCCCGCGTGGCCAAAAGGAGCGGATACAGTTTGGGGCCAAGAAGGCCGCGTTCGGACTCGAGTGAATTGCCGGTGGCCGCCAGCGCGGACTCAACTCTTGTGGATGCGCTGCTGCACGAACTTGAACGCAATCCCGACCAGGAAGAAGCCTATGAAAGATTGCAAGGGTTTGTGGGTGGACTGCGGGACACAGAATTGGCGGGGGTGCTGGATGCGCTGGGCGCCAGGACGACGTGGGCGGCGGGGGAGTTAAGGCGCGCGGTTGTGCGCCGGTGGGCTGAGAAGGAGCCGCAGGCGGCGGCGGCGTGGGCGTCGGGTTTGCCGGGGGGAGCTGCGCACCGCGACGCGCTGGAACAGGTAGCGGTAGCGTGGGCGGGGTCGGAGCCTGCTTCGGGGTGGGCGTGGTTAACGTCGTTGCCGATGGGGCCGGATGAGGAGAGTGCGGCTTTGCAGTTTGCTTACGAAGTGTCGCGGACCAGCCCGACCGAGGGTTTGGCGATTGCGGCGGAGTTGGGTCCGTCACCGGAACGAGACGAGTGCCTGGCGTACGCTGCCAGCCAATGGGCGGGGGCGGATGCGGACAGTGCCTTGGCATGGGCAAGGGACGTGGCGGACCCCGGGCTTAGGCAGCAGGTGCTGGCCGGGGTAAGCGTTCCCGCGGCGGCGCAAAACCCCGTTGGTGCGGCGACACTCGCCGCGGCGTTGCTGGAGCCGGGAGCGCAACAGCAACGAGCGGTGGTGTCGATCGTGCAGCGTTGGGCGCCGCACTCGCCGGCGGAGGCGGCCGCGTGGGTTCGAATGTTTCCGGATGGGCCGGCGCGGGTGGCGGCGGTGGAGGAGTTGGTGGGAATCCGGGCGGCGCAGGGCGGGGGAGAATGATGGGGAAAAACTGTGATAACCACAAAGAGCACAGAGAGCAGGGCAGAGGGCAGAGATCAGAGATCAGAGATCAGAGATCAGAGATCAGAGATCAGAGATCAGAGATCAGAGATCAGAGATCAGAGATCAGGGCCCTCACGCCTGGCCCCTCTCCCGCAAGCGGGAGAGGGGAGGTTACGTGAACGAGCTGCCGGTTTGAATGGCACCGTTCAGGGGGCACCTGGTGTGGCGTGAGAGCGTCCGAACCCGGTTGAGAGTTGACGGTTGAGGGAGAGCGGTTTTGGCTTCCGTGGTATTCCTCGAAGTAAACTTCAAAAGGGGAGATGCTCGACGAGTGCCGGGAAATAGAGGACGCGACCGAAAAATCCGCCTTTACGTTTTGCACGCAAAGAGGGCCCAGGAGATTTAAGAATATTTGAGAATGAGCGGTTGGGCAGGTTGGGCCATTGGCTCTTGCACTTGTAACGTTCTCCGGCCATAAAGGGGTGCACCCATTGCGCCATGATGCGGCCAACCGAGCCCGATACCGCAACGAACCGGCGAGAGCAGTGGTTTGTGACCACTTCCTGGACGGTCGTGTTGACGGCGCGTCAGGACGACTCAGCGCAGGCCGAGGCGGCGTTAGAAACGCTGTGCCGGGCCTACTGGTATCCCCTGTACGCGTTCGTTCGACGTCAGGGCTACGATCTGCACCAAGCGCAGGATTTAACCCAGGAGTTTTTCGCGCGATTGCTGACGAAACGCTACCTGGACAGTGTCGAACGCGAGAAGGGGAAATTCCGCTCGTTTCTGCTGGCGGCGATGAGGCATTTTCTTTCGAATGAATGGGATCGGGCTAACGCTGCGAAGCGAGGGGGTGGAAAGCAGTGGATATCACTGGACGAAACAACGGCCGAAGGCCGATACCAAGTAGAACCAGCCTCCACCCTGACGCCGGAACAGGAATTTGAAAGGCTCTGGGCTGTCGCGGTGCTCGACCAGGCCTACGCCAAGGTCCAGGCCGAGTACGCCGCCTCCGGCAAGGGCCGAATGTTCGAACAACTCAAAGCTTTCCTCGCAAACGGAGCTGGTTCGGGCGATTACGCGGCCCCGGCCGCCGAATTGGGAATGAGCGCGAACACCGTTGCGGTGGCGGTGCGCCGAATGCGGCAGCGATACCGTGATTTGGTGCGGGCGGAGATCGCAAATACCGTGGCCAGCCCGGAGGAGATCGATGAGGAGATGCGCTATCTCCTGACGGTGCTCGCACGGTGATTTTGACGCGCCAGCCTCCGGGCGGTGAATTCTTGTCATCGTTGCGCAGGCTTTCTTCTGTACCCGGTGGGCCAGCGATAATGCACACGACTGAAACAAAACCATGACCGCCGCGGCTCGCACCTGTTCGCTGTGCGGCACCGGACTTCCCGGCAACGCGTTGGGCGGGCTTTGCCCGAAATGTGTTGCTGCGCTGGTCCTGGGACAGGGCCCCGTGACGGAGCGGGACCGGAGCGGCACGGCGGAACGCTCCGCGGCGACGAACCTCGGAGACCGGATTGGCCGTTACAGGCTGCTGGAGAGAATTGGCCAAGGCGGCTGCGGGGTGGTTTACCTGGCTGAGCAAGAAGAGCCGGTACGCCGGCAGGTAGCGCTCAAGGTGATTAAACTGGGGATGGACACTGGCGAGGTGGTGGCGCGCTTTGAAGCCGAGCGGCAAGCGCTGGCTTTGATGGACCATCCGAACATCGCGAAAGTGCTGGACGCGGGCGCGACTGAAACGGGCCGGCCTTATTTCGTGATGGAACTGGTGCAGGGGCTGGCGATTACGCGGTATTGTGACGAGAAGAACCTAAGCACCAGGCGGCGGTTGGAACTGTTCGTGCAAGTGTGCCAGGCGGTGCAGCACGCGCACCAGAAGGGGGTGATTCATCGGGATATCAAACCGTCAAACGTGCTGGTCGCCGATCCGGAGGGTGTCCCCATACCGAAGATCATCGATTTCGGGATCGCCAAGGCGACAGCCGATCAGCGGTTGACCGACAAGACCCTCTTTACGGCCTTTGAGCAGTTTATCGGGACGCCGGCCTACATGAGTCCCGAGCAAGCGAGGTTAAGCGGGCTGGAAGTGGATACCCGCAGCGACATCTACTCGCTGGGCGTGCTGCTGTATGAATTGCTGACGGGCAAGACCCCGTTTGAGGCCCAGCGGCTGGCCCAGGCTGGTCTGGACGAAATCCGGCGGATCATCCGGGAAGAGGAACCGGTGCGACCCTCGACGCGGTTGCATCTGCTGGATGTGGCGGAACAGACGACGGTGGCCAGGTGCCGGCAATCGGACCCGCCCAGGCTGCTCCACCAGATTCGTGGCGACTTGGATTGGATTGTGATGAAGGCGCTGGAGAAGGACCGCGAGCGACGTTACGAGACGGCCAACGGTTTAGGCCAGGACGTTCAGAGGTACCTGGTAAATGAACCGGTGGTGGCTCGACCCCCGAGCAGGCTGTACCGGCTTCAGAAGACAATTCGCCGCAACAAGCTGGCCTTTGGGGCAATCGCGGCTGTGGCGATATCGTTGATGCTTGGCCTGGCAAGTTCATCCTTGCTTTTGGTCCGTGAGCGAAAAGAGGCCCGGCATGCGTCGCTCGCCGCACTGGAAACCAGAACAACCTTGTCAGCCTCGGATTTCCTCCGGGGAAGTCGCTTGCAATCGGAGGGGCGCTTAAGCGATGCGTTGGCTTATTTCACCAGGAGTTTAATCAATAATTCGTCCAACGGCGCAGCGTTGGCCAGGCTCGCAACTGTATTAGCCTATCATTCCTGGGCGCTGCCGGTCCACTCACTCAAACCAGCGCACGCCGCGGAATACAGCCCGGATGGCGCGTCAATTTTCACGGTTGCGCCCGACGGCGCCTCCCGCATGTGGGATTCGCACACCGGACAACCCCTGACGGAATCCGGGCGGTTCGGGACCAACGTGCTATCGGCTCGGTTTAGTGCTGATGGAAAGCGGATTCTTACCGTGATGCGCGACGGAACCCTCTGGTTGTGGGACGTGCAAACGGGAAAACCAGGGGGCGACCCGGCGCGCTTTGGTAATGATATTCACTCGGCCGAGTTTAGTCCGGATGGGAAGCACATCCTGACCACGTCGTTTAAACAGACCCATATGAGCGGGGTTGGAAAACAAGACGCTCAGTCAGGCAACGTCTGGTCGAGCGAAATTGTCGGCTATTCCTCGGATCACACGATGAAGCTATGGGATACGGCCGGCGCTGAACCTGTGCTGGAGTCATCAAAACAGAACGGCCTGGTCGATTCCGCGCAATACACCCGTGACGGAAGGACGATTATGACCGTCTCTCCGGCTGGAGCGACGCAGTTGTGGAATGCCCGGGACTTGCAACCATTGTCCCGGCCGTTTGGATGCACCAATGTCGAGTCGCTGCAACTCAGTCCCGATGGGAACCGGGTTGTCGTGGTGTCACAAGATGGCAGGGCGAGGGTCTGGGACCTCCAAAGCGGCAAGCCGTGCGCAAATCCCTTCCCAACCGGCGCGCGTGTCACCAGCGCACGCTTTAATCCCCAAGGCGACCAGGTGATTACCTCCTCCACCGATGGGACCGTGCAGACCTGGGACGCCCAGGACGGACATGCTCTGACCGAGCCATTGAAGCATGGTCCCTGGGCCAACTCGGCGCAGTTCGGCCCTGATGGAAAAATGTTCCTCACGTCCTCCTCCGATGACACTGTAATTGTATGGGAGATCGTGAGCGGGCCGTCGGGAACTGAAGTCTTGCGACATGACCAGGACGTCAACTCAGCCCAATTCAGTCCCGATGGCACTCGGATCGTCACGGCCTCAGCCGACAAAACGGCGCGAATTTGGGATGCGCTGAGCGGCCAACCGTTGAATCAGCCGTTACAGCACCTGGGAAGGGTGTTCTCGGCCGAGTTCAGTCCGGACGGCCGCAAGATCCTTACAGCTTCGGAAGACAAGCTTGCAGCGATATGGGACACGCAAAGCGGCCGCCCGCTCCTCCTGCTTTCAAGACCACCGGAGCCTGTGCCGCCGGCCGCCCTGGCACAACCTGCGGCGCCAAGGGGCTTGCGGATGATGGAAGGGAGCGGCCCCCCGCAGGACGAGCCCTGGAAACGGTCAACTCCGCTAGAAGTGGCGCACTTCAGTCCGGATGGAAGAAAGGTGCTGACGGTTTGGGTCGGCATGCAGTCGCGGGAAAGTACTGCGCGAATCTGGGATAGCCAAACGGGGGCACCGCTGACCGAATCGCTGACAAACCTTGGTATTATTACGGCCGCACAATTCAGCTCGGACGGAAAGAGGGTCCTTACGGCAAGTCAGGATGGAACGATCCGGGTGTGGGATGCGCAAGCGGGCCGCTTGTTGACCAAACCCTGGAAGCATGGCAACTGGCTTGTGACGGCGCAATTCAACCCCGGCGGCACGAAGATTCTCACCGCTTCCGGGGACAAAACGGTGCGAATATGGGACGCGCGCGATGGCCGGCAGCTCATAAAACCCCTAAGCCAGGGGAGCGAACTGACGTCAGCGCAGTTCAGTCCTGATGGCACACGAATCGTCACCACGGCGGAGGACGGGAGCGCGCGGATTTGGGACGCACAGACCGGCGAACCCACGACCGAGGCCTTGCAACACGGCACGGCTCTGAACAGCGCCCAGTTCAGCCCGGATGGAAGATGGATTGTGACTGTGGCTCGCAACGGCGAGTTGCGGGTCTGGGAGGTAGGGACTGGACAGCCGCTGACGGACCCGTTGCCTGACGGCGGATTTGTGCATGCCGCCCGGTTTAGCCCGGACGGCGAGCGGGTGATCGCCGCGTCGAGCAATGGTACCGCGCGAATTTGGGACCTTGCTCCCGGACCGAATCGCTGCCCGCCGTGGCTATTGCAATTAGCGGAAGCTATCTGCGGGAAAGTTCTCAATCAGCAAGGGATATTGGAGCCGACCCACCTCAACCGGCTGGAGAGCATCAGCCAGGTTCGAGCGGAATTGCAAGGCGCTCAGGGCAATGACGATTGGACTCGCTGGGGCCGCTGGTTTTTGGCTGACCCGGCCAGGCGAACTATTTCACCCTTTAGCAGTATCGGCCTTGGTGACGAGCGCGTGACCCTCAAGAATTAGCCTTCTTCCGTCTTCCGCTCCCCTCGTTCCGCAACCGGTAGAACTTTCTCTGTCATAGGGGCGGTCCTTTTCTTCTGTAGTGAGTAGCAGGCCCAAAAACGAATGGGCCAGAAACTTAAAAACAGAAATGATCATGAACGCTTCAAAAAACGAGAATGGTTGTGCCAAGGTTTACGCCCGCCCCGCCGCGAGGTTTGTGTCCAGCATTGCGCTAAGCGGCGCGCTGCTCTTAGCGACGGGTTGTGCCAGCTCCCGAATCGAGAACAAGCTCCCCTCGACCCAGACGCAGGTGAACCTGAACCATGCCAATTACAAGATGGTTCACGCCGGGGCGATCGGACGCAGCTACGGCTTCCGGTTTTTGCTGGGCCTTATTCCGCTGGCGGCGCCCAGCACCGGGGCCGCTCGGGCGAACCTGTACGAGCGCCTGGGTGTGCCGGTGGACGGCAAATCGGTGGCTTTGATTAACACGGTCGAGGACCGGTCAACGACCTGGCTGCTTTTGTTTTCGATTCCCAAGTTGGTGGTGACCGGGGATGTGGTCGAGTTCCGCCCCGAGGAGGTGAGCGCCCCGCAATCGCTGCATGTGGTCTCTCAGCAGTAAACCAGCGGACCCCCATGCGAAGGGAAACGGATATGAAGACCCGAACCTCAATCAGTACCATGAATGCGTTGAAGATTTGCTTATTTGCGGTGGGAGTTATTGCCGTGATGCCGGGCCCGGCCCGTGCCGGCGTATCCTTCTCCGTCACGCCCGCGACGGTCAGCAATACTTACGCGGGGAACGTCACCCTGGTGATAGGCGGCCTGACTAACGGGGAAAGTGTGACGGTGCAAAAGTATCTGGATCTCAATGGCGACGGAGTGGTGGATGGGGGCGACCTGCTGTGGCAACAGCTTCGGCTGACCGACGGGCAGGCAACGGTGATTGGCGGAGTCACTAATCTTGCCATCCCGGGGGA
Organism: Verrucomicrobiia bacterium; assembly: GCA_035934555.1. Classification (GTDB taxonomy): domain Bacteria; phylum Verrucomicrobiota; class Verrucomicrobiia; order Limisphaerales; family UBA8199; genus DASYXT01. The sequence continues at coordinate 25,234 of DASYXT010000027.1, read as the reverse complement.
CAGCGATGCCGTGGCGGGGCAGATCACAACCCACCTGCAACTACAAAATGATTTTGTGCAGACTATTGCGGGGAAGTACCTGTTCGTGCTCTCCAGTCCGGCCGGGCGTTTCGCTGCTGTGACCAATTCCCTCACCGTGACCAATTTCGGTTTTGCCCAGCAGCTCAGCGGTCATGTGACGAACCGGGGGACCAATGTGGCGAATGCGCTGGTGCTCCTGTTCCAGCCGGGCCCAGGTGGGGAGAACGAGCAGGGTGGGGCGGTGGCCGATGGGAATGGCGCCTATGTGATAAAGGCGCCGCCCGGCAATTATTTGCTGGCGGTATTTAAAGAGGATTTCGTATGCGACCTTGGGCTTGCGCCGAGGGTGCCGCTAGGGAGCGGACAGATGTTGGTGGCCGATATCAGCAATTGTTTGGTGGCGGCGACGCAGAGGGTCGCAGGGCAGGTGGTGGACGCGAGCAATCCCCAGGTGGGATTGCCTGGTCTGCTGGTGCCGATGACGGCCAAAGGGTGGGGAAGCTTCCTGGCGCTGTGCACGACGGACGGCGGAGGCCATTTCACGGCCGGGGTCGTGACGAATCTTTGGGGCATTTCACCCTCAGCGCAGGCATTGAACGCTTACGGGTATCTTCGGTTGCAAAACAGCGTCAAGGTGGATACCAGCACGGGCAGTGTGGCGGGAGTAACGATTGCCCTGCCGCGGGCCAATGCGCTGTTTTATGGGACCGTGAAGGATGCGCTGGGCAATCCCCTGGCCCACGCGCAATTGTACGCGTCCGATCAGTCGGCCAGGTTGTATGAGGCTGACGGCGTCTTTACGGATGGCGGTGGCAACTATTTTGCGGGCGCCGTAGGGGGGATGAACTGGGCGGTTGGGATTTCGAACGATGGCAACCCGGCGTTGACGAATTACGTGATATCAGCGGGCACCCAGGCCAGCTTAAGCCCCGGCCAGGCGTTTCACTTCAATTTCACCGCGCTGGCCGGCACGAGCCACATCACCGGGACGGTCCTGTTCAATGGAACCGCGGTAGCGGGCGCGCAGGTCAATGCGTCGGCGAATTTAAACGGAACGTACCAGGCAGACGGTTACACCGACAGCAATGGGCATTATTCGTTGAGCGTGCCGAATGGAACCTGGGGGGTATCCCTGAATTGCCAGGGAGGCACCGGGAGCCTGGATGACATTTTGGGGCCGGGCAATTACCAATGTCCGGATATGCAGAGTGCGGCGATTGCGGGGACGGACGGCGTGCTCAATTTTGCCATTCTGCCTGGAAACACCAGTTCCGGAACTTTGTTCGGCTACGTTTGGGATGAATACGGAAACGCAATCGTGGGCGTGCGGGTCCAGGCAAGTGGCGGGACTAGCTGGACGGCGGTGACGGATACGAACGGGTATTATTCATTCAACGTGTCGCCCGGGACGTGGGACGCGTCGGTTAGCTGCGCAGATCTGACGGCGCAAGGTTACTCGTGTGTGGGGGACCAGAACGTGTACGTTTCAGCCGGGGGCATGAGTGAAGTCGATTTCCAGGTCCCTTTTTGCCTGCCTCTCCAGGTAACCACCACCGCACTGCCGGACGGGATGGTGGGGTTTGCGTATGCGTACGGTAATCCTTCCGGGTTCGGTTTGGAAAACTCGGGATGCAATCCCCCTTACACCTGGTCACTGACGCCGGGTTCGTTGCCTTTGCCCGACGGGATGACGCTGTCCGCCGGTGGTGTGCTTGGCGGAACGCCGGCCGTGGCAGGGACCCATTACGTTTCCGTGCGTGTGACGGATGCGGGCGCCAATACCGCAGACCAGGTCTTATCGATTGTGGTGTGGCCCATGGGACAGATTACCAATAGCACGCTCCCGGCGGGTGAGGTGGGGGTGCCCTATAGCGCGGTGTTGGGTGCGACGGGAGGGGAGGGAGGTTATTTTGGCTGGTATATAGATTCGGGAGCGTTGCCGGCGGGTTTGACCATCAGCGACGGGGGAAATGGCACGGGGCTCATTTCTGGTGCACCGAGCTTGGCGGGAACGTACACATTCACGGTCGGGGTGATTGATAACAGCGGGTATGTGATCCTGGGCGCCTGCTCGCTGACCATCCGCGCCAGTTCGCTTGCGATCACGACGGCGGCCTTGCCCGGCGGTGTAGCCGGGGTGCCGTATAGTGTCGCACTGCAGGCCGGCGGGGGGACGCCGCCTTATTCCTGGAGTATTGCGCTGGGTTCGCAGCCGCTGCCGCCGGCGCTGACGCTTGCGACCAACGGCCTGCTTTCAGGGGTTCCGCTAGCGCCGGGGACCAACAGCTTTATCGTGCGGGTGACCGACGCCGCGGCCGGAAGCGTCACTCGTTCGTTCACGCTGACGAATTGTTCCGGGCTCGAGCTCACATCCCCGGCCTACCGCAACGGCCGGTTTGAAGTTGAGCTTTCCCATGCCCAGGCTGGGACAAGCTACACACTGCAGGCCAGGCTCGATTCCAATTCCACGACCTGGACAAACCTGTTGACGACCAATGCGGCGGTTTCGACGTTGTTGCTCATCGACCCCTTCGCCACCAACACCACCCGCCTTTATCGCGTTAAAGTCGGACTGTGAGGCGACCAAGCCCCGGTCACCCCATCGCTCCGTCACTCCACCACCCCAATACTCCATCCGCTTGACAGATCCGGCCGGGGTGCCATGGTAGAGGGCAATAGGTTTTTCCGAGTTGGGGTGTACCAGGACTTTTCGAACTGTTCGCCAATCCGCTTTTATGAAGAGCTATTTCTTGGTCGTGGGTGCGATGTTATTTGCCGGCAGCGCCTGGGCTCAGACGATTATGTGAACGACCTGCTGGCTTGATGCTCACCGTTCACGGCGCGCCTGGTGCCGCGTCGGCTTGCCCTTCGAGCGCCGCCAGGCGCTTGTGCTGCTGCACATTCCACGTGGCCAGCCCGGCGGAAATGAGGCCAAGCGCCGCTTCGGCCAGGGCGTTCCACGGCGGCGGGGCGACCGTGGTGATGATCGGCTCGATGCGGGCGATGGAGTTCGTGGCCGTATGGTAGGTTTTGTCCCAGCGTTCCAACTGGGCCGGCGTGCTGGCACACGAGGTCAGCAGAGGCACCAGGGACAAAGCGAAGAGTGCGGCGGCCAAGGCGGCGGCGGCGATCACAAGAGCGCGGGGGAACAGCGGTTGGCGATGGAGTTTCATAACAGTGAGGGGGTGTTGGAGTGTTGGAGTGATGGACTAATGGATCGGTGAATTGCGATTCGGATTGCTTTCCTTCCCCCCCTGGCGCCCTCCCCATCGGAGAGGGCAACCAGGAGGGGGTGTCTGTTTGTGCCTTACCGGGGGCTCGCCTCAGGCGGGCAGGATGATGTGGGACCGGGACCATGGGCTGGCGTAGTGAGCCGGAGCGCGTGAGTCGTAATAGGCGCCCTGGGCCTCCCAACCTGGCGCTGCGATGGGTTCGTTGAACCTGGCGTCAATGTAGGACCCAAGAACGGTCCAGTCGGCAGAGCCGAGCTGGCGGTAACGAATCTTTCGCTCGAACCAGGGAGGGCAGGTATCGGGTGCGACGGAGCTGACGCCCCAGAAGTGGGTTGATGGCTCGTAATACTTAACCAGCACATTGGTTTGTGTTGGGTTGGTGGTGGGAACCATTGGCGGGAGCTCAAAGACGCTCTGGGGGTTGGACCAGTCGCCGACCTGCTGGCCGAAGAGGCTGGCGAGGCAGGCTCGCACCTGGGTGTTGGCCGTCCGGGCAATGCCCGGCTGGACAACGGTGTCGAGCGTGGCGACGAAGGTGTTGATCCAGGGGTCAGCCGCCTGGGCGCGGCACTGGACGCACCAGTGCAGGCCGGCGGGAGCGGGACCGACATATTCGACGTTGACCTGGCCGTTTTCATCGGCGTAAGCGTTCCAATCATCTGCCGCAGGCGCCGGCAGCTAAGCCTTGGCGGCCACAATGGCCGAGTAGCCCAGGGGGATGCCCTTGAAGCCGTCCTTCATCGGGGTGATGCGCACCGAGATGCGCTGGCCCAGCACCGGGGCGCCGAACCGTCCGGTATAGGCCTCCGTCAGATCCAGGTCCACAGCGGGCGCGGCGTGGCCGGCCACTACGTCAATCAGCCGGAAGTGGGCATTGACGTTGTTGATGCCCGGGCTCACGGGGCGCACCGCTTCCACCAGGAACTTGTCCGGCGCGACAGTATCGACGACGCCTTTGAGCGTTACCAGCGGGGTGTCGTCCGCCGACAAGCCGTCGCACGTGATGATGCCGAGGGCCGGAATCAGCGGCGGTTCCTCCTTCTTCGCCAGCCCGCACGTCACCAGCGTCGCGTTTATCCGGACGTATGCTTGGAAGCCACCGATCTTGCCCGGCATTTGGGCCCCAAGCGCTTTCCACGCTTCCCGCACCGCGTCGGTCAGGCCGCGCCATTCGCTCGCAACGGTCGCCAGGATGCTCCGGGCGTTTTGCTGGTTAATCGTGCGCGGGTTAATCGGTGTAACGCGCGCCCGCGCGACCGTGCCGTAGCGGCCGCCTTGGTAAACGACCGGGCCGATGGCGCCGTGGCGTTGGTCAGTGAGTGTTCGTGCCATAGTGTGTTTGTCTTTGGTTCGTTAGCCCAGGGTTGGTGTTTCCAAGCCGCGCCCTCGTGGTGCGCCGGCTTGGCATCGGCTCGGCTTGGGCTTCTTCCGCCGGCCAAAAGCTTGCTCTTGCTCTTCGCGTCTTCCGCGGCATTCCTCACACCTCCGCCGGCGGGCAATAGACCAGCCGCCTCAGCGGCCCGGGGCCGGAGGCGCGGATCGACGGCGCTACCAGATACAGGAAAAGGTGCCGGCCAAACCCGCGGAGCACCTCCTGCGGCTGGCCGTGTTGGTCGCGGGCCAGCGTCAGCGTGGATAACAGGTCGAAGACGCTCGCGCTGAGCACTTCGGTGACGCACCGGTTGGCGCGGGCGAATTCCGACGTGTACACAAGCTGCAGGTCCTCCAGCGCGTCCAGCTCTTCGGCCAGCTCGGCGGCGTCAGGATCGCCTTCGTCCAGGGCGTCAAACTCAGCTTCCAGCGCCCGGCGCCGGCGGGTGATAATGTCCACGACGGCGGCTACCCGGTCGGATTCGAGCCAGGGGACGGCCAGTTTGAAGTCGGGGTGCGCGCCGAACCAATCCAGGACGGTCGCGGCGAGGTCCGACGCGGTGATGGGCACCTGCCTGGCCTCCTGCAGCAGCCAGCAGATGTAGAACAACGCCTGGTGCTGGGGGACGGCGACGGTGCGGCCCAAAAAGCTGAGGAGCCAGAAGCCGTCCGTGTTGCTTAGGGTGGGGGCGGTTGGCGCGGTGGTCGTGCTCATTTTTCGGTTTGGCCGGGTGCGATTGGTGCATCCGGCCCTACTGATCCGGGGAAGTACACGCTGGCCAGGGGAGGCGGCCGGGAACCGCCTGGGGGAGAGGATGTTGAGGGGGAGATGTACGGTACAAGAGCAGTACAAAGACGAATGCCGGACAGTCAACATCGGACGCCAAATTGGGCGCCAGCTTTTGGACTGCGCCAGCCCCCTGGCGCTTTTCCGCGTATTGCGCGGTATTCCTCAACTCTCAACCGTCATTCCCGTAGTCTGCCCGCTTTTTCTCCGTGTTGCTTCTGCCAGCCAGCAGGCTAATCTTCTGACGTGACCGGGCAGGCGATGCCCACAGCCTGCCGCCCCTTGCGCGGCGGCGATTTGGATGCTTGAACCAGGATGACCTTGTTGCAACAACGAGACACAGCGCGGCGCGAGCGCCGGCTGCAAGCACGCGAGCAGACCCGCCAGCGGCTCCGGCAGGCGCTGATGGAGTTGCTGCCCGGAGGCAAGGTCATTGTCTTCGGGTCGCTCACCCAGCCCGGGGTGTTCAACGACCGCTCGGACGTGGACTTCGCATTGACCGAGCAACCGCCGGGTCTGGATGTGGTGAGCCTGACAAGCGAGCTGATGGACCGGCTTGAGCGGCCGGTGGACGTCGTGCTGCTGAAGAGGTGCCGGTTCCGCCAAAAAATTCTGCGTGAAGGGGAGGTATGGACGCTATAGCGCTGCAAACTTTACGAGGGGAGATGCTCGACGATTGCCGGGTAATAAGGGACGCAGCCGAAAAGGCCGCCTCACGGTTGGCACGCAAAGAGGAGGTGGCCTATGAAGGCTGTGCCCATCAGCTTTGCCGGCTGTATAACGCCTTCGAGCAGATGGGGCTGCGGGTGGCCAAGGTCTTCGAAAACAACATCGATGACGAGCAAGGGTGGCACAGCGCCCTGCTCAATCGCCTGGCCATTAAGATCGATGGGGTGCGGCCGGCGCTGCTACCCCAATCCTTGAAGCTGCCGCTGCGCGAGTTAAGGGCCTTCCGGCACGTATTTGTCCATGCCTACGAACTAGAGCTGGACCCGCAAAAACTTGAGTTGCTGCTAAAGTACGCCCGAACCGTAACGCAGGCCGTCCCGGAATTAGCGGAGGCATTCATCCGCGCGGTCGCGCGCGAGCAACAAATCCCCGGCCTGGAGTGAGGGAGGGGGCGTGAGGCCCGTCGGAACGTGGCTTTTTCTGCGACGAAAATTGCCTGACACAAATTTTTTGACAACGACCGTCCGCCGCCGCCGACCTCGACCTCGACCTCGACGGCGGCAGGGTAATACGATTTCGCCAAAGGTCAATATACCTTGGGCTGGGGACAGTGGTGCTGGAGCGGGACAAAGGCCACGCCCTCGGGATCATTGAAAATTGAGCATTGAGAATTTGCCATTGTTTATTGAAGAAAGCCGCAGCAAGGCCAATGACCAATGACCATTTTTCAATTCTCAATTTTCAATTGTCCTTGAGATGCTCATTAACACCCCCATCCATCGGGTGTGGATCCACTCCGAGGGCAACCCAGCTCTTCCGCCCGCACTTCAACCCTCCACGGCTCTCTCCGGGTTGATCCGCCGGGCGCGAGGGTCGGCCGGGGCCGTGATCAAGTCGGGGTGTTGCGCGGCAATCGCGCGAAGCTGCGCGGGAGAATGTCCCAGTTTTTGTCGCAGCCAGCGAAGGCGGATAAAGATCAGCCCCTTGGTGCACTTGCATTTGACGGCGGTTTCGGCCGGGGAACGGCCATGGACGCAGTAGTGAACGAATACCTCGTAGGGAGTCGCTTTTTTGAATTTCTCCTGCGCGGAAAGGCGCTGGAGGAGCTTGAGCAGGCCGATGGCGGTATTTTCGTCCATTGCTTCGGGCGGTTGCGGGGTGAGCGGCGCGAACAATTGGCCTGGGGTTATGAGTGGGTGGAGGCGGCCATCGTGGGGCGCCATGCTGACGGTGTTTGTGAGTGCGAAGAACAGGGCCTTGGCGTCGGCGAGCAGTTCGTAACAGGCGGCGGTCAGGTGATTGTGCGTGGGCGCGAAGAGGATGAAAGGGCGGCGCAGGCGCACAGCGAGTTCCGGGATGGCGCTGCGGAAGGAGGCGCCGTCGGTGCGCAGGCAGAGGATGACCGGCACGGCGTCGGCCGACCAGGCGCCAATTTGGACGCAGTGGCTGACGGCGACGTCGGAACAGGTTGGATGGCATTCGAGCGCGCGGCAAAGAGCGCGGGCGAGCCTGGTGCGATTCAGGACGAGGGGCGTGGCCTGGTCGATGGTGAGAGGGATGTCGGAGCAGTTGGGTGAGGCACAGCGGCAGATGGCGATGGCGCCGGAGTGGTCGTGGCGCGGCACAATGAGGTGATAACAGCCGCAATTGAGCGGGCAGGGGACCAGCCCGGTCATAGACGGGGCTGGTTCGAGGAAGAAGTTTTTGAACGAGGCGAATGACTGGCCGAGTAGAGATTTCCAAAGAGCGGGCAGAGCGGTTTGTTCGTCGATGCCGGCAAGGGCAGACCAGGGCATAAGGAGGGTTGGTTAAGGGTTGAGAGTTGAGAGAAGCTGCAAAGGCTCTCCTGGGTGTCGGGTGAATTAACTTTGGAAACGGTATCAGCGCCAAATGGGATAAATGCGGATGTTACTCGTGGCCTTTAAAGCCGCGCGGTTTGGCAAGAGGCTTGATTGCATTCGCCGAAAGATTGAAAGATTGACTCTTTTTTTGACGTAAAGCCGCCAAGACGCAAAGAGCCGAGGCACGTTTGGGGTGGAGAAGCGACCGGGAGGTGCAAAATGCCTGGCGGCACTGGCCGAGGGGCAGGGTGGGGAGGTGAGCTACGAGAGGCCGAGGGCGACGCCGGATGTGGCGAGTGATTCCGCGGCTACAGGCCTTGTGTATGCGCCTGCAGGGGCGGGATGACCGGGGTGGGGGAAGGACGACGAGGACCTGGTGGTGATGATTGGAATCGTCATCGTCGTCGTCATCGGCGGGGACGGCATCGGCGATGTTGCAAGCGAGGAGAGTGGCCAGGATGAGCAGCAGGAGAGTGACGGTGGTGCGAAGGGCGGCGGCGACGCGGCGCCGGAAGAGCCGGTTTCCCAGCCAGGGCAGGACGATGGGGGCGTCTTCCGGGTACTGGAACCGGAGCAGGCGCGGCGGGCGCAGGCAGATCCGGTGGGGCCGCCAGCCGGTGCGGAAATAGAGATCGAAGCAGGCGGCCAGGAGGTCGGCTTGGTCGGGGACGGCGTCGAGGGCGTGGACACCGGGTGCGAAGAGGTCTTTGGCCTCGTGGATTGTGACGCCGAGAGCCGGGTTGCGCCAGAATTTTTCAACTTTGCATAGGAAGGCCTGGAGGATGCCAGGTGAATCGTGGGTATCGAGCGCTTCCGGGCCGAACTCAATAAGCGGGAAGAGGGTATAGGTATAAAGTGCTGGGTCGGGATCGGCGGGTTCTGAGGCATGCTCATTTTTCATACATTAGTTCGTAGTTCAGTTTTCCAAGGCGTCAGCGTGCGACCGGCCGGCAGAGAGCAGGCAGAGGCGCGACGCGAACGAGCGGTTCGACCGCAGGGTTGAAAGAGCATTTTCAATGCCAAGCGTAATTGAGAAGGCCGGGTGGGCAACACCCGGGGGGAATTGGGTGGATAATGGGACAGGGAGGGTGGGGAAAAGCGCCAGAGGGCTGGCGCAGTCCAAAACCTGGCGGTCGGCGGACCTGGCGGTCGGCTACCGGACGGGGGAACGGGGAGAGTGGAGTGATGGAGTAATGGGGAAGAAACGGCCACAATGCGCCCTTGACAGATTCTGGCCGGGTGCCATGGTGCAGGGACGAAGGTTTTTCCGAAGTTGGGTTGTACCAGGACGTTGTTAACGATTGGCAGTCCACATTTATGAAGAGCTATTTGTTCGTAGCGGGCGTGGTATTGATTGCGGGGTCGGCCGCGGCTCAGACCATCAAGCTGGAGCCGGAGGCGGTGGGGATCGTGGCGCCTTTTAGCATCACCAATGGTGTTTTGATCGAAGCGGCGTTGGCCGGTGCGACCCATTCCGGGCGGGCTGTTTACACCTTCGCCGTGACTAACCTGGGTCAATACGCCGTGGTGGCCGAGGTGCGCGCGCCGGGTGCGACTGGGGCGACCTTGTCGGTGAATGTGGATGCCGACCCGCTGGCACCCGAGATGGCCTGGGACATATTGCCGAGCACCAACTTCAGCACCAAAATGGTGACGTGGCGGGGCAGGGGAGCGGCCCATACCGGGCCGGCGACCGGGATGGGGCCAAAATCTTTCGACCTGGAGAAAGGTGCCGGGCCGAAGTATTTCCAGCTAAGCGCCGGGCGGCACCAACTCCTGCTTAAGGCCGGCACCGGTCCTGTCGAGCTGCGCAGCGTGGCCATCGTCGAGCGGCCCGCCGCGCCCCTCGCCCCGTCCGCGCCAACCGGCCTGCACGTCGTCGGGACCAGCCCGTGAGGAACGGAGTATGGTTGACGGCAATCATTAGCGGTTTACCAGCCCTGGCAATGGGGAGAGTGTTCTCCGTAATTCTTTTGATTTGAATTCCGTAACTGGCTGAATATCCCCCGGGCAGTTCAATGAAGGATGTTGTCCATTCGCGCCCCCCTCGTTCTCGCCGCGCTGGTTGCGCTCCGTACAAGTACCGAGCGCCCTCCGCAATCCCCGAGGTTGCACATCCCGACCTACTGTGGACAATTAACCCGGTTAACCCTTCGGAGGAACAGCGAGCGTGCGCTGCAATGCGCCGTAATCGCGCGTGCGTTGAAAGATTTATGAGCAGCGAACAGCAGAGTTGGCCGATGGGCGCGCTGAGGCGTCAGTACCTTGGCGCTGCGGGGGACTTGGCTATCCCGGCACAGGCCCGACCGGCGGCCTTGCCTGCCGTGCGTCCACAGGACGCAGACAAAGTGGGGGCGGCCCCGCGCCACGCGCATTTGCGCCAAGCACAACACGGCGACACCCCAATTCCCGTGTGGAAGCGGGTGCTGGACGTGGCAGTGATTGTGGCCGCTGCGCCGGGTTTAATTTTGGCGGGCGGGCTGATCGCGCTGGTGATCAAGCTGGGGTCGCGCGGGCCCATCTTCTTCCGCCAGCGCCGCGTCGGCTACAAAGGGAACCAGTTCCTGTTGTACAAATTTCGCACCATGAAGACTGACGCCGACACAGGCTCGCATGAGCGGCACACGCAGGAGTTGATTCAGTCGAATAAACCGATGGTGAAGCTGGACGCGCGCAAGGACCCCCGGCTGGTGCCGCTGGCGCGCACCTTGCGGGCGACGGGTTTGGATGAGTTGCCGCAGTTGATAAACGTTTTGCGCGGCGAGATGAGTTTGGTGGGCCCGCGGCCCTGCCTGCCCTACGAGTATGAAGTGTATAAGCCCTGGCAGCGGAAGCGGTGCGATGCGGTGCCGGGCCTCACGGGTTTGTGGCAGGTCAGCGGCAAAAACCGGACGACCTTCGAGGAGATGGTGCGGTTGGATATCGACTATGCCAAACGGATGAGCTGGTGGCTGGACGTACAAATCCTGTTCAAAACGCTGCCCGCGCTGTGGAAACAATTCCGAGAGCTGCGGCCCGAATCACGCTCCCTAACGACTTAGGAAGAACCCGCGTCGGCGGTTTGGTTCCAAATCCAATAACGGCAAATGACCTCTGGGCGGGCGACAGCCAGGGCGCCGGCAAAACCGGGGGCCGGTTCAACGTCAGCCAACGACCACGCTGTGTGGGTGAATGCGGACGGAATTGCCAGCAAACGCGCCGGTTCATCCGGGAGAAAGGAAACCTCGACCTGTGAAAGCTGTTGGCCAATCCCCTCGCCGGTGGCTTTCAACCAAGCCTCTTTGCGCGTCCAAAGGCGGAAAAACGCCTTGGGCTTCTGCGCCTCCGGCAACGTAGCAAATGTCGCGCTCTCCCGCGGTGAGAAGAAATGCATTACCAACTGGCTGGCGTCGGGCATCACCCGGACGCGTTCAATATCCACCCCCAAGTCGGCGGCCTCAGAAACGGCGACCAGGGCCAAATCCTCGCAATGCGCCAAATTGAAACGGACGCGAGGCGCGCTGAACGCCGGGTGCAAGGCGGGTTTGCCGTGCGGACCGTAGCAAAAGCGCAGTTGCTCGGGCCGATGGCCCAGGTACCGGCTTAAAATGTCGCGCAACGCACCCCTGGCGACCACAAAACGCTTACGATCCTGCTCCCAATGAAAAGCCCTGGCGCGTTCGCGCTCACTCCCACTAAGGGTTCGGTGCAACGACAACCGTGCCTGCTCAGACAGGTCAAGCCGGATTAGCCAGAGTTCCACTCGGCATGCTCCCTCATCCACGTCAAGCCAGTTGGCATTCCAGTTCGCACCGGGTGAGGACCACGCGAAACGTTCGCCACTAACCTTGGCCAATCTATAAGCCCGACCTGAAAGCCCAGGCCGTGTTCGAGCGGTCTTCGGCGCGCCTACGTACCTCGCCGCTCCTTCAAGCAACGCCCTCATGGATTAAACACAACCCGGTGCCGATTCTAATTTGCCCCATGGCCCTACGGTGAACGCACACGGTAAAACCGCTGGCCCCCATTAGCAGGACTGGGGTCGATAAATTGGAATTGCCCCGGAGCCGTCTCCGTCACTGTCCCCAGCCTAGACCAATTGGCCTGCGGCACCGTAATGTCCGTTGTCGAAAACACGGTAAAACTTGCGCCCGGAACATTTGTAAAACTGAACTCGAAATTTCCGCCAGGTAACAAAGACCAGTTAGACAATTGGATTGCTGAAACGGGGACTGTAAAGGCGAACACCTGGTTGTCAGTGGCAACATAGATTCGGCCGCGCGCCGCGATGGCCGTTTGCATGTGCCGGGTCCCGGACATCAGTTCATTACCGCTCCCGCCGCCATAGACCACGGCGCCCGTGTCCCCGTCGAACCCGTGCAGCCGCTGGTCGCCTTCCGCGCCGACGGACCAGACGACGACGTTATTGGTGCCATCGGTGGAGGTGACGAAGGGCGAACCCCGGCCGTTCTGGCTGACGGTCCACGCGCTGGTGAAGCGCGGCGGGGCAGTGGGCGTAATGCGAAGCGCGGATAATTGCGCGCTATGCTCGTAGACGACGTAGGTGCCACCCGTGGCGGTTTGGTAAGTGGCGGCCGCCTGAATAATGACACTGCCGACGGAAGGTCCCCGATCGATTGGCGGGCTTACCCCGCCCAGATTCCCTCGGTCCAGGAGGTAGGCGTAACCGTCCTTGCCCATTGCGACGACCAACTGCGAGGGATTGGCACCGGGAACGTCGAGCAGCAAGGGCCCAGAGCTACCCAGATCGGTGTCGCCGGCATCGAGGGCGGCCCAGTTGGTTGGAGCCCAGTAATCGACTTGATTGCTGCTGAAGACGGGACCGGGCTGTAAACGCAGGATCGCCTCGCCACCGCCCCAGGAAGTTGCGCCGAAGGTATTCCCTGTAGCCAGGAAGAGGTTGGTCCCATCGCTGGCGACTCCGCCAACGGCCCAGGCGCCGCCCCCCGGCGCGCCGGTGGCCCAGGCGGTCACGCTCGCGGGATTGGTGAGTGCAATGCCCAGCAACCACCCATGGTAAGTACCGCAATCACCCCAATGTCCGCCATAGGGCACATAAAGCATCCCGTTGACGACGGCCAGCGCGCCCCGCTCGTTTTGGGTGCTGGAACTAAAGACCGCGGGTCCGTAAGAGGCGGTGGCATTGACATCGACGGGCCAGCCGGCGTTGGTTGTGCCGCTGTCCACGTTAAGCGAGTAGATCAAGTGACGCGTCGTCACGCCCCCGTCCGGGGTGGTGACCGCGTCGAGCAGCAGCGAGCGCGTGGGGAGGTCCACGACCGGCGTGCCGAGAATGCCGGCGGGATCAACGTTACCGCAGGGCTGAACGGCGACCGGCACAGGCGGGCCGAGGTTAACCTGCCAAACGACAGTGCCGGAACCGGCATCCAAGGCATAAACGTTGTTGGACTCGGTGACGGCGATAACTATGGCGGCTCCGCCAGGTCCCCCTTCCACATAAAGGGGCTGGGCATAGACATTGCCCGCAAGCAGGCCATTAAAGGACAGGTCGCGGTGGAGAGCCGCGGCGGCGCTCTGTGTGAAGGCGGGGTCAAGGTAAAGACCGTCTCGCGAGAGGTGATTGTGGAACTGCGTTACATCCACGGCTTCGGCAGCCGCAAGCCCCAACCCGGCGCAGAGCAGAACGGCGCCCCAAATCCCGCCCCGGAGGCTCACCCCACGCGAACCGGCAGCAAAGCCCTTCCCAGTATGCTCCCGCCTCGGGGCGGCTTGCTGGAATTGCTCCCGCCTCGCTCCCGCCGAAGTTGATGATTGACTCAATTCCATAGGTTCATGCGAGCGATACTGCCATAGTTCCACAAATTCTCTCTTTTTCAACCACCTTAGAGCGGGTTTTCAAAATGTGACGCAGGGGTCTGCGCCTGCGGTCCAGGCGGCGTCCCGCCGCCTGCTCGCGCGGAAGAGTAATCTCGCTCGGCCGATTCCGTACTTGAGCGGATGACCTAGCCGTACATGCCCGTTTACCTTGGCTTTGACCTCCGGGTTATAAATGCTATAAGAATGGGTCATAATCATGTTTGAGGTGCGAATGAATTTGTTGCCTGGGAATAGCTTTGCGGCCCTTTGGCAGGCGTCGAGCATTTCGTTTCGTTGGGACAAAGCCACAACGGTAATTTGCTGCCGGGTATGAATTTTGCGGGTTATGGGATTGGATAGCCTACTTTTGATCGGCGCAGGCCCCTACGGACTTTCGGCTGCCGCACATCTTCAAGCGGCCGGTTTGTCATTTAGGATATTCGGAGAACCGATGGAGTTCTGGGAACGCAACATGCCCAAAGGCATGTTCTTGCGTTCGTCCTGGGAGGCCTCGCACATCGCCTCACCGAAACGCGAATTGACTCTCGAAGCTTACGCCGCGGCCCGCGGAAACCACATTGCCAACCCGATTCCGATTGATCGTTTCGTCTCCTATGGGAAATGGTTCCAGCAACAGGTGGCAACTGACGTGGAGCGGCGCAAGATTCGCCTGGTCCGCGCTATTGACAAGGGATTCGAGGTAACCGCGGAGGACGGCGAGGTCTTGCAGTCGCGTTTTGTTGTCGTGGCGGCAGGAATCGGGCCGTTCGCCAGGATCCCCGATGCTCTCTCGGCTTTTCCACGCTCGTTGGTCAGTCATTCCAGTCAGCATACGGCTTTTGACGACTTCGGCGGCAAACGAGTTGTTGTCGTGGGAGGGGGGCAGAGCGCGCTGGAATCAGCAGCTTTGCTGCACGAGACCGGTGCTGCGGTCGACGTCCTGGCTCGCCAGTCCAAAATCCATTGGCTCCGGTGGCGAGGCAGAATTACTCGCAATACTCTTCTGGGCAAGCTCATCTACTCCCCGCGAGACGTGGGCCCACCTGGCATTAGCCAACTGGTGGCGCGTCCGGATTACCTCCGTTGGCTCCCGAGGAACTCACAGGATTGGATTGGCAGACGATCCATCCGTCCAGCCGGCGCGGGCTGGTTGATCAAACGCCTCAAGGACGTTCCCATCCGCACCAATGTGCGCATCACGTCCGCGGACCGGGTCAATGGCAAACTGCGGCTGCGATTGAGCGACGGCACCGATTCGGTTGCCGACCACCTGCTCTGCGCCACGGGATACAAGATTGATGTTGCCAGATACGATTTCCTCAGTCCGGAGATACGGGAGCGCATAGAACTTTTTAATGGGTACCCCCTCCTAAGGGCGGGGCTAGAGAGCTCCATCCCGGGCCTTTACTTCCTGGGGGCGCCCGCAGCCTGGAGCTTTGGACCCCTGGCCCGTTTCGTCTCGGGCGCGCACTACTGCGTCCCCGCAATGGTAAACAGCGTTTGCGGAAAAATGCGGTGAGTAATGCGCTCCAGACCACGCCCCTCACCAGGCCAAGACTGGCTGGCCGGGCATTTGGCAAGCCCGCGGCCCCGGGCGCGCTGGTGGTTGGCGGGGATTATCAGGGGCTCAGCATCGTGCGCAGCCTGGGCAGCCGCGGAATCCCCGTCTGCGTGGTTGATGACGAGACGTCGATCGCTCGCTTCTCGAAGTATACCAGCAAAGCCATTAGCCTGCCGGGTCTGCGGCAGGAGCACTCAGCCGTCGAAGCTGTCCTCAGAGTCAGCAGCGAATTGGGGTTGGACGGTTGGGTGCTTTATCCCACGCGCGACGAGCACGTGGCGGCCTTCTCGCGACACCGCCAGCGCTTGAGCAGCATTTTGCGTGTGCCGACTCCTGAGTGGGACTGCATTCGTTGGGCCTGGGATAAACGCAACACCTACCAGCGCGCCGATGCCCTGGGAATCCCTACTCCCAGAACATTTTATCCTAAAACCCTCGACGACCTTAAGAGAATCGACTTTCCACCTCCCTATGCGATTAAACCTGCGATTAAGGAGCATTTTATCTACTCCACTCACGCCAAAGCGTGGCGAGCCAACAACGCTGACGAGCTGGAACTGCTCTGCCGTCAGGCGGCGCAGATCCTCACCGTGGACGAAATCATGGTCCAGGAGATTGTGCCGGGCGGGGGAGCCAATCAGGTTTCTTACTGTGCGTTTCGCCGCGATGGGGTTGCGGTAGGGAAGATGGTTGCGTGCCGCAAGCGCCAGCACCCCTTGGAATTTGGGCGGGCCAGCACTTTTGTTGAGTCCATGGACTTGCCGGTCGTGGAGCATCATTCCGAAAGCTTCTTGAACTCGATCGATTACTACGGGTTGGTCGAGGTTGAATATAAGTGTGATCCCCGAGACGGTCGCTATAAACTGCTCGACGTGAACGCACGTACATGGGGCTATCTTAGCCTCGGAGCACGCGCCGGAGTGGATTTCAGTTATATGCTCTACGCCGATCAGCTTGGCCTTCCGGTACAAACCTGTAGCGCGAAACCGGGGGTTAGCTGGATGCGCCTGACGACCGACTTGCCTACAGCTCTCCTGGGCTGTTGGGTCGGCGAGATAAATATAGCAGGCTATTTGCGGTCTTTGTGGTCATGCAATGTGGAGGCAGTCTTCAGTATGACCGATCCGTTGCCGGGTTTGGCGGAGATGTCCCTCTTGCCTTACCTGGTCCTCAGGAAAGGATTTTGACAGGGTTGCCAACCGGGGCCGAGCGGGTCGTTGGTGCGCGCGACCTTCGGCAGCTCCAGGGTTGCTCCGCTGCTCGCGGAACCTGATGGCGATTTACACCAACTCACTCAACTTCGCTACCACCCATTGAACGTCGGATTGCGTGGTGCGGAAGCTGCTGATGTTCGCGCGCAGACACGGAGCCATGTCCCCCAACCGGACTTCGGACATCCAGGCGATCTGCTGGCGATACAGTTTGGGCAAGAACATCGAAGTGTCGAGAGCATCGCGTGTGAAGCATACCACCGGCAGAGGCGTCGTGTTGACGATGCGCCAGCCGTAACGCCGAAGCAGCTCGCGCAGCAGTTCCCCCATGCTGGCCTGGTGTTCGATCATCCGGGCGTAGCCGGGGAGGCCGTGATGCGCCAGCGAAAGAAAGAGTTTCAGGCCGGTGAATCGCCGAGACCACTGCAAGGACGTGGTGTACGGGTCGGTCGCGATTCCCGCCGTCTTGCCGGGCATGAAGGTAACCTCTGCGCCAAAAGCCTGGCGAACAACCTTCGGGTGGCGGCAGAAGAACATCCCCGCACCCATCGGCACCGAAAACCATTTGTGCGCATCGCAGGTGATTGAATCGGCCGCTTCGATTCCCTGGAGGTGCATCCTCAGGCGCGGGGAGAGAATCGCAGCCCCTCCGTAGGCCGCATCCACGTGGAACCACAGGTTCTCCGCTCTGCAGTAGCGGGCTAAATCGTGCAGCGGATCGATCACACCGGCTCCCGTGGTTCCAGCGTTGCCGACGACCATGAAAGGGATCTTCCCTTTCCCTCGGTCTGCCGCGACCTTCCTGGCCAGGTCCGAAACGTCCATCTTCAGATCCGAATCCGTTTCCACGGTGGCGACCGCCTCGCCGCCCAGCCCGGCCACGCGCGCAGTCCGGTTTAGGCCGTAATGAGCCTGGCGTGTCAGGTAAATGACGGGCGAACCGGGCAGGCTCCGCAACCCCTGCTCGGGATACGCGGGAAATGCCCTGGTCAACGCAGCAATGACGGCGGAGAGATTGGCCTCGGTGCCACCACTGGTGAAGTTCGCGATCGTTTCGGCCGGAAGCCCGAATTTGGCCGCCAGCCACGCGAGGGTATGCCGCTCGATCTCGTTTGCGGCCGGCGACGTTCGCCAGGCGGCTAGCTGCGGATTGTAAACCGCCGTCAGCGTGTCACCAACCACCGAGGCCGGCGTGACGCTCGGGTTGTACAATCCCATGTAACGAGGATGAGTGACCTGGACCTGCCATGACTGCAGCATTCGTTCCACATCGGCTACAACCGCCTCCAGGGCGAGCGGGTTGCTGAAATCGTAAAGCGAATCCAGGTGGCGCCGGATTTCCTCCGGCGTCACCGTGGGCACGATCGGGCCATTCGCTATCGCCGTGTTGACCTCGGAAATGCCTCGTAGCAGCTCGTCAAAGTCCATACCACCCAGGCATTCTCGACTGAATAAGGTTTTGCATTTTTTCCGGCTTACGCGTGCACCGCCGCGGGGGAAACCGCCTCGCTTTTGTGTTCGGCGAGGTAGCAGAGCCAGTTGCGGTACAGCCGCACGGCGTCTGCATGCCAGGTGTTAACCACCCCTCCCAGCGGGTTCGAATAGCCCTTTGGCAGTGTCTGAAGGACCTCACTTTCGCCCCTGAGGAATCGCTTCAGGTCCCGCCGATACTCCCTCAGTAAAGTATCGGTCTCGTACTCGGGGTGCCCTTGAAGGAAAAGGTGCAGACTCTTGTTTTGTCTTACGAAACTATCCACGTCCTCATCCCCGATTTGCGTGAGGATTTCATATCCGGCGTCTTTTAGTTCATCCGCGCTCAGTCCGTTCCACCTCGAATGCGGCACAGCAATCTCCTCACCTCGGCCCGCATTCAAAAAGTGTTTCCGGACCTGGACGCAGTTGAAAATGCCGAATCGCTTCTGGGCGCGCCGGCAGCGGCGGATTCCATCCAGGTGGAGGACAGCCGCGTGCGCGGCAAGACAAGACCAGATCGCCGACGTGGTGTTCTGGGCCGCCCAATCCACCAGCCGTGCCATGTGCCCCCAGTATGGTTCATACTCCAGCTCCCTCGCTCGGGGTTCGGTGCCCGTCACAATGATGCCGTCGAGCGGATGGCGCCAGAGGTCTTCGAGCTTGTGGTAGCAACTCAGGTGCTGGCGGCCCAGCTCGCCCCGCGGTACCAGCGGGAGTGTGTACAACTCCAGGAGGACGGTCATATCATCCTGGGCGGCCTCTTGGAGCAGCGCCACGAATTGGCGCTCCGTCGGTTCCAGGGCCGCGTCGGGCATGTTGTTGACTAAACCGACATTAAGCACAGGTTTCATACGTTCTTGACCGCCGCGAGGGCTTGTTGGAGATCGGCCAGAATGTCCTCAATGTGTTCAATACCCACGCTGAGCCGGATCATTTCGGGGCGCACTCCGGATTTCATTAGCTCTTGTTGGGTCATTTGGCGATGCGTGGTGGACGCCGGATGGCAGGCCAGGGACTTGGCGTCCCCTAAATTAACCAGGCGCTTGACCAGTTTCAGCGCATCGTAAAACTGCTTCGCCGCTTCGAACCCACCCTTGATCCCGAAGGCCAGGATCGAGCAGGCGCGGCCCGCCAGGTACTTTTGAGCCAGCCCGTAATAAGGTGAATCCGCAAATCCGGGGTAGTTGACCCAAGCCACGCTGGTGTGATGGCGAAGGAATTCGGCAACGCGGCGGCCATTGTCCACGTGGCGTTCGACCCGCAGCGCAACCGTCTCGATCCCCTGCAACAGCAGGAACGCACTGAACGGCGACAGGGACGCTCCGGTCGCGCGCAGGTAAACGTTGCGGCAGCGGGCGGCATACGCCGCTTCCTTGAAATGCTCCACATACACCAGCCCGTGGTAAGAACGGTCGGGTTGGCAAAACATCGGGAACCGGCCGGCGTGCTTTCTCCAGTCAAATTTCCCGCTGTCGACGATGATCCCTCCGAGGGTCGTGCCATGCCCGCCCAGAAATTTAGTGAGCGAATGCACCACGATGTCCGCGCCATGCTCGATGGGACGCATCAGGATGGGGGTGGCAACGGTGTTATCCACGATCAACGGAATCCCATGCCCGTGCGCCAGCTCCGCCAGCGCGCCTATGTCGCAGATGTTCCCCGCGGGATTGCCCACGCTTTCGCAGTACACGGCTCGCGTCCGCTCGTCGATCAACCGGGCGATGTCATCAGCCCGGTCCGACTCCGCATAACGGACCTGCACGCCCTGGCTGGGCAGCACATGGGTGAAGAGCGTGTAGGTCGTGCCATAGAGCTGCGGAACCGAAACGATATTCGTGCCCATTGCGGTCACGTTGAGGACCGAGTAATTCACTGCCGCCTGGCCGCTGCCGACGCAGACCCCCTCGACCCCACCTTCCAGGGCGCTGACACGCGCTTCCAGCACGGCCGTGGTTGGGTTGCTGATCCGGCTGTAGCGGAACCCGGGCACTTCCAGATTGAAGAGCGCAGCGGCGTGATCGGCGCTCTCGAAAGCATACGATACGGTCTGGTAGATGGGGACCGCGACGGCTTTCGTTGTGGGATCGGGTTCATAACCGCTGTGAATGGCGATGGTTTCAGCTCTCATCATAAGCGAATCTGGCCTCGCTGAAGGCGCTCATAAAGCTCCTCGTCCAGCGGCACAAATGCCCCCTTGACTGGATCGTTAAAGAACACACGGTTGGCAGTCTCGCGCGGATTGTATCCCGCCCGGACCAGGTCCTGTTTGGCCAGCTTGAAGGTCCCCGTCACCGGCAAATCATCAACAATGCGCAAGAACAGGGGACACGCATAACCTGGCAGGAGGTTGACGAGGTGCAGCCGAAACGCTGCAAGATTCAACCCCGCCTCGGTAACCACGGCGGCCATCCCCGCGCGGCCCTCAGCCCCCGGAACCCTGACACCGTAGCAGTTTGCCAACCGCACCCCGGGAAACCCGCAGATGGCTTGCGAAACCTCGCTTGTGGAAACGTTCTCGCCTTTCCAACGAAAGGTGTCCCCGAGCCGATCGATAAAATAAAAAAAGCCCTTCTCATCACGGCGCATGAGGTCGCCCGTGCGAAACCAAGCGTCTCCGCTCTTGAACACGTTGCGAAGCACTTTGGCTTCGGAAGCTTCCGCATCGGTATAGCCCTCGAACCGGCCGCCCGCACCCCCGGAGTCGGAAATTCTTCCAATGGCTTCGCCCGGTTCGTTCGGCGCACAGCGAACACAAAGCCCGCTCTGGTCCCGCAGAGGTTGCTCGCGTTGCGCGTCATGCCGCACGAGGGCCACCGGAAAGCGATGCGCCAGGAACGGCGGGATTCGCCCGATGGCCCCAGGCTTGCCTTCGGCGTTATACAAAGAAAAGCTACCTTCGGTCGCCGCGTAGAATTCCAGAATTCGTGGGATTTGGAAGCGTTCCTTGAAATCGTTCCACACATCCAGGCGAAGGCCGTTTCCGCAAATCATCCGAATCCGGTGATCCCGCTCGCCCGCAGCAGGCTCCCTTGCCAGCAAGTACCGGCAGAGCTCGCCGATGTATTGAAACAGCGTACAGTCCCAGCGAACAATGTCGTCCCAGAACTGGCGCGCCGAAAAACCCTCCTTGACGACCACCGACCCCCCGCCGACCAGGGCAGCGCCCATCGCCACCACGCCTCCAACACTGTGGTACATGGGGAGGCAATTGTACATTCTGTCCTCCGGCCCGGCATCTATGATCCCGGCAAACCAATGCGTCCA
The DNA here is from genome assembly GCA_035934555.1 of Verrucomicrobiia bacterium. Classification (GTDB taxonomy): domain Bacteria; phylum Verrucomicrobiota; class Verrucomicrobiia; order Limisphaerales; family UBA8199; genus DASYXT01. The sequence continues at coordinate 3,986 of DASYXT010000027.1, read as the reverse complement.
TTGCATGACCCGCCCGTGGCTGACCCGCGCGGCCTTAGGCAGCCCGGTGGTGCCCGAAGTGTAAATGTAGAGGGCGGTATCCTCGATGCTCACAGCGCCTCGCTCCGCCTCCCGCAAGCATTCACCCGAATACCTTCGAACCATCTGAGCGCCGCCGACCCGGATCCTTTCGTGGCTGACAAACTCCGGCACCGCCCGTCCCAAGCCATCGTGCGATCCGGCGTCCACGATGATGAGTTTAGGATCCGCGCTGCGAATACAATGCGCTAGCGAAGGGCCGGACAGCTTCGTGTTGAGCAGCGCAACCACACCACCGATGCGTGTGATCCCCAGCCAGATGGCCATGTACTCCGCGCAGTTCGCCATCAACAGGCCCACGACCTCCCCTTTGCGCAGCCCCACAGCCAGCGCCCACCGGGCGTACTGGTTCGAGCGCTCGGCTAGCTGCCGGTGCGTCAGACATTCGCCGTCCGCGAGCAGCGCCGGCGCCGTGCCGAACTTCTCCGCCAGTTCCTCGATTACATCCGGGAAGGTCCGGTGCGGATTATCCCGGATAGGTGCGGTCCGTTCGAGGGCGCCTAACCACATCTGCGCCGCGGAGGGAATGGCGGTTGCTTCCAATGCCTTCATGCAGTATTGCCCGCGTCCACCGTCAGCACCGTTCCGGTTATGCTCGCGGACTTGTCGCCCATCAGGAACTCCACCGCGTTGGCCACATCTTCGAGGCCGGCAAGCCGGCGCAGGGCGCTCCGCCTGGCAACCTGCTGGCGTTGCTCGTCGTCAAGCTGCTCGGTCATCTTGGTTTCCAGGAAACCTGGCGCCACCGCATTGACGTTGATTCCTCTGCGTCCGACCTCTCGTGCCAGCGAGCGCGTGAACCCGATCAGGGATGCCTTCGTGGCGCCATAAACCGACAGCCCGCTGTACCCCGTGAAGCCGATGATCGAAGCCACGTTGACGATGCGACCTTCCCCTTCCGACATCATGCACCGCACGACATACTTGGTTAACAGGATTGGGGATAAGGTGTTCATCCGCACCAGTTGCTCGATCCGGGCGTTGTGCATGAGCGCCAGGGTGCCGTCAAACCCCACCGCCGCATTGTTCACCAGACCGTAGAGCGGCCCCGACTCCTTGCGCAATGACCGGACCAGCCCCGGGATGCGGTCAAGCTCAGATAGATCGCAGGGGACAAATCGGACTGAGCCGGCGGTGGAGCGCCCCCCTTCCACCCGCGGATGCGTCAGTTGCTCCGTCGCTTTCCGTGCAACCGCGATCACCCCATATCCTTCCGCCGCCAGCTTTAGCGCAATGGCCAGGCCCAGCCCGCGTGATGCTCCCGTTACAATGACGTTACGCATGAGGCCGCCCCATTTTTCCCGTCTCGGTCAGGCCCAAAGCCTTAACGAAACGGAGCGCCGCCGGCACCTTGTGCCGGGGGAGCGCTTTCCGGCAATGGCTCAGAATCTCCTGTTCCAGCTCCCTGCCTTTGCCGTTCCCGCAGCTTTCCCGCTCCTTCAAGACAATGTCCGCCACCACCAGGGCGCCCGTAATTGGGTTTCGCTGAGACCGGACGCAAGACATCAGCACTGCGGGATGTCCGTTGATCCGTGCCTCAACTTCCTCCGGATGCACCTTCAATCCACCCACGTTGATGATGCCGCTCCGCCGCCCCAGGAAGTAGTAGCGATCACCACGCTGTTGGACGATATCCGCCGTATCGACGAAGCCATCGTTGTCTGCCAAAACCGATTCCGGCTCCCCCAGATAACCCCTGGCGGTCCGACTCGAGCGGATGCGTAGCGATCCGTTTTCAACTTTCATTTCCACCTCCCCTTTGCGCCCAAACAAGTCAGCCGGAAAACCCTCTCGACCATCTGTCACCTCGAAGCTTACTCCTCCCTCCGTGGAGGCGTAAGCATGGCCGATCGCGGCGGCGGGGAAAACCGACCGCAGCGCATCGAGAATCGCCTGATCGGCAATCTCGCCGGACAAACGGATGTACCGGGGCGCTATCGCGCGGACGGCAGGGTTCATCAGGGCCCGCCGCCAGTGGGACGGCGTGCCGGTCAGATGCGTTACCCCGTGAGCGCCCAGTCGTACGAGATGGTCCGTGGGTGATTCCGCCGGATCGGGCAGCACCAGGGGTCTATTCCCCAATAATGCCCGCAAGAAGATCTGGAGCCCGCCATAACGCCGGATGTCGTAGAATGTGCCCCACACCACATCCGGCCCATCAAGCTGGCCGGGTTTTATCGCTCCGGTCAATCCCGCCAGATCGTGGAGCAGCATTTTGGGCTCACCCGTCGTACCCGAGGTCAGCAGCACCCATTGGGTTGCGACTGGGGACAGGGCCGCCGGGCCGCAAGGACTGAGGGAAGCACCTGCATGAACGCGCGGAGTCAATCCCCCAGCCCCCTTTTCGCCCCGTTCTCCATCCGAGACCAGGACGTCCACGCCCGCTTTCGCTATAATCGACGGAACGTGTTGCGAAGCTACATCGGGAGGACAAATCACCAACCGCTGGGCAACCCCATCCAATTCGACCATCGCCAGTGCTGCGGTCAAGGGGTTGTGGGTGCGCAAAAGAATGGAGCGGCCGGCAAGTTGCGCTCCCCGCCCGCCCAGGCAGGTCGCGCCCAGCAGTTCCCCGAGCCAAACGCTGCCCCGTGCTCCCCGAAGATGGCACCCGGCGGAACAACTTGCATTGCCGAGACAGTCGCGTAGGGATCGAATCCGCATCGTCTTTCCCCATCAGATTTCCCCCGCTCTTTCATAGGCCTTGATGAAATCGCCAAGGGTCATGGGATAAAAGGTATCTGCCGAGTCGGTGAAAGGATCCAGGTCCAACTTTTGTTCGAGCCGAGCCACAAGAATGGCTAGCATCAGCGAATCCAGGCCCGATTGCAGCAACAACAGATCATCGGTCAATTCCGGTAGAGCCTTTTGCTCTCCTTCCGCAATCTGCTGGATCTCGGCCAGGATGGTCGTTCTTATCGAGGACACGGGGATCATGCGGCTTGCGCAACCAGAGCCTTTGCCCTGGGGCATTTGCCGCAACAACACGCTGTGGCCTCCTGGGCAGTCGCTGGCGCGATCGCGGGCCCCCTTAACCGAACTCCATATCGAGCCGTCTTAACATTGTTCTCGACCACCCGCGCCGGATTGCCCGTGACCAGGGAACCCGCCGGCACGTTGCGTACCACGAGGCTCCCGGCGGCGATGATGCAATTGTCCCCTATCTCCACTCCGGGCAACACGATCGCATGAGCGCCAATGAAACAGTTGTCCCCGATGCGCACGTCCCGGTTCCAGCCGTTCACCCAGTCGTGCGTGACAATCGCCGCCCCAAAGGCCACGAGCGAGTGGCTGCCAATGTGCACCCCCTGCGGATTCATCTTGTCCAGCCGCGCGCTGCAGGCGATTCTCGTTCCGTGGCCAATATGCATGCCCCAGAGCCTTTTGAAGTACTGCCGCCGGAGCTGCTGAACCACGAAGCACAGCGCCTCGCGGATCTGTTTCGCTGGAGTAATACTCATAAATGAACCTATTCGGGTCGAAGAATCGTTGCCAGCAGCCGCCGCAGGAGCTTGACCCCGCCAAGCATCTTCTCCACGGGCGGAGGGTTCGTGGCAATGGCCAATTCAGCATCGAACGCCGAAAACAGCCCCGCCGTATGGGCGATGTCGCATTCCCCATGCACGTCCGTGTACACCATCTCGGAGGAACCCCGCTTGGCGGCCAGGTCGGCCAAGTATGCCATAAACTTCGCGATGAAGCCTTCGAAAAAAGCCATCATGAGCAAAATCTCCAAGGTCGATCGCTTGCCGACAAATTCCCTGACATTCTGCAGGTCGCGATCAACCACGGCCCGATCGGCCTCCGTCGGCGCCGCGTGCGCCGCCAGCACAAAGCGCCGGAGCATTCCGGGATGATTGTCCCTTACTTCCTCCAGGAGGTTTTCTTCGATGATGGCCCGGGCCTCG
>DASYXT010000026.1:0-5165 GCA_035934555.1 Verrucomicrobiia bacterium | reverse complement strand
GTCTGGTCGAGCTTGTTGGTCACCCGGCCGTAAGCATCGTAATGCCACGTCGTGACCTGACTCTTGGGGTCGGTGAGGGTCAGGAGGTCCCCGGCCGAGTTGTAGCTGAACTGGGTGACCTGCAGGTTTGCGTTGGTTTCGAACGTTTTCCGCCCTGCGGCGTCATAGCCGTACCGGGTTACGAGCCCAAGCTGATTGGTGTAGGCGATTAGCCCTGCCGGGGAATAGCCGAAGTACTCCGTGCCGCCGTCGGGCTGTTTGCGTGTGGCGAGGCGGTTAAGGCTGTCGAAGGTGTTAGTGAGGCTGACGCCGTTGATGTCGGTCGAATGAATGGGCCGATCCAGCACATCGAAGGCCTTTCCGCTTTCAATGCCGAACGCATTGCTGACCGTCGTGAGCCGGCCCAGGTTGTCGTAAAAGAACCAGCGGTAGCCGGTGCCGTCGCCGGTAAGGGTGACGCGCTGAAGGAAGTCGAACCAGTTGGTGACGTTGTAGCCATCGGCGTAATTCTCATAAATCCGGTTGCCCTGATCGTCGAACGTGTAAGTGGTGGCTTGCTGGATGCTGGTGCCGAGCGCGTTGGTGATGTAGCTGAGCGCTCCGCAATCGCAGTAGCCGTAGGCCGTCACGGCGCTGTTTGCGTTCGTCTCGAAAAGAATCCGCCGCAATGCATCAAAGGTAAAGTACGTCCAGTGGCCCAGGCGGTCCTTGGCCGCTGTGCGATCGAGAATGGCGGTGCCGCCCGAACCGTTCGCGTAAGGAACGCCGCTGATGATGTAATACAAGTTCGTCGTGGCGGTGCCGTCGGGGTAAACGGACCCGGTGAGGCGATGCAGCCCATCCCAGAAGTTAGTGACGCTCAGGCTGCGGGGATCGGTCGAACTGAACAGCGTGCCATCGGTGTTCCAGGTGAAATTCCAGGTGGCGCTGATGGGTTGTTCAGAGATCTGCTGTATGCGGTGGTTGGAGCCATACGAGTATGATGTGACGAGCCCTGAGGGCGAGCGGCTGCTGGTGATTTGGTGGGTGGTCCCATCGTAGCCGTTGGTGGTTATCTCCCCGAGCGCGTCGTAATTGGTGACCACTTGGTGATACGCGTTGTAAAGGTTGCTGACCGCCATAATGCCAAGCGCATCGGTCCAGGCAACCAGGTCGGTGTTATTGGCAGCGTACGCAAATGTGTTGGTTCGGGTGTGCACCCCGGCGGAGTCGAGCCAACTGTCCGCTACGAGCGTTGGCAGACCGTTTGTCAGGTACTGGCTATAGCGGTACCAGGTTGACCCGTCTGGCATCACCCTGGCGATTACAGAAGGCATGAGCTGGGTGCCGTCTTCGTAATCGACACCCGTGGGCTTGCCTACGTAGTCGTAAAAGGTGATTTCACCCTCGGTTGTTCCGTCAGGGCTCGGGGCTTGTTCGGCGGACAGCGCATTCCAGTGGTTGTACGTCGGGTCCGTCGTTGCCAGCCAGTGGCGGATACGCGACGCGCGGAAAGCAGTCCAGTCGAAACTGCTCAGCGAGGTCGAAAGGAATGGCTCGAACTGACGGACGTCCCAGTAAAAGGTATTCCGCTCCAGCCGGTTTCCCGAGCCGGTGTCCAGCGTGCCAATCGGGGTGTTTGTAGGGATTTGGCTGGACGCAAAGTCCGGCCAGTCTGTGCCGCCGTATGCGTTCAGTTGGGCATAAAACTCGACTTGGCCCAGAGCATTGGTGATCTCCAGAGTGCGGTCGAAGATGCCCTGACTGTAAGCTTGGCCATAAGTCGTGAAAGAGGTTGTTCCATACGGAGTGGTGAGCTGGTAAATCGGCCCTCCGTCGCCTTCGGAGTTGACGTAATAGGCAATCAGCGAGCTGACCCCGGCTGCATCGACGATGTTGGTGAGGGCGTCGAAGAACCGCGTGTGCAGGTAGTTGAGGGTTACCGTGGCGCCGTAGCTGGCAGTGACGCCGGTGATGAAATCCGGGTAGCTGGAGTCGGCAAACGACAAAGTAAAGCTCGTGCCGTCTGCGGCGGTAACGTTGGTGAGGTAGAAATTCTGGTCATAGGTGAACGTTGTCTGATTGCCCGACGCATCGGAGGCCGAGGCGATAAAAAATAACCCGCCGATCGTCTCGGCCGTAGCGTCTGCGCTGTCCGACACGGAGTAAGCGAGCTGTGATCCATCCGGAAAATGGACTACCACGTTGGTGATGCCGCCGGTGGGTCCTTGCTTTTCTGCCCACACATTCTGCCAGAAATTGATGCTGCTCACAGAGGAACCTGACGGGAAATTAAACGTAAACCAGTTTCCGGCAGGCAACATCACTTCCGCTGTATTCTCATCCGTGCTTAGCTCTGCAAAGGACAGCCAGGAACACAACCACTGGCCACTGCCGCTCACATTCCCAGCCTCTGCCCCATGCCAATACCACAGTGAGACGACGCTGGTGGAGGCGCGGTCAACATAGGCCAGGCGGAAATCGGTATTAGGCCCGGTGCCAGGGGAATAGCTCAGCGGCACGTCTTGTAGCCACAGGTTAAGCCAAGGCTCCGATACGAGCCAGACGGGCATACCAGAATACGGAACAACGACAGGAGGTGTTTGGTTCTGGTGTGCACCGCAGGTCCCACAGCCGCCACCACCGCCACCGCCACCACCGCCACCACCACCACCGCCACCGCCACCGCCACCGCCACCGCCACCACCACCACCGCCGCCACCACCGGGCCGGCAGTTATTCGGGCACTGGTTGGTGTTACAAATATGGTCGTCATGGTCCGGCGACACCGGCCCGTGGCAGAGTCCGCGGAAGTCTGCCGCGGCGCTTGTGCCCAGAGTGGTGAGCGAAATTGTTTGTGCAGGAGGCACGACATCGCTCACGACAACACAGCCGCTGGCCTCCTGGGCGAGGTCGGCCGCCACCAGCCAGCGCGGACCGTCCGCTACCGGGTCATAAACCTGATAGAACGCCCCCTGCTGGCTGCGGAGAAAAACGAAGTGTTGGGAGCGCAGGTGTACGATTGAGGGAACCGGGAAAGCGCTGAAATCCGACATTAATGCGGCGTGGACCCGCAGGCCAACGCCGGTTGCGAGCGTGAGGAGATCAGCGGCAGTAAACCCGTTGGTTGAGGAAGGTTGCTCTAGAATGTTTTTCGGGAGGAACTGCCCGGGCTGGGTCAGCCTGCCGAGTTGGTCCAGGCAGTAGAGGCCGCATTTATAAGCTTCAGTCGGGTGTTTACGAACAAATTCCCGCATTTCAGTAGCCCACCGCCACCCAGCGCCGTTCAGTGGCAAGCCGAGCTGGGCGCATTGGCTGATGAGGGCGTCAAGTTGAACATTTTGGCCCGTGAGCTCGAGCAGTTTGCCCAAGCTGCCCGATGCCTGAGCAGCCAGGTTCCGGGCGGCGTCGTCTGGGAGTCCAGCCGTTTCGTTGAACGCCGCCTGGTAGTGTGCCATGGCGAGGTTATAGGCACAGCGGAGCTGCGCAGTACGGGCAAGCAGAAGGTTCACACTTGGTGCCCAGTCGCTCGTCGGGTAGTTGGTGAGGTAGGACTCGAGGTCGGCCCGTAGGTCATTATATATCTCGCATCGCTGACCCGGAACGTTGACGCCGGGCTTGAGGCTCTGCGCCGTGCCAAATGCGGTGGTGAGGATTGAGCCCAGTTGTGTAGTGTCCGGCCCGTCGAGTGGCCCACTGCCGATGGGTTGAAGTCCGGCCAAATGAAACCAAGCTGTGTTAATGGCGGGCTGGCTAGCTTTGGTGGACGGGAGAAACAGCAGCAAGGGGGCCAACAATATGCCCGTGACAACGGCCATTCTTATCAGATTGAGCCGGCTGGGTAGAGGCGAAATGGGCGTAGTAGATGGCGTTCTCATATTTAGTTGATTGTGTCTCACTCACATTCAAATCGCGGCGCGTGCTGCGCTCCGGGATTACCCCAGTCCTTCGCGCCGGATGAGTTTAACTGCTCTTGGCTACAAGGTACTTTTATCAAAAGAAGTTTGCGGTTGTGAATGGGGTCGTTACCCCAGGTTGAGTGGACGTGCCGCGAAGGGTTCTTGGAGGTAGGAAGGTCTGGCCGCGAGCGCGGGGTGCGCACCTCTGCCGCTCATTTAGGCGATGGCATCTAAACGCCGCAAGCGGATCGTCTGTTGAAAGCACTGGGGTCATGTCTGGGTCATGTCTTGTCATTTGGACAATTGCCTTTCAAGAGATGCCAACTGCTCACGCAAGGAGCCATCCAAGGAGAGCCGCCGGCTAAAGCGCGAGAGGGTTTTGCTCACAACCGCATAATCCAGCCCACCAGTGGCCCTGCCTAACTGGGCTAAAGTCATGCGCCCGGTGCGCCGCCCCAGCCAGAGAGCGGCATCACGGCCCCAGTCGCCATGACGCTCAGCAAAACTGGCCCAATTCTCCCCTTTGGCCTGCTCGAGGGCGCGGACGATTTGCGCCCAGGCTGGCGCGGCCGCGGCGGTCCTCAACGCTCTTTGTTCCCGTGCGTTGCCGCGAGCCTCACGCCGCAGGCGTTGCGCAAAAGCCGCGCTGCCCAGTACCAAGCCATCCACCAAGCGGGCCCAAGGAGGCTCCAGGGTGCCCTGAAAGAGCGCACTCTCGGTGTAGGCCCGAAGCGCGGCAGTTTGCTCTTCAGCACTGCTGCCGCCGCACAAGCGAGCCAGCGGCTCACGACACACCCAGGCCAGGGGCGGCCTGTGACCGGCGTAGCCGGGGTAGGAACTCCAGCGGAACTGCCGCAGCACCCGCAGCCGCTCGGTCGGCTTCGTCGCGGAAGATGTCCCTGCGTTCGTTACCACGCGCAGTGACATGATACCGCCCATAAGGCCGTTCGATGCGTAAGGCCCTGGCCATAAGCCTATCAAACCAGCCTAAGCCCGATTCGTCAAGAGCCATTTATCCTATTTGTCCAAATGACAAGACACGACCCCAAGGCGATCTGCGACCCCAGGGCGATCCGCATGACTTTCGTTTCTCATTTGTTGAGCTTTTCTTACTCAATGCTGGAACGCTGTTTTCAGGCGAGCCTGCTCATCCTGATCCTGCTGGAGGCGTGACTTCGCGATCCGCAATGCGCGGGCGAGGAGGCTGCGCAGTTTCTCGTCCAGAGAAGAACCGGCTATCTCATTGGTAGTGAAACCGATCCCAAGGGGAACGACCCGGTAGGATTC
>DASYXT010000024.1:0-3313 GCA_035934555.1 Verrucomicrobiia bacterium | reverse complement strand
GTCTGGTCGAGCTTGTTGGTCACCCGGCCGTAAGCATCGTAATGCCACGTCGTGACCTGACTCTTGGGGTCGGTGAGGGTCAGGAGGTCCCCGGCCGAGTTGTAGCTGAACTGGGTGACCTGCAGGTTTGCGTTGGTTTCGGACGTCTTCCGGCCCGCAGCGTCATAACCGAACCGGGTCACGAGCCCAAGCTGATTGGTGTAGGCGATTAGGCCTGGCGGTGAATAGCCGAAGTACTCCGTGCCGCCGTCGGGCTGCTTGCGCGTGGCGAGGCGGGCGAGGCTGTCGAAGGAGTTCGTGACGGTGACGCCATTGGCGTCGGTGACATACAGCGGCCGGTCTTCGTTGTCGAAGATGGTGGCCTGTTCGGTGCCGTAAGCATTGCTCGTGTTGGTGAGCAGGCCCTGGTTGTTGTAGTACAGATACCTGTACCCGCGGCTGTCCCAGGAGGTATAGAGCTGTTGAAGCGCGTTGAACCAGTTGGTAATGGTGATATCCGGCAGGTATGTGTATGTGCGATTGCCCTGGTAATCGTAAGCAAAGGTCGTGACCTGCTGGACGGTTGTGTTCCAAGCGTTGGTGACGGCGAAGAGCGCGCCGCAATCGCAATAGCCGTAGCGGGTGACGACACCGTTGGCGTTGGTTTCGGCAGTTTTCCTGCGAATCTGGTTGAAACTGGCATAGATCCAGTTTCCCAAGCGGTCCTTTGTTCCGGTGAGGTCCAGGATGGTATAGACGTTGGAAATGGCTGTGCCGTCCGGGTAGGACGTGCCAGTCAACCGTTGGAGGTTGTCCCAAAAACTCGTGGTGAGCAACCCACGCTCGTCGGTGTGCGTACTGACCAGCCCGTTGGCGTAATAGGTGTAGGAATTCGTCCTATTAATTTCGACATCGGTCGTGTTGGTGAGGCGGTTCAGGGCGGCGCCCGCGCTGGCATACGTGTTGACCGTGGTCAGACCGCTGGGGCGCTGGATTTCTGTCAACTGGCCGTTCGCGTTATACGAAAAGAGCGTCTGCTGATCGAGGGCGTCGTAGCTGGCATTGGGCTCGTGGATGACGTTGCCGGATGCAAAATAGTTGCTGGTGATTTGCTCATGGTTAGGGCCAACCCATTGGAGAAGGTCGATGTTATTGGCTGCGTAATAGAAATTGTTCGTTCGCAAACCGATAGAGCCGTCGGCTTTGGAGTATGTCCCGATGGTTTCGGTCGGGTTGTTAAAGGGATTGAAGAAATAGCGAGTAAAGCGCGTGCTGCTGCCGTCAGGAAGAACCAAGGCCACAAAGGCCGGGTAGCAATTGGTGCCGAGGTAATTGTTGCCCGAGGTCTTGCCGTCATAGTCATACCAGGTGAGCTGGCCGGTGGTACTTCCGTCGGGGCTGGGCGCCCGATTGAGCGAAACCGTGTCGGAGGGATCCTGGCTTGAGGGATCAGCCAACCAGTGTCGCAGTCGCCCGAGCAGATAATCCCTGCTGGTAAAGTTTGTCGGGTTCGACGTGGAGAGTTGGTCGTACTGGATAGGGCTCCAATGGAAGCTATTGCGGTAGTTCTGGTCCACGTTGTCGAGTGTGTTGGCCAGGGGCGAGGTGGATGGGACCGGGGAATAGTTGCTCGAGAGGATGCCGCTACAATCGTGCCGATATAGATACAGTTCGTGCCCGGCGTTAGGGAGGGTCACCGTGACGAATCGGTTGAGCTGATTGCCGGTGGTGTAAAAATCGCTGCTGGTCGCGTCACACCCGCCGTAAGCAAACACCGTTGACCCATAGGGGGTTGTCATGTTGGTTATCCAGCCGGGATTGCCCGCGTCATAGGCGAACGAGTTCGTCAACCCTGCCACGTCCACCGTGTTTGTGAGATAACCTGAGGTGTCGTACTGGAGCAGGTTGGTTCTGGAGAACGGATCAACGACCTTAGTGATTTGGTTGGTGAAGGTCGTGTTTTCGTAGTACAGGTGAGTGGCGTTACCGTCAGGATCGGAGACGGAAACAAGCTGGGCAATGGTGGAATCAGTTGAATAAGTGTAGGTGGTTGTGTTGCCGGCGGGGTCGGACTGTGATGTCAGAAAATAAAGGCTGTTACCGCCGGAGTCGGTGAAGGCGTGCGTAAAGGTATTGGTGGAGCCGTCGCGGAATACAATCTGATATCCGCCGGAGACAGAGCCCAGGAGTGAACCGTCAAGGTACTGGGGGACACCATTTGTATAATCTATGTAGCCGGCGCTGCCTTTGTGCAGGCGCAATAAGCTCGCGCCGCTGCTCAGGTCCACAAGGAAGGCGCGGAAGGAGCAGGACCAGTTCGGACCGAGCCCAAAGATGGTCGGGTCCTCCTGAATGGCACCGCGTTGGCGATACGAGGTGTGGAAGGTGATGGGGAGGCCCCGCGCCGGGGTGTAGAAAAGCGGAGAGTCCTCTATTCTGACGTTAACGTATGGCTCTGATACCCAATAACTTGGCATTCCCGGCTCGTACGCAGTTTCGCGAGGAGCTGTACTGGTTCTTCCACACGTTCCACAGCTTGTTGAACTTGATCCACCACCGCCCCCGCCTCCACCACCGCCTCCACCGCCGCCGCCTCCACCGCCGCCGCCTCCACCACCGCCACCGAAGCTCGGTGGACAGCAGGAAGTGAGACACTCGGGCGGATCGTGCTGGTCGGGACAGGGGATTTTCACGGCCCCGCACGCCATAGCGGGCGGGCGAACCTGTGCTGGCGTCACCTGCGAGGAGATTAGGAGGGCTATAATGGATTGCGCCACAAAAAGGCGGCATCCGCCAATTGTTGAGGCAAGGGGGGCCTGCGGTTGATCCGCTGGCCCTTGCCCAGAAACCGCTGGCTCCAGGGCGAGAGCTGGCGTCAGGACGAAAGCTCTGAGCCGTGAGGCGAAAGACTCAGCAGGGGAGTTGACGGAATGGGGGGGGGGTACGGGAGATTGAGGTTTGGCTTTCATAAAAGTTCCAAAGCAAAAGAGTTTGTGCCTTCTCTGCGATAACTCCTGCTGAACGCGTGCATGATAGAACCTTCTGAAGGAGCGTCTATGGGGTGTTAAACCCAGGTGAAAATCCCGACGACATAGTTGCGCCTCGGCGTTGGGTATCAAAGCAGCCTAAGCCCGATCCGTCAAGAGCCATTTATCCTATTTGTCCAAATGACAAGACACGACCCCAAGCCTTTCGTCACGCCGTGGCCGAAACCCATACGAATGCGGATGGAAATCCGCCTCGAAGATGGGTGCCAGCACCAACAGCGCGAGCATTTGCACCACTCGATCTTTAACCGTCGGGATGCCCAGGGGCCGCTGACCTCCCTTGCTTT
>DASYXT010000017.1:0-3054 GCA_035934555.1 Verrucomicrobiia bacterium | reverse complement strand
GGCCCCTCAACTTCACCGTTAGCCGTCATGTGGCGTTACCCGCTTGCTTTGCTCCTACTGGTCTCGAGCGCCAGCTGCGTTCCCGTTAAGACGACCTACTACGAGGCGGTCGATCGGCCGCGCGTGGCCGCGGCTACAAATGGCAATCTTTTCCCGTGTCCGCCAACAGGAGGTTATGGAGTAGGGAGCACCATGCCGATCAGCGTAAATGCGGACTATGCTCTGGGGTTTGCGCGCGTTTACTTGAACATTTACGTCTTGCCTGCGCATCAACTCTTGTTGCAAACGCAGGAGCTTCGACTCACGTCCCTAGAAAATTCCCAGGTTACGACCTCAATCCCGCTTACGTTCTATGCGGATTGTGCCGAGTCGATTGACCCTGCACGTCACTGCGTGGCGTTGTCCTCGGAGGTGCGTTCACTCGCGGGAGGGGGCGGACCGTTTCCGCGTCGTTTTCTCGGCATTGCTAGGGTCCCATCGGAGCTTGTTAACGGCTTTCTAGTCACACCGCCGGAAGTTTTTGACGGCGCTACGAGAATCAGTAGTAGTAAGCCGCTCAGGTTTGAGCGCCGTATGGGGGTGCTCTCGCGCGGGTTGGGCGGTTGCCAATGACGGCTAACAATCGTTGGAGGGGGCCGTGATGCGTGGGTGGTTTGCGGCCGCGGGACCCAGTCGATATTGCGGGCCCGCGGCCGCTGGCTGGCGTGGTCGTCCGGCCCCTCAACTTCACCGTTAGACCGCCTTGAAGCAAGCGCTCCTAGTTCTGCTCGGCGCCGCGGTTGCGTGGCTGGGCATCTGCGCAGGTGTCTGGCTGTACGGCGTGCTCGCTGTCTGGTCACCCTTCCCAGCCGCTTGGTGGGCTCGTCACGCCGACGTGGTACGTTACGGCTCCGAAGCGCTAGCGCTCATCCCGTTTGTCGCTCTCCTGGCGTACCTACTCTCCAGGCTCTTCAAACGTCACGCTGTAATGAGCTCCATTTGCGCGGTAGCGCTCGCTGTAGCGGTCTCTTTGAGCGATGCCTTTGTACAACCCCACGTAGATTGGAAGATGCTGCAAGGGATTTGGCATCTGTTTCTACCATTTCTTATTCTGCCTCCGCTCATCGTGTTCTGGCTCGTGAAGCGGCGGTCTAACAATCGTTGGAGGGGGCCGTGATGCGCTGGTGGTTGGGCGCGGCGGGCCCCAGTCGAAATTGCGGGCCCGCCGCGCCTGTGACACGTGGTCGGCCGGCCCCTCAACTTCACCGTTAGGCGCCACATGGCAGTGCGCATGTTTGGCACCTTCCTGCTGTTTATCTCTCCGGGTTGCGCGCTCGCCCAGGACGTTCTTGTGCGTGTTCAGCAGCGCGGTGACCCTGCTGCTCTTCAGTATGTGCTGCACACGGCTGCCGCAACCTCGGAGCCCCGCAACGGCCCCGTTGGCAAGCCTTTGCCGTCCACAGGAGATTACGCGCTACGCGACTACAAAGTTGTGCGCACGTCCACCGGTTCAGCGCTCGGTGCTGCCATGGAAATCCTTGCACAGTCGCGCGTCGGCAGCTTCGATGTTGTGCTTGCTCGTCAGGAATACGACTCTTTCTCCACGCCGTGGCGTTGGCTCGCAGCCCTATCTGGTCATCCTGTGCAGGTAAACAGAATAACGTGGTTCCTGGTTGCCACTGATGGCATCGTGCGCAGCGGCTACCTAGTTGCTCGGCCCAATGCTTACTACTGGTCGGTGCGGCTGTTTGAGCCGCCCCGGACTTCTCCGTGACTGACTCAATGCCAGCTGTGGCGCCTAACAATCGTTGGAGGGGGCCGTGATGCGCTTCTGGGTTGGCGCCTCGGGCGCTGAGAAATTGTGCGCCCTCGGCGCCATGCCGGCCGCTTAGGGAGCGCCCGATGAGCTTCGTTCGACTTGAGTGCGGCCTGACGCCTCAGCCGGCCCCTCAACTTCACCGTTAGGCGGCACGATAGGCAGCGCGCGCAGGAACAGCTCTGGATGAAGCGCTACTTCGCACGAGGTGAGGCTCGCCTTGGTATTCGGCGCCGCGGTTCATCCAGTCGGTGTGTGGGTGGCAAGCACCGCGCGGAGGTCGGTTCGATTCTGCGTGATCGCGAGAGCCAGGCGCTGCGCTCCGTGTGCCGCCTAACAATCGTTGGAGGGGTCCGTGAGACGTACCCCGAGCTGCCGCGAGTTACTCTCAGGCCCACGGACCCTCCTGGATTGTGAGGGCGCCCCCTAACAATCGTTGGAGGGGTCCGTGACGCGCTTCTTGTTTGGCGCCGCGGGCTCTTGGGGAGAGTGCGCGCCCGCGTCGCCTGTCGGACGTGGTCGTGCGGCCCCTCAACTTCACCGTTAGAGCGCATGCGCGAGATTCTTAGCAGTTAGAAGACAGTATTGAGTGAAGAAGCCTCGGCGAAGGCTTCGTTTGGCGGCAACGCTATGTGCGCGCTCCTGGCTCAGTGCGTCGCTTGATTTGAGGCCGGGGCGCGCGCCGCCTTGGCTTCGATGAGCGCTCCTGACCGCGAGGGTCGCCTCAGCGCAAGGGACTGATGTGGCTTCGTTTGAGCCCACGTTGGCTTCGCTGAGCTCAGAGACGCGATGGCCCCGCCGAGACAAGGGGGCGGGTCCCTTCGTTGAAGGTGGGTGCGGCGCGCTAGTACGGCTTGGGCATTTGCTTGCGAAGGCCGGCGCGGCGCGCGCACAGTAGCTTCGGTAGGTGCGCTCTAACAATCGCTGGAGCGGTCCGTGACGCGCCGGGGGTTGGGCGCCGCGAAGGGTTCGGAGGAGAACATGCGTTCGGCAACCATCGTCGTTGTCCTGATCATCATCCTCGTGGTGTTCCTCGTGCTGCGCACGTACAAATGATTAGCTGTTGTCATTTCTGTTTGGCGGCGGCGCCCCTCGGACGCTTCTGCGCGGCCGCTCAGCTTCACCGTTAGACGGCCATGATCACGGCGGCGAAGCTAGCTGTCTTTCACAAGCACGGTGGCAACATCGATTTGTGGCAGCGACGCGGCTGTCCTGAAAGCGACGTATTCCCGGAGCGTGAGTGGGCTGAGCTTGAGCGC
>DASYXT010000117.1:0-3159 GCA_035934555.1 Verrucomicrobiia bacterium | reverse complement strand
TCAGTGGGTTTATCCGGTTTTACTGGGCGTGCTGGACGACCGCTCTCGGCTTTGCTGCCACGCTCAGTGGTATTTGAGCGAGGGCGCCGAGGAACTCTGCCATGGGCTGAGCCAGGCTTTCGCCAAGCATGGCTTACCCCGCGCCCTGCTCGACGATAACGGGTCAGCCATGATTGCCGCTGAAACCGAGCAGGGCCTGGAGCGCCTGGGCATCGTGTCCGAGCACACCCTCTATTACTCGCCCTACCAGAATGGAAAGCAGGAGAGCTTCTGGACCCAGATTGAAGGTCGGCTCCTGCCGATGCTCGAAGGGGTGCCCGACCTGAGCTTGGGCGCTCTGAATGAAGCCACCTTGGCCTGGGCGGAGATGGAATACAACCGCAAGGTCCATTCCGAACTGGGCATGACGCCCTGGCAGGCGGCCCTCCAACATAAGGACGTGGGGCGGCCCTGCCCGAATAGTGAAGCCCTCCGACTGGCCTTCACCGCTGAGTGGACACGCAAGGTTCGACGTTCCGATCTAACCACCAGCCTTAAGACGGTGCGCCTGGAGTTGCCTTCCCGTTACGGCCATTTCCAGCGCATCACGTTGCGCGCCGCCTCCTGGGACCTGAGCCACATCTACCTGGCCGATCCCAAAACCGGCGCCATTCTCTGCCGGCTTTATCCGCTGGATAAGCACAAGAACGCGGAGGGCCATCGGGCGCCCAAGGCCTCCCCGGTGGGCACCCCAACGGCTCCAGTCCCCCCGCCCAGTGCTCCGGCGCCGCTGTTGCAGAAGCTTCTCAAAGACTACGCCACTACTGGTCTGCCTCCAGCCTATCTGCCCAAAGACGAAGTCCGTTCCACCTTCACCGATGACACTAACCCTTCATGAATAAAAAGCTTCTCTCTCTTTACAGTCTCAAGTTCAACCCGTTCTCACCGGAAATCCCCACCTCCGCCCTCTGGGTGGCTCCGGCCTTGGAGAACTTCTGCTGGCGCATCGAACAACAAGTCGGCGAAGGCGGCTTTGCTCTGGCCATTGGCGAACCGGGCTCCGGCAAGAGCGCTGCCTTGCGCCTGCTCTGTGGCCGGTTGGGTCAGTTGCGCGATGTGGCCGTGGGCGTGCTCACCCGGCCCCAAGCCAACCTGGCGGACTTTTACCGCGAACTGGGCGAACTCTTTGCCGTGCCCCTCTCGCCGCACAACCGCTGGGCCAGCGCCAAGGTCCTGCGTGAAAAATGGCACAACCATATCGAGACCTCCCTCTACCGCCCGGTGCTCCTGATCGATGAAGCCCAGGAGATGAACTCGGCGGTCTTGTGCGAACTGCGCCTGCTGGCCAGTGCCGACCTGGACTCCCGTTCCATCCTGACGGTCGTCCTGGCCGGCGATGGCCGCCTGGCCGCCAAGCTCGATTGCCCGGAACTCTCGCCCCTGGCCAGCCGGATCCGTTGTCGCCTGCGCACCGAGGCCTTAACGCCCCAGCAGTTGCTTTCGACCCTGACCCACGTGCTCAAGTGCGCCGGCAATCCCAAGCTCATGAGCGTCCCGCTGCTGCAGACCCTCTGTGAGCACGCCGCCGGCAACCTGCGCTTGCTCATGAATATGGCCAACGATCTATTGGCGGCCGCTTGCCAGGCCGAACGCGACGTGCTCGACGAAAAACTCTATTTCGAGGTCTTCACGCCCGAGCCCAAGCCCGCTAAAAAGCCGTGAACGCATTGCCTGTCCAACGCGCCAGCCAACTGGAGTGTAACGGTCCCCAAACCCAGTGGTTGGTCGAAGAACTCTGGACCGACCAGGCTGTCGGCATCCTGGGCGGAGAACCCAAATGCTGCAAAAGCTTCCTGGCTCTGGACGTGGCCGTCAGCGTTGCTTCCGGTGCCGCCGCCTTGCGTCAGTTCCCCGTGCGGCGCACTGGACCGGTGTTGCTCTTCCCGGCCGAAGACTCCCTAGCGGTGGTGCGCCAGCGCCTGGAGGGCATCGCCGCTGCCGCCCAGGTCTCTTTTGCCTCGTTGCCCGTGCAGGTCATTACCGCCCCCTCGCTCCGATTGGACACGGCCACTGATCGAGAGCGCTTGGATCACACCGTCCAGCAACACCGGCCGGTCCTCTTAATCCTGGACCCACTTATCAGGCTGCACCGGGTCGACGAAAATGATGCCACCCAAATCGCCGCGCTGCTTTCCTATCTGCGGGAACTCCAACGCAAGTTCCAACTGGCCGTCATGCTCGTGCATCACGCCCGCAAAGACTCCCACGCCAGCCGCCCCGGTCAGGCCCTGCGGGGCTCCAGCGAACTCCACGGCTGGGGTGACTCCAATCTTTATATGCGCCGCAAAGGTTCCCAACTGACGCTATCCACCGAACATCGGGCCGCTCCTTCCCAGGATCACATCCCGCTCCAACTCACCGAGTCGTCTTCAACGGTGTCCTTGACTGTGGTCCAGCCGACCGAGCCGCAGCCCGACAGCGCGCCCACACCCGTCCAGCGCGTGCGCCAGGCTTTGGCCCAACTCAATGCACCGGTGGCCGCACGGCAGTTGCAAAAACTCTGCGGCATTCGCACCGCCGCCATGTGTGCTGCCCTGACCGAACTGTCCACCAAAGGGGAGGTGGTCCGAAATGCCAAAGGCTATCAGCTCAAACTGCCGTTTCCAGTTTCCCTGCCTATAGGACCCTAAGGGAAACGGAAACGGGAAACGCTCCGTTTTGTCCAGTGAAACAGAAGCAGGCTCTGCTGAGGAGCAACCTGCCGAGGGATAACTGGATGAGGGCGACGAAACGTCGTTCTGCCAATGCCGGGGAGGGCCAAAAGCCTCCTCGGCCATCCGGCCAGACCACGTTTCAGAGCCCTCCCATGCCTTGAAAAACCTTCTGACCGAACACATCAAACTTCCGAAACTCCAAAAAAACCTTCCGCACGGGCGGACCCAGACCTGATTCCCTCAACTATCCCGCGCAGACTGCCATCGATTACCGCGCTCACGCTCAGACCGCCTCAACGAGGTTGAAGATGGCGGTGCAGCTACCGATCCCCAAAGCCAGCGTGCACAGAGCGACCGTCGTAAAGCCGCGGTTTTTCCGCAACATCCGCGCGGCGTAACGCAGGTCCTGGACCAGGCCGTCACCAGCAATCCATTCTCGAACGTGCTGCCAACGCATATCAAACTT